>NZ_CP119391.1:645413-1290826 GCF_031886125.1 Halomonas piscis
GGGAAGTTCTGACCGGCACGCCCTCCGATCCGGATGCCAAGGTATACGAGTTGACGCCGGACGGCGAAGGCCAGACGTACTATTTTCTCCGCCTGGACGAGCGCACGCTTGAGCTGATCGATCCCGAGCGCCGCCGCTTTGAAAACGGTGAAATGCTGCGCCTCAAGCGTCAGTAACCATTGTTTTAAAGCCCCCAGGGCAAGATACAAAGGCGGCCATGGGCCGCCTTTGCTGTTTTACGGCAGGTAAAATGGCTCGTTGACCTTCATGCTCATTGTTGCAGGAGCACGTTTGTGGCCAAAGCCAAAAGCGCTTTTGTATGCACCGAGTGCGGTGCCGAATATCACAAGTGGCAGGGGCAGTGTTCCAGCTGCAGGGAGTGGAACACGCTGAGCGAGGTGCGCCTGGCAGCGCCGCGGCCGGGCGCAGCGGCGACGGGTGCCTCATCCGGACGCAGCGGCTACAGCGGCGCGTTGACTCGTGAGGTGGTGGATCTGGGCCAGGTGGACCTCAGCGAAGTGCCCCGCATGGGCTCCACCTTTGGCGAGTTCGACCGGGTGCTGGGCGGTGGCCTGGTGCCCGGCTCGGCCGTGCTGCTGGGCGGCCACCCCGGTGCGGGCAAGTCGACGCTTCTGCTGCAAACCGCCTGCAAGTTGGCTCAGAACCAGGCGGTTATCTATGTCACCGGGGAGGAGTCGCTGTCCCAGGTGGCCATGCGCGCCCATCGGCTGCAGCTCCCGACCCAGGGACTCAAGATGCTCGCCGAAACCAGCGTCGAGACCATTCTGGCGGTGGCCGAACGCGAAAAGCCCGAAGTGCTGGTGATCGACTCCATCCAGACCATGCATCTGGAAGACATTGCTTCGGCCCCCGGCGGCGTGGCCCAGGTGCGCGAGTCTGCCGCCGCGCTGACCCGCTTTGCCAAGCAGAGCAATACGGTGCTGCTGCTGGTGGGGCATGTCACCAAGGACGGCAGCCTTGCCGGGCCCAAGGTGCTCGAGCACATGATCGACGCTTCGCTGCTGCTGGAAGGCGGTTCGGACTCGCGCTTTCGCACCCTGCGCGGGCAGAAAAACCGCTTTGGCGCAGTCAACGAGCTGGGCGTTTTTGCCATGCTCGAGCAAGGACTGAAAGAGGTGAAGAATCCCAGCGCGATCTTCCTTTCGCGCAACGAAGAGCAGGCTCCAGGCAGCCTGGTCATGGTGGTGTGGGAAGGCACTCGTCCCATTCTGGTGGAAGTGCAAGCGCTGGTGGATGAGTCCGCGCTGGGCAATCCGCGCCGGGTGGCGGTGGGACTGGATCACAACCGCCTGGCCATGCTGCTGGCCGTGCTCAACCGTCATGGCGGGCTTTTTACCGGCGATCAGGACGTCTTTCTCAACGTGGTGGGCGGCGTCAAGGTGCTGGAAACCAGCGCCGATCTGGCGGTGCTCCTTGCGGTGGTGTCGAGCCTGCAAAACCGCGCCTTGCCGCGCGAGCTGG
The DNA here is from genome assembly GCF_031886125.1 of Halomonas piscis. Lineage (NCBI taxonomy): Bacteria > Pseudomonadati > Pseudomonadota > Gammaproteobacteria > Oceanospirillales > Halomonadaceae > Halomonas > Halomonas piscis. Next base: position 646,896 of record NZ_CP119391.1, read on the forward strand.
TGGTGTTTGGCGAAGTGGGGCTGTCCGGTGAAATCCGCCCGGTGCCAAGCGGTCAGGAGCGTATCGCCGAGGCCGCCAAGCACGGCTTTACCCGGGCCATTGTGCCCCGGGCCAACGCGCCCAAAACGTCGCCCAAGGGCATGACGGTGACCCCGGTGGACAAGCTCAGCGACGCCCTCGACGCCCTCTAGCTGACAGGGGCGCCAGACGTCGGGCCCTCAGCTGTCATAGGTGGTGGGCGCTCGGTTGCGTTAGAATGGGCGCCCATCGTTTTGGCCAAGGAGTTACCTCAATGAGCGCCATTCGCCTGACCCAGTACAGCCACGGTGCCGGATGCGGCTGTAAAATTGCGCCCGACGTGCTCGACGGCATTCTCGCCAAGGCCGGCCCGCCGGCCAGCAGCGAGCGTCTGGTGGTGGGTAACCAGGGTCGCGAAGACGCCTGCGTCTATGACCTGGGCGACGGTCGCGGGATGATTGCCACCACCGACTTTTTCATGCCGATTGTCGACGACCCGTACGATTTCGGCCGTATCGCGGCGACCAACGCCATTAGCGACGTTTACGCCATGGGCGGCGACCCGGTCATGGCGCTGGGGATTCTCGGCTGGCCGCTGGACAAGCTCAGCGTCGATATCGCCGGCGACGTCATGGCCGGCGCCCAGGCCGTGTGCCGCGACCACGGTCTGGCTTTGGCCGGCGGGCACTCCATTGACGCTCCGGAGCCGATTTTTGGCCTGGCGGTGAACGGCCTCATCGAACTTGAGCGCCTGAAGCTCAACAGCGCGGCCAAACCCGGCGATCTGCTGTTTTTGACCAAGCCGCTGGGCGTGGGAATGCTTACCACGGCGGAAAAGCGCGGCCTGCTGGCAGCCGAGCATCAGGGGCTCGCGCGGGAAACCATGCTGGTTTCCAACCGCATCGGCGTCGAGCTTGCCGAGCTGTCCGGCGTACACGCCATGACCGACGTCACCGGCTTTGGCCTGGCTGGGCACCTGAGCGAAGTCTGCGCAGCCAGCGGCATGGCCGCATCGTTGGACTTCAGCCGCCTGCCACGTCTGGAAGCCGCGGAAGGCTACCGCCAGCGCGGAGCGGTGCCCGGCGGCACGGTGCGCAACCGCGAAGCGCTGGGGACAGCGCTGCCGGCGATGAGCGATGTCCACTGGCAATGGCTGTGCGACCCGCAAACGTCCGGCGGGCTGCTGCTGGCCGTCGCCCCGGAAAGCGCCGACGCGGTTCAGCACATCGGCCGCGAGCACGGCATCGAGCTCGCCGCGTTCGGCACGCTCAAGCCGGCTGAGAGTGAGGCGCTTATCGAGGTGGCCGGGTGAGCGGGGCGAGTATACCGGCCGATATTGATCTGGTGCGTCAGGCGTATCCGCTGATCGACGTGCGCGCCCCGGTGGAGTTTGCCCAGGGGGCGCTGCCGGGCGCGGTCAACCTGCCGCTGTTGAACGATGACGAGCGCCACCAGGTGGGCCTGGCCTATAAAAAACGCGGTCAGGCGGCCGCCATCAAGCTGGGCGAAAAGCTGGTCAGCGGCGAGGTCAAGGCGGGGCGGCTGGCGGCCTGGCGATCCTACCTGGGCCGGCACCCGGATGCGCTGATCTACTGCTTTCGCGGCGGGCTGCGCTCGCAAATCGTCCAGCAGTGGCTGGCGGAGGCCGGCAGCGCGCCGCCGCGGATTGAAGGCGGCTGGAAAGCCATGCGCCAGCGGCTCTGCGGCCGTGTTGATGCGGCAGTAAGCCAGCCCATGCTGGTTGTCAGCGGGCTCACCGGCTGCGCCAAGACAGCGCTGATCAACCGGCTGGAGAGCGGCGTGGACCTTGAAGGCTTCGCCAACCACAAGGGGTCGGCGTTTGGGCGGATGCCCGAACCGCCGCCGCCCCAGGTCGACTTTGAGCATGCTCTGGCCCGGCGCTTGATGTCGCTTTCCGGCCCGCTGACGCTGGAAGACGAGTCGCGCCAGGTGGGCAGCGTCAATATCCCGCTGACGTTTTGGCAGGGCATGGAGAAGGCGCCGCGTATCCGTGTGGAAATGCCTCTGGACTGGCGGCTTGAGCAGCTGCAAAAAGACTACATTATCGATCTTGAGCGCGCCCACTGCGCTCGCTTCGGCGAAGAAGAGGGCTGGCAGCGCATGCGCCAGCAGCTGGGCAATGCCCTGCTGCGGCTGAAAAAGCGCCTGGGCAGCGCAAGGCTTGCCCGGCTGCAGCGGCTGCAGGAGCTGGCGTTTGCCGCCCACGAAAGCGGCGATCGCCAGGCCCACGAAGCCTGGCTTGCCCCGCTGTTGACCGAATACTACGACCCCATGTACCGCTATCACCTCAAGCGCCACCAAGAGGCAGGCCTGCGCGAGCTGCACGTGGGCGACTGGGAGAGCTGTTTGGGCGCCGCCCGGGAGTGGCAGGCGGAGCACATGCCGGCCAGCGGCTAAGACGCTGGCGCCGTGCTCAGCCACTCGCTCAGCACCCGGTCGAGCAGCGGCGCGAGCCGATTGAAAGGCTCGGCGTCGGCGAGAATCTCCGCTGTCGGCTGCACAAAGTCGTCGCGGCCGGCGGGCGGCGCCTGGTGTTCCAGCAGGGCCGAGGCGCTTTCCGGGGTAGCGTGCAGCTGGCATAGCAGGCCGATGACGCGCTTGTCGTCCCAGGCAAAACCCTGCAGCGGCGCGGCCTCGCTTGCGCCCAGCGGCGTCGCGTTATCCGGCAGGCTGAAGACAGCGCGGTGCCACAGAAAGGCGTGAAACCGATCGGGCAGGTCAAGCGGTGAGCGCTCATCCAGAGTCACCGGGTGAAAGCCGGCCTCGGGGAAGGTGCCCGGGGCAATCGTTGCCCCCAGCGCGTCGGCAATCAGGTGCGCGCCGAGGCCAAACCCCAAAAGTGGCTTGTGGCCGTCCAGGTAGCGCTCGATCAGCTTTTGTTCTTCCCGCTGCCAAGCCGGCGGCTGATCCAGCAGAGCTTCATCGCCGTCGAGGACGATCAGCGCATCGCTGTCCCCCGGGCGCGGGGCCAGCTCGCCTTCGTCAAGGTGAAACACGGTATAGCTGTGCCCCATGCTTGAAAACCAGTCGGCGAGCCGCGCAGGGCCGTGGTGGGGGCTGTGCTGTAGCAGATGAACGTGCATGGTATTCTCCTCGCCCGATAGCGGCTTTTTGGCCAGCGGTTATTGACACAAAATCTTGATCAGCCTTTCCTGAACAAGTGCCTTACCGGCAAGCGCGATCCTGACTCCCCGGCGGGAAGTACATACCGGAACTCTAACATGGCGTCACAAAATATGGGCTTTTTCCAGCGACTTCAGCAGCTTGGGCTCTCCGCTCAGCAGGCCTTCATGGCCGCCCTGGCCGAGCGCCAGCTGCCCAACTATGCGCTTTATGCGCAAACCACCGGCCACGGCGATACGCATACGCTGCGCACCGTGCTGGATCTGGCGTGGGAAAAGCTCGCCGTGCCCAGCGCGAGCATCGACTTTGATCGCCAGGCAGAAAAGCTGGCCGAGTGCGAGCCCCCGGCCGAGGATGACAGCTTCGGCGCCCGGCGGGCGCTGGACGCCGTCGTGTCGATTGCGGCGCTGCTGGATACGTGGCGTGGCGAGGCCCCCGAGGCGGTGCTCGACGTCAGCCGTACGTCGCGTGCCGGCGTGCGTGCCTTTATCGAGCTCACCGAGGGCGAAGACGACGCCGAAAAACTGGCGCTGCTGGTGCGTGACCATCCGCTCACCGACGACGAAAACGGTTTTCAGGACGCGGTGCTCGAGGCCGTCTCGCAGCCGCTTTCCAGAGACCGACTGAAGGCGGTGCGCCGGCTGGGCAAAAACGAGGGCGTGAGCAACCTGGGACTTTCGCTGGACTCGGAATAAGCCGCCGGATGCTGCCGGCGGCCCTGGGCATCAGATACGAATGCCGGCGTTGACCATGACGCCGGCGTTGCCGAATAGCAGCAGGTCGGTTTCGACCTTGCCCCAGCGCACGCCGACAGCCGGCAGGATAGCCGGGGCAACGCCGTAGTGGTTGAACGGGATCTTGTGCTTTTTGCTGCCCTTGTAGCCGCGCAGCGCGCCGGCGGTGAGCTTGGCGCGAAACTCCAGGTTCGGCGCCGGCTGCCAGAAGGGAAGCTCGCGGCCGGCGTAGAAGTACCAGATGGGCTGGTCGAAGGAGTTTTTCAGCCAGGCCGTGCCCGCCAGCCAGCGATCGGGGTTGTGCAGCTCGATGCCGATCAGGTTCTGATCTTCGTTGTACCCTGAGCTGCCGGAAAAATGCTGGGTTACCAGGCTGGTTTGGACAAAGGTGTGGTCGTGGTGCCAGAAATCGCTGCCCGCTGCGCTCAGGGGGAGGGTAGCCCCCGCCAGCAGAGCGATGAGCCAGCGGCGCGCCCTTGAGGTGCGCGCCGCCGCCATGCGGAAAATCAACGTTGCCATCTTATAGCCGCATCTTGATGCCGCGCTCGGTCATGTAGCGCTTGGCCTCGGGAATGGTGTATTCGCCGAAGTGGAAGATACTGGCGGCAAGCACCGCGTCGGCGCCGCCCTTGAGTACGCCGTCCACCAGGTGATCTAGGTTGCCCACCCCGCCCGAGGCGATCACCGGCACGCCCACCGCCTCGGCAACGGCGTGAGTCAGTTCCAGATCAAAGCCGGACTTGGTGCCGTCCCGGTCCATGCTGGTCAGCAGCAGCTCGCCGGCGCCGTAGTCGACCATTTTCCTTGCCCACTCCACCGCATCGAGACCGGTTCGTTTGCGCCCGCCGTGGGTGAAGATTTCCCAGCGCGGCGTTTCGCCTTCCCGGGACACCTGCTTGGCGTCGAGGGCCACAACAATGCACTGGCTGCCAAAGCGCTCGGCGGCTTCGCGGACAAACTCCGGATGGGTGATCGCTGCGGTGTTGATCGCCACCTTGTCCGCCCCGGCGTTGAGCATGGTGCGGATGTCCTCGCAGCGGCGGATGCCGCCGCCCACGGTCAGCGGAATGAACACCTCGCCGGCAATGCGTTCGACCATGTCCACGGTGGTGTCACGACCGTCGCTGCTGGCGGTGATGTCGAGAAAGGTGATCTCGTCGGCGCCCTGCTGATTATAGCGCTGTGCGATTTCCACCGGATCCCCGGCGTCGCGGATGCCGATGAAGTTGACGCCCTTGACCACGCGGCCGGCGTCGACGTCCAGACAAGGGATAATGCGTTTGGCAAGGCTCATGATTTTTCTCCGCTAAGACGATCGCTAAGCCGCTGGGCCTCGGCAACGTCCAAGCTGCCCTCGTAAATCGCGCGGCCGGTAATCGCGCCCAGTATGCCGCTGTCAGCCACTTTGCACAGCGCTTCGATATCGCCAAGGTGGGTTACCCCGCCCGAGGCAATCACCGGCAGGCCGCCGTCGCGGGCAAGCGCGGCGGTGGCCTCGACGTTGACGCCCTGCATCATGCCGTCCCGGGCGATGTCGGTATAGACGATGGACGATACGCCGTCGTCGGCAAAGCGCTTGGCAAGCTCGGTGGCTTTTACCGTCGAGACTTCGGCCCAGCCGTCGGTCGCGACAAAGCCGTCTCGAGCATCGAGCCCGACGATCACCCGGCCGGGAAAGGCGCGGCACATCTCGCCGACAAACGCCGGCTGTTTCACCGCCTGGGTGCCGATGATGACGTAGGACACGCCGGCGTTGAGATAGTGCTCGATGGTCTCGGCGTTGCGGATGCCGCCGCCGATCTGGATGGGCAGGTCCGGGTAGGCCCGGGCAATGGCGGTGACCGCCTCGCCGTTGACCGGCTGGCCGGCAAAGGCGCCGTTCAGATCGACCAGGTGCAGACGGCGGGCGCCGGCCTCGACCCAGCGCGCGGCCATGGCCACGGGGTCGTCGCCGTAGGACGTGGCCTCGTCCATGCGGCCCTGCTTGAGGCGCACGCACTGGCCGTCTTTCAGATCGATGGCGGGGATGACTAGCATGATGTTTAACCTTACCTGAGGCGCGGTGTTCAGGATGATGAGTTCGCCGAAGCGAGCTTATGGGGACCAGGTAACAAAGTTTTCCAGCAGCTTGAGCCCGGCGCGTGAGCTTTTTTCCGGATGGAACTGTACGGCAAAGGTGGAGCCGTGTCCCATGGCCACGTGGGCGCTGATGTGGCCGTACTGGATGGTGCCGAACACGTCGGCCTCGTCGGCGGCTTTGGCGTAGTAGCCGTGGACGAAGTAGAAGTGCTCGTGGCTGTCGATGCCTTCCCACAGCGGATGCTCGCGGCGCTGGTCGACCAGATTCCAGCCCATGTGCGGCACCTTCATGCGCGCACCGTTGTGGTCGCGCATGGCGTCGGGGAAGCGCTTGACCTCACCCCTGAACGCGCCCAGGCAGCTAACGCCGCCGCTTTCCTCGCTGTGTTCCAAAAGCATCTGCTGGCCCACGCAAATGCCCAAAAGCGGCTTTGTCTGACGCTGGATCACGTCTTCGACCAGGCCGCGCAGCTCGCTACGCTCAAGCTCGCCCATGCAGTCGCGAATCGCCCCCTGGCCGGGCAGCACCAGCCGGGTCGCGCCGAGGATGCAGCGCGAGTCCCGGGTAATGATCACGTTTTCATGGGTGACGTGCTCAAGCGCCTTGGCCACGGAGTGCAGGTTGCCCATTCCATAGTCGATCACCGCAATGGTCATGGAGTGCTCCTTATAAGGTGCCTTTGGTCGACGGCATCTGGCCGGCCATGCGCGGGTCTTCGGCCATGGCCATGCGCAGCGCCCGGCCAAACGCCTTGAAGATCGTTTCGGCCTGGTGATGGACGTTGAACCCCTTGAGGTTGTCGATGTGCAGCGTTACCGCGGCGTGGTTGACAAAGCCCTGGAAAAACTCCCAAAAAAGCTGGGTATCCAGCGCGCCGACGGTGTCCCGAGTGAACTCGACGTCCATGAACAGCCCGGCGCGTCCGGAAAAATCGATCACCACCCGGGAAAGAGCTTCGTCCAGGGGCACATAGGCGTGACCGTAGCGGTAAATGCCGCGCTTGTCGCCAATGGCTCTGGCAAAAGCCTGGCCCAGGGTAATGCCCACGTCTTCTACCGTGTGGTGGTCATCAATATGCGTATCCCCGGTAGCCTTGATGTCCAGGTCGATCAGCCCGTGCCGGGCAATCTGGTCGAGCATGTGATCCAGAAACGGCACGCCGGTTGCGCCGTCGAGCCGGCCGGTACCGTCAAGGTTGACGCTGATCTTGACCTGCGTTTCCTGGGTGTCACGGCTGACCGTGGCAATACGCGATGACATCTTGTTTCTCCTGCGCTGTGGCGCACTTGAGGGGAACGCCGGTGGCGACGCACAGTGTGTCTGATGCGCCCCGCGAAGACGCAGACCACCGGATGAGCAGGGCAAGCCTGCGGCCAAACCGTCATTATAGTGAATCGGCCCGGCAATCGGCTACAATGCGCGCACAAGGTAGACCCGCCCGTCCGGGCCAAGAGGATCCCTGAACCATGCCGGTGACACTGCAGCACGTAGACCAGACCCGCTGGACCCAAGACCCCCAGGCTCGCCACGACCTGATACGCATTTATCGGGACGCCGACCCGGCGTGCCTGGCGCCGGAGGCGGCCGAGGCCTTCGTCGCCGAGCATCTGCGCGCCGGCAACGGCTTTGCCTGTGCGCTGTTCAACGCCCGGCTGCTGGGCGCCGTGGCGGTCACGTCGACCGCTGACGGAACCTGGCAGCTAAGCCACCTCTGCGTGCGCGCGGAAACTCGCGGGCGCGGGGTCGCCACCCGGCTGCTGGCGCTGGTGGCCGCCGACGCCAGGACCCGCGCACACCGCCGCCTTGGCGTGGCGTCGCCGACGTCGGCGGAAGGCGCGCTTTATGCCCGGCTGGGGCATGAGGTCGACGGCGACGGTCGCGTGCTGACGGGCACGCCGGAGGAAGCGCCATGAGGCAGCTTTTGCGCATCCTCCTCGCCGCCGTCGGCATTCTCGGGGTGCTCGCCGTGGCCGCGGTGGTCTATGTTACCACTTTCATGGACCCGGAGGACTTCAAGCCGCGCCTGACCGCGGTGATGGAAGAACATACCGGCCTGGATATCGAGCTTGACGGCGCGCTTTCCTGGTCCTTTTATCCGCGCATCGGCGTCAGCGTGGAGAAGGCACGCGCCTGGCTTGCCGAGCAGGAGGAGGAAGCGACGCCCTTTGCCGCCGTGGAGCGCGCCGAGGTCAGCGTGGCGCTGGCCCCTCTACTGCGCGGGGAAATCGCCGTGGACGGCCTGACCCTTGACGGCATGAACCTGAACCTGCGCCGCAACGCGCAGGGTGAAGGCAACTGGGAGGCGCTGCTGGAGCGCATGGCCGCGCGCGGGGAGAAAGCCGAAACCGTGCTGGCCCCGGCAAGCGCCGGCCCCAACGCCGATGCCGGCAACCTCGACGTGGCGCTGAGCATCGCCAGCGTCAAGGTCCAGAACGCCGAACTGCGCTTCCGCGATGCCCAGAGCCATACCCTATGGCACGCCGAAAACCTCAACGTGACCGGCAGCAACGTCAATCCGCAGCGCTTCTTTCCGCTCAAGGCCATGCTGACCCTCAGCCGCTACGATAGCCTCGAGCCCCAGGCGCTGACGCGTCCGCCGGTAGTCAGCAGCGAGATCAATCTGGACACGCGGCTCAGGCTGGCGCTGGCCGAGCACGGGTTCGTACTGGAAACCCCCGATCTGGAAACGCGCACTCGGCTGGCGCCCGACGTCGAGCCCCAGGCGCTGCGTCTGAGCGCGTCCCGCATCGAAGCGGGACTGGACGACCGGCAGCTGGCCGTCACCGACGGCGTGCTGAAAACCACCTTGCACCATCCCGATACCTGGGAGGGCGGTTTGGCGCTGGCGCTCAAGTTTGCCCTGAAGGGCGATTGGGGCGAGCAGGTCGCCAGGGTTAACGACATGCAGCTGGAAGGCCCCGACGGCCTGCGCGCCCGGGGTCGGCTGACGCTGGAAAACTGGCGAGATGACCTGCGCTACGCCGGGCAGGTGACGCTGGCGCCGCTATCGCTGCGCCCCTGGCTCGAGCGGCTGGGAGTAGGCCTCGATACGCGCAACCCCGGCGCGCTTTCCGACGTGGCGCTGACCAGCCAGATAAAAGGCGACGCCGAGCGTATTCGCCTGGCTCCGCTGTCGCTGGTGCTCGACGACACTACCCTGACCGGCGAGCTTGCTGCCGGGATCGACGGCACCGCGCTGGATTTCGATCTGGAAGGCGACACTCTGAACGTCGACCGCTATCTGCCTGCGCCCGCCGCTGACGCCGCCAAGCAGGCCGGTATCGGGCTTTGGCGCCGCGCAGCGGCAGAAGAAGAGGCGCCGGCGCTGGTAGACCAGCCGCTTCTGGCCAGGCTTGAGCTGGACGGCGCGCTGGCGCTGGGGTCGCTGACCCTCGGCGGACTCAAGTTCGATTCTCCCGAGCTTGCGCTCGAGGGTCGCGACGGCACCCAGCGGCTCGAGGCCTTCGAGGCCGGCTTTTACGGCGGCAAGCTCAGCGCCAGCGGCAGCCTCGATGCCGGGCAAACGCCCCTGGCGTGGGCGCTGGCGCCCCGCGCCAGCGGGGTGAAAATGGCGCCGCTGCTGGAGGCGCTTGGCGAGCGCGACGCTTCGCTTAGCGGCCGGCTCGAGGCCAGCGGCGAGTTCACTACCAAGGGCAACACCCGCGAAGACCTGGTGCGCCGGCTAAACGGCAGCGCCAAAGCGAAGCTTGACGACGGCGCCATTGCCGGCGTCAATATATCCCGGCAGGTGTGCGAAGCCGTTGCCGCGCTGGAAGACCGCGATACGACCCGCGAGTGGCGCGACGACACCCGCTTCGAGCACGTGGATGCCACTTTCACCGTGCGCGACGGCGTCGTTGAGAGCGACGATGTGCGGGTGACGCTTCCCGGCCTCAACGTCCAGGGGGAAGGCGAGTACGACCTGGGCCACCGCCAGTTTGATGCGCTGGCCAGCGTGCGGCTGGACAACACCGCCGACGCCGCCTGCCGGGTCAATCCTCGGCTTGCCAGGCTGGCGCTGCCGGTGCGCTGCGAAGGCAGCATCAGCGCGGAGCCGGGAGAGTGGTGCCGCGTTGACCGCGACGCGCTGAAAACCAACGTGTCGCGGCTGGTCGGCGACCAGGTCGGCAGCCGCATTGAGGAAAAACTCGACGAGAAGCTCGGTGACGGAGCTGCCCGGGAGCTGCGCGACGGCCTGAAACGTTTGTTCGATTGAGGTTGCATGTCATTGTCCAAGCACCACCAGAGCCAGTCCGCCATGCCCGAGCCGGTGCTTGAGCCGGCGCGCTTTCAGCGGCGCCTGCTCGACTGGTACGACCGCCACGGGCGTCACGATCTGCCCTGGCAGGCACCGCGCACGCCCTACCGGGTGTGGGTGTCGGAAATCATGCTGCAGCAAACCCAGGTAGCTACCGTTATCGGCTACTTCGAACGCTTCATGCAGCGCTTCCCCACCCTTGGCGACCTGGCCGCCGCCGAGCAGGACGAGGTGCTGCACCTGTGGACGGGGCTTGGCTACTACGCTCGGGCGCGCAACCTGCACAAGGCGGCCCGGGCGGTGGTGGAGGATTATGGCGGCGAGCTGCCGACCTCAAGCGTGGATGAGCTTACCGCACTGCCGGGCATCGGCCGCTCCACCGCCGGGGCGATCATCGCCCAGAGCACCGGTGCACGGGCGGTGATGCTCGACGGTAACGTCAAGCGCACGCTTACCCGCCTGCACGCGGTAGAAGGCTGGCCCGGCAGGCCGAAGGTGGAGCGCGGCCTCTGGGCATTGGCAGAGCATTACACCCCCGAGGCGCGGCTTGCCGACTACACCCAGGCGATGATGGATCTGGGCGCGACGCTGTGTAAGCGCGGCACCCCGGACTGCGCGATCTGCCCGTTCAGCGACGTCTGCGTGGCCCACGCCCGGGGCGAAGAGCGCCGCTATCCCGAGTCCCGGCCCAAAAAGGCCGTGCCCACCCGGCAAACGCTGATGCTGATGCTGCATGACGGCCGGGGGCGCGTATGGCTCGAGCAGCGCCCGCCCGCCGGGCTCTGGGGCGGGCTCTGGTGCCTGCCGCAGTTCGATACCCACGACCAGCTTCACGACTGGCTGGCCACCCACGCCAAAGCCCCCGAGCGCGAGCCGTCGCGGCCGACGTTTACCCACGTGTTCAGTCACTTTCGCCTGGAGATCACCCCCCAGCCGGTGCGCTGCGATGAGCTTGACGCCGTGCGCGAAGGCGGGCGCTGGTACGACGTCAACAACCCGCCGGCGCTGGGGCTTGCCGCGCCGGTCAAGCGCCTGCTCACCGAGTTTGCCGTGGAGCTGGCGCCGTTTCGCCTGGATAATGCGCCGGGCCATGCGTAGCCTGTTAAGCCAACCATCCCGCGTTGCTGTAAGGAGTCATCCATGAGTCAGACCGTCTTTTGCCGCAAGTATCAGCAGGATATGGAGGCGCTGCCGTTTCCGCCGCTGCCGGGACAGAAGGGGCAGGAGATTCAGGCCAGCGTGTCCAAGCAGGCATGGGAAGAGTGGCAGGCGCTGCAGACCCGTCTGATCAACGAAAAGCACCTCAATATGCTCGACCCCGAGTCCCGGGCCTATCTGATGGAACAGATGGAGCGCTTTCTGGATAACCGCGAAACCGACCAGGCCGAGGGCTATGTTCCGCCCGAGGCCTGAGCGCTTGCCGAGAGGCGGCACGGCGCGTAGAACATAAGCCGCGGAAAGGAAAGGTAGAAACGAAAGAAAGTTTTACAAAGCGGTTGACGGAGGGCGCCGCTTTTAGTTTAATACGCACCGTTGGCGGCGGCCGGATAGCTCAGTTGGTAGAGCAGTGGATTGAAAATCCTCGTGTCGGCGGTTCGATTCCGTCTCCGGCCACCAAAGTTGGGGTATCGCCAAGTGGTAAGGCACCGGTTTTTGGTATCGGCATGCGCAGGTTCGAATCCTGCTACCCCAGCCATTCGCCAACACGATTTCTTGTTGAATGTGCCCAAGGCTTCAAGCCTCTGGCATGTTCGTTTCTCAAGAAAGCGCCGTGCCGACATAGCTCAGTTGGTAGAGCAACTGACTTGTAATCAGTAGGTCCCGGGTTCGACTCCTGGTGTCGGCACCACTACAGAATCCTTTGTAGTCAGTGCGTTAGAGAACATGAAAAAGCCGCCTTCAAGGCGGCTTTTTTGTGTCTGCTATTTAACCTGCCGTTGTCGACGCGGAGTCGCCGCATGAACCTGCCTTTTGCGATACCCGAGGAGCTCCTAGCGTATCTGAATCATCCGCTGGCATGGGGCCTTGGCGCGGTGCTGGCCCTGATGTTGCTGATTGCGCTGATCAAGCGACTTACCCCCAAGCGGCGGGCTCGCTATCGGGCGCACGAGTTCCTTTTCACCCAGGCCGAGTGGCGCTTTGCCGAAGCGCTGCAAAAAGCCATCGGCAATGACTGGCTGCTGATGGGCAAGGTGCGGATAGCGGATTTGCTCGCCGTGGAGCGCGACCCAAGGCTTCCCCGGGGGGAATGGCTGCGGGCGTTTTCGCGCATCAGCCAAAAGCACATCGACTACGTGCTGGTCGACCCGGATAGCGGGCGGGTAGCGTGCTGTATCGAGCTGGACGACGCCTCGCACCAGCGTCGGGACCGACAGGGGCGGGATCACTTCGTCAACGCGGCCTTTGCCCAGGCCGGGGTACCGCTGCTGCGCATTCCCACCGCCCGGCGCTACGAGGCGCAGGCGCTTCGCGAGCATATCCGGGCGGTGATTCGCGAGCGCCCGGCAAGGCCCGGAAAGCGCGGCCGCAGGCAGGCGCCAAGGAGGCGTTCGGCATAGCAGCCGGCGGCGTCTCTACGCCTATAGTGCAAGACGTTAGCGCTTTTACGGGCCCCTTGTTTCTTCTACCTTGACGGTTGAGAACGTACAAGATGATGCCGGTCGTCGCATTGGCACGGTCCCCTGTCGAACAAGGAGAAATGGAATGGCAGAGCCAACCACGTCGTCCGGGCAGACGCATCCGCCGCCCGTCGCTTCCCTGTCGTTTCGCTTTGGCGCGCTCGGCGCCGCCGTGCCGCTGGCGTTTTTCGTCGTCTGGGCGATCACCATCAGCGTGCTCGGGCTGTCGTCGGAAATCGCTCTGGTCATGGGCGCGCTGTTCGGTATCGTGCTGGGGCTTTTCTGCTGTGCCAGCCGCTGGTCCGACTATGCCAACGGCCTGTTTGAAGGCATGACCCAGCCGGTGGGCGTGGTGGCCATCGTGGCCTGGTTCTTTGCCGGCATGTTCGCCCAGGTGCTGCAGGTGGGCGGTCTGGTGGAGGGGCTGGTGTGGCTCGGCGGCGTGTCCAACGTCACCGGCGGGCTCTTTGTGGCCATGACCTTCGTGCTGGCGGGAATCTTTTCCACCGCCGTAGGCACCGGCTACGGCACCACGGTGGCCTTTTGCACCCTGATGTATCCGGCCGGGGTGGCCGTGGGCAGCGACCCCACCATGCTGTTCGCGGCGATTCTCTCCGGGGCGATCTTCGGCGACAACCTGGCCCCGGTCTCGGACACTACCATCGTCTCGGCTACCACCCAGGGCGCTGACGTGCCCGGCGTGGTGCGCAGCCGCTTCAAGTATTCCATTGCCGCGGCGATCCCCACCGTGATCCTGTTTGCCGTGTTCGGCGGCGGGGGGGACGCAAGCTTCGCCGACCCGGCGGCCCTCGAGGAGATGATGGCCTCCACCGAGCCCATGGGGCTTTTGATGCTCGCGCCGTTTGCGCTGGTGCTGATTCTGGCGCTGTCCGGCCAGCACCTGCTGACCTCCTTGACCTGGGGCATTATCGCCTCGGTTCCGGTGATCCTGGTCGCCGGCACCGGCGCGCTTGCCGACATCATCGGCTTTGACTCCGAGGCCGACACCGTGATGACCGGGGCGCTGGTGCAGGGGGTCAAGGGCTACGTCAACATGGCGATTCTGATTCTGCTGATCGTCGCCTCGGCCTACCTGCTCAAGCTGGGCGGGACCATGGAAGCGATCACCGGCAAGCTGACGGCCTGGATCAGGGACTCCGTACGCCGAGCCGAGCTTGCCATCTGGGGCATCGTGGCGCTGTTGAACACCGCCATTACCATCAACACCGCCGCGGAAATCGCCGCCGCGCCCTTCGTCCGCGAGCTGGGCGAGCGCTACCGCCTCCACCGCTACCGCCGGGCCAACATGCTCGACGCCATGACCTCGGCGCTGGGCTATATTTTCCCCTGGGGCGCGCCGGTGCTGCTCGGCTGGTCGACCATCAAGCTGATGCAGGACACCTACGAATGGCTGCCGAGCGTGGCCCCCACCCAGGTGTTTCCGTTCGTCTTTCAGGGCTGGCTGCTGGTCGCGATCATGCTGGCGGCGGCGCTGACCGGCTGGGGGCGGCGCTATGAAGGCGAAGGCGGCGAGGAATTGAGAGAGCCGCCGGAAAAGACGGCACGCACCGCAGCCAACGGAGAAAGCACATGACCCGGGCGTTTCAGCAAGAGCTTGAAAGCCGGCTTGACGAGCTCCACGACGAGGGCCTTTACAAGCACGAGCGCGAACTGATGTCGCCCCAGCGGGCGCAGGTCAAGGTCGCCCGGGGCGAGGTGATCAACTTCTGTGCCAACAACTACCTGGGCCTGGCGGACGACCCGACGCTGATCAAGGCCGCCGAGCGCGGCCTGCACGAGCAGGGCTTCGGCATGGCCTCGGTGCGCTTTATCTGCGGCACCCACGCCGAGCACCGCCGGCTGGAAAGGCGCCTGGCCGAGTTTCTCGGCATGGACGACGCAATTCTGTATTCCTCCTGCTTTGACGCCAACGGCGGGCTGTTCGAGACGCTGCTCGGCCCCGAGGACGCGGTGGTTTCCGACGCGCTGAACCACGCCTCAATCATCGACGGCATCCGCCTGTGCAAGGCGGCCCGCTACCGCTACGCCAACAACGACATGGCCGAGTTGGAAGCCCGCCTGCAAGAGGCCGACGCGGCCGGGGCCCGCTTCAAGCTCATCGCCACCGACGGCGTATTTTCCATGGACGGCGTGGTGGCCAACCTCACCGCCATCTGCGATCTTGCGGAAAAGTACGACGCCATGGTGATGATCGACGACTGCCACGCCACCGGCTTTCTGGGCGAGGGCGGCCGCGGCACCCACGAATACCACGGCGTGATGGAGCGGGTGGATATTGTGACCACCACGCTGGGCAAGGCGCTGGGCGGCGCCTCCGGCGGGGTCACCGCCGCTCGGGGCGCCATTGCCGAGTGGCTGCGCCAGCGCTCGAGGCCGTACCTGTTCTCCAACGCCCTGGCGCCGCCCATTGTCGCGGCGAGCCTTGAGGTGCTCGACATGGTCGAGCAGGGCGGCGAGCTGCGCCGCCGGCTGTGGGACAACGTCGCCCGCTTCCGCCAGGGGCTCGAGCGTGCCGGCTTTACCCTGGCCGGGGCGGACCATCCGATCATCCCGGTGATGCTGGGCGACGCCCGGCTGGCCTCGACCTTTGCCGAGCGTTTGCTGAGCGAGGGCATCTACGTCATCGGTTTTTCCTACCCGGTAGTGCCCCGGGGGCAGGCGCGCATTCGCACCCAGATGTCTGCGGCGCACACCCCGGAGCAGATCGATGCGGCCCTTGAAGCCTTTACCCGTATCGGCCGTGAGCTGGAGGTCATTGCATGAAAGCCCTCGCTAAAAAGCACGCTGAGCCCGGCATCTGGATGATCGATGCCCCCGTGCCCGAGCCCGGCCATAACGACGTGCTGATCAAAATCCGCCGCACCTCGATCTGCGGCACCGACCTGCACATCTACCACTGGGACGAGTGGGCGCAGAAAACCGTGCCGGTGCCGATGATCACCGGTCACGAATACAGCGGCGAGATCGTCGCCCTGGGCGAAGGCGTGGACGGCTTTGCCGTGGGCGACCGCGTTTCCGGCGAAGGCCACGTGACCTGCGGCTACTGCCGCAACTGCCGCGCCGGGCTTCGCCACCTGTGCCGCAACAGCATCGGCGTGGGCGTCAACCGCCAGGGCGCCTTTGCCGAGTACATGACGCTGCCCGCGTACAACCTGTTCAAGCTGCCCGACGACGTTGCCTTTGATCTGGCGGCGATTTTCGATCCCTTCGGCAACGCCGTGCACACAGCACTTGCGTTTGACCTGGTGGGCGAGGACGTACTGGTCACCGGCGCCGGTCCCATCGGCATCATGGCCGCCGCCGTGGCCCGCCACGTGGGGGCGCGCCACGTGGTGATCACCGACGTCAACGACGAGCGCCTGGCCCTTGCCCGGCGCATGGGCGTGACCCGGGCGGTCAACGTCTCCCGGGAGTCCCTGACCGACGTCATGGCCGAACTTGCCATGACCGAAGGCTTTGACGTGGCGCTGGAAATGTCCGGCGTGGCCTCGGCCATCGACCAGCTGCTCGACGCCATCAACCACGGCGGCAAGATCGCCATGCTGGGGATCCCCCCGGGCGAAATGCCCATCGACTGGAGCCGGGTGATCTTCAAGGGGCTGACCATTCGCGGCATCTATGGCCGGGAAATGTTCGAAACCTGGTACAAGATGGCAAGCCTCATCCAATCCGGGCTGGACCTGGAGCCGATCATCACCCACCGCTTTGCCATCGACGACTTCGAGCAGGCATTTGCCCTGGTGGGAGAGGGCAGCTCCGGCAAGGTAGTGATGAGCTGGGACTAGGCGCGCCTCGTCAAGCGCAAAAGTGAGCGGAGGCCGCCGGCGAATTTTGCGCCGGGGCCGTTTATTGGGCATGCTGAACGTCTGTTATCGCGCCGCTATTCACCCCGCCGGATGCCGCCCATGCTGACCCTTGTTCTCACCGTTGCCACCGCCATCCTGCTGGCTGCCTCTACCCTGGGACGCGTTCCCATCCACCAGTGGTGGGCCCGGGCCTGCGAGTTCCCCCGGCTGCAGATCGCAAGCCTTGCCGCACTTTGCCTGGTGCTCTCGGCCTTTGCTGATGCCGACGCGCGCCTCTGGCTGATGCTTGCCAACGCGCTGGTGGTCGCAGCGCAGCTGTACCGTATTCTGCCCTATACCCGGCTTACGCCGATTACCGTCAACCCTACCGACCCCGATGGCGACGAGTCGCGCTGCGTCACTCTGCTGGTGGCCAACGTGCTCACGCCCAACCGCCAGGCATCGAAGCTTATCGAGCAGATTCATGAGCACAAGCCCGACGTGGTGCTGACGCTGGAAAGCGACGACTGGTGGCAGGAGCAGCTTGACCCGGCGCTGGACGAAGGCTGGCCGCACAGCGTGAAAATCCCGCTGGACAACCTCTACGGCATGCACCTGTATTCCCGCCTGCCGCTGCCGGAGGCCGAGGTCAAATGGCTGATTCAGGACGATATTCCGTCCATACATAGCTGGCTTGAGCTGCCCGACGGCGAGCGTATCCGGTTTTATGCCCTGCACCCGCGCCCGCCGGCTCCCAGCGAAAGCGAAACCTCGCTATGGCGCGACGGTGAGCTTCTGCTGGTGGGGCAGATGATCCACCGCGACCCCAAGCCGACGCTTGCCGCCGGCGACCTCAACGACGTGGCCTGGTCGCGCTCCACGCGCATGTTTTGCCGGGTCAGCCACATGATGGACCCCCGCCGGGGACGGGGCATGTTCAGCACCTTTCACGCCCAATATCCGTTTCTGCGCTGGCCGCTGGATCACATCTTCGTCAGCGAGCACTTTACCCTCACCCACATGCGCCGGCTCAAATCCATCGGCTCGGATCACTTCCCCATCATGGCGACGCTCTGCCTGCAGCTGTCGCGCAAGGATGAGCACGACGCCCCCGAGGCCGACGGCGACGACCGCGAAGACGCCGCCGAGACCATCAGGGAAGCCCGGGAGGAAAGCCAGGACTAGCGCGCCGTTTTCGACTGACCTGCTGTGCTGGCCGGAGCCTCGGGCAGCGGCAGGGTGCCGTACATCTGGCGCGCCTTGAAGATGGTGCGAAACTGCGTGGGATCGTGGGGCGTGAGGTCGTGCGCCGGCGGATTGACGTACACCACCAAAAGCCGCGAGAGCCAGTAGCGCAGCGCGGTCATGCTCAGCATGGTCGGCCACAGCGCGCGCTCGTCGGCGGTCAGCGCCCGGCGTGCCTGGTAGGCGTTGATGATAACGTCGTGGCGCGCCTGATCCAGGCGGCCGTCTTCAGCGGTGGCCCAGTCGTTGATCACAATGGCAAGATCAAACAGCAGATCGCCGGTGCAGCCGTTGTAAAAATCGATGATGCCGCCGAGCCTGTCGCCCTCGAACAGGGTGTTATCGCGGAACAGATCGCCGTGCAGCGCGCCCTGGGGCAGCTCGCCCCGGGCGGCAAATTCGCCCTCGAAGTCGTCCACGGCGTTTTTCATCAGCGTCTGATCTTCCTGGCGCAGAAATCCCAGCACCTTGTGGTGCATGGCCGTAAGCCAGCTCAAGTCCCGCGGGTTGGGGCGGTGCCCGGAAAAATGCCGGGAGAGCTGATGCATCCGGCCAAGGGTGTCGCCGATGACCCGGCACTGCTCAAGGCTGGGGTTTTCCGGGTGGCGGCCGGGCAAACGCGGAAACAGCAGCGCCGGCTTGTCGGCCAGGCGCTTGAGCGCCACGCCGTCGCGGTCGTGAACTGGGCCGGGAATCGGCAGGCGATAGGCGTCGAGATAGTCAAGCAGGTCAACAAAAAACGGCAGCTCTTCCTGCTCGCCCTGTTCAAAGAGGGTAAGCACCAGTTCGCAGCGGTCGGTGGTAACAAAAAACGTGGAATTTTCCGTGCCGCCGGCAACGCCCTGCAGCGACACAAAGCGGCCCACGTCAAAAGGCTCCAGGAACGTAGCGACCTGCGCGTCGCCAAGCGGAGTGAATACAGCCATGAGAATCTCGCTCGGGTTGCCAAGCCTCGTATTGTAGCGGCTTGACGTCCGACTTGGCAGCGTTGCAGCGGCAGAGCTCCCTCATGCCTTGGTCCATACCCGCTGGGTAAAGCCCCGGCGCTCGCCGGAACAGCGGCACTGCGCGTATTATGGCCGACATTGTTGTGTCGCCCCCATTTTCTGACATCTTTTTTCGGCAACGGATACTGGCTATGGCTCGTGCACCCATCGTTTTAGTTGACGGCTCTTCCTACCTTTACCGGGCGTTTCACGCGCTGCCGGCGCTGACCACCTCTACCGGGGCGCCTACCGGCGCGGTCAAGGGCGTGCTCAATATGCTCAAGCGCCTGATCAAGGACTATCCCGAAAGCCCCATGGCGGTGGTGTTCGACGCCCCGGGCAAAACCTTTCGCGACGAGCTTTACGAGGAGTACAAGGCCAACCGCCCGCCGATGCCCGACGACCTGAGAAGCCAGATCGAGCCGCTTTACCAGTGCGTCAGAGCGCTGGGGCTGCCGCTTTTGTGCATCGAGGGCGTCGAGGCCGACGACGTCATCGGCACCCTTGCCCGCCACGCCACCGAGGCCGGGCGCGACGCAGTGGTCTCCACCGGCGACAAGGACATGGCCCAGCTGGTCAACGGCCATATTACGCTGGTCAACACCATGAAGGGCGAAACCCTGGACGTCGCCGGCGTCGAGGACAAGTTCGGCCTGCCGCCGGAGCGGATCGTCGATTTTCTCGCGCTGATGGGCGACAAGGTCGATAACATTCCCGGCGTGCCCGGCGTCGGCGAGAAAACCGCGCTGGGACTCTTGCAGGGCATGAACGGCGGCCTGGACACTGTGTACGGCGATCTGGAGCGCGTGACGACGCTCGGCTTTCGCGGCGCCAAGAGCCTGCCCAAAAAGCTCGAAGCGCACCGCGATCAGGCGTTTTTGTCGTATGACCTTGCCACCATCAAGACCGACTGCGAGCTGCCCGCCGGCCTCGACGACCTGGAGATTGCCCACCCGGACCGGGAGGCGCTGGTGGCGCTCTACCGCGAGCTCGAGTTCAAGCGCGAGCTTGCCGAGCTTTTGGAAGGCCGGGACGAAGGCGTGGACGACGTGAAGGGCGGCACCTCGGCACCGGAAAGCGCCGCCGAAGGCGATGGCGATACTGGCGAGTCGTCTTCCCGCCAGCGAGAAGATGCGGTTATCACCATCCAGAAGGAGCTCGACGCCTGGCTTGCCCGGCTACAAAAGGCCGAGCGCTTCTGCTTTGACCTGGAAACCACCAGCCTCAACTACATGGAGGCGGAGATCGTCGGCGTAGGGCTTGCGCTCGAGGCCGGCGAGGCGGCCTACATTCCGCTGGCCCACGACTATCTCGACGCCCCGGAGCAGCTCGACCGCCGGGCGGTGCTCGAGGCGCTCACTCCGCTCTGGGAGAGCGCCGACAAGACCAAGCTCGGCCAGAACCTCAAGTACGATATCTCGGTGCTGGCAAGCTACGGCATCAGCGTCGCGCCGCCGCTTGCCGACACCATGCTCGCCTCCTACGTGCTCAACTCCACCGCCACCCGCCACGACATGGACTCGCTGGCGCTCAAATACCTGGGCGAAACCACCACCGCCTTTGCCGACGTGGCGGGCAAGGGCGCCAGGCAGCTCACCTTCAACCAGGTGGCGCTGGAGCAGGCCGTGCCCTATGCCTGCGAAGACGTGGACATCACATTGCGGCTGTTCGACGAGCTGATGCCCCGGGTCAAGGGCGAAGGCCGGCTGGAAGAGGTGCTGGAAACCCTTGAGCTGCCGCTGATCCCGGTGCTCTCGCGCATGGAACGCGCCGGCGTGGCGCTGGACGTCGAGCGCCTGCACGCCCAGAGCAAGGAACTCGAGGCGCGCATTCACGAGCTGGAACAAAAGGCCTTTGATCTGGCCGGGCGCGAGTTCAACCTGAGCTCGCCCAAGCAGCTCGGCGAGATTCTGTTCGACGAGCAGAAAATCCCTGTGCTCAAGAAAACCCCCAAGGGCGCACCGTCCACCGCCGAAGCGGTGCTTGAGGAGCTGGCGCTGGATTACCCATTGCCCAAGGTCATCATCGAACACCGCGGGCTTTCCAAGCTCAAGTCCACCTACACCGACAAGCTGCCGAGGCTGGTCAACCCTGTCACCGAGCGGGTGCACACCAGCTACCACCAGGCGGTGACAGCCACCGGGCGGCTGTCGTCGTCGGACCCCAATCTGCAGAACATTCCCATCCGCACCGAGGAAGGGCGCAAGATCCGCCAGGCGTTCACCGCTCGGCCGGGCTACCGCGTGGTCGCCGCCGACTACTCCCAGATCGAGCTGCGCATCATGGCGCACCTGTCCGAAGACGAGGGGCTGCTCAAGGCCTTCGCCGAGGGCAAGGACATCCACGCCGCCACCGCCGCCGAGGTGTTCGGCACCGAGCTTGGCAAGGTCACAGGCGACCAGCGGCGCAGCGCCAAGGCCATCAACTTCGGGCTGATCTACGGCATGAGCGCCTGGGGTCTTTCCCGCCAGCTGCACATCGAGCGCAACCAGGCGCAGATCTACATCGACCGCTACTTTGACCGCTACCCCGGCGTGGGCCGCTACATGGAGCGTATCCGCGCCCAGGCCGCCGAAGACGGCTTTGTCGAAACCGTTGCCGGCCGGAGGCTCTACCTGCCCGAGATCACCGCCCAGAATCGCAACCGCCGCCAGGCCGCCGAGCGCACCGCGATCAACGCGCCCATGCAGGGCACCGCGGCGGACATCATCAAACGCGCGATGATCGACGTCGACGCCTGGCTGCAGGAAGGCGAGTTTGACGCCCTGATGGTGATGCAGGTCCACGACGAACTCGTCTTCGAAGTCGCCGAAAGCCAGATAGACGCCTTCAAGAAAGAAGTTGCCAAACGCATGGAAAACGCCGCCAGCTTAAGCGTCGCGCTAACCGTAGAAGCGCAAAGCGGCACCCACTGGGACGAAGCGCATTAAGCAGGAGGAAGTGAAGGCCGGCTTTAAACCCGAGATTGCTTCGCTGCGCTCAATGAAAGGGACTCCTCCCCACTCCGATGCCTCATCGGGCAGAATGGCGTTGAGACCACCAAAAGAGGGGGAAGAGTCATGAACCAGCATACGGCGATTGGCATTGATTTGGCAAAGCAGGCGTTTCAGGTGTGCATCGTGAATACCCGTCAACAACGCGTTCGTACCAACAAAGTGCTGAAGCGCGCGGAGCTGCTGGATTACCTGCGGCGTCAGCCAAGCTGTCGCGTCTTCATGGAGGCCTGCGGCGGCTCGCATCACTGGTCGCGGCAGTTCCAGGCCATGGGGCATGAGGTACGGCTTATTGCACCGCAGTTTGTCACCCCGTTTCGCAAGGGGCATAAGACCGATGCCAACGATGCGCTGGCGATCGTGGAGGCCGGGTTGCGACCCCACATGCGTTTTGTGCCTCAGAAAAAACTGGAGCAGCAGGACCTGCAGAGCCTGCATCGCATCCGAGATCGTTACATCAAACAGCGCACCCAGCTGATCAACCAGGTACATGGCCTGCTGCAGGAATACGGCATTGTCTCCGGGCGCGGTCAGGCGGCCCTGAAGCGGACCCTGTGGCGTGTGCTGGAGGACGCGGAGAACGAACTGACGTTCACGATACGCGAGCTGCTGGCCGACCAAATGGCCGAGCTGGACCATCAAAATGAGCGCATTCACCGCCTGGACAAGCAAATGGAGCAGCTGAGCCGCGCCATTCCGGCGTGTCAGCGGCTGCAGGCCGTGGAAGGCGTCGGCCCCGTCGTTGCCACCCAGCTCTACAGCGCCCTGGGTAACGGCAAGGCGTTCAGCAAAGGACGACAGGCGTCGGCCTACCTGGGCCTGACACCGCGCCAGTTCAGCAGCGGCGGCAAGGTGGCCATGACGGGGATAGGCCGAACCGGCCAGCTCTCCCTCAAGGCCGCGCTGATCCGCGGGGCGCATTCGGTAATCCAGCGGCTGGGCGACAAGCAGGACAGCAAAAGCCACTGGCTGAGAGCGCTGGTCGACCGCGTGGGCAAGAACAAGGCGGCCGTTGCCCTGGCCAACAAAACCGTGCGAGTGGCCTGGGCGCTGCTGCACGGCAACACGACGTACCGGGCGGATTATGTAGACACCGAATTCCAGTGCTGATGGCCGGTTGGCCACCAGTACAGGGGATGCTGGCACGCTAGGGTCTGTTGACGTTTCATGGCAGGGGTATTGGCAGGATAGGGGCAAGCTCACAGAATAAAGGTTCCTAAGCCAACAAACTGCAAGCCTGCCATGCCCCGACAAATGCTCACGGATGAACACTGGCCGAAGCTGAAATCTATCCTGCTTCAACAAGGTATTTATGACAAGACCGATCTGCGTACCACGGTGGAAGGCATCCTTTATCGGATGCGAACCGGCTGCCCGTGGCGGGACCTACCGGAGGCGTTTGGCCCCTGGAACACGGTCTACAAGCGCTTCAACGCCTGGTCAGCGAGTGGAAAGCTGATGAGGATTTTCATCTCTCTGGTGGAAGATCCTGATGTCGAGTGGCTATTTATTGATGGTTCCTACGTCAAGGCTCACCAAGATAGCACTGGGGCTGCCACGGAAGATGCAGAAGCCATTGGCAAAAGTCGTGCAGGCAATACCAGCAAGATCCACTTGGCCGTGGATGCTTATGGGTTGCCGATCGCCTTCAGAATAACCGGGGGTGAAGTGCACGACAGCACGGAAGCCCAGGCATTGATTGACGGTTTGCCGGCAGGTGACGCGCTGGTGGCTGACAAAGGCTATGACAGTGAACGTATCCGTGAGCAGGTCGAAGCCAAAGGAATGGCTGCCGTCATTCCACGCAGGCGTAACTCGAAAAAAGGAAATGCCAATCTGGACAGAGGGTTATATCGCTACCGGCATCTGGTTGAGAATGCCTTTGCTCGATTGAAACCGTATCGCGCCATTGCGACGCGCTACGATAAGCTCAAACGAAATTACGAAAGCATGGTGGCCTTGGCATGCGGCTTTTTATGGCTACCAATGTGAAACGTCAACAGGCCCTAGTGCCATCACCTTGTTGCCGAGCCACGAGGGATGAAAAACAGGTCAGACCGACCTTCTCAAAACCTGATCATTGCGATGGCTGAAAGGCCTAATGCTCGTTGAGGAGAGAAGGTGCGCGACGTTCATCAGGGTCAGGGGATAGCGACCCCGTATAAAGACCGACTATACGCACGCATCGGCTGTGTTTTTCAGGCTTTCGAGGCTTGCAACCGGGGAGGAGTCCCTATACGCAATGACACGGGGGCAGACTGCGGGGCACCGGTTGCAGGCGCTTCGCTACCCCAGCACCTGCGGGTTCAGCTGCCATACCGAATAGTTGAGCGCCGCGGCAAAGCCGATCCACAACAGATAAGGGACGAGAAGAGCACCGGCCAGCCGCTGCGTCCGCCAGAAGGTGGCGGTTGTCGCCGCCACCAGCACTATCAACAGCAGAATGTTGAAGAACCCCAGCGCGCCCTGGTGCCAGACAAAGAACACCCAGCTCCACAGCGCGTTCACCCCCAGCTGCACCAGAAACAGCGCAAGCGCCCGCCGCTGGCGCGTAAACCCGCCCCGTCGCCACACCAGCCAGGCGGCAACGCCCATCAGCGCGTAAAGCGTCGTCCACACCGGCCCAAACACCGAGGCGGGCGGCGCCCAGTCAGGCTGTGCAAGCTGGTTATAGAACGCGCTGGCCTGTATCGAGGCAATCGCCCCCACGGCAGACGCTGCGAAGCTTATTGCCAGCCAGCCCAGCAGGCCGAAGGCTTGTTGCGGTTTTGAGAATGATGGCATGGGGGGTTTCCGGCTGTTGGTTGAGCCCGTGATTCTTTCACGGGGGTAGCTGCCGATAAAATCTTGCTGCCCCCAGCCTACTCCGGCGGCCCTTTGCCCGCATCCTCCAGCGTCCGCGGCCGGTAGTCGTATCCTTCATCGTTCCAGCGCTGCCATACGCTTGGGTCTACGGTAACGTTGATCGCCGGTTTGCCTTCCAGCCCTTGGGCAAAGGGTCGGTAGTGGCGGCCGTCTCCCGAGTGGCGAATGCGGTTCCAGCGAGCATAAAGCCCACACATAAACGGGCTGAAAGAGTCCGTCGGCGCCGTTTGCCAGGCGTCTGTGGCGGCGGTGAAGGCATCCAGCGCCAGCCCCGCCGCGGCGGCCTTTTCGCTCATCCACTGGAGTGAGATATCCGCCAGGGGGTCGTCGCCGTAGCCGCCGCCGACGTTGGCGTGGGCGCCGATAAACCAGCGCTGCTCCACGTCGCGGTTGTCCGCCTTTTGCTTGCCGTCCCGGCTGACCCACAGGGGCACCTCGTAGGCGGCGCGGTGCTCGTCCAGCGCCACCGCGTGGTAGGCGTAATCCACGGTGCTGGAAAGCTCGGTATCGTGCCACGAATACTTGCCGTGCTCGGACAGGTTGGTGCCCGGCACGCCCAGCGCACCGACGGTATCCCACACGCCGATGAAGTGAATTCGCGGCGTGTGGCCGTAGTAGTGCTTGAACGTATGGCACGACTCGTCGTCAGGATTCAGCTTCCCGTCCCGGTAGAGTGCCTCGGCTTCGTCCAGCAGACCGGGCGTGACAATGCGTAAAAGCCCGCATTTGCGGATTAGCCCGGCCAGGCTTCTGGCCGTATAGGCTCCGCGGCTGAAGCCGAATAGCCAGATGTCATCGCCGTCGGTATAGCGCTTGGCGAGCCACTCGTAGCCTTCCCGCAGGTTGTCGCTCAGGCCGTAGCCGGTGATGCCGCCCAAATAATGCCCGGGCCACCCGGTTCCCACGCCCGGGTCGTAGAAAAATCGCTGTCTGACATTACCGTCGTACTCGTGGAGGCGCTGGGCCAGGCGGAAGACGTTGGTGCGGTCCTGCGGGTCGTTCCAGGTACCGTCGAACAGAAGAATCAGTTTTTGTTTTGTCATGATCGCTCCTGGGGGGAAGGGGCGATGGCAGCAAGCGTCGCGGTCCTCTACCATCAAACATTCATTCAAGATAGTAAGGATATGCCCGTGGATCGACTTTATACCGCGGCTGTCGCCGCTGCGCCGCGTCGCGCGTTTCCGCTCAGGGGGCTGGCCGCCGGCGTGCTGGCCGGCACGCTGCTGCTGTCGCCGTTGGCCATGGCCCAGGAGGCCATACTGGAAGGCGAGCGCTTTCACCCACAAGAAAGCACCCAGGGCATGGTGGCCACCAGCCATACCCTGGCGTCCGAGGTGTCCCGGGACGTGCTGGCGAACGGCGGCAACGCCGTGGACGCCGCGGTCACCGCGGGCTTTGCCCTGGCCGTGACCCAGCCGCGCTCGGGCAACATCGGCGGCGGCGGCTTCATGCTGATTTCCGATGAAGACAGCGGCGAGGTCATCGCCATCGACTACCGCGAAACCGCTCCCGCCGCGGCCACCGAGACCATGTTCCAGGACGAAGAGGGCGACGCCGTGACCGAGCGCTCGCGCTACACCCACCTGGCCTCCGGCGTGCCGGGTACCGTGGCCGGCCTGGCGCTGGCGCTGGAAGAATACGGCACTCTGAGCCTGGAAGAGGCGCTGGCCCCGGCCATTCGCCTGGCCGAGGACGGCTTTGCCGTGCCCCCGCGCTTCGTCAAGGGCCTGGAAGATACCCGGGAGCGCTTCGAGCCCTGGGAGGCCAGCATGGCGAAGTTTTTCAAGGAGGACGGCTCGTCCTATCGGGCCGGCGAGATCTTCCGTCAGCCCGACCTGGCCGCCACGCTCAAGCGCATCGCCGACAACGGCGCGAGCGAGTTCTACGAAGGGGAAACCGCGCGCTTGCTGGTCGACGAAATGGACAGGCACGGCGGGCTGATGACCCTGGACGACCTCGCCGGCTACGAGCCGGTGATCCGCGAGCCCAGCCACGGCACCTACCGCGGCCACGACGTCTACGCCATGAGCCCGCCCTCGTCCGGCGGCGCGCACATCGTGCAGATGCTCAACGTGCTCGAGGGCTATTCCATCGGCGAGATGGGCTTTGGCGCGGCGGACACCATGCACGTCATGGCCGAGGCGATGAAGCGCGCCTACGCCGACCGCGCCGAGTACCTGGGCGACACCGACTTCGTCGACGTGCCGCTGGACGGCATCACCTCCACCGACTATGCCGACGAGCTGCGCGAGCAGATCGACATGGACAAGGCCACCCCCAGCGACGAGATCAGCGCCGGCGACCCCGCCGCCTACGAGTCCAACGAGACCACGCACTTCTCGGTGGTGGACGGCGACGGCCTGGCGGTCTCCAACACCTACACTATCAACTTCAGCTACGGCTCGGGCATCGTGGCGGAAGGCGCGGGCTTTCTGCTCAACAACGAGATGGACGACTTTTCCGCCAAGCCCGGGGTGCCCAACGCCTACGGCCTGATCGGCGGCGAGGCCAACAAGGTGGAGCCAGGCAAGCGCATGCTGTCGTCGATGACGCCGACCATCGTCAAAAAGGACGGCAGCAACTTCCTCGTCACCGGCAGCCCCGGCGGCTCGCGCATCATCACTACCACGCTTCAGGTGCTGATGAACGTCATCGACCACGACATGAACGTTCAGTCGGCGGTCAGCGCACCGCGCATGCACCACCAGTGGCTGCCCGACGAGGTCCGCGTGGAAGCCGGCTTCAGCCCGGACACGCTCGAGCTGCTGGAGCAGCGCGGCCACACCGTCAGCCAAAAGTCGGCCATGGGCGCGGCCCAGTCCATCGTCATTGAGGACGGCGTTTTCTACGGCGGCGCCGACCCGCGGCGCTCCACGTCCTCGGCGATCGGCCTCTAACCCGGCCGTTACGCCGTCGTCGGCCAGCCGGCCGCGCCTGAGGCTTGAACCCCGGCGGGTTATTTTCGCTCGGGGCCAAAGCCTGGCGCGGCCGGTTTTTTTGTGCGTACGCCATTCAGCCGGCGGGGCAGGGCGGCCGCTATCCCGGGCGATTAATAGCGGCACCATCGGGAACGATTCACATTTACCTTGACTGGCAACGGAATGCACTTGAGAATGAGTCGCTTTAAACGCCCCCTGACTCATTTCACAAGAACCATTCATAAGGATCTGACAAGTGAATTCTGGTATTACCGCGACCCGCCGCTCGCCCTATCGCACCTTTGCCACCGCGGCAAGCTTCGCCGTGGCCTCTACCGCTCTGCCGGCCATGGCGCAAACGCCCGAGGCCACCGAGCTCGACGCCGTCACCGTGGTGGGCGAGAAGAACACCGGCAACAAGGCGGAATATTCCGCCTCGGACAAGTTCGTCAAGCCGCTGCTGGATACCCCGCAAACCGTCACCGCGGTACCGGAAAAGGTCATCGAGGAGCAAAAGGCGCTGAGCCTGCGCCAGGTGCTGTCCAACGTCTCGGGCATTACCTTTGACGCCGGCGAAGGCGGCGGCGGCTCCGGCGACAAGATCAATATTCGCGGCTTCAGCGCCAATGCCAACATGAAGGTGGACGGCCTGCGCGACAGCAGCCAGAACAACCGCACCGACATGTTCAACGTCGAGCGGGTGGAAGTGATCAAGGGCCCAAGCTCGGTCTTTGGCGGCGCGGGCACCACCGGCGGGGTGGTCAACATGATCAGCAAGACCCCGCAGCAGCGCGACTTTGTCGACGCCAGCGCGGGGATCGGCACGGACAACCGTCACCGCGCTACCCTGGACGCCAACCAGACCCTGGAGGGGCTGGGCACCGACAGCGCCTTCCGCCTGAACCTGATGGCGCACGAAAACGACAAGCCCGGCCGCGACGAAGTCGAGCAGGAGCGTTTCGGCATCGCGCCGTCGCTGACCGTGGGGCTGAACGACACCACCCGCGCGACGCTTTCCTACAAGCACCAGGAAGACGACAACCTGCTGGACTACGGCCTGCCCGCCCGGGACGGCGAGGTGCTGCCGGGGGTGGATCACGAAGCCTACTACGGCTGGAGCAATCTCGACGACGAAGACATCGTAAGCGATACGGCCACGCTCAAGCTGGAGCATGACTTTACCGCCGATACCCGGCTGGAAAACAAGACCCGCTATACCCACCTGGACCGCGATACCACTATCTCTGCGCCGCACACGGACATGGAAGGGCTGGCGCCCGGGCGCTACAAGCCCGCCGGCCCCCAGGCCTACCGCCGCGATGTGACCACCGAGATGTGGATCAACCAGACCCAGCTGAGCACGAGCTTTGCCACCGGCAACCTTGAGCACGAGCTGCTGGTGGGCGCCGAGTTCTCCCGGGAGACCTACGACCGTACCGCCTCCAACCTGGGGCTGGGCTCGGACGCTCATCCGTACCCCGACAACGGCTACGACATCGGCAACCCGCCCGGGCGCTGGGACGGCGGCACCACCTACACGCACCGCGGCGCCACCGAGGCGACGCTGAACAACCAGGCGGTGTATGCGTTTGACACCATCAGCTTCACCCCGCAATGGGATCTGAGCCTGGGCCTGCGCCATGACTGGATCGACGGGGAAACCATCGACAAGGACGACAACGAGCGCACCAGCACCCGGGACAGCGAGTTCAGCGGCCGCGCCGGGCTGGTCTACAAGCCGGCGGAAAACGGCCGGGTGTATCTGGCCTACGGCACTTCGTTCAGTCCCTCGGCGGAAAACCTCGCCACCTCGGGTGGCCTGCCCCGGGGCGACGGCGGCGAAAACCTCTCCCCGGAGAAGAGCAAGACCTGGGAGCTCGGCACCAAGTGGGAGCTGATGAACGGCCGGCTGGGGCTGAACGGCGCGCTGTTCCGCGTGGACAAGGACGACGTGCGCGAGCGCGACGCCAGCGGCGATCTTTATCTCGCCGGCAAGCAGCGCGTACAGGGCGTGGAGCTGGGCATGACCGGCGAGCTGACCGACGCCTGGGACGTGTACGCCAACTACACTTACCTGGACAGCGAAACCCGCGAGTCCATCGCCGGCGCCCAGACCAACGGCCGCGATCCGGAAGGGCACTCGCTTGGCAATACCCCGGAGCACAGCCTGAGCCTGTGGTCCACCTACGACATCACTAACGACGTGCAGGTGGGCTACGGCGCCCAGTACGTGGACGAGCGCCACGTGGCCTCGGACGTGGCCGCCAAGGTGGACGACTACTGGCTGCACAACGCCATGGTGGCCTACCGCGTCAACGACCGGCTCAGCGCCCAGCTCAACGTCAACAACCTCTTTGACAAGGAATACGTTGAGGGCGTGCGCGGCCGCCCGGGGACCGATTCCCGGGGCTCCGCGGTGGAAATCGGCGACGGTCGCTCGGGCGTGCTGACGCTGGACTATCGGTTTTAATAACCGGTTTCAATAACCGGTTTTTGCGCAACGCAATCCGCCCGGCCCGGCTGCCTGTATAAGGCGCCGGGTCGGTGCTTATCCGCTTATCAAGGAGATACCGCCATGATGCTTCACGTGCCCGAGGTGTTCGACAAGGCCCAGGTGGCCGAATGCCGCGAGCTTTTGCGCCAGGCGCAGTGGCAGGACGGCAAGGCCACCGCCGGCTTTCAGTCGGCCATGGCCAAGGACAACATGCAGCTGCCCGAAGACTCCGACGTGGCCCGCCACCTAAGCCAGGTCGTCACCCAGGCAGTGCAGCGCCACCCGCTGTTTATCGCCGGGGCCCTGCCCGAGCGCATTTTTCCGCCGCTGTTCAACTGCTACCAGGGCGGGCAGTCCTTCGGCCTGCACGTGGACAACGCCATGCGCCTGGACCCTGGCCGGGGGGAGTATCTGCGCACGGACCTCTCGGCGACGCTGTTCTTCAGCGAGCCGGACACCTACGAAGGCGGCGAGCTGATCGTCGAAGACACCTACGGTGCCCACAGCGTCAAGCTGCCTGCGGGGGATTTGATTCTCTACCCGGCATCCAGCCTCCACCGGGTCACGCCGGTCACCAAAGGCGCGCGCCTGGGGTCGTTTTTCTGGATTCAGAGCATGGTTCGCGACGAAGGCCAGCGCAGCCTGTTGTTCGACTTGGACACCTCTATCCAGCAGATCCATCAAAACCTCGGCGCCGACCACGCCGCCAGCGTCCAGCTCACCGGCGTCTATCACAACCTGCTGCGCCGCTGGGGGATGTGAGGCGTTGCGCGAACTCGGATCTCGATGAAACGCCGCGTTGGCGGCCCGGCCTTTCCATGCGATTAGTCGGCTCGGTCGAGCCCCATCTGCCAAAAGTCGATTTCCAGCCGTGTAGCGTCGCGGAAGGTAGTGGTTAGCTGGGCGAAACGCTCGGGCGTCACGTCAGCCAAGCGGGTATCGAGCCAGGCAATTTCGTCGCGCATGGCCTCCTGGAAGGCGTCGCTTTCATACATTTTCAGCCACTTTTCGTAGGGGTTGGCGTCGCCGCGTACGGTGAAGGGCTGCCTGGCCTGCCACTGGGAAATCTCGCCGTAGCCCACCAGGCAAGGGGCGAGGGCCACGTGCATGTCGAGCAGGTCGCCGCGGTTGCCGGTATCCAGCACGTAGCGGGTGTAGGCCATGGTGGCGCGAGCTTCGGGCAGTGCGGCCAGGTCAGATTCTGAGATACCCCATTCGCGGCAATAGTCGATGTGAAGCTCGAGCTCGACGTCGATGATGGTTTTGAGGCCTTCCAGGCTGTGGCGCAGCTCAGCCATGTCGCGGCTTTTGTAGACGGCCAGCGCATAGGCGCGCCCGAAGTGCATCAGAAACAGATAGTCCTGCTTGAGGTAGTGGCGAAAAGCCTCTTCTTCCAGCGTGCCGGCGGCCAGCTGGCGCACGAAGTCGTGCTCGATATAGGCGCGCCATTCGTCAGCGCAGGCTGCGGTTAGGTCGGTAAAGCGATAGCTCATGATATCTCCGGTGTTGGACAAGTCAGCCAGGTCAGGCTAAACCCGTCAGTAAATCCGGAGTGCGCGAAGGCGAGGAGCGGAGGATAAAGGGGAAGGCGCGGGGGGTAGCGATACGCCATGCCCGCCGAGCCTGCCGCCTGATTCCCTACGCCGGTATAGGTGTGGCCTTGCCGCACTTCACCCGGATCAGGTTCTACGGGACCGGCGCTAGGAATTCGGTTATCGTCGCGCTACCCCGAATCTGCGCCATCTCAGCCGGTTTCACCGGCACCCCGTCAAGCGAATTGGCAGTCTAGCAGCTGAGGTTTTTGAGTGACAATCGGCGCTGGCGCAGGCCGCTTTACAGGTTTTCGTGGGAGGCCGGTTTACCGGGCGAAACCGGCGCGTAGCGCCGGCCCGTGGCGTTGCGTCACTGCCTGTAATCAAATTTTTCTGAGTCGTGGCCAAAACGGTGCAGGCCGGCACCCAACGCAAAACGGCTGCCCAGGGGCAGCCGTTTGCTTATGGCTCGTACGCTCTGTAGCCAGTCGCCTCAGGCGTCGGGGAGGTCGAGCTTTTCCTTCACCACGGGCCAGGCGGGTTCGCCGCTGCGGGTGGTGACGCCGTCAAGAAACGCCTTTACCTTGGCCGGGTGGTCTTTCAGCCAGCTCATGGCGACTTCTTCAACCGGGCGGTCTTCATAGCTCAGGCCGCTGATCATTTCACTCTGCTCTTCGGCGGTGAAGATCAGCTGGTCCAGCAGCCGCGTGGCGTTGGGGTGGCTGTCGGCGAACTGCTGAGAGGCCAGGGTGCGCACGTCGCTGCGGCCGCCGTCCGGGCCCCAGGCGTCTTCCGGGTCGTCGAGGAACTCAATGTCGTACTCGATGGTGGCCCAGTGCGGCGTCCAGGCGTAGAAGACGATCCACTCGTTGCGGTCCATGGTCGACTTGGCCTGGCTGAACATGCCCGAGGTCGAGGTTTCCGAAAGATTCCACTCGTCCAGGCAGTAGGTGCCGTTTTCCTGCATCTCGGCAAGCAGGTCGCTGGTGCCGGAGCCGACTTCAATGGAGTAGATGGTGCCGCCGGCCTTTTCCTGCAGCTCCTTGCTGCAAAGGTCCTCGCCCGAGGTATAGCCTTCTGCGTGGACATAGTCGGGCACCACAAAGCCAAGCCGGGCGCCGTCGACGTTGGTGCCCAGGTCAGCCAGCGAGTCCTTGCCGCTGGTGGCGGTGTCGTACATGCCCTGCTGGGCGGGCAGCCAGGCAGCCAGATAGGCATCGAGTTCGTTTTCGCCCAGCGCCTGGTAGGCGATGGTGGCGCCCAGCTCTTTTTGCCGCGGTTTGTAGCCCAGGGCTTCAAACAGCGTGGCGGCAAGCTCGGACTTGGCGGTAACGCCGGGCCAGGGCGGCACGGCAAAGCGCACGGCGGCGGGTTCTTCGGCGGCGCTGGCAACAAGCGGCGCGGTAAGCAGAGCGGTGCCGAGGGCGCCCGCGGCCAGGCTGGCGTGGAGGGTAAAGCGGCGAGACAGGCGTAAGCACGATTTCATCCGGGCTCCTTATGGTTGCTGCGACAGGCATGACTCTAGACCGGCCGATGCAGAACTGCAACGCAAAACGGCCCGCCGTGAAAGGCGGGCCGTTCGGAGGGAGCGCGGGTGCTCAGGCCCGGAGCGGGCAAGCGCAGCGCGGCTTAGCGCCAGCCGACGCGGTCAAAGATGCGCACGGCTTCGGGGTTGTTTTCGCCCAGCACGCTGACGTTGACGTCGTCTTTCTTGAAGGCGCCCCAGGATTCCAGCACCGGGTCCTTGTGGATGCCGTCAACCACCGGGAACTCGTTGTTGCCGGAGGCAAAGATTTCCTGGGCGGTATCGGAGGCGAGGAACTCGAGGAAGCGCACGGCGTTTTCGCGGTTCGGCGCGTCCTTGACCACGCCGGCACCGCCGACGTTAACGTGGGTGCCGCGGCCGTCCTGGTTGGGGAAGATGATGCCGACCTTGCGTGCGGCTTCGCGCTCGGCGTCGTCGTCAGACTTGAGCAGGCGCACGTAGTAGTAGTGGTTGGCCACGGCCAGATCGCACTCGCCGCTGGCCACGCCGAGGATCTGGTCGGTATCGCCGCCTTCCGGGTCGCGCGCCATGTTGTCGACGATGCCCTGGGCCCATTCTTCGGCCTCTTCTTCGCCGTGTTCGGCGATCATCGAGGCGAGCAGCGACTGGTTGTAGATGTTGTTCGACGAGCGAATGCAGATATCGCCTTCGAACCGGTCGTCGGCCAGGTCTTCGTAGCTTTGGATGTCGCTTGGGTCGACCGCTTCGCGGTTGTAGAGGATCGCCCGGGCGCGCTGGCTAAAGCCGAACCACAGGCCGTCCGGATGGCTCATGGACTCCGGCACGCGCTCGTCGAGCACGTCGGATTCGACGCTCTGGAAGATGCCTTCGTCCTCGGCGCGCCACAGGCGGCCGGCGTCAACGGTGATCATGACGTCGGCGGGGCTGGCCACACCTTCGCGCTGGATACGTTCGATGAGCTGGTCGGAGTCGCCTTCCAGCACGTTGACGTCAATGCCGGTTTCGTCGGTGAACGCTTCGTAAAGCGTGTCGTCGGAGTCGTAGTGGCGAGCCGAGTAGACGTTGATCTCGTCAGCCAGCGCCGAAGTGGCAAAGGCGCTGCCCGCGACGACGGCAGCCATGGAAGCGGCAAGGCGCGTGGGTTTCATCGTCGAACATCCTTATTGGTTGAATGATAATAAATTGCATTATGTTTCGCGGCCATTTAACCGGTTTGAAAAGTCGACGTCAAGCATCCGCAGTCGCGCCGTGGCCGGTGCGGCAAATCGCAACATGCGCTTGGCCGCACAACGGATGCATTGCGCGGCAGGACAAAATAGAATGCGAATAGCTTTCAGTTATTTCAGCAGCGGTGCGCACGCTCGCTGCTCCAACAACGGCGGAATACGATAATGGCTACCATGACTGCGCCGACCACCACCATGAACACTGCGGAAGCCGTCGCCCCGGTCGCGGCGCTTTCGCTCAGCGACGTGCACCACCGCTTTGACCGCCACCCGGTGGTCAAGGGCGTAGAGCTCAGCGTGGCGCCCGGCGAGGTCGTCTGTCTGCTGGGGCCTTCGGGCTGCGGCAAGACCACGCTTCTGCGCATCGCCGCGGGCCTTGAGGTGCTGCAGGAAGGGCGCGTGGGCCTGGAAGGCGAGACCGTGGCGGCGCCGGGCCGGCGCCACGTGCCGCCGGAAAAGCGCAGCGTCGGCCTGGCGTTCCAGGACTCGGCGCTGTTTCCGCATCTGTCGGTGCTGGAAAACGTCAAGTTCGGCCTCAAGTCGCTGCCCTCGGGCAAGCGTCGGGAGCGGGCCCTTGAGCGTCTGGAGCAGCTGGGCATGGCGGAGTACGCCGATACCTACCCGCACATGCTGTCCGGCGGCCAGCAGCAGCGCGTGGCGCTGGCCCGGGCGCTGGCGCCGGAACCGCGGCTGATGCTCCTCGACGAGCCGTTTTCCAGCCTGGACGCGCGCCTGCGCGACCAGATCCGCGACGATACCCTGCACGTGCTGAAAAACGTCGGCGCGGCCACGCTGCTGGTCACCCACGACCCCGAAGAAGCGATGTTCATGGCCGACCGCATTGCCCTGATGCGCGACGGCGTCATCGTCCAGACCGGCACCCCCAGAGAGCTTTACTGCGCACCCTGCGATCCGTTCGTGGTGACGTTTTTCGGCGAGGTCAACGAGCTTTACGGCGTGGTGGAAGACGGCAAGGTCAGCACGCCGGTGGGCACCGTGGAAGCCGGCTGGCTGTCCGAAGGCAGCGAGGCGGTAGTGATGGTGCGCCCGGAGGCGCTGCGCGTCAGCGAGCGCGACGAGTGCGGCCGCGCCCACGTCCACAGCCACGTGGTCATGGCCAAGCTGTTGGGCCGCTCGAGCCTGCTCCACCTCTGCGCTCACGGCCCGGACGACGCAGAAGCCCACCTCCACGCCCGGGTGCCCGGGGTGTTTCTGCCCGCGGAAGGGCAGCCGGTGGACATTCATCTGGATCTATCCCAGGTCTTCGTCTTTGCCGCCTCCGGTACCGCTGCCGGGGCGTGAACGGCGCATCGCCAGGCTCAAGAAGATCACCGGAATAATGCCCACCGCGACGATGGCAAGCGAGGCCGTGGAGGCCTCGGCCAGGCGCTCGTCCGAAGCCAGGCTGTGGGCCCGCACCGCCAGGGTATCGAAGTTGAACGGGCGCAGGATGATGGTGGCGGGCAGCTCCTTCATGGCGTCGACGAACACCAGAATGCCCGCCGCCAGCAGGCTCGAGCGCATCATCGGGGTGTGAATGCGCCTGAGCGTGCCGCCGGCAGTTTGCCCCAGGGTGCGCGCGGCGGCGTCCATGCTCGGGGTCACCTTGCCAAGGCTCGCCTCCACGGCGTTGAACGACACGGCGAGAAAGCGCGTGACGTAGGCGTAGATGAGAATAAACGCCGAGCCGCTGAAGATCAGCCCGACGATGGTGCCGTAGTGCTCGTTGAGCCAGACGTTGATGGCGTTGTCCAGCCAGGCAAACGGAATCAGAATGCCCACGGCCACCACCGAGCCGGGAATGGCGTAGCCCATGGCCGCCACCCGGGAGCTGACCCGGGCGAAGGGCGTGTTGTGAATGCGCACCCCGTAGCTGAGCAGCAGCGCCATGCCCACGGCGAGAATCGCCGCGCCCACGGAAAGCCCGAGGCTGTTGGCGGCAAAGCCGATGAAGCGCGCGCCGAACAGCGAATCTCCCTGCTCGATGGCCAGGTTGAGCAGAATGCCGCTGGGCAGCACAAAGCCCACCAGCACCGGCAGCAGGCAGGCCAAAAGCGCCGCGCCGGCGCGCCAGCCGCCGAGGCGATATTCGGGCAGCTGCTGGTAGCGGTTGGTGGTGTGAAAGTAGCGCTTCTTGCCCCGGGAGTAGCGCTCCAGCAGCACCAGCGCGATAACAAACGCCAGCAGGCAGGCGGCCAGCTGCGCCGCCGCCACCGGCTCGCCGAGGCCAAACCAGGTGCGGTAAATGCCGGTAGTGAAGGTATCCACGCCGAAAAACTGCACCGCGCCGAACTCGTTCAGCGTCTCCATCAGCACCAGCGAGACGCCGCCCACCAGCGCCGGGCGCGACAGCGGCACGGCCACGCTGGCGAACATGTGCCAGGGGCCGCGGCCCAGAGTGCGGCCGACGTCCAGCACGCACACCGACTGCTCGAGAAACGACGCCCGGGCGAGCAGGTAAACGTAGGGATAGAGCACCAGGGTAATCAGCGTGGCCGCGCCGCCCAGCGAGCGCACGTTGGGGAAGTAGTAGTCGCCGTATTCCCAGCCGGTGATCTCGCGCAGCAGGCTTTGCAGCGGCCCCGCCACCTGAAGAAAATCGGTATAGGCGTAGGCGATGACGTAGGTAGGCACCGCCAGCGGCAGCAAAAGCGCCCACTCGAAGATGCGCTTGCCGGGAAAGCGGCACATCACCACCAGCCAGGCGGTGCCGGTACCGATCACCAGGGTGCCCACGCCCACAAACAGCACCATCCAGAAGGTGTTGGTCAGGTAGCGCGGCAGCACCGTGGACGCCAGGTGCTGCCAGACGTCGCCGGAAGGGAAAAACACGTGGCTGAACACCACGATCACCGGCAGGGCTACCACCAGCGCAATGGCAAAGAGGATAGCTGCCCAGGGGCTGAACCGCGGCCTGGCGCCGGCGCGTAGCCGGTGGGCCATGGCGGGCAGCCCGCGACTGGCGGAATGAGACAAGACAAACCCTCCTTTGCGCCCGGATAAGAGACGCTGTCTGGCGACAATGCGATAAACTCTCGGTGGCAAATAGTATCATTCGCAGGTAGCCGGCTGCAGCACCGCCGCACAGAAGGAGGTGGCGCAGACGCCGCCGCGACAGGAGACCCCATGCATGATTTCACGCCGCCGGCCGACGAGCGTCGCGGCCTGGCCGCCGTGCTGGCCCACGCCGCAAGGCTCGCGCGTCGCCGTGCCCGTCGGCTCGTCTGGATTGACGGCGATGCGGCGATCGGTCGCCGCCGGGCGCGGGCCGTCTGGCAGGCGCGCGACTGGCGCGCGCCGCTGTGGGTAGGGGAGACGGCCGACGATGAAGCCGGAGCGCCCCCGGCGCTGCCGGCGAGCAAGGCCCGCACCCGGCTGGGCCAGGAGCACGGACTGATCGTGGTGGACGCCGCCGCGGGTCTGGATCCGGACGCTCTCGGCGCGCTGGGCGGCACGCTGACCGCCGGCGGGCTGCTGCTGCTGATTACCCCGGCAGGGTGGGGCAGCGCGCCTGACGCCGACTACCGCCGCATCGCCGACTACCCTTGCGCCTGGGCTGAACTCAGCGCGCACTATCTGGCAAGGCTGGCCCATTTGCTTGCGCACGACGGCGGCGCGATCCGCTGGTCGGCCGAAGCCGCCGCGCCCGAGCTGCCGCGCTTTTCCGCTTCGCCCGAGCCCGCAGCGCCGCCCGAAGACAGCGCCTGTTTGACCGCCGACCAGGCCCGGGCGGTGGCCAGGCTCACCCGGCTGAAGCGTCGCCGGCCGCTGGTGATCACCGCCGACCGGGGCCGGGGCAAGAGCGCCGCGCTGGGTATCGCCTGCGCCCGGCTGCTGGCTCGGGGCGTGGCGCGTATTACCGTGACCGCACCGCGGCCCGGCGCCGCGGCGGCGCTGTTTGCCCACGCCGAAGCGGAAGCGGGAGTGAGCGCTGAAGCCTCCCGGCGGCGGGTAGAGATAAACGGCGGCGTGCTCGAGTTTATCGCCCCGGACGCGCTGAGCGCGGCGGTTGAGGCGGGCACCCTGGGGGGCGACGGCAGCTATTTGATGGTGGACGAGGCCGCGGCGATTCCGCCGGCGCTGCTGGGGCAGTGGCTGGCCGCCTTTCCGCGCGTTGCCTTTGCCACCACGGTGCACGGCTACGAAGGCTCCGGGCGCGGCTTCGCTCTGCGCTTTCGCGCGCGGCTGGATGAGCAAACGCCGGGCTGGCAGGGGCTTGCGCTGGAGACGCCCGTCCGCTTTGCCGAAGGCGATCCGCTGGAGACCACGCTCAATCGTCTGCTGCTGTTAAGGGCCGCACCGCCGGCGCCGGCGCCGGCGTACGGCGGCGATGACGCCGTGCGCTGGCTTGAGCGCAGAGCGCTGGCCCGACACGAGCCGGCGCTGGAGGCTCTTTTCGGCCTGCTGGTGCAGTCCCACTACCGCACCACGCCGGACGACGTGCGCCAGCTCCTCGACGGCCCGGGCACCCGCATCGGCGTGCTGGGCGCGGCGCGCGCGCCCGAAGGCGTGGCGGTCATGCGCGCCGAAGGCGGCTTTGACGCCGCGCTTGCCGAGCGGGTGGCTCGGGGCGAACGCCGCCCCCAGGGCCACCTGCTGGCGCAGTCGCTGGCCGCCCACGCCGGCAGCCGCGAGGCGTTAACCGCGCGCTGGCAGCGGGTCACGCGGATCGCCGTGCATCCGGAAAGGCGCCGCCAGGGCAGCGGGCAGGCGCTGCTGGCCGCGGCGGAGCAGGCGGCTCGGCAGAGCGGGGCGGACCTGCTGGGCGCCACCTTCGGCGCCGAGGCCGGGCTTCTGGATTTCTGGCTCGCTGCGGGCTTTTCACCGGTGCGGGTGGGCGTCACCCGAGACACCGCCACCGGCGAATACCCGCTGATGGTGGCGCGCGCGCTGACGCCCCGCGGCGAAGCGGTGCTTGACGAGTTAGCCCGGCGGCTCGGCGCCTCGCTCGCAGGGCTTTTGGCCTTTGAGCTCTCCGGCCTCCCCGCCGACGTGCTGGTACGCCTGCTGGCAAGCCTTCCGCCGGCGACGCTGGGAGACGCGCAGCGACAGGACATTGACGACGTGGCCAACGCGCAGCGCGACCCGCGGCTGGCCCGGCCGGCGCTCAAGGCGCTGGCCCGGGCCGCCGCCTGCCGGCCGCTGGATGATGCTACCCAGGGCGTTTGCGCTGACCTTGCCGGCTGGGCCTATCAGAACCGCAGGCTTGCTGACAGCCACAAGCGCCACGTCAGCGCCATACGCCGCGCGGCGGCGGTGCTGGCTGAGCTTGATGCTGAGCTTGAAAAAGGTGAGCCGTAAGAGGCCGGCTTTGCCGGGCGGCTGAATCCCCACTGAACCCGGCAGTCCTTCGGCCTGCGTCGCGCGGCGCAGCCGCCCTCCTACAGGTTGCATAAGCAGGGGGTTGTGGGAGGCCGGCTTTGCCGGGCGATGCAGGCCACAGGCCTGCCAGAAATTGCCGGTTACGTTCCGCGCGGGCGGTTAGTCAGCGTCGTCAAACGCCGCCAGCCCGTCGCGGTATTCGCCTACGTCGCTTGGTTCGTCGCCCGGATCAAAGCGGATGTCCAGGCGGTGCTTTTGCAGTCTGGCCCACAGCTCGCGCAGCTCCTCGACGCTGACGTTGAGCGCCTCCTCGGCGCGGCGCTCGCGGCGGTCAAAGCGCACCTCGTCAAGCGCGGTGGCCTGCCAGTGGCGGTCGGCCAGCTGGCCAAGGCCGGTGGCGCGCTCGCTGAGTTTGCTGTGTACCGCCTGGCGGTAGGGGGCCAGGGCTTCGTCGTCCAGGGCCTTCAGACGTTCGTCCACGTCGGCCATGAAGGCGCTCATGCGCTCGGCAACGGTGGCGCTGTCGCTACCCGGAGACTGCACCACCAGGGCCAGGCCCGGGGCATCCAGCAGCGGGTAGTAGCCGGCGTTGACGATGTAGCCCAGCTGCTCCTGGGTGCGCAGCTGCTGATAAAACGGCGTCTGCAGCCACTGGGCCAGCACGCTGACGGCCGCCTGCTGGCGCGGCGTGGCAGCGTCGCCCTGGAGATAGCGCAGTACCAGCGACTCGTCCCGGGTGCTGTGGGGGCGAAGCACGCCCTTGTCGGCGCTGACGGCCAGCGGCTCGAGGGCGGGAATCTTTTCGCGGGCCAGGCGCGGAGCCAGCTGCTGTTTGATGCTTGCGGCCTGTTTTTGCGCCCGGTCGGCGTCGAGGTTGCCCACCGCCATGGCGTCAACGTAGAGCTCGTCAAGAAAGCGCCGGCGAAAATCTTCCAGGTGGTGGTGCTCAAGGCGCTGGCTGGCGGCAAGCAGCTCACCCGGGGACCACTGCGGCGCCAGCAGCGCCTGGTTCAGTGTGCGCCGCGCCTGGCCGAACAGCGCCGAGTCCGGGGCGTTGCGCCACTGGCGCTCGAGCCGATGCTTGACGCGCTCGAAGCTGCCCGGGGTAATGTCGCCGCGCTGTATCTGCTCGATGACCCGGGTGATCAGCGGCGCCTGACCGTCGCGCCAGCCGGAAAAGGCGAGCGTCATGCCTCTGGCGTGGGCATAGGCGTTGAACGACTGCCCGGCGAGCCGCGCGGGGTAGAGCGTCTCGTTCAGGCTGTCGTTGAGCCAGCCGGCGAGCAGGCGGTCGAGCACGGCCTCCTCGGCGGAGCGGCGCACGCCGGGGTGCTGCAGGCTGACGCGCCATTCCACCTTGGGCGTGTCGAAGCGCTCCACGGCCATGTGCCAGGCGGTGAAGTGCGGGGTTTTCTCGATTACGGACGGGGTTTCGTCCTGGCCGCTCTGCAGCGTCAGATCCTCGGCGATAAAAGGGTTGGGCTCGGGCAGCGCCAGCCCCTGCAGGGCGGTGCCGCCTTCGGCGGCCGGGGTCTTCTGCCACTGGGTATCGAACCAGGGCGATGTGCGTTCGCCTTCGACCTCGGGGCCGGAGTAGATGCGAATCATGTTGTCCGGCCTGAGCGCGTCGAGGTAGGTGCGGGTACGCTCGGCGTCAAAGCCGTCCATGCGATAGGGGGCGTACTGCACGTCCCTGATCGGATAGCGCGACAGGCGCATGGCAAGCTCGGTGGCTTCGTGCTGGGGCGCGCCGTGCTGCTGGAAGCGGAACGACTGCTGCTCGAGGGCCGCCTGTTCGGCGTAGCGCCATTCTTCCAGCCCGTCGGCGGCGACGTTGTCGACTGCGCTAAAGAGCGTGGCCTGAACGTCGTCCAGCCGCTCGGCGCCGTCGGGGGTCAGGCTGACGCTGAC
This sequence comes from Halomonas piscis, assembly GCF_031886125.1. Classification (NCBI taxonomy): domain Bacteria; kingdom Pseudomonadati; phylum Pseudomonadota; class Gammaproteobacteria; order Oceanospirillales; family Halomonadaceae; genus Halomonas; species Halomonas piscis. Next base: position 688,553 of record NZ_CP119391.1, read on the forward strand.
GGTGAACAGCGCGTCCTTGCCGTCGCCGCGGCTCACGCCGGCAGACAGGCCGTCGGCAAGCCCGGCATCGCGGAGGACGGCCAGCACGCTGCCTTCGCCCTCATCGCCCAGCAGGTGGGCCAGCAGCTGAGCGGGCTTGCGGGCGTATTCCTCCAACGGGTCAGGGATCGGAAAAAGAAAGCGCAGCTGGCGGTTGTCGGTCAGCGTCTGGCGTTCCAGGTAGACGGGCAGCGAGCCCTTGTCGACCAGCGGCGCCTCGATGGTCGGGCGCTCGAGCTCATGGTCGGCAATGGCGGCAAAGCGGTCGGTGACCATCTGCTCCAGCGTATCCAGCGGCTGAGGCGCTACCACTGCCAGGTGCATCACGTTGGCGTCGTAGTAGCCGCGATAGAAGTCGATGACACGTTCGCGAAGCGACGGCTCGTCTGCCGGCCGGTCGGCCAGGGTTTCGACGCTGCCCACGGAGAATTGAGTGCCGGGGTGATCGGGGTTGAGCACCTGGTTGAGCACGTCGTTTTCCCGCCGGCTTTCGTTGCGCCGGCGCGCCTGGTATTCGGAGTCCACCACGCTGCGCTCGCTCGAGAGCTTGTCGGCGTTGAACAGCGGCGAGAGAAAAAAGGCGCTGAAGCGATCCAGCGCCCCGGGCAGCGCCGAGGGTTCAACGTCAAAGAAGTAGTTGGTGTCCTGGGACGCGGTAAAGGCGTTGTGCGAGCCGGCGTGCCGAGTGATATAGGTCTGGTAGGCCTCGGGCTCGGGGTAGGGCTCGGTGCCCAGAAACAGCATGTGCTCGAGCAGGTGGGCAAGGCCCTGGAGATCCTCGGGGTCCTGGGCGCTGCCCACGCTGACGTTCATCGAGGCGGCGGCCGTGTCGGCCTCGGGGGCGCTGACCAGCAGCGCTGTCAGGCCGTTTTCCAGCGTCAGTACGCGGTAGTCGCGGCTGTCAAAGGGGCTGGTGATCGGCGTCTGGACATCGGCAACGTCCGCCGACGAAGCGCCGGCCTGGGCCGACAGCCCGGCCGCGCCGACCGCAAGCACAGCGCTCAGCGCCAGCGGGGCGCGGTACGCTGACGAGCGCGTGAACGAGAAGGGAAGAAAGCGTGACAGCATCGTGTCTCCTGTAATCAGGGTTGCCAGGTCAGCATCGGGCCGACGGGGTGGGCGCAGCTCGGAGACTGGTTGGCGGGGTTGTTGACCTGCCTTGATACCGGAAAAGCGCCCAATAGTTCCAGCGGTGCCGGGGTCAGCAAGGCCTGGACCTGCTCAAGGGGCGTATCCGGGTTCAGCCAGCGTTCGACATCGGCCGGGGCGATCACCGCCGGCAGACGCTCGCTCAGCGGCGCAAGCCAGGCGCTGGCGGGCACGGTGATCAGCGCCGCGGAGTCGTTGAACGCGGTGAGCGTGGTGTGGTAGCGACACCAGAGACCGGCGAGCAGCAGCGGCGCGCGGCTGGCCTGGGTGACCAGGTACGGCTGCTTGCCCCGGGGCTTGCGCTGCCAGACGTAAACGCCGCCGGCGGGAATCAGGCAGCGCCGAGCGCGAAAGGCCTCGCGGAACATGGCGCGGGTTTCCAGCGACTCGGCCCGGGCGCAGTGGGGCGCGTGGTCGAGCACTTCGAGCCAGGGAGGCGTCAGCCCCCAGAACAGCGGCGCCAGGCGGTATCCGCCCTGCTCCTGACGCACGGCCGACACGGCTCGGCGCGGGGCCAGATTGGGCGAGGTGACCTGGGTGTCCGCGGCGGTCAGGCCGGGCAGCAGCCGTGGCAGATCCAGCGGCGGAACATAAAGACGTCCGGTCATGTGCGCCTCAGCGGTAGTGGATGGCGCCGGTGCCGTGAAAGCACGCGGTTACGCGGGGAAAGCGGCTCGAAAACGCTGTTCGATCTGGGGTATCCTAAGGCCTCGCTCGTCCGTGTCAAAGCACGTGCGCCGGACGCGGAGGCGACAGGTCGATTTCGCCATTGTCGCCAACGCCCTCACGCCAACTCGAAGAGATTGCCATGGCCCGTCCAAGACAGCATGCGCCCGATACCCTCCATGCGCAGGTGATGGCGGTCTGCGATCGCTGGCTCACGACCCGGCCGGTGCACGACCTGTCGCTGCGTGCCATTGCCCGGGAGGTAGGCTGCGCGCCGAGCACGCTGCTCAAGCTTTACGGCAGCTTTCACAACCTCTTGCAGTACGTCAACGTCGAAACTCTGGCGCGGCTGCAATATATCATCAGCAACCTGAAAACCGACGCGCCGGAGCCCTGGCTGCGCTCGCTGGCCCATGCCTACTGGCAGTTTTCGGCCCAGGACTGCTATCGCTGGCAGCTGCTGTTTGACTATCCGCTGGCCGACGGCGGCGAGCTCGATCAGCGCCAGAGCGGGCTGATCGAAGCGCTGTTCGTGGAAGTCGAGACCTGCCTGCGCAACTTCCAGCCGGCGCTCGGGGAGCTCGAGGCGCGCCAGCTGGGCCGCATGCTGTGGGGCAGCGTTCACGGCCTGGTACAGCTGGGGCTGAACGAGCGGCTGGGCTACTGGCAGGGCGAGCAGCTCAAGATCGACGAGCTGCTCGACCAGCTGCTGACCACGGTGCTGGCCGGGCTGCGCGAACGGGGGCCGGCCGAGTGACGTCCAGGCCGCGAACACAGCGCCTGGTGGTGCGTCGGCTTATCCGCTACGTGATTCTGGCGCTGGTGCGGCTTTGCTATCGGCTGAGGGTGCGCGGGCGCAGACACGTGCCGCGCCACGGGGCAGCGCTTCTGGTGTGCAACCACGTAAGCTATATGGACGCGCTGGTGCTGGGGGGCGCCTGTTCGCGGCCGCTGCGCTTTGTCATGGATCGGCCGATTTACGACTCGCCCTGGCTCAAGTGGCTGTTTTTGCTGGTCGGAGCGATTCCCATCGAATCCGAGCGGCGCGACCCCGGGGCCCTGCGCCGAGCGCTGGACGACATCAGCAAGGCGCTCGCCAACGGCGAAGTGGTCATGGTGTTTCCCGAGGGGCGCTTGACCACCAACGGCGAGGTGCAGCGGTTTCGCCGCGGGCTGGAGACGATTCTTGAGCGCAATACGGTGCCGGTGATACCGGCGGGCCTGGCCGGGCTCTGGGGCTCCTGGACCTCGCACTGCGGCGGCCCGGCACTGAGCAAGCCGCCGGGGCGCTTTCGTGCCCGGGTCAGCCTGCATTTCGGCGAGCCGGTGGACCCCCGGGCGGTGCAGAACGAGGCGCTGTGCCGCTATTTCGAAGCTCGGGTACGGGTGCTCAAGGCCGGTGCCGACGAGGAGATTTGCCGCGGGGAGGCCGACTAGCGCCGCGCCGGCTGCCAGCAGCGCGCCGCGGTGATCAGGTTGCCGCGGATGTCGATGATTTCCAGCCGGACGTCGCCGATCTGCAGGCTGGCCGGCCCCTGGGGAAACGATTCCAGGTGCTCGAGTATCAGCCCGTTGAGCGTCTTGGGGCCGCTGGTGGGAAGCTCCCAGCCCAGCGCCTTGTTGATCTCGCGGATGTTGGCCGTGCCTTCGATGATGTGGCTGCCGTCGTCCTGGGGGTAGATCTCCCGGGCCTCCGACACGTCGGTGGTGAACTCCCCCACAATCTCTTCGAGAATATCCTCAAGCGTGACCAGCCCTTTCACGTCGCCGTACTCGTCCACCACGATGCCGATGCGGCGCTTTTGCTGCTGGAAGTTGAGCATCTGGGTATGCAGCGGCGTGGACTCGGGGATGAAGTAGGGCTCGCGAGCCTCCTGGACAATGGCCGCCTTGGTTACCTCGGCGCGCGACAGAAAGCGCGCGGCGTTGCGCAGGTGCAGCATGCCGACGATGTTGTTGATGTCGCCCTTGTAGACCGGCAGGCGGGTGTGCTGGCTGGTGCGAATCTGGGTCAGAATGGCTTCGAGGCTGTGATCGAGATCGATGCCGATGACTTCATGGCGGGGCACCATGATGTCGTTCACGGTGACGTTTTCCAGATCGAGAATCGATAGCAGCATGGCCTGGTGGCGGTAGGGGATCAGCGTGCCGGCTTCGTGAACCACGGTGCGCAGTTCCTCCTGGGTGAGGCTGTCGCTGCTGCCGTCCACGCGCTTGACGCCGACCAGCCGCAGCAGGCCGTTGGAGATCATGTTGACCAGCCATACCAGCGGGTAGAGCAGCTTGAGCAGCGGCTCCAGCACATAGGAGGCCGGGTAGGCAATGCGTTCGGGGCGGATGGCGGCGTAGGTCTTGGGCGTGACTTCGGAAAAAATCAGGATGGCAATGGTCAGAAGCGCGGTGGCAATGGCCGGGCCCGAGACCTCGCCGAAAAAATGAATGGCGATGATGGTGGCGATGGAGGCCGCCAGGTTATTGATGAAGTTGTTGCCGATCAGGATCATGCCGATCAGCCGGTCCGGACGCGAAAGCAGTCTAACCACGCGACGGGCGCGACTGTCGCCGGCGCTGGCGTGATGGCTCAGGCGATAGCGGTTGATCGACATCATGCCGGTTTCCGAACTGGAGAAAAACGCCGATAGCAGGATCAGCAGCGCCAGCAGGCCGAACAGTAACCCCAGAGGGAAGTCGTCGCTCAAGTTGAAGGTTCCTCTGTCGCCGTTTCAGGGTCGCGTTGCAAACGCGATTGTTAAAAGCCGGGTTGCGGGGTGTCAAGACGGCAGCGGCGCCGCTGCCCGACGGGTCGGAAAGCGGAAATCGGCGGCTCAGGGGGTGAGCAGGATTTCCAGCACGAACTTGCTGCCGAAGTAGGCGAGCAGCAAGAAACCGCAGCCCCAGAGCGTCCACTTCACCGCGCGCATGCCCCGCCAGCCAAAGCGGTAGCGGCCGGTGAGCAGCACGGCCAGCACTCCCCAGGCCACAAAGGAGAGCACGGTCTTGTGCACCAGGTGCTGGGCAAACATGTTGTCGATGAAGATCAGTCCGCTGACGATGGCGATGCTGAGCAGCACCATGCCGGCCCAGATCAGCTCAAAAAGCACCCGCTCCATGGTGGTCAGCGGCGGCAGGGACTGGACGATGCCGCGGATGTGATGGTGGCGCAGCGCCTGGTTCTGAAGCCCCACCAGCACGGCCTGGGCGGCGGCAATGGCGAGGATGGCAAAAGCCAGGGTCGAGGTGACGATATGCAGCAGTATGCCCGGCGTAATGCTGCCCTGGATACCGTGGCTGGGCGTGCCCGTGGCCAGCACCAGCGCCAGCCCTGCCAGCGGGAACAGCGCGATGCCGGCGTTGAGCACCGGCTTGAACAGGCTGGCCACCAGCACCACGTTGGCGGCCACCGCCATGAACAGCGCCACGCTGGTGGTAAAGCCGGGCAGAAGGCCCGGCGTGCGGCCCAGCAGTTCGATGATCGCGGGAATGTGCAAAAGCAGCGCCACCACGGCCAGCAGGCGGACAATACCCTGGCGCGGGGGCACCCGGCGCAAAAGCGTCATGCCCTGCCAGATAGCGGCAGCGAGATAGAGAACAAGAGCAATCGTGGCGAAAGGCAGCGCCTGCATGATGCCATCCGTGCGCCCGACGGCGCTGTGTAGTGAGAGCGAAAGGATGACCGCTGCGCTGCGCGGCGATTAAGAAAGGCCGCCAGCTTGCGGTAACTGATCGCCTACTATAACGAATCCCTGCCGTTTCGCACAGCGGTGGCGGATGGAGACTCGCGCCGCCAGCGCGTATAATGGCCGCCATCTTGTCCAGGGCGCTTGCGTCTGGTGACCAAAAGGGGGACTAACGCCCATGTTTGAGAATCTTAGCGACCGTCTATCGCAGACGCTGAAGTCAATCAAGGGTCAGGCTCGCCTGACCGACGACAACATCAAGGATACCCTGCGCGAGGTGCGCCGCGCGCTGCTGGAGGCCGACGTTGCCCTGCCCGTGGTCAAGGCCTTTGTCGACCGCGTGCGCGAGCGGGCGGTGGGCCAGGAAGTGTCGAAAAGCCTGTCGCCGGGCCAGCAGTTCGTCAAGATCGTCCAGCAGGAGCTGGAAGCGATCATGGGCGAGGCCAACGAGAGCCTGGTGCTCAAGGGGCAGCCGGCTTCGGTACTGATGGCGGGCCTTCAGGGCGCGGGTAAAACCACCTCGGTGGCCAAGCTGGGCCGCTTTCTGCGCGAGCGCGAAAAGAAAAAGGTGCTGGTGGTGTCCGCCGACGTCTATCGCCCGGCGGCCATTGACCAGCTGGAGACGCTGGCGAAGGAAGTCGAGGTGGATTTCTTCCCTTCGAACTCCGGGCAGAAGCCGGTGGATATCGTCAAGGCGGCGATGCACCACGCCAGGATCCAGTTCCACGACGTCGTGCTGATCGACACCGCCGGCCGGCTGGCCGTCGATGAGGCGATGATGGAGGAGATCCGGGGGCTCCACCAGGCAGTGACGCCGGACGAAACCCTCTTCGTGGTCGACGCCATGACCGGCCAGGACGCGGTGAATACCGCCAAGGCCTTCCACGAAGCGCTGCCGCTTTCCGGCGTGGTGCTGACCAAGGCCGACGGCGATGCCCGGGGGGGTGCAGCGCTGTCGGTGCGCCACGTGACCGGCAAGCCGATCAAGTTCATGGGTATGGGCGAGAAAGTCGACGCCCTGGAGCCGTTCCACCCCGACCGGGTGGCCTCGCGAATCCTGGGCATGGGCGACATGCTCTCGCTGATCGAGGAAGCCGAGCGCACCGTCGACAAGGACAAAGCCGACAAACTCGCCAAGAAGGTCAAGAAGGGCAGCGGCTTTGATCTTGAGGATTTCCGCGAACAGCTCCAGCAGCTCAAGAAAATGGGCGGCATGGGCGGCTTGATGAGCAAGCTGCCGGGTATGGGGCAGATGGCCGAAATGGCCCAGGGCCCGGGGCCGGAAAAGGAGCTTGGCAAGCTTGAGTCGTTGATCAACTCGATGACGCCCAAAGAGCGCCACAAGCCCGAGATCATCAACGGCTCGCGCAAGCGGCGCATCGCCGCCGGCGCCGGGCTGCAGGTGCCGGACCTCAACCGCCTGCTCAAGCAGCACAAGCAGATGCAGAAAATGATGAAAAAGGCCGGCAAGAAAGGCGGCATGCAGAAAATGATGCGCGGCATGGGCGGCCCCGGTGGTATGGGCGGCCCCGGTGGTATGGGCGGCCCCGGTGGTATGGGCGGTCCCGGTGGTATGGGCGGTCCTGGCGGTATGGGCGGTCCTGGCGGTATGGGCGGCGGCCCGGGCGGCTTGCCACGGCGCTGACGCTACCGGCTTTTCGCCGCGCAGGCTTTCCAAAACCCGCGCGGTTACGTAGAATGCGGCCTCTTCATGCGTGGGTGATGCGCTCTGGCGCCGCCCGTGAAGCCGTTAACAAGCACTTATATCCCGACAGAGCGCGCGGTATTCCGTTCGGGCAGGGCCCGCGGCAGGGCGCTTTTGTCATCTCAACCGAAGGATATTGTTCGTATGGTTACCATTCGTTTGGCACGCAGCGGCGCCAAAAAGCGTCCTTTTTATCATCTTTCCGTGACCGATTCGCGTCGTTCGCGCGACGGCCGTTTCATCGAGCGCGTGGGCTTTTTCAACCCCGTTGCCCGCGGCGAAGAAGAGCGTCTGCGCATCGATCTGGACCGCATCTCCTACTGGCAGGGCCACGGCGCGCAGCTGTCCGATCGCGTTGCCGAGCTGGTCAAGGAAGCCGGCAAGCAGGCTTAAGGGCGGCCGTGCTGTTAGACGAGGTGTTTGATGTCTGATCCCGCGCGCTCTACATCTCCGGCCGACGCACATCGCCTGGCGCCGGAGGACTGCGTGGTGCTGGGCCAGCTGACAAGCCCCCACGGTATCCAGGGGTGGCTCAAGGTATACGCCTACACCAGCCCTGCTGACAGCATTTTTGACTATCCCGAATGGTGGGTGCGAAAGGGCGATCGCCTTTCACGCTACCGCGTCGTTCAGGGGCGCCGGCAGGGCAAGGGGCTGGTCGTCCAGCTTGACGGCGTGGCCGACCGCAGCGCCGCAGAGGCGCTGGTGAAAGCGGACATCCTCATGCCCAAGGACGAACTGCCCGAGCTTGCCGACGACGAATACTATTGGCACGAGCTTGAGGGCCTGGCGGTCTTCACCCGTGCCGGCGAACGGCTGGGGCGGGTCGCAGGCCTGTTCGAGACCGGCGCCAACGATGTCATGATGGTGCGCGGCGACCGCGAGGCCATCGACCGGCGCGAACGCCTGCTGCCGTATCTGCCCGGTGACGTCATCATCGAGGTGGATCTCGACGCGGGCCAAATGCGCGTCGACTGGGACCCGGACTTTTGACCGTGACGGACGCCGCATCGCCAGGCCTGTGGGTCGGCGTAGTGTCGCTGTTCCCCGAGATGTTCGGTGCTCTGACCGGGCACGGCGTGACCGGCCGAGCGATAGACAGGGGGCGGCTGGCGCTCGAGTACTGGAACCCTCGGGACTACGCCACCGACCGCCACCGCAGCGTCGATGACCGCCCCTACGGCGGCGGTCCGGGAATGCTGATGAAGGTCGACACCCTGCGCGGCGCCATTGCCGACGCCCGGGCCCGCGCCGAAGAGGCCACCGGCCTCGCGCCGACGGTGATCTACCTCTCGCCCCAGGGCAGGAAGCTCGACCAGCAGGGCGTGCAGACGCTGGCCGCCCAAGGCCCGCTGGTGGTGGTGGCCGGGCGCTACGAAGGCATTGACGAACGCGTGGTCGAGCGTGACATCGATGAGGAATGGTCGATCGGCGACTATGTGCTGAGCGGCGGCGAGCTGCCGGCCATGGTGCTGATTGACGCGGCGGCAAGGCTGATTCCCGGGGTGCTCGGGCATCAGGACTCCGCCGTCGAGGATTCATTCAACCAGGGGCTTTTGGACTGCCCGCACTACACGCGCCCGGAAGTGATCGACGGCGCGCACGTGCCCGAGGTGCTGCTGAGCGGTGACCACGAAGCCATCAGGCGCTGGCGGCTGAAACAGTCGCTCGGGCGTACCTGGCTGCGCCGGCCGGAGCTGATCGACCGGCAAACCCTGGAAAAAACGCAGCGCCGGCTGCTGGATGAATTCATCGAAGAGAACGCGTTGCCCCCCCGCTAGCGGGTTGGCCAGGCGGCCAGCCGGAGGGGCAGGGCGGCGGTGCAGGGCGAAGGCCGGTAGCCACGCACCTGCGTCACCCATGACGACTCCCGCGCACTCGCACCGAGCGCCGGGATCACGGTTTGCCCACCCATATTCGTATGCGGCAGACCACCACGACATATCAGGAGCAAGACGATGAGCAAGAACAAGGTGATCCAGGCGCTTGAAGCCGAGCAGACGGAAAAGGAAATGCCGGCCTTTGCCCCGGGGGATACCATCTCCGTGCAGGTCAAGGTAAAGGAAGGCAGCCGCGAGCGTTTGCAGGCGTTTGAAGGCGTAGTGATCGGCAAGCGCAACCGCGGCCTGAACTCCGCCTTCACCGTGCGCAAGGTATCCCACGGCGTGGGCGTCGAGCGTACCTTCCAGACCTACAGCCCGCTGGTGGACTCCATCCACGTCAAGCGTCGCGGTGACGTACGTCAGGCCAAGCTTTACTACCTCCGCGAGCGCAGCGGCAAGTCCGCGCGCATCAAGGAAAAGCTGGCGTAAGCCCGCCTTTCGTCCAGCCTTCGGGCTGCTTGAGAACCCCGTCACCGCTTTGCGGGGCGGGGTTTTGCTTGTCTGCCCGTCTGCGGCATGATCCCCGAGCAAAAGGCCGGTACCCATGGACCTGATCGATGCCTTCCTGGATGCCCAGTGGCTGGAGCGCGGCGCCAGCGAGCATACCCTGGCCGCCTACCGGCGCGACCTGACGGCGTGGTGCCGGGTGCTGGAGGACGCCGGAGAGTCCCTGAGAGCACCGCCGCCGGAGAGGCTGGTGGCCTGGTTCGAGGCGCGCCGGGCCGAGGGCTATCGGCTGCGCAGCAACGCCCGCCTGCTGTCGAGCCTGAGAAGCTTTTATCGCTGGGCGCGGTTGACCGGCCAGGTCTCCAGCGATCCGCTGGCGGGGATCCGACTGCCGCCGGTGCGGCCGGCTTTGCCCCACGTGCTCGATGAAGACGAGGTCGAGCGGCTCATGGCGGCCCCGGACACCGGCGCGCCGCTGGGGCTGCGCGATCGCACCATGCTCGAGTTGCTCTATGCCTGTGGCCTGCGCGTCTCCGAGCTTGTAGGCTTGAGCGTTGACGCCGTGAACCTGCGCCAGGGGGTGGTGCGGGTGCGCGGCAAGGGCGACAAGGATCGGCTGGTGCCGCTGGGGGCGGAAGCCGCGCACTGGCTCGAGCGCTACATCGACGCCGCGCGGCCGGCACTGATGCAGGACGTAACGCGCCCGGCGCTTTTTCCCGGGCGCGGCGACAAGGCCATGACGCGCCAGACGTTCTGGCATCGCATCAAGGCTCATGCGTTTGCCGCCGGCATTGCCACGCCGCTGTCGCCGCACACCCTGCGCCACGCCTTTGCCACGCACTTATTGAATCATGGCGCTAATTTGCGTGTCGTACAGCTGCTGCTGGGGCATAGCGACTTGTCCACCACGCAGATTTACACGCACGTTGCCCAAGCGCGCCTTGAGCAGCTGCACGCTGAACATCATCCACGAGGTTGAACGACAATGGGTCGACATTTGCTTTTACGCCTGGCGGTTGCCGGCGCGCTGCTCCCCGGGCTGGCAGCAGCTGCCCCCGCGCCCGATACGCTGACCGACTCGCTGCGCATCAACGGCCAGAAAGTGCCGGTGGAAAGCGTAAGCGACACGCCGCTGGACGGCATTTACCACGTTGAGCTGAAGGGCGGCGAGTCGTTTTACGCCAACGCCGACGGCAGCTATTTCGTGGTGGGTGACCTGTATCACAACGAGGGCGACAAGCTCACCAACCTAAGCGAGCAGGAAAAGAACCAGGAGCGCGCCGAGGCGCTGGCGGACGTGCCGGACAGCGAGCGCGCGATCTATCGCGGCGTGGGTGAGCCGCGCGCCACCATCACGGTGTTTACCGACACCAGCTGTCCGTACTGCACCCGGCTGCACGAAAGCATCCCCGAGCTCAACGAGCGCGGCATCGAGGTCAACTACCTGGCCTTTCCGCGCGGCGGCATGCAGAGTCCGGCGGCCCGGGTCATGCAGCAGGCCTGGTGCAGCGACAACGTCAGCGAGGCGCTCAGCCGGGCGTTTGATGACGAAACGCTCAGCGCCGGTGCCGGCTGCGACAACCCGGTGGCCGAGCAGCACCGGCTGGGCCTGGAGCTCGGCGTGAAGGGCACCCCGGCGATCGTTCTGCCCGACGGCACCATGGTGCCGGGCTTTGTGCCCCCCGAGCGGCTGGCCGCCATGCTGGGGCTGGACAACCAGCCCGGCGCTGAGCGCCAGCGCTAAATGAACGCAATCTGACACTATGCTGACTGCACCGGTCGATGGCTGATCCGATACCGGTGCGCAACAAAAAAGGGGATTTATTGTGAAACCGGTGAGAGTAGGTATTTGTGGTCTGGGCACCGTCGGCGGCGGCACCTTCAACGTATTGACGCGCAACGCCGAAGACATCGCGCGCCGGGCGGGCCGCCCGATCGTGGTTGAGCAGGTAGGGCATCGCAGTATCCACCCGGACTGCGATATCACCGGTATCAAGGCCACCGGCGACGTCTTTGAAGTCGCCGCCAACCCCGATATCGACGTCATTGTCGAGCTCATCGGCGGCTACGATATCGCCCGGGAGCTGGTGCTCACCGCCATCGACAACGGCAAGCACGTGGTCACCGCCAACAAGGCGCTGATTGCCGTGCACGGCAACGAAATTTTCCAGGCGGCCCACGACAAGGGCGTGATCGTCGCCTTCGAAGCGGCCGTTGCCGGCGGCATTCCGGTGATCAAGTCGCTGCGCGAGGGCCTGGGGGCCAACCGCATCGAATGGGTGGCCGGCATCATCAACGGCACCGGCAACTACATTCTCACCCACATGCGCGACGAAGGCCGTGCCTTTGAGGACGTGCTCGCCGAGGCCCAGGCGCTGGGCTACGCCGAAGCCGATCCCACTTTCGACGTCGAAGGCATCGATGCCGCGCACAAGCTGACCATCATGGCGTCCATCGCCTACGGCGTGCCGCTGCAGTTCGACAAGGCCTACACCGAGGGAATCGGCCGGATTACCGCCGAGGACGTCGAGCAGGCCGACAATCTAGGCTACATGATCAAGCATCTGGGAATCGCCAAGCGCACCGACAACGGCCTGGAGCTTCGCGTCCACCCCACCCTCGTGCCCAAGGAGCGGCTGCTGGCCAACGTCAGCGGGGTGAAAAACGCCATTGCGGTGATGGGCGACGCCGTGGGCCCCACGCTTTACTACGGTGCCGGCGCCGGCTCCGAGCCCACGGCGTCGGCGGTGATTGCGGATATTCTCGACGTCGCCCGGGATATCAACACCGAGCACCCGTACCGCGTGCCTTATCTGGCCTTCAGCGGCGTCACCGAGGACATGGACGCCCCGGCGATCATGCCCATGGAAGACATCACCACGGCCTACTACCTGCGCCTGCTGGCGGTGGACCGCCCCGGCGTGCTGGCCCGGGTGGCCACGATCCTTGCCGAGCACGGCATCTCCATCGAGGCGCTGATCCAGAAGGAAATCACCGAAGGCGAGCTGGTCCCCATCATCATGATGACCCACCGTACCAGGGAGCGTGAGATGAACGACGCCATCCGCGAGATCGAGTCCATGGCCGATATTGCCGGCTCGGTGACCCGTATCCGGGTGGAGAGCCTGGACGAGGGAGAGTAACGCCATGCGCTATATCAGCACCCGGGGCGAGGCCCCGGCGCTCTCCTTCGAGGAGGTCGTGCTCACCGGCATGGCCAGCGACGGCGGTCTCTACGTTCCCGAAACGCTGCCGTCGTTCACCCGCGACGCCCTGGCCGACATGGCCGGGCTGTCCTACGCCGACATCGCCTTTCGCGTGATCAAGCCCTTCGTCGGCGGCGAAATCGATGACACCACCCTGCATCAGCTGATAGTGGAGGCCTACTCGACCTTCAGCCACGACGCGGTGGTGCCGCTCAGGCAGCTGGATGCCAACCACTTTTTGCTCGAGCAGTTCCACGGTCCCACCCTGGCGTTCAAGGACGTGGCGCTGCAGCTTCTCGGCCGCATTCTTGATCACTTTCTCAAAAAGCGCGGCGAGCGCGCGGTGATCATGGGGGCAACGTCGGGGGATACCGGTTCGGCGGCGATCGAGGGCTGTCGCCACTGCGACAACCTGGATATCTTCATCCTGCACCCGCACAACCGGGTGTCCGAGGTGCAGCGCCGCCAGATGACCACGGTGCTCGCGGACAACGTCTTCAACGTGGCCATCGAGGGCAACTTCGACGACGCCCAGGCCATGGTCAAGGCCAGCTTCGCCGATCAGGCCTTTCTCGACGGCACCCGGCTGGTGGCGGTGAACTCGATCAACTGGGCGCGGATCATGGCGCAGATGGTCTACTACGTCGCCGCCGGCGTGGCCCTGGGCGCGCCCCACCGCGAGGTGAGCTTCTGCGTGCCCTCGGCCAACTTCGGCAACGTCTTTGCCGGCTACATGGCCTACAAGATGGGGCTGCCGGTGAAGCAGTTCATCGTTGCGACCAACGCCAACGATATTCTGCACCGTACGCTTGCCGACAACGACTTCTCCAGGCGCGAGCTTGAGGCAACGCTGGCGCCTTCCATGGATATCGTGGTGTCGTCCAACTTTGAGCGCCTGCTGTTCGACGCCTATGACCGCGACGGTGCCGCCGTGGCGGCGCTTTTGGAGCGCTTCCAGCACGAGCCCGCCGCTTTGGCCGAGGCGCCGCTGGCCAAGCTGCGCGAGAAGTTCTCAAGCCACAGCGTGGATGACGCCACCATCCTCGAGGTCATCCGCGAAGCCCATCGGCGCACCGGCGAGCTGCTCGACCCGCACACCGCCACCGGCTACCGCGCCGCCGAGCGCGCTCGGGCGAACGCCGCCACGCCGATGATCACTCTTGCCACCGCGCACCCGGCCAAGTTTGCCGACGCCGTGATCGAGGCCGGCTTCCCCGGCGTTGAGCTGCCGCCGCACATGGAAGGCCTGCTCGAGCGCGAGGAGCGCTTTGCGGTGCTGCCCGCCGAGCTTGACGCCGTGCAGCGGTTCGTCGCGGAGAACCGCCGCTGATGAGCGTACTGGCGGAACTGCCGCGAGGCATGACCCGGCCGCGCCTGGAGCCGCGGCCCCGGGATCCGGACGTCTACGCCCGGGCCCGGGCCGAAGGGCTCACGGCGCTTCAGGCGTGGCTTCTGGCCTCGCGCCTGCCGGGCTACGCCGAGCCGCTTGCGCCTCTGGTCACGCCGGGGCTGCGTCACCTGGCGCACCCGGAGAAACTCGCCGACGGCCGCCGAGCCGCCGAGCGCATCGCCCAGGCGGTGACGGAGGGCGAGCACATCGGTATTCTCACCGATTACGACGTCGACGGCATTACCTCCCACGTGGTGATCCGGCGCACCCTGGTGGAGCTTTTTGGCGTGGCCGACGCGAAACTCCACAGCCTGATCGGCCACCGCATCCATGACGGCTACGGCATCAGCCTGCCGCTGGTGGAGCGCACCCTGGGGCTGGCACCGCGGCCGACGCTGGTCATCACCGCCGACTGCGGCAGCTCCGACGAGCCGCGCATTGCGCGCCTGGCCGAAGAGGGCATCGACGTGGTGGTCAGCGATCACCACGCCCTGCCGGCAGAGGGGCCGCCGGCCTCGGCCTATGCCTGCGTGAATCCCACTCGGCATGACTGCGCCTACCCGGATGCCACCATTGCCGGCTGCATGGTCGCCTGGCTGGTGATGTCGCTTGCGCGAAGCGTGCTCATCGAATGGGGCGCGCTGCCCGGCGCTACGCCCAAGCTCTCGCCGTGGCTGTCGTACGTGGCGCTGGGCACCGTGGCCGACTGCGTGTCGCTGGGGGCAAGCCCGGCCAACCGGGCTGTGGTCACTCAGGGCCTCAAGCTCATCAACCGCATGGAAGCGCCTTGCTGGCGAGCCATGGCCGAACGCCTGGGGCCGGACAGCGTGCCGTTCGACGCCGAAACCCTGGCGTTTCAGATGGGGCCCAGGATCAACGCCCGCTCGCGCCTTGACGACCCCTACGCGGCGCTGCATTTCATGCTCGCCGAAAGCGACGCCGTGGCGGCGAAGCAGCTTGGCATCCTTGAGGACGACAACCAGTCGCGCAAGGCCATCGAGGCGGAGATGGCGGCCGAAGCCAGGGCGCTTGCCGCCGAGTCGCTCGTCGCCGATGAGAAAGCCATCGTGGTGTTTGTCGAAGACGGCCACCCGGGGGTGCAGGGCATCGTCGGCTCCCGGCTGGTGCAGGCCTACGGCCGCCCGGCGCTGGTGCTCACCCGGGCTTCTGCTCCCGGAATGCTCACCGGCTCCGGACGCTCCATCGACGGGCTGCACCTGCGCGACGCGCTACAGCGCACCTTTGAGCTGGCCCCCGAAGCGCTGCCGCGCTTTGGCGGGCACAGCGGCGCTGCCGGCATCGGCCTGCCCGAAGAACGCCTGGGCGAGTTCAAGGCGGCGTTCTTGCGCGCGGTAGAGGAGCAGCTGGGCGATGCGCCGCTTTATCCGCGGCTGTGGACCGACGGCGAGCTCGAGGCAGACCAGATGGATCTTGCCACCCTGGACGAGCTGGAGACGCTCGGCCCCTACGGCCGCGAGTTCGATCCGCCGCTGTTCGAGGGCGAATTTATCGTCGAGTCCCTGCGCCCGGTCGGCGCCGACGGCAGCCATCTGATGATGGAACTATCCACCGGCGCCGCGACGCTCAAGGCCATCTGGTTTCGCGCGCTGACCCCCGGTGAGCTTCCCGCCTTCGGCATGGGTGACACCCTGCACTGCGCCTACAAGCTCAACCGCAACCGCTTTCGCGGCCGCGAAAGCCTGCAGCTGATGGTGGAGCACGCCGAGCCGCGGTAGCGCCCGGCGCTGTCTCCTGTCTTGCCCTGACCAAGGATTGGCTTATGCCTGCACCGTCGACTTCGCAAACGGCGTCGCCGCTGGCCTTTCTCGGCCCGGCGTTTGCCTTTCTCGCGGTGATGCTGGGGACCACATTGCCCACGCCGCTGTACCCGCTCTATCAGGCCGAATACGGCTTTTCCCAGCTGGTGATCACGGTCATTTTTGCCGTCTACGCCATCGGCGTGATCGGCGCGCTGGTGGTGACCGGGCGCTGGTCGGATCAGCTGGGGCGGCGCCCCATGCTGTTTGTCGGCATGCTGGCCGCCGCGCTTAGCGATGTGGTCTTTCTCGCCGGCGACAGCCTGGGAACGCTGCTGGTGGGCCGGGTGATTTCGGGCATTTCCGCGGGAATATTTACCGGCACCGCGACGGTAGCGGTGATCGAGCTGGCCTCGGAGGCCTGGAAACCTCGCGCCACCCTGGCCGCTACCGCGGTGAACATGGGCGGCCTGGGGCTTGGCCCGCTGGTGGCGGGCATTTTGGTCACCTGGCTGCCGGCGCCGCTTGCGCTGTCCTACGCGCTGCATCTGGGGCTGCTGGCCATCGGCATGCTGCTGGTCTGGCGTGCGCCGGAAACCGTGGCCCGCCAAGCGGCTCCGGACCTGCGCGTGCAGCGCCTGAGTATTCCGCCCGGGGTGCGCCGGGTGTTTGTGCCCGCCGCGCTGGTGGGGTTTGCCGGCTTTGCGGTGCTGGGCTTTTTCAACTCCATGGCGCCGGCGTTCATGCAGCAGGTGCTGGGCGAACAAAACCTGGCGCTGATCGGCCTGGTGGTGTGCCTGGTGTTTATCGCCTCGACGGCGGGGCAGTCGCTGCAGGGGCGGATAGCGCCCCAGTGGCGGCTGCCGCTGGGGTGTTTGACGCTGCTGGTCGGAGCGCTGCTGATCGGCGCGGGGCTTTTTGCCGCCAGCATGGCGACGTTTTGCGGCGGTGCGGTGCTGGCCGGGTCCGGCCAGGGCATCGGCTTTCGCGCCGGCATGGGCGCCATTGCGGCGGCTTCGCCGGCGGATCAGCGCGGCGCGGTAACGTCGGCCTTCTTCATCGTCGCCTACGTGGCGCTATCGATTCCGGTAGTGGGTATCGGCCTTGCCACCAGCCGTTTGGGGCTGGTGGCCACCGGCACCGGCTTTGCCGGGCTGGCCGCTCTTCTGTGCGCCTTGGCGCTTTGGCTGGTGCTGCGTATTCCGCGCGCCTCGGCGTAAGGGGCCAGCGTTTTGTGCCTGCACTGTACCGGCCTTCGGGCCGGTATTTTTATGCCTGATCCAGGCGTATAGGCGGGTTTGGCGGGACAGGCCGGAAGAGGTATCCGAAGTACTTTTTATTCCGCGATGAAAGGCTGACATAATAAAAGTTTATTAGGGCCTGTTGACGTTTCACATTGGTAGCCATAAAAAGCCGCATGCCAAGGCCACCATGCTTTCGTAATTTCGTTTGAGCTTATCGTAGCGCGTCGCAATGGCGCGATACGGTTTCAATCGAGCAAAGGCATTCTCAACCAGATGCCGGTAGCGATATAACCCTCTGTCCAGATTGGCATTTCCTTTTTTCGAGTTACGCCTGCGTGGAATGACGGCAGCCATTCCTTTGGCTTCGACCTGCTCGCGGATACGTTCACTGTCATAGCCTTTGTCAGCCACCAGCGCGTCACCTGCCGGCAAACCGTCAATCAATGCCTGGGCTTCCGTGCTGTCGTGCACTTCACCCCCGGTTATTCTGAAGGCGATCGGCAACCCATAAGCATCCACGGCCAAGTGGATCTTGCTGGTATTGCCTGCACGACTTTTGCCAATGGCTTCTGCATCTTCCGTGGCAGCCCCAGTGCTATCTTGGTGAGCCTTGACGTAGGAACCATCAATAAATAGCCACTCGACATCAGGATCTTCCACCAGAGAGATGAAAATCCTCATCAGCTTTCCACTCGCTGACCAGGCGTTGAAGCGCTTGTAGACCGTGTTCCAGGGGCCAAACGCCTCCGGTAGGTCCCGCCACGGGCAGCCGGTTCGCATCCGATAAAGGATGCCTTCCACCGTGGTACGCAGATCGGTCTTGTCATAAATACCTTGTTGAAGCAGGATAGATTTCAGCTTCGGCCAGTGTTCATCCGTGAGCATTTGTCGGGGCATGGCAGGCTTGCAGTTTGTTGGCTTAGGAACCTTTATTCTGTGAGCTTGCCCCTATCCTGCCAATACCCCTGCCATGAAACGTCAACAGACCCTAAAACACTCAGCTTTTCTCGGAGCGCCGGCAGTGAGGTGTCGGGGCCGGGTTATGACGTCATCGAAAACATCGCTACCAACCGCCGGAGGGCAGCATGGCCAAATCCGATAGCCGGGCAGAGGCCGGCAGCAGCAAGCGTCGTGAGTGGGCGGCGCTGCTGTTTATTGTCGCTATTGTCGTTCCCCTGCTGAGCATCGCCGTGGTCGGCGGCTACGGCTTTGTCGTGTGGATGCTGCAGGTCTTCGTGCTGGGTCCGCCCGGGCACGGCGGCTGACATCATTCATACTTGAGGGGGAGACACCATGAAGTTCATTGCCACGCTGTGGAATACGTTGAAGCGACCGCCGGTACATATCAGCCTCGGGGTCATTATTCTGGTCAGCTTTATTGCCGGGGTGATTTTCTGGGGCGGCTTCAACACCGCCATGGAAGTGACGAATACCGAGAAGTTTTGCGTCAGCTGTCACGAGATGGAAGACAACGTCTACCAGGAGCTGCAGGAAACCATTCACTGGTCCAACCGTACCGGCGTACGGGCGATCTGTTCGGATTGCCACGTGCCCCACGACTGGACGGCAAAAATCGCGCGCAAGATGCAGGCGAGCAAGGAAGTCTGGGGTGCGATATTCGGCACCATCGACACGCCGGAAAAATTCGAGGAAAAGCGTCTGGAGCTGGCACAGCACGAGTGGGCACGCTTCAAGGCCAACGGCTCCAAGGAATGTCGCAGCTGCCACGACTACGACAGCATGGACTGGGAGCGCATGTCCGACGAGGCGCGGCGCTTCATGAAACCTGCCGCCGAGCGTGATCAGAGCTGCCTGGACTGCCACAAGGGCATCGCCCACCATCTGCCCGAAGACATGAACAAGGGCGGCAACCCCATGCTTGCCAAGCTGGTAAACAACGCCGTCTCCGTGGATTCGGGAAGCGACGAGGCTTACTACAGCGCCGAGTCCGTGGACCTGTACCGCGACGCCGAGCTTGACGAGCTGGCCGGCCAGCTGACCATTGCCTCGGAAGTGACCGTGGAGGAGACCCGGGGCGACAGCGTCAGGCTGAATATCCCCGGCTGGCGCAAGGAGAAGGGCTTTGGCCGGGTGCTGTATGAAGACTTTGGCCAGAATATCGAAAGCGCGATTCTTGACAGAGACGTTGCCCAGGATGACGCCCTGATCGACACCGGCGAGCAAAAGGTCGATGAGCTGACCGGCCTGCCCTGGGCCCGGGTGAACGTCGAGCTGTGGGCGAAGAAGGGCGCCTACGTCGACAGGCGCGACGCGCTTTGGGACACCGCCAGCCAGATCTACCACGACGGCTGCAGCGTGTGCCATACCGAGCCCGACCCCGGACACTTTGATGCCAACACCTGGCCGGCGATGTTCTCCGGCATGGTGGGCTTTACCAATATGGACGGGCCGACACAGTCGCTTGTGCTCAAGTACCTGCAGAAGCACTCCTCGGACTATGTTCAGGACGCACAAGCCGTTGATGCGGAAAACACCACCGGCGTCACAGACGTAGCCGGGGAATAAGGAGGCCGTATGTTGATTAGTCGCCGTCATTTTCTCAAAGGCACCCTAAGCGGCACGGCGGCCGGCGCGGCCGCCGCCCTGGTGGGCCCGGGGCTTTTGACCCGCACCGCCGAAGCCGAGGTGACCGCAGAGGGCGTATGGAAAACCGCCGGCTCCCACTGGGGGGCGATGAATGCCCTGGTCAAGGGCGGCCGTGTGGCCGAGATCAAGCCGTTTGACGTGGACCGCTATCCCACCGAGATGCTCAAGGGCATCAAGGGGCTGATCTACAACCCCTCGCGCATCCGCTACCCCATGGTGCGCCTGGAGTGGCTGAAAAACCGCCACAAGGGCGATCGCACCACCCGGGGCGACAACCGCTTTGTGCGCCTGACCTGGGACGCCGCGCTGGATCTGTTCCACGAAGAGCTCGAACGCGTCCAGCGCGAGCACGGTCCGTCCGGCCTCTATGCCGGGGCCACCGGCTGGCGCCAGACCGGCCAGGTGCACAGCTGCGGTAACCACATGCAGCGCGCGGTGGGCATGCACGGCAACTTCGTCAAGAAGGTGGGGGACTACTCCACCGGCGCGGGCCAGGTGATCCTGCCCTACGTGCTGGGGTCCACCGAAGTCTACAGCCAGGGCACCTCCTGGCCGCTGATCCTCGAGAACAGCAAGACCGTGGTGCTGTGGGGCAACGATCTGTACAAGAATCTGCAGGTGGGCTGGAACTGCGAAACCCACGAGTCCTACGCCTATCTGGAAAAGCTCAAGGAAAAGATCGAGGACGGCAGCATCCGCGTGATCAGCGTGGACCCGGTGCGCACCAAGACACAGAACTACCTTGGCTGCGAGCAGCGCTACGTCAATCCCATGACCGACGTGGCCTTCATGCTGGGCATTGCCCATACGCTGTACAACGAAGACCTCCACGACCCTGACTTCATCAAGGCTTATGCGCTGGGATTTGACGACTTCATCGACTATGTCCAGGGCGAAGGCGACGACGGCGAAGAGAAAACGCCCGAATGGGCGGCGGATATCTGCGGCGTCGAGGCCGACGAGATTCGAGAGTTTGCCCGCCTGCTGGCAGGCGATCGCACCCAGCTTTTATTTGGCTGGGCGATCCAGCGTCAGCAGCACGGCGAGCAGCCCTACTGGATGGGAGCCGTCATTGCCTCCATGCTGGGCCAGATCGGCCTCCCCGGCGGCGGCATCAGCTACGGCCACCACTACAGCTCCATCGGCGTGCCGTCGTCCGGCGCCAGCGCGCCGGGCGCCTACCCGCGCAACGTCGATGCCGGCAAAAAGCCCGAGCACGACAACGACGACTTCAAGGGCGCAAGCTCGACCATCCCCGTGGCGCGCTGGATCGACGCCATCCTCAATCCCGGCGAAACCATCCAGTACAACGGCAGCGAAGTCACCTTCCCGGACATCCGCATGTGCGTGTTCAGCGGCTGTAACCCCTGGCACCATCACCAGGATCACAACCGCATGAAAAAGGCGTTCCACAACCTCGAGTCGGTGGTCACCATCGACTACTCGTGGAACGCTACCTGCCGGTTCTCCGATTTGGTGCTGCCGGCCTGCACCCAGTTTGAGCGCAACGACCTCGATATCTACGGCACCTACTCCAACCGTGGGCTGGTGGCCATGCACAAGCTGGTGGATCCGGTGTTTCATTCGCGCAGCGACTTCGACATCTTCACCGACCTTTGCCGGCGTTTCGGCCGCGACGAGGAGTATCGCCGCGGGCTCGACGAAATGGGCTGGGTAGAAAAGCTCTACAACGAGTGCCGCGAAGCCAACAAGGACTTCAAGCCGGCCACCGGCGGCCACGATACCGACCCCGGCATGCCAAGCTTCAAGTCGTTCTGGGAGGCGGGCTACGTGGACTTCGGCCGCGGGGAAAACTGGGTGCGCCACGCTGACTTCCGCAAGGCGCCGGAAGTCAGCGCGCTGGGGACGCCGTCAGGGTTTATCGAGATTTCCAGCCGCAAGATCGGCCGCTTCGACTACGACGACTGCCGTTCGCACCCGACCTGGATGGAGAAGGCCGAGCGCTCCCACGGTGGCCCCAACTCCGAGCGCTTCCCGCTGTGGCTGCAGTCGGTCCACCCGGACAAGCGCCTGCACTCGCAGATGTGCGAGTCCGAAGAGTGGCGCGCCACCTACACCGTGCAGGGCCGCGAGCCCCTCTACATCGGCCCGGACGACGCCGAAAAGCGCGGCATCAAAGACGGCGACCTGGTGCGTGTGTTCAACGACCGCGGCCAGCTGCTGGCCGGTGCCGTGGTGTCGGACAACTTCCCCGAGGGCGTGGTACGCCTGCAGGAGGGCGCCTGGTATGGCCCGGTGGGGCCGGAAATCGGCGCGCTGGATACCTACGGCGACCCCAATACGCTGACCCTGGACGTGGGCACGTCAAAGCTTGCTCAGGCACCCAGTGCCAACACCTGCGTGGTGGAGATCGAGCGCTTTGACGGCGAAGCGCCGGCGGTGACCTCCTTTGGCGGCCCCGAAGAGGTGGCCTTATGAGCCGAGGCGCTGCGGCCGAAAACGCCGGCGAGCCGGTAGTGGGGCAGGACGACGCCGTGCTGTGCCGCTGGCTTGCCACGCTGCTGAGTGCCGAGCTTGATGAAGACACCCTGGCAAGCTACCGCCGGGGCGACGCCGGGCCGCTGTTTGACCTTTTGCGCGAGCGCGGCCTGAGCGAAGCTAGCTCCCGGGTGGAAAAGGCGCTCAAGGGACTGGTGCTGCTGCCCGAGCCCCGGCTTGAGCTGGCAGCGGATTTTGCCGAGCTGTTTCTGGTGGACGGACGCAGCGCTGCGCCGCCCTACGCTTCGCTCTATACCGAGCCGGCGGCGCGCCTTCATGGCGAAGCGGCGGCGCGCATGGAGGCGCGGCTGGCGGCGGCGGGCTTTGCGGTGAAAGACGGCGTCGGCGAGCCGGCGGATCACCTGGCGGTGATGCTCGACTATCTGGCAAGCGCTCTGGAATCCGCCTCGCCCGCTGCCGACAGCAAAATAGGCAGCATGGCAGGCAGCAAAGAGGGCGGGGAAACACCCGGGGCCTTCATCCGCGCCGAGCTTTCCCCCTGGCTGCCGGCACTGGCCCGGCGCTGCGAACGGGTAAGCACGGCGAGCGATTTTTATCCCGCCGTGGTTGCCCTGGCCTCGGCCTACGTCGACTGGCTCAGCCAGAACCAGTAGACGATAAAGCCGATCAGGCCAAGGCCTGCAAGGTTCACGATGATGCTCATGCAGCCTCCTTCTGTTCCCGGGGCTCGGTGCTGCCGTCGGCAGCGCTTTCGGTCGCGACGTTTTCCTCGCCGCGCGGGGTAAACAGCCGCAGGCGGTTGGCGTTGCTCACTACGGTGATCGACGACAGCGACATGGCGGCCCCTGCGATCATCGGCGAGAGCAGCATGCCGGTCAGCGGGTAAAACACCCCAGCAGCGATGGGGATGCACAGGGCGTTGTAGCCAAAAGCCCCGGCCAGGTTCTGCTTGATGTTGGCAAGCGTGGCCTGGCTGAGCTCGATGGCAGTGGCGACGCCGTGCAGCGAGCCGCGCATCAGCGTCATGCCCGCGCTTTCAATGGCCACGTCGGTGCCCTGGCCGATGGCAAAGCCGACGTCGGCCCGGGCCAGCGCCGGGGCGTCGTTGATGCCGTCGCCGACCATGCCGACGACGTGGCCTTCCTCTTGCAGCCGCTCGATTTCTGCGTGCTTGTCCTCGGGCTTGAGCCCGGCGCGGCAGTCCTCGATCCCCACCTCATCGCCCACGGCCCGGGCGGTGTGGCGGTTGTCCCCGGTGAGCATGATGACGTGCAGGCCGTCTGCCTGGAGCCTGGCTATGGCGCTTTTGGCGTCTTCCCGCACCGGGTCGCTGACGCCGAACAGCGCGGCGAGCCGGCCGCCCACGGCAAGATAGACGATGGTGCGCGCCTTGTCCTCGAGCGCCCGGGCGCTGTCGCTGCCGGCGGAAAGATCGATGCCGGCCTCTTTCAGCAGCTGAGCGTTGCCCAGCAGCAGCTTGCCGGCGTCGCTCTGGGCCTTGACGCCGCCGCCGGTGACGCTGTCAAAGTCGCGGATGTCGGCGGCGTCAACGCCTTTTTCCTCCTCGCAGTAGCCAAGCAGGGCGGTGGCCAGCGGGTGCTCGGAGCCGCGCTCCAGGGCGGCCACGTAGCTCAGCGCGTCGTGCTCGCGGCCGGCGAGCACTTTTGCCTCGGTGACGCGGGGATTGCCTTCGGTCAGGGTGCCGGTCTTGTCCACCACCAGCGCGGTGAGCTTGCTCGCGGTTTGCAGCGCCTCGCCGTTTCTCACCAGCACGCCGTGCTCGGCGGCCTTGCCCACGCCGATCATGGTGGAAATCGGCGTGGCCAGGCCCAGCGCGCAGGGGCAGGCGATGATCAGTACCGACGTCGCCGCCACCAGCATGTGGATCACCCGCTCGTCCGTGCCGAAATTGAACCAGGCCAGGGCGGTAAGCACGGCGATGATCATCACCGAGGGCACAAACACGCTGGAGACCTTGTCGGCCAGGTCGCCGATGGGCGGGCGCGAGCCCTGGGCGCTGGCTACCTGCCGGGTAATCTGCCCAAGGCGGGTGTTGTTGCCCACCCGGGTGGCGCGGTAAACAAGCCCGCCCTTGCCGTTGACCGTGCCGGCGCTGACCTCGCTGCCTTCGTGCTTGGCCACCGGAACCGGCTCGCCGGTGAGCATGGATTCGTCGATGTGGCTCTGGCCTTCGGTCACGTCGCCGTCCACCGGCAGGCGTTCGCCCGGGCGCACGCGGATGTGATCGCCTTCCCGGACGGCGTCGATATCGATTTCCTGCTCCTCGCCGTCGCGGATCACCCGGGCGGTGCGGGTTTGCAGGTCGAGAAGGCGCTTGAGCGCGTCGCTGGTGCGTCCCCGAGCCTTGAGCTCCATGGCGTTGCCCAGAAGGATCAGCCCGATGACCATGGCCGAGGCTTCAAAATAAATCCCCCGAGCGGCTTCGGGCAGCCAGGGTCCCAGCAGCACCACGACCATGGAATAAAGCCAGGCGGTACCGGTACCCATGGCCACCAGGGTATCCATGTTGGCCTGGTGGTGTTTGGCGTTTTTCCACGCGCCGGTGAAAAAGTGCCGGCCGGGAAAGGCCATGATGGCCAGGGTCAGCGCGCCGATCACCAGCCAGTAAAGCCTTCCTGTGCCGACGGGGTCGGGGTGATAGACAAACATGCTGGCCATGAGCGGCACGGCCAGCGCCAGGGAGGCAATGCTGCCCCTGAGGCGCTTTTTGTAGTCCCGGGCTTCCTGCTGCGCCCGGGTCATTTCGGCGTCGCGCACGTCCACGATCGGCTCGGCGTCGTAGCCGACGCCCTGGACGGCATCGATCAGCGCGTTTTCCTCGGCGTTACCCGTCACCTCGGCGGTATGGGTGCCGAAGTTGACCGCGGCGGAGGTCACGCCCGAGGTGCGCTCAAGCGCCTGCTGCACGGTTTTCACGCAGCTGGCGCAAGTCATGCCGCTCACCGCCAGGCGGGTCGTCTCGCCGCCGGCGGGCCTTTCGCGGCTGTCGGCTGTTCCAGCGGCGTCAGCGTCCGACGATTCGGCGCTGTCTGCGCCGTCGCCGGCCGTGGGGGCGTCGGGATCGCCGGGCGGGAAGCCGGCGTCCGCCAGCGTGCGGTCGAGGGCATCACCGTCGAGGGCGGCGGTCACCTCCAGGCGTTTTTCGGCCGGAGTGCCCACCACGTCGGCGTTGTCATCGTGGGCCTGAATGGCCTCACGCATGCGTTTGACGCAGCCCTGGCAGTTCATGCCGGGCACGTAGCGCGTCAGTGTTTGCGACTTCATGGCGTCTCCTCGGGAAAGCTTTCGATCAGGCGGCATACGCTGTGCCCGTCCGGGGTGCCGTCGGGCATGTCCTGCCAGCTGGCCAGGGCCGCCTCCATGCGCGTGGCCAGGGCCTCGAGCTCGGCGATGCGAGCGCGTATGCGCGGCAGCCGCGAGGCCAGCAGGTCGCGCACCAGCGGGCAGGGCGAGTCGCCCTGGTCGGCGTGGGCGAGTATGTCGCGGATTTCCGCGACGCTGAAGCCCAGCATGCGCGCCCGCTGGATGAATCCCAGGCGCTCAAGGTCGTGATCGTTGAACAGCTGGTAGCCGTTATCCGGATGGCGCTCGGGCGACAGCAGTCCTTCGCGCACGTAGTGGCGCACAGTTTCGGCGGTAACGCCCGCCCGGCGGGCAAGTTCGCTGACTTTCACTGGCGATCCTCCTGGCGGCCTCGGGCTGAGTGTGCCCGTAGTATAAAACCCTTGTGTTACACAAAGGTCAAAGGGCGTCGGGGAAGATATGCCGTGGCCATCGATGGCTTCAGGACTTTAGCTTATGACAATAAGGCGAATAATCTTTATTATTGGCGCTTTCTTGGTGAAAACACCGGGCCAAAAGCGGTTCTAACCACTTGAACAGGGGACTTCATGGCGATTACGCGCAGGGATTTTCTCAATGGTGTTGCGATCACTATTGCCGCAGGGGCAACGCCACTAAGCCTGCTAAAAGCCAGTCCGTCGTCAGAGCATCGCTATCCGCCTCTGCGTACGGGCATGCGGGGCAACCATCCCGGCTCTTTCGAGGCGGCACACAAGATGGCCCGCGAAGGCCACCGTTTCGCTCTGGGCGGCCTGGCGGTTAAGGAGACCTACGATCTTGTCGTGGTGGGCGCGGGCATCAGCGGTCTGGCGGCCGCCTGGGTCTACCGGAAGCGCCACCCCGACGCCAGCATTCTGATTCTGGATAACCATGATGACTTTGGCGGTCACGCCAAGCGCAACGAGTTCGAGGTGGATGACCAAACCTTGCTCAGCTACGGCGGCAGCGAGTCGTTTCAGTCGCCGGATTCGCTTTTCAGCGATCAGGTCAACGAGCTGCTGGGAGCACTTGGCGTGGAGCACGAGCGCTTTCGTGCCTACTTCGACCGGGACTATTACTACCGGCAGGGCATGAGCCGCGGCGTGTTCTTCGACAAGGCGCACTTTGGTGTCGATAAGGTGGTCGGCGGCAACCCCGAAATGGGCGTCGCCGATGATTTGCGCCCGGAGCTGCTCAACGGCCGTTCGCTTGAGGCCTATATTCGCGACTTTCCCTTGCCGGAGGAAGCCACGGAAGAGCTGCTTGAGCTGCATCTGGACCCGCCGGATTACTTACCGCAGATGTCGATGGATGAGAAAGTCGACTACCTGTCCGGCATCAGCTATTACGATTTCCTGAAAAATACGGTCGGCCTGAGCGACGAGGCGCTGCTGTATTTCCGCTCTACCAGCAATGAGTTCTACGGCTACGGCATCGATGCCATTGCGGCCATCGACGCCTACGAGGTGCGCTATCCCGGCTTCTCGGCCATGGACTTGCCCGAGCCCGGTGAGGCCGTGAAAGCCGAGCTGGACGATCCTTACATCTACCATTTTCCCGACGGTAACGCTTCCGTGGCCCGGCTGCTGGTGCGGGACATGATCCCCGGGGTGGCGCCCGGCAGCACCATGGAAGACGTGGTGATGGCCGACTTTGACTACGGCAAGCTGGACCGGCCCGGTAACGGAGTGCGCCTGCGCCTGAACAGCACCGTGGTACGGGTGGACAACCCCGAAGGGCCGGTGGATGTGGGCTATCTCAACGACGGCGAGCTAAGGCGTGTTCAGGGCAGGCAGTGCATCATGGCCTGCTACAACATGATGATCCCCGCCATGGTGCCGTCGCTGCCGGCGCGGCAAAAAGAGGCGCTGCATCGCAACGTCAAGGCGCCGCTGGTGTATACCAAGGTGGTGTTGAAGAACTGGCAGGCGTTCAAGCGGCTGGGCGTGCACTCCATGTACGCCCCGACGGCCCCTTACAGCCTGGTCAAGCTGGACTATCCGGTCAGCATGGGGGGCTACGAGCATGCTTCCGGCCCGGACGATCCGATTGTGGTGCATATGGTCCAGGTGCCCACGGCGGCCAATACCGGTCTGCCCGTGCGCCAGCAGCTGCGCATGGGCAGGGCCGAGCTTCTGGGGCGCTCGTTTGCCGACATGGAAGCCGAGATTCGTCAGCAGCTGGCAGCCATCCTGGCCATAACGGATGCCGAGCTTGATGGGCTAATCAGTGCAATCACCGTTAACCGCTGGTCTCACGGCTACAGCTACGAAGAAACCAGCCTGTTCGATACCACCCCCGAAGCGGAACGCACCATCGAGCTGGCGCGCCAGCGCCATGGCCGCATTGCCATTGCCAACTCGGATGCCGGCTGGAGTCCCTATATGCACGCTGCTATTGACCAGGCGTTTCGCGCCGTTGACGAACTGACCGGGGAAGAGGGCTGAATGATGATCAAACCTGCCACAGTCATGATCGCCGTCGCCTTGAGCGCGCACGCCTGGGCGGCTGACGACGCCCGGGTTGAGCAGGGCGAGTACCTGGCCAAGGCAAGCGACTGCGCCGCCTGCCACACGGCACCCGGCGGTGAGCCCTTTGCCGGCGGCCTGGCCATGCCCACCCCGGTGGGCGACATCTATACCACCAACATTACTCCCGACGCTGATACCGGCATCGGCGACTATACGCTCGAGCAGTTTGCCGCGGCGCTGCGCCAGGGACAGTCGCCCCACGGGCCCCTGTATCCGGCCATGCCCTACACCAGCTATACCAGGATGTCGGATGGCGATATGGAAGCGCTTTATGCCTACTTCATGAACGGAGTGGAGCCGGTCAGCCAGGAAAACCGGCCGGCCGATATTACCTGGCCTTTGAGCATGCGCTGGCCGCTGCACCTCTGGAAAGCCGCCTATCTGGACGAAGGCGAGTTCCAGCCCGATGCGTCGCGCTCGGAGGAATGGAACCGCGGTGCTTATCTGGTCCAGGGGCCCGGCCACTGCGGCTCCTGCCACACGCCTCGGGGCATCGGTTTTCAGCAAAAGGGCATGGACGAAAGCGATGAGGCCTTTTTTGCCGGCGCGGAGCTGGACGGCTGGTGGGCGACTAGCCTGCGCGGCGACTGGCAGACCGGAATCGGCGCGTTATCGGTTGAAGACATAGCCGAGCTGCTAAAAACCGGCATGGGCGGGCAGGTCTCGGTGTCGGGCAGCATGTCCGAGGTGGTGCGACATAGCACCCGGCATTTGACCGATGCGGATCGCCGAGCCATTGCGGTTTACCTGAAGTCGCTGGCGCCGGACAGGGAAAGTCTCGCCACTAGCGTTGAGCAGCCGACTCAAAACGGCGCCGAGCTGTATAACGAATACTGCTCTACCTGCCACGGCGATGACGGCTCGGGCTACCCGGACGTCACGCCGGCGCTCGCCGGCAATGCCACCGTCAACGCTGACAACCCAAGCTCGCTGGCGCGAATCATTCTTGAGGGCACGGAAACGCCGGTGGCAGGGCCCGGGCAGACCCAGCGCCTGATGCCGGGCTATGGCTGGCAGCTCAGCGATGAGCAGATTGCCGAACTCATCACCTTCATGCGCAGCCGCTGGGGCAACGAGGCGGAGCCGGTAACGCCCGACCTTGTCGGTGAGCGTCGCTAGGTGCGCCTTTGGCGGGCGCTAACGGAAAAAGCCCGCCAACGAGCTGGCCTGGCAACAACGGATCGGCATAATACGACCAATGGATGAGCCGGAAACCTCCCCAAAATGAGCGTTTTCCCTTGAACCCCGGTGTCGGGTGCGAGAAAAAGAGGCTACGTTAAACGTACGTATGAGCCGGGTTCTTTTCCGGCCCGGTGCACGCAGCGCCGGCCTTTATCGCTTAACGGCCAGCGCGCCTCACCTGCGGCAGAGTCGTAGGTTTCTCGGGGAACAAGGGAACGGCCATGAATAACAATGCCAATAAAACAAATATTATTAAAATAAATGCTAACCACATCAATGCCCGTAACAGCGTTATCGCTGGCGCCGTCAGAAACACCGCAGCGCTTACGCTGACGGCCGCCGTGGCCGCCGCGGCGCTGACGGCCGGGCAGGCCCAGGCCGGCGGGTTTCAGCTCAACGAGCAGAGCGTGAGCGGCCAGGGCTACGGCCACGCCGGGCGCAGCTCCAACGTCCACGATGCCACCATCGTGTTCGGCAACCCGGCGGGGATGTCGTTTCTCGACCGCGCCCAGGTGTCCGTTGGTGGCACCTATCTGAAGGCGAAAACCGACATCAGCAACGCCCGGGCGTCGCAAACCAGCCCCGCATTTTTGCCGGCCACCGGCGGCGCGACCGATACGCTGCCGGTCACCGGTTCCAACGAGGGCGACATGGTGCCGGGCACCTTTGTGCCCTTTGCCTTCTATGCCCATCCGGTCAACGACAGGCTGGCCTTCGGCTTTGGCGTCTACGCGCCGTTCGGCTCCAAGACCGATTACGAAGGCGGCTTTCAGGGGCGCAACCAGGGCGATTACACCTCGGTCAAGGTCAAAAGCGCCCAGCCGACGGTGTCCTACCGCTTCAACGACCAGTGGTCGGTGGGCGCCGGCGTCACCTATAACCGCGTGGACGGCGAGCTGCGTCGCCAGGTGCCGGTGGTAACGCCGCTGGGCGCTGCCGAGGTGGACTCCCGGGTGGAAGGCGACGACGAGGCCTGGGGCTATAACCTCGGGGTGATTTACCAGCCGGTACCCGAAACCACCCTGGGGCTGACCTATCGCTCCAAGGTGGATTATACCCTGGAGGGGGATTTCACCGCCTCGTCGCCGGCGCTCGATCAGCTGGGTCTTGGCACCGTGACCGACGACGCCACCCTTGACCTGACCACGCCGGAAACCGTCAACTTTTCCGTGACCCAGCAGATGAGCGAAAAGCTCAAGCTGATGTTCGGCGCTTCCTGGACGCGCTGGAGCCAGTTCGAGCGGATCCTGGTCGAGGGCGCCAACCGTGGCGAGGTGACTAACGAGACGCAGAACTACTCCAACGCCTGGGCGTTTGCCACCGGCGGTGAGTATCAGCTGACCCCGGCGCTGGCCCTGCGTGCCGGCTTGACGCTGGACGCCACGCCGACAAGCGACGAGCATCGCAGCGTGCGCATTCCCTCGGACGACCGGCGAATTTTTTCGCTGGGCGCGGGCTGGACGCCGCTGGACGATCTGACCGTCGACCTGGCGTATTCCTACCTCACCGAGCGGCGCACCGAAATCAGCCAGGCCAAGACCGACAGCTTCACCGTGGCCGGACAGTCAACACCTCCGGTGACGTCAAACTACAGCGCCGACTACAAAAACGAAGCCCACGGCTTTGGCGCTCAGCTGACCTACCGCTTCTAGGCGCTACGCTGCCGTCTGCGGCACCATAAAACCCGGCTTCGGCCGGGTTTTTGCCGGCCGCGCGGTTTTATACGGATAAGGCAGGCGATGGATGCGGGGCGCGCCCGGTTTCGCTACAATGGTGCTTTTGCCAACGCCACACTATTTGGGGCACATCCATGCTGGAAACCAACCCGATCCATCAGCAAATCAAGGATCTGTCGGAGCGGACAGAGATTCTTAGGGGGTATCTTTGACTATGCCGAACGCAAGGAACGACTAGAAGAAGTGACCCGCGAGCTTGAGGATCCCGACGTCTGGAGCAATCCGGAAAACGCCCAGAAGCTGGGCAAGGAGCGCGCCTCGCTGGATACCATCGTCACCACCATCGATACGCTCGAGCAGGGCCTTGGCGACAGCGAAGACCTGCTTGAACTTGCCGAGACGGAAGACGATCAGGACACGGTGGACGAGGTCTGCAAGGAGCTCGACACCATGCAGGCGCGCCTGGAGAAGCTCGAGTTCCGGCGGATGTTTTCCGGCGAAATGGACGAAAACAACGCCTATCTGGATATCCAGTCCGGCTCCGGCGGTACCGAGGCCCAGGACTGGGCCAACATGCTTTTGCGCATGTATCTGCGCTGGGCCGAGCATCACGGCTTCAAGACCGATCTGCTCGAGGTGTCGGCAGGCGACGTAGCGGGCATCAAGTCGGCGACGATTCACGTCCAGGGCGACTACGCCTTCGGCTGGCTGCGCTCGGAAACCGGCGTGCATCGCCTGGTGCGCAAGAGCCCGTTCGATTCCGGCGGCCGGCGGCACACGTCGTTTACCTCGGTGTTCGTGTCTCCGGAAGTGGACGACAGCTTCGAGGTGAACATCAACCCTGCCGATCTGCGCACCGATACCTACCGTTCCAGCGGCGCCGGCGGCCAGCACGTCAACACCACCGACTCCGCCGTGCGTATCACCCACGAGCCCACGGGCATCGTGGTGGCCTGCCAAAGCCAGCGCAGCCAGCACGCCAACCGCGACTTTGCCATGAAGCAGCTTCGGGCCCGGCTCTGGGAGCACGAAATGGCCAAGCGCAACGAGGCCAAGCAGGCGGCGGAGGACGCCAAGTCGGATATCGGCTGGGGCAGCCAGATTCGCTCCTACGTGCTGGACGACCAGCGCATCAAGGATTTGCGCACCGGCGTGCAGTCGAGCAGCTGCGACAAGGTGCTCGACGGCGATCTGGATCCGTTCATCGTCGCCAGCCTCAAGCAGGGCCTGTAGCGTTTTTCAGCTCCACCGACTTTCCCACCGACTTTCCAAGGTTCATATTGCAAGGGTGCCCGAATGGCCAACCAGGACGCGTCTTTTGACAACGAAAATCACCTGATCGCCGAGCGCCGCGCCAAGCTGGCCGAGCGCCGCGAGCAGGCCGAAGCCCGGGGGGTTAGCGTGTTTCCCAACGACTTTCGCCGGGACAGCTTGAGCGCCGAGCTTGACGAGGCGCTGAGCGACAGGGACAAGGCCGAGCTCGAGGCGCTGGACCGCCAGGCGGCGGTGGCCGGGCGCATCATGCGCAAGCGCGGTCCCTTTATCGTGATTCAGGACGCGGCCGGGCAGACCCAGCTCTACGTGGACAAGAAAGGCCTGCCGGAAGACGTGCTCGACGACATCAAGAGCTGGGACATCGGCGATATCGTTGCCGGGCGCGGACCGGTGCACAAGTCGGGCAAGGGCGACCTTTACGTCAAGATGCGTGAGGCCAGGCTTCTGACCAAGAGTCTGCGCCCGCTGCCGGACAAGTTCCACGGCCTGACCGACCAGGAAGCCCGCTATCGCCAGCGCTATGTGGATTTGATCATGAATCCTGACTCGCGCCGGGTGTTCGAGACCCGGGCGGCGATCATCAGCGCCATGCGGCGGTTTTTCGAGGATCGCGGCTTCATGGAAGTCGAAACCCCGATGCTCCAGCAGATTCCCGGCGGCGCCACGGCGCGGCCGTTCATGACCCACCACAATGCGCTGGATATCGACATGTACCTGCGCGTGGCGCCCGAGCTCTACCTCAAGCGGCTGGTGGTGGGCGGCTTTGAAAAAGTCTTTGAAATCAACCGCAACTTCCGTAACGAGGGGCTTTCCACCCGGCACAATCCCGAGTTTACCATGGTCGAGTTCTACTGGGCCTACGCCGACTATCACGACCTTCTTGACCTGACCGAGGCCATGCTGCGCAGCACGGCACAGAAGGTGCTGGGCACCACCACGGTGACCTACCAGGGCGAGACGTACGACTTTGGCAAGCCGTTTGATCGCCTCACCCTGCGCGACGCCATTCTCCGCCACGGCGACGGCATCTTTGCGGCCGACCTGGATTCCCGCGAGGCGGCCCGGGCGCTGGCCGGCAAGCTGGGCATTCCGGCAAAAGACAGCTGGGGGCTTGGCAAGCTGCAGACGGAAATCTTCGAGGAAGTGGCCGAGCCCCGGCTCGACCAGCCCACCTTCATCATCGAATACCCGGCCGAGGTCAGCCCGCTGGCCCGGCGCAACGACGCCAACCCCTTTGTTACCGACCGTTTCGAGTTCTTTGTCGGCGGCCGCGAGATTGCCAACGGCTTCTCCGAGCTCAACGACGCCGAAGACCAGGCCGAGCGCTTCAAAGAGCAGGTGGCGGAGAAGGACGCCGGCGATCTGGAGGCCATGTACTACGACGCCGACTACGTGCGCGCGCTGGAGTACGGCCTGCCGCCCACGGCGGGCGAAGGTATCGGCATCGATCGGCTGGTGATGCTGTTTACCGACAGCCCCTCCATTCGCGACGTGCTGCTGTTCCCGGCCATGCGCCCCGAGGCAGACGCCTAACCTGTGGGACGGGTAGGGCAAGCATTGGCAAGTCGGAGCACAAATGCTCATAATGGCCTCGTTTGACTGCCAGTGATCGTTCCGTGAGGCATCGTTGTCTGAGGAGACTCCCATGAAGCTGCTTAACCGCTCCGCCCTGAGCGTTCGGCCGACCCAGGAATTCGTGGACTGGATCAACGGGCTCGAGCCCACCATGGGAGATGACGACCTGACGCTTGACGACGTGGATCGTGAAAGCACCGTCTACCTGATCCCCGAAATGGACACGCCCGAAGCGCTGCATGCCTATATTCGCGAGCGCTACGTGGAGATTTTTGAAATCGAGCTGCGTGCCTGGGAAGAGGACGAGCGCCAGTGGCCCGAGTCCCTTGACTGGGCGCTGTTCGAGGACTTTCTGCGCATCGAGCACAGCTTCCTGGCAGTGGACCTCGACGACGAGACGGCGCTGGAAATCTCCGAGGTGGACGATTCGCTGCTGCTCGACAACGATCCCGACTAGCGGCCCGTAGACCAGCTGCCTCTGACGGGGCAGCGCCAGCGCAGGCAACAAAACCGGCTGCGGCCGGTTTTGTTGTGTTCCCCAAGGACGTTCCATGTGGCTGTTTGAAACGCGCGAAGACGACGACGGCCTGCCCGGGCCGGAGCGCCTGCTTGCCGTACTGGCGCTGGTCAGCGGTACGCTGATGTCGGTGGTGGATACCACCATGATCAATCTCGCGCTGCCCTCTATTGCCGCCGACCTTGAGGTGGCGTCCGCCGACGTGGTGTGGGTGACCACGATTTTCCAGGTGGTCAGCGCAGCCTTTCTCCTGGTATTCGCGGGCTTGAGCGAGCTTGTAACTCGCCGGCGGATTTATCTTTTCGGGCTTTCCACCTTTGTGCTCGCCGCGCTCGGCTCGGCGCTGTCGCGCCAGCTGGAACTTTTGCTGGTGTTTCGCGCGCTGCAGGGGCTGGGCGCGGCGGCAACGCTGTCCATCGGCGCCTCGCTCTATCGGCTGATTTTTCCGTCGAGGCTGCTGGGCAGCGCCCTGGGCCTCTCCGCGCTGGTGGTGGGCGGGGGCTACGCCGCCGGCCCCACGCTTAGCGGGGTGATGCTGTCGTTTACTCACTGGCCCTGGCTCTTTGCCCTCAACGTGCCGCTGGGGGTTGTGTCTCTGCTGTTGGCCTATCGCGCGCTGCCCAGAGAGGCACCGCGTCAGGGCAGCTTTGATGTTCCCGGCGCACTGCTGTCCATGCTCACGCTCGCCGGGCTGTTTCTGACCATGGACGCCATCGGTCATCGCGCGCCGCTGTGGCAGTGGGCCGGTCTTGGCGCCGTCGCGCTGGCGGGCGGCACCGCGTTCATCCGCCGCCAGCGCCGGGCAGCGTATCCGCTGCTGCCGCTTTATCTGTTCGGCGAAAGGCGCTTTACCCTGGCGGTGTCGGCCTCGGGGCTGGCGTTTATCGGCCAGGGGCTGGCGTTTGTCGCGCTGTCGTTTCTCTACCAGGAAAAAATGGGGCTGAGCCCGCTGCTTACCGCCTGGCTGTTTACCCCCTGGCCGCTTGCGCTGATGGTGGTGGGGCCGCTGGCCGGGCGCCTGGCCGACCGCGTTAACCCCAGCGTTCTCTCGACTACCGGGTTGGCGTTGGTGATAGCGGGCTTTGTGGCGCTGGCCCTGGTAGACAAGAACACCGGCATTGTCGGCAGCCTCTGGCGGGTAGCGCTGTGCGGCCTCGGGTTCGGCCTCTTTCAGCCGCCCAACAACCGCGAGATGATGGCCAGCCTTCCCGCCGCGCGCAGCGCCAACGTGTCCGGCGTGATGAGCACCACGCGTACCGTGGGCCAGTCGCTCGGGGTGGCGCTGGTGGGCGCGGTACTGGCGCTGGGGCTTGCCGTGCAGGTAACGCTGTGGCTGGGGGCGGTGAGCGCGCTGCTCTCGCTTGTTGTCAGCGCCGCGCGCATTCCGCTGGCGCGGCGCGCCATGCAGGCGCGCGCATCGTCGACCGTCGCATAAGCGCGTACAATTGGCGCTGTTGCTTCCGGCGGCGTCGTTGCGGCCGGACGTTGTCGAGTCAGCCAAGGAGGTCACTGTGACACTGCAGGAACAGATCGGGCAGAAGCTCAAGGCGCTTTCACCCACGGTGCTCGAGGTGGAGAACGAAAGCCACCGGCACAGCGTGCCGCCCAACTCCGAAACCCACTTCAAGGTGACGCTGGTAAGCCGCGAGTTTGACGGCCTGATGCCGGTCAAGCGCCACCAGCAGGTATACAAGCTGCTGGCCGACGAGATGTCGGGGCCGGTGCACGCGCTGGCGCTGCACCTTTATACTCCGGAGGAGTGGGAGGCCCGAGGCGGCGAGCGCCCGGACTCCCCCGACTGTCGCGGCGGCGGCAAGTGAATCCGGAAGTCGTTCGCCGGCAGTATCTGGACGCCATGGGCATTACCGCCTTTGCGTCCCGCTACCGGCTGCCCAATGCCTTGGTCACCCAGGCCTGCGAGTGGGACGAGGCGCCGCCTAGGCCCGAGTCGCCGGGCAAGCGCCTGCACGCCCTGCTTGACGACGCCCAGCAGGCCGAGGCCAGCCGCCGCGCCGCAGCGCCTGCGCCCGCGGCCAACCCCGCCTCGCTCAAGGCGCTGCTGAATGAGGAGCGCCCGGCTCAGCCGAAGGCGCCGGCAGAAACCCCGTCGAAGGCGCCGGCGTCTCCCCCCACGCCGCTGCGCTTTACGCTTTCCTGCGTGTGCCTGGGCGGGCGCTGGCTAAGCCTGCACGAAGGCGAGCCGGGAGACGCCGCGCGCAGGCTCTTGAGCAATATCTGCCGTGCGGTGGGAATCGACGCCGCCAGCCTGTCGGCCTGGCATACGCTGAGCTGGCCGCCGCTTGTCGGCGGCCCCGCGCCAGAGGCGCCGCTTGAAGAGGCCAGGGAAGGGGTAAACGCCTTCATTGACGGCGCGGCAAGCCGCAACGGCTGGAAGCCGAGCCGAGCGCTGTGGTGGAGCGGCGACGACGCTTCGCCGCTTGCCCGGGTGCTGGCCCCGGAAGAAGCGCGCGGCCGAACCGTTTCGCAGGCCCTGTCGCTGCCGCTGTGGCAGGGGCCGGCGCTTGACACGCTGCTCGCAGACGGCGCGGCCAAGCGCGACTTGTGGCCGTCGCTGGCGGCGCTGAGCGCCCGGTGGCGCGAGGAGCAGGGCGGTGGATAACGGAGCTCGGTGGCGGGTCGAGACGCTCGGCGCCCGCCAGGCCGGCAGCGTCATGTCCGGGGGCAGCATTGCCGGCAGCGGCGCCGTGGCTGCTGCCCTGTGTAAGGCCATGGAAACGAAAGACGGCCGGGTGCTGGGCGTCATGGCCGCCGGCGCTTGCGGGCGTTCGCCGGCGCTGGCCGGCTATCTCTGGCTGGCGCGCTTGACGTATGACGCCGAAATACAGGCGCTGGGCGTTAAACCCGATTATCGCGGCCGGGGCGTCGGAGATGCGCTGGTGCGCGCCGCCTGCGAGGCGGCCGAGCGCTGGCAAAGCGAGCGCCTGCTGCTGGAAGTGCGCGCCGGCAACGCCGCTGCGATTGCGCTGTACAAGCGCCAGGGTTTTGGCGTGGACGGGCGGCGTCGGGGCTATTATCCGCCCCTCGCCGCCGGCAGCGGGCGGGAAGACGCGCTGCTGATGTCGCGCGCCGTCGGCACGTGACAGGCGCGCCGTCAGCTGCTGCTGGAATCGTCGAATTTTTGCAGCAGGCCGTTGAGCCGGCGCTCCCACTCTTCGCGCTCCTGCTTGAGCGTCTGGTTTTCTTCGCGCAGCTCGTCGTTTTCCAGCTTGGAAAGTTCGAGCGCCTCCACCGTGGCGGTGACTTTTTGCTCGAGCTGATTGAACAGTTCCTGGCTCATGGATCTCTCCGACAATAAACAAGTAGACAGGGCTGGCCTGGGCCAGCGCCTGAGCGTAACGCCCGGGCGGCGCGGCGGCAAGCGACCTGGCAGGGCAATCGCAGCTGTCCATGTCCGGAGGAGCCGGGAACAAGGTCGAAGAGGGGATCTACGCCTGAGGAATCCCCATGAAATGGGTAATAAAATCAGCATGATAGGATTGAAAAAGCCTGCATGAGTCATGCATGTTGTGAGTTACGACACACAACAACATGCGAAGGAGACCCATGCAGGCCCCTCGATTCTTGCATAACTTGCTGACGTCTTCACTCTCCGTGATCCATGCCAAGCGGCTACAGACCGTCCTCGATACCGTTGGCGCTCTGCTGGGCGAGCGACGTCTGGGATTAACGGCCATTGGCCGTGCGTTGCCGAGCTCGACGGATGCCAAGCACGCCATCAAACGAGTCGATCGACTATTAGGCAACCCTCACCTTCATCAGGAACGACCGCTGTTCTATTGGCTCATGGCCTCGCTGCTGATCGGCCATACAACGCGCCCACTGATTCTGGTGGACTGGTCGCCGATTGATGACCGCGGCAGGCATTTCCTGCTGCGTGCGGCGGTGCCCTTCGCCGGGCGATCGCTGCCCATCTTCGAGAAGGTTCATCACAAGGAAGGATGCCCATACTGTGAAGCCTATCTGCTGGATGCGCTGGCAAGGATCCTGCCCGACAAGGCCACGCCGATCCTGGTGACCGATGCCGGCTTTCGTAACCCGTGGTTTCGGGCCGTTGAAGCGCGCGGCTGGTATATCGTTGGACGGGTCCGTCAGCCCGCCCGTTACCAGGCGTCAGGCGAAGCATGGCAACCCGTGAAGACCCTGTTTCAACACGCGACATCGGAACCGCAGGCGTGGGGCTCCGTCCGGATCGCCGAAAACCATCCGTTCCGCGCTCAGATGGTGCTCTATTATCGACCGCCACGGGGACGTAAGCATCGCAATAAACAAGGCCGGATCTCTCGGGACGGCGGCAGCCGGACGATCGCCCGGCGTCAGCAGGAGCCCTGGGTGCTGGTCAGCAATCTGCCGGACCGCTCAACGCTGGCGAATAAAGTGGTAACGATCTACCGACAGCGCATGCAGATTGAGGAAGGGTTCCGCGATGTCAAAAGTCCCTTGTTCGGGCTGGGCTTCGGCATGCATCAGTCTCGCCAGGGCAAGCGCATCGAGGTCCTGCTGCTGATCGCCATGTTGGCGAACGTGGCCATGATGGTGGCCGGCCTGGATGTCCGAGCCCGGGGGCAACAGCGGCGCTATCAGAGCAACAGTATCCGGCACCGGAGCGTGCTTTCCGTGTGGCGCCTGGGCTTGGAATGTCTTCGTCGTCATCAACCCGACGCCGTGCCTTGGCCTGCTTGGACAACCCTCCGAGCACGACTTCGCGAGGAAGTCAGGGAGCAGAGCCTATGCGGCGAGTAGCAACATATTCGTGGGGATTCGTCAGGATCTACGCCATGGATGGCGTAGGCTGGTGTCCAGGGATGGATTCATAGCGCCCCTCGCAGACCTGTCGATGGCTCAAACCGGCTGGCCGGGGCCAAGGCGCTGATATAGCCGCGCGGCGGTATCGCCGGCGTCGGCCTGGCGGTGCAGCAGCCAGCTACCGGGCACTGCCGGCATCAGGGTGGCTTCCGCCTCCAGGTAAATCCGCGCGCCGGCTGCCAGCCAGCCGCCGCGCTCGAGGTCGGCGCAGCAGGCGCTGACCCAGCCCTGGTGAAAGGGCGGGTCGAGCAGCACCAGGTCAAACGGTTCGCCGGCGTTGCCGGCTTCGAGAAACGCCCGGGCGTCGGTGCTCAGCACCCGGCCGC
Source organism: Halomonas piscis (assembly GCF_031886125.1). Lineage (NCBI taxonomy): Bacteria > Pseudomonadati > Pseudomonadota > Gammaproteobacteria > Oceanospirillales > Halomonadaceae > Halomonas > Halomonas piscis. The sequence continues at coordinate 728,031 of NZ_CP119391.1, forward strand.
CGTCGGCCTTGAGGGTGGCCAGGTTGCGCTCCAGCTGGGTCGCGGCGCGGCTGTCCTGCTCGATAAAGGTTACCTGCGCGGCCCCGCGCGAGAGCGCCTCGATACCTAGCGCCCCGGTGCCGGCAAAGGCGTCCAGCACGCGCTCGCCGTCAAGCCTCTGGCCCAGCCAGTTGAACAGGGTTTCGCGTACGCGGTCCGGCGTGGGGCGCAGCCCCGGGCGGTCGGGTACGGGGAGCTGGCGGCGACGAAACTCGCCGCCGATGACCCGCAGCTTGCCGCCCTGGGGAGCGGCGGCGTGTCTGGCGTTCGGACGGCCCGGACGGGAAGAGCGTTTTCGTTTCATGGGCGGGGATTGTAGCGCCCCGCGAGTCCAAAGTCTTGATGGGCGGTGGTAGGATGGAGGCCAATCTGGCCGCCCGGCCGTCGCCGGCGATCGCTTGTCACCTCCTTTTCATATGCTCTGTGCGGAAGTTAGTGCCCATGTTTGGTTTTTTAAAGCGCAAGAAGAAAGACGATAACCGCGAAACGTTGCCCGAAGACGACAGCGCGCTTGACCGGCAGCCGGCGGCGGATGAGGCCGATGATACCTCCGTCAGCGATGAGCCGGCAGCGGACGAGACGGCAGAGGAAAGCGTCGCCGCGCCCGCGCCGCCCGCCGATGAGGGAGGCGTCCGCCGGGAAAGCGATGCTGGCGACCTCGACGCGCCGCCGCCTGCTCCCGAGGCCGAGGCCAAACCGGACCCCGTGGCCGAGCCGGCCGACGATGCGCCAGCCGCGCCAGCGCCGGACCCTGTTACCGAACCCGAACCCGAACCCGAACCCGAACCCGAACCCGAACCCGAACCCGAACCCGAACCGGCGCCGCAGCCGGCCGCCCGACCGGAGAAAAGGGGCTGGCTTTCGCGGATCAAGGCAGGGCTTGGCAAGACTCGAGCCAACTTCACCGACGGCGTGGCCGATCTCTTTCTGGGCAAAAAACAGATCGACGACGAGCTGCTGGAGGATCTGGAAACCCAGCTGCTCATGGCCGACGTGGGGATCGAGGCCACCACCACGATTATCGAGCGGCTGGAAGCGCGGGTGTCGCGCAAGGAAATCAGCGATCCCCAGGCGCTGTACCGGGGTCTGCAGGAAGAGCTGACCGCCATGCTGGAGCCGGTCACCACGCCGCTGAGCCTGGAAAAATCCGGCGACGGTCCCTTTGTGATTCTTGTGGTCGGGGTCAACGGCGTGGGCAAGACCACCACCATCGGCAAGCTCACCCAGCGCTTTCAGCGCGAGGGCAAGAGCGTGATGCTCGCCGCCGGGGATACCTTCCGCGCCGCCGCGGTAGAGCAGCTTCAGGTGTGGGGCGAGCGCAACGGTGTTCCGGTCATCGCCCAGCACACCGGGGCCGACAGCGCCTCGGTGGTCTACGACGCCGTCGCCGCGGCCAGATCTCGCGGGGTGGACGTCGTCCTTGCCGATACCGCCGGACGCCTGCACAACAAGAGTCACCTCATGGAGGAGCTGAAAAAAGTTCATCGCGTGGTGCAGAAGCTGGACGCCGCCGCTCCCCACGAAGTGATGCTGGTGCTGGATGCCGGCACCGGCCAGAACGCCATCAGCCAGGCCAACACCTTCAACGAGGCGGTGCCGGTGAGCGGCATTACGCTGACCAAGCTCGACGGCACCGCCAAGGGCGGGGTGATTTTCGCTCTGGCCAACCAGCTGGAAACGCCCATCCGCTTTATCGGCGTGGGCGAAACCCTGGACGACCTGCGCCCCTTTGTGGCCCGGGATTTTGTCAGCGCGCTGTTTGATCGTCCGGACGATGACGCCCGCGGATGATCGCCTTCGAGAACGTGGGCAAGCGCTACGGTGGGCGTTTCGAGGCGCTGTCTCACCTGAGCTTTCACGTCAGGCGGGGCGAAATGGTGTTTCTCACCGGCCACTCCGGCGCCGGCAAAAGCTCGCTACTGCGTCTGATCATGCGCCTGGAGTGCCCCAGCCGAGGGCGCGTGGTGGTGGCCGGCCACGATATCGCCGGGCTGCACGCAAGCCAGGTGCCGTTCTATCGTCGCCAGATCGGCGTGGTATTCCAGGATCATCAGCTGCTTTTCGATCGCTCCATTTTTCATAACGTGGCGCTGCCGCTGGAAATTCAGGGCGCTCCGCCCCGTGAGTCGGCGCGCCGGGTGCGGGCGGCGCTGGACAAGGTTGGCCTTCTGCACCGCGAGCGGGCGATCCCCATCGAGCTTTCCGGCGGCGAGCAGCAGCGGGTGGGCATTGCCCGGGCGGTGGTCAACAAGCCGGCGCTGCTGCTCGCCGACGAGCCCACCGGCAACCTCGACCCGCAGCTGTCGGCGGATATCATGGCGCTGTTTGAAGACTTTAACCGCATCGGCACCACGGTGATGGTTGCCAGCCACGACCTGGCGCTGATTACCCGGCTGCGCCATCGCATGCTGCGCCTCGCCGACGGGCGCCTGGTGGCCGACGAGGGGGCACGATGAGCACACCGCGCAAACCGGGCGCGACGTCCCGCCGCCAGGCCGCCACGCCGCGCCGTGGCGCCCAGCCCAGAGCGTCTTCCGCCGCGGACGCTCCGCCCCGGGCGAGCGGCTCGGCGGGGCCGAGGGTGTCCAACCGCTTTCGCGCCTGGGGCCGGCACCACCGCGCCATGGCGCTGGACAGCTGCCGGCGGCTGGTACGCCACCCCGTGGGCAGCCTTTTGACCATGCTGGCCATTGCCATCGCGCTGGTGCTGCCCGCCGCGCTGTGGCTGACGCTTTCCGGGGCACGCCTGCTTGATGCCGAGGTGGACGACGGCGCCACGCTGACCGTCTATCTCGAGCCTCGCGTGGCCGCCGAGGAAGCCGGGCGCGTCGAGCAGGCGGTAACCGCCGATGCCGCCGTGCAGCAAACCCGGCTGATCAGCGCCGAGCAGGGCATGGCCGACTTTCAGCAGTCGCTGGGGCTTGACGATGCCCTTGACGGCCTCGAGGACAACCCGCTGCCGGCAAGCATTGTAGTCACGCCCAGGGGTACGTCTCCGGGTACTATGGAGGCGCTTGCCGGCCGGCTGGGGGAGCTGGCAGGCGTCGACGAGGTGCGTCTGGACCTGGCCTGGGTCGAGCGGCTGCGCTATCTGGCCGAGCTTGGCCGGCGCGTCACGCTGGCGCTGGGCGTGCTGTTTGGCCTGGGCGTGCTGCTGGTGGTGGGGAACACCATCCGCCTGGCGGTGGAAAGCCGGCGCCGGGAGATCGAAGTCGTTACGCTGATCGGCGCCACCCACGCCTTTGTGCGCCGGCCGTTTCTCTACAGCGGCGCCTGGTATGGCCTGGGCGGCGGGGCGCTGGCGCTGGGGCTTCTGACGCTCGGCGGACGCTGGCTGGCGCTGCCGGTGCAGGCGCTGGCGGCAAGCTACGGCGCTACGTTCGCACTGCCGACCCTGGGCGTTGCGGGGTCTACAATCCTTCTGTTCTGTAGTACAATACTTGGTTGGCTAGGTGCCTGGGTGGCGGTGAGTCGGCACCTGGCAAGCATCCGGCCGCAGTGACGGCGGTTTGAGCGCAAAACCTTCTGTAATGCCTCTAGATTTCTCGAAAAGTCGCTAAAAGCGTCCATAATCATCGAAAATATTGGTTTTTAGCGCGCTTGCGTCAAGAGCAAAACGGAACTTTTCACCCGCGTCGGGGTCTACTATATTCAGCGGCATCCAGTTAAAGCCGCCAAGTTTTATATCGCATCAGGGTTCATATAGTCAGCGTTACGTATATTGGGGTTATCAGGGAGACCATCTGCACATGAGCAACAGTCTTCTACCGGTGGGTCAGCTTTCTCCGGGCAATGATCTAGGCGGTTATATCAACGCGGTCGGCAGCATTCCGGTGCTGAGCGCCGAGGAAGAGCGCGCGCTTGCCTGGCGCCTCTACGACGACAGCGATCTGGAAGCGGCGCGCCGCCTGGTGCTTTCGCACCTGCGGTTCGTGGTGCATATCGCGCGCAGCTATTCCGGCTACGGTCTGGCTCAGGCGGACCTGATCCAGGAAGGCAACGTCGGCCTGATGAAGGCCGTCAAGCGCTTTGATCCCAACCAGGGGGTGCGGCTGGTGTCCTTTGCCGTGCACTGGATCAAGGCGGAAATCCACGAGTTCGTGCTGCGCAACTGGCGCATTGTCAAGATCGCGACGACCAAGGCCCAGCGCAAGCTGTTCTTCAACCTGCGCAGCGCGAAAAAGCGTCTGGCCTGGCTCAATAACGACGAAGTCAGCGCGATTGCCAAGGACCTCGACGTCAAGCCCGAGGTGGTGCGCGACATGGAAGGGCGGCTTTCTTCGTTCGACGCCGGCTTTGATGCTTCGCCGGGCGAGGATGAAGACAGCGCCAGCGCGTACCGGGCGCCGGTCAACTTCCTCAACGACGAAGCCGCCGACCCGGCTACCCAGCTGGAAGACAGCGACTACGAGCAGGACGCCTCGCATCGGCTGCAGTCGGCCCTGCGCGGGCTGGACGCGCGCTCTCGGGACATTCTCCAGCGCCGCTGGCTGGCCGAGCACAAGTCCACGCTGCACGAGCTGGCCGACGTTTACGGGGTCTCCGCCGAGCGCATTCGCCAGCTGGAAAAAAACGCCATGAAAAAGCTGCGTGACAAAATGGGCGATACGATCTTTGCCTGAAACCCGGCAAATGCTCCCTGACTGCCCAAACAGGCACGCCGCCCGTTGCGGTAGCGGATGCAGCCCGCGAAGGCGCTGCCAAGAGCCTGAAAAACGGCGCCCGAACGGGCGCCGTTTTTGCGTTAGGGGGCAGGCCTGGCCAGGGGCGGAAGCTCTAGGCGCTGCGCGTCACTGGCTGGGTGAGCCTTGCCGAGAGCAGCGTCCACTGGTCGTCCCAGTAGGCGGTGGGCAGGTGCTTGAAATCGCTGCGTACGTACTGGGAAATCCGCCCTTCGGCGTGGGCCATGAGCAGGTTGGCCGCCGCCGCGGCGGGGATGCCGGGGCGGCGGCCCTCGCTAAGCTCGGCCTCGCGCAGCACCTGCTTGAGCGCAAGCTCGAGGCGTTCGAACAGCTGGTGGATGCGCAGGCGCAGCCGGGCGGTTTCACCGGTCAGCGCATCGCCTCCCATGACCCGGGCAAGCCCGGGGTTCTTTTCCGCAAAGCCCAGCAGCAGCGAGACAATGGCGCCGCAGCGGCCCTCGGCGTCGGGCACCTCGGCGCTGATCCGGGTGACCCGGGTAAAAAGGCTCTGCTCGATAAAGTCGATCAGGCCTTCGTACATGCGCGCCTTGCTGGGGAAGTGGCGATACAGCGCGGCTTCCGATACGCCCACCTGCCGGGCCAGCGCTGCAATGGTGATGCGCTGGCCGCGGTCGTCTTCGAGCATCTGGGCGAGCGCCTGAAGGATTTGTTCGTGGCGATTTGGCCTGGGTTTCCCGCTCATGCTCATGCCCTCTCCGGCTTTTAATCGGTATCGGTGATCAGCGTCCCCACCCCGGCATTGGTGAAGATTTCCAGCAGTACCGCATGGGGCACGCGGCCGTCGATGATGTGCGCGCTTTGCACGCCGCCCTTGACCGCGTTCAGCGCGCAGCGAATCTTGGGCAGCATGCCGCCGTGGATGGTGCCGTCGGCAATCAGCGCGTCCACCTGCTCTGTGGAAAGGCCGGTCATCACTTCGCCATCGGCGTTCAGCAGTCCCGCGACGTTGGTCAGCAGCATCAGCTTTTCGGCGGCCAGCGCCTCGGCCACCTTGCCGGCCACCAGGTCGGCGTTGATGTTGTAGCTCTTGCCGCTGTCGTCAACGCCGATAGGGGCGATGACCGGGATGAAGTCCCGGGCGGCAAGCATTTCGATCAGGTCGGTGGAGATCGACGCCACCTCGCCGACGTGGCCGATGTCGATGATTTCCGAGGTCTTGTGTTCGGGCTCCCTGGCTCTGACCTGGAGCTGGCTGGCGCGGATCTGGGCGCCGTCCTTGCCGGTCAAGCCGATGGCCTTGCCGCCGCACTGGTTGATCAGGTTGACGATGCTCTTGTTGACCAGCCCGCCGAGTACCATCTCGACCACGTCCATGGTTTCATCGTCGGTGACGCGCATGCCGTTGATAAAGCGCGACTCGATGTTGAGCTTGCCCAAAAGCTCGCCGATCTGCGGCCCGCCGCCGTGAACCACTACCGGATTGATGCCGACTTCCTTCATCAGCACGATATTGCGGGCGAAGGAGTCGATCAGATGGTCTTCGGTCATGGCGTTGCCGCCGTACTTGACGACCACGGTCTTGCCGGAAAACTGCTGGATATAGGGAAGCGCCTCGGATAGCACTTCGACGACGACCTGGGGATCGTGGCTGGCTGCGTTCATCTGTGTTCTCTTGCTGGGGGTGACGGTGCTAGCGGCTGGCGGGCAGGACGAGCGTTGAGTCGAGCGCCCGCAGCGCGGCTTCGAACTGCCCCTGGATGCGCTCAAGGGCCGCCTCGGTCTGGCCCTCGAAGCGCAGTACCAGCACCGGCGTGGTGTTCGAGGCGCGGCACAGCCCCCAGCCGTCCGGGTAGTCTACGCGAATGCCGTCGAGGGTGGTCTTGATACCTTCGCCGAAGTCGCCCTCCCGGGCAAGCTTGTCGACCAGGGCGAACTTGGTGTCGTCGGTGACCTCGATGTTGATTTCCGGGGTGCCCACGTCCAGCGGAAAGCCGGCAAAAAAGGTGTCGGCATCGGCCTCCTGGCCGGCGAGTATTTCCGCCAGTCGGGCGGCGGCGTAGAGGCCGTCGTCAAAGCCGTACCAGCGCTCCTGGAAAAACACGTGGCCGCTCATTTCGCCGGCGAGCGCCGCCCCGGTTTCCTTCATCCGCGCCTTGATCAGCGAGTGCCCGGTGCGCCACATTTCCGGCTCGCCGCCGGCGCGCTCGATAACGCCGGTGAGGTTGCCGGTGCACTTGACGTCAAAGATGACTTTGGCGCCGGGGTTGCGCTCGAGCATGTCGGCGGCAAAGGCCATGAGCAGGTGGTCGGGGTAGATCAGCTGGCCGCTCGGAGTGACGACGCCCAGGCGGTCGCCGTCGCCGTCAAAGGCAAGCCCGATGTCGGCGCCGGTCTCTTTTACCTTGGCGATCAGGTCCTTGAGATTTTCCGGCTTGCCCGGGTCCGGGTGGTGGTGGGGAAAGGTGCCGTCGATGTCGTCGAACAGCGGCACGGTGTCCACCCCCACCCGTCGCATCAGCTCGGGGCCGAGTTCGCCGGCCACGCCGTTGCCGCAGTCCACCACGGCCTTGAGCGGGCGCTTGACGTCGATATCGTCGACGATGCGGGAAAGGTAGGCCTCGCGCAGGTCGTCTTCGCTCACTCGGCCTTCGCCGTGGGCAAGATCGCCGTCGACAAGGCGCCGGTATAGCGCGGTGATGGCTTCGCCGGAGAGGGTTTCGCCGCCGAGCACGATCTTGAAGCCGTTGTAGTTCGACGGATTGTGGCTGCCGGTGACCATGACCCCGGAGGCGGTGCCGTCGAGCACGTGGGTAGCAAAGTAGAGCACCGGGGTGGGCACCATGCCGATATCCACTACGTCCTGCCCGGCGGCGGTCAGCCCGCGAATCAGCGCGGCCTGCATGCGCTCCCCGGAGAGGCGGCCGTCCCGGGCGACGACCACGGTGGTCTCGCCTCGGGCGCCGGCTTCGCTGCCGATGGCGTGGCCGATCAGCGCCACCCCCTCATCGGTCAGGGTATCGTCGACGATGCCGCGGATATCGTAGGCGCGAAAAATGGAAGCGTTCAGGGTGGGGTGGGTCATGGTCGTCTCTGGTGGAAAACGGGGTGTAAAGGCGTCAGAGGCTAAACAGCACGGCGGCGCTCGGGGACTAGCGTGCGCCGGTGCTGCCAAAGCCGCCGGCGCCGCGTTCGCTGGGAGTAAAGTCGTCCACGACGTCGAGCTCGGCCTGGACCACGGGGACGATCACGTACTGGGCCAGGCGCTCGAACGGCTCGACGATAAAAGCGCGCTGACCGCGGTTCCACACCGAGATCATCAGCTCGCCCTGGTAGTCGGCGTCGATCAGCCCCACCAGGTTGCCAAGCACAATGCCGTGCTTGTGGCCAAGCCCCGAGCGGGGCAGGATCATGCCGGTAAGCCCCGGGTCGCGAAGGTGAATGGCAAGGCCGGTATGAACCAGCTCGCAGTCGCCGGGCTTGAGGGTCAGCGGGGCGTCCAGCAGGGCGCGCAGGTCCATGCCGGCCGAGCCTGCGGTGGCGTAGGCGGGCATGTAGTCGCGCAGGCGCTCGTCGAGCAGCCGGCATTCCAGGCGCGGGCGAGGGGCAGTGGTCATGAAGTCTCCCGGGTCTCTGGCCGGCCGGGGAGCAGCGCAAGGGCACGCTGAATCACGACCCGGGCCAGCTGGGTCTTGGGTTGGGGCGGTTGATGGTCAGAGGCGCTTCCCGAAGGCGTGCGCCATAAAAGCCAGGCGGCGTTGTCATCGCTGCCAAAGCCCAGCCCCTCGGCGGAGACGTCGTTGGCCACGATCATGTCCAGCGCCTTGCGCGCGAGCTTGTCTTCGGCGTAGCGCCTGACCTCCCGAGTCTCGGCGGCAAAGCCGGTCACTACCGAGGGGCGCCGCGCGGGCGTAAGCCCCGCAACGTCGGCGATGATATCGGGATTCTTAACCAGTGAGAGCGTCAGAGGGGCGCCGCCTGCGGTTTTCTTGAGCTTGTGCTCGGCGGCCTCGGCGGCGCGGTAGTCGGATACCGCCGCGCAGCCGATGAAGACGTCGGCCTCGGGGGCCAGCCGCAGGGCTTCCCGGTGCATGTCGGCGGCGGAGACGACGTCGATGCGTTGGGCCCCCGGCGGCGTGGCAAGCGCCACCGGACCGCTGACCAGCGTCACCCTGGCACCCTGGTCAAGCGCGGCGGCGGCCAGCGCAAAGCCCATTTTTCCCGAGCTGTGGTTGGACAGGTAGCGCACCGGGTCGATGGCTTCCCGGGTAGGGCCGGCGGTAATGACGACATGCCTGGCGCTGCCGGGGCGCACGGTAGCGTCCTGGGTCTGCAGGGGCGATGCCAGACGGTCTTCCACGGCGGCAACGATGGCTTCGGGCTCGCTCATGCGCCCAAGGCCAGTGTCGCCGCAGGCCTGGTCGCCGGCGTCGGGGCCTATTTGCAGCCAGCCGTCCGCGGCAAGCGTGGCGGCGTTGCGCCGGGTAGCGGGGCTTCGCCACATGGCCTGGTTCATCGCCGGGGCGATCAGCCGGGGGGCATCGCTTGCCAGGCACAGGGTGGTGAGCAGGTCGTCGGCGAAGCCCTGGGCGAGCCGCGCCATCAGATCGGCGGTAGCGGGCGCAATCAGCAGGACGTCGGCCCAGCGGGCAAGCTCGATATGGCCCATGCCGGCCTCGGCGTCGGGGTCGAGCAGAGAGGTGCGCACCGCCTCGCCGGATAGCGCCTGCAGCGTCAGCGGCGTGATGAACGCCTCGGCGCCGGCGGTCAGGACCACGCGCACCTCGGCGCCGGCCTGTTTGAGCAGGCGCGTGATCAGCGCGCTTTTATAGGCGGCAACGCCGGCGCTGACGCCCAGCAGCACCCGCTTGCCCGACAGGGTCAAAGCAGCCATGGCAGGAGTACACCTTTGTCTTTCGAGGGGGCTACCATACCATTTGCGTCGCCGCTTTGGCATGCTGAGCGCAAGGGCGACGCGGGGCATTCCCGGGGCGCTGCCAGGGAGAAAAAGGCGGGGGAGAGGGCATGGGGATCAATCACTGGCCGGAAGGCGAGCGGCCGCGGGAAAAACTGTTGAACCTGGGCGCCGAAGCGCTCTCGGACGCCGAGCTGCTGGCGATCTTCTTGCGGGTGGGCGTGCCCGGGCGTTCGGCGGTGGACCTGGCCCGGGACCTGCTGTCCGGGTTTGGCGGACTGCGGCCGCTGCTCGAGGCCGACCAGCAGGCGTTTTGTGCGGTCAAGGGCCTGGGCAGTGCCACCTACGCCCAGCTGCAGGCGACGCTCGAGCTGTCGCGCCGCCACCTGGCAAGCCAGCTGGCCCGGGGCAACGCGCTGACGTCGCCGGCGCTGGTGCGCCATTATTTGACTTCGCAGCTGCGCCATCTGGGTCATGAAGAGTTTGCCGCGCTGTTTCTCGACACTCAGCACCGCATTATCCGCTACGAGTCGCTGTTTCGCGGCACCCTGGACAGCGCCTCGGTGTATCCGCGCGAGGTGGCCAGGCGAGCGCTGGAGCTTGGCGCCGGGGCGCTGATACTCGCGCACAACCACCCCTCGGGAGTGGCCGAGCCAAGCGACGCCGACCGGCGCATTACCCGGCGGCTGAAGGACGCGCTGGAGCTTCTGGACATCCGCGTGCTCGACCATTTTGTGGTAGGCGACGGCGAGGTGGTATCGTTTGCCGAGCGCGGCTGGATGTAGCATCAGGCTCGCGACCGCCGCCGGGAAAGCGCGGTTTTCCTTGCCGGGGCCGGCTATCTCTGGTATAAAGTGCCCCCTTTGTACTTAGGCTAAATGTACTTAGGCTGAACAGCGCCTAGGTTAAACAGAACTTGGGTTGAATAGCGGGCCTGGGAAAGTCGAGGCGATCAAGCGCCGGCTGCCGCCCTGCTCCGGTCTGCCCGACGTTTTTGAAAACGGTTTTGCACCACTCGCCAAGCGGTTGGAGACTCTCATGTCCAATATTTGTCAAGTTACCGGCAAGCGCCCGGTATACGGTAACAACGTTTCTCACTCCCAGCGCAGGACGCGCCGTCGCTTCGCGCCCAACCTGCATACGCACCGCTTCTGGGTCGAGTCGGAAAATCGCTTCGTCAAGCTGCGCGTTTCCTCCAAGGGCATGCGCATCATCGACAAGAAGGGTATCGACAGCGTACTTGCCGACCTGCGCAAGCGTGGCGAATCGTTCTGATACGCCTGTAATCCGGGGGGTCGGCCCTTTCCGGCCAGACGTGTTGAATTTTTGGGAGAGTTGCACCATGCGCGACAAGATCAAGCTGGTATCCAGCGCCGGTACCGGCCATTTCTACACCACCGACAAGAACAAGCGGAACACCCCCGACAAGTTCGAGTTCAAGAAGTACGATCCGGTGGTACGCAAGCACGTGATCTATCGGGAAGCCAAGATCAAGTAAGCGTTTTTGATCGGCTTTCTCCGCAGGCGAAGGCCTGTGACAAAACCCGGCTTCGCGCCGGGTTTTTGTATGCCTGCCGCCTTGCCATCCATCACCGTCGTGTCGGCCTGACGCCATGCCCGAGCTGCCCGAAGTGGAAACCACCCGCCGCGGTATTACCCCCTTTATCGCGGATCAGGAAATCACCGAGGTGCGCCTGCGCCATACGCGCCTGCGCGTGCCGGTGCCCGCGGATTTGCCCGACCGGCTGACAGGGGCCCGCCTGGGCACGCCGCGACGGCGAGCCAAGTATCTGCTGCTGCCGCTGGAGAATGCCCCGGGCACGCTGCTGTGGCATCTGGGGATGTCGGGGAGTTTGCGCATTGCCCGGGTGGGCGAGGCGCCGAAAAAGCACGACCACATCGATCTGGTGCTGGAAAGCGGCCGAGTGCTGCGCTATCACGATCCGCGCCGCTTCGGCTTTGTCGACTGGCTGCAGGCCGACGCGGCCCGCGACTCGCGCCTTTCGCACCTGGGCCCGGAGCCGCTCTCGGACGCTTTTACCGGCGAGCGGCTTTATCGGCTTTCCCGGGGCAGGCGCATGGCGGTCAAGCCGTTTTTGATGGACAACCGCGTGGTGGTGGGCGTGGGCAATATCTACGCCGCCGAGGCGCTGTTCATCGCCGGGATCGACCCGCGCCGGGCCGCCTCGCGCATTGCCCGGGTGCGCTTTGATCGCCTGGCGGCCGCCGCCCGGGAGGTGCTGGCCGCGGCCATTACCCAGGGCGGTACCACCCTGCGCGATTTCGTCAGCGGCCAGGGCGAGCCGGGCTACTTTGCCCAGCGGCTCAACGTCTACGGCCGCGAGGGCAAGCCCTGCCGGCGCTGCGGCGCCCTGCTCAAACGCGTGGCGTTGGGCCAGCGGGCAAGCGTCTACTGCCCCGTCTGCCAGCGCTAGGCTCGATCACCTCAGTTCGGGAGACATCCGTGAGCCAACCTCTGCGACTCAAGAAAAACGCCGACCGCCGCCTGAAGGCGGGGCACCTGTGGATCTATTCCAACGAAGTGGACACCCGGGAGACGCCGCTCAAGGCCTTTCAGGCCGGCGAGCTGGCCCGAGTCGAGGCGTCCAACGGCCGCGCCCTGGGCGTTGGGTACGTCAACCCCGGCTCGCTGATCTGTGCCCGGGTAATGTCCCGGGATCCGGCGATGAAAGTGGACCGCTCGCTGTTTGTCCACCGTTTCAAGCAGGCGCTTTCGCTGCGCGAACGGCTGTATAGCGGCCCTTTTTATCGCCTGGTTCACGCCGAAGGCGACCTGCTGCCGGGGCTGGTGGTCGATCGCTTCAGCGACGTCGTCGTGGTGCAGCTCAACACCGCCGGTATGGAGGTGCTCGGCGAGGCGATTGTCGATGCCCTGGAAAAGGTCATCAAGCCCGCCGCCATCGTGTTTCGCAACGATACCGGCGAGCGTCGCCAGGAAGGGCTTGCCGAACGGGTGGAAGTCGTCAGCGGCACGCTGCCCGAGGAGGTGCTGATCGAGGAGAACGGCGTGCGCTTTGCGGTGCCGGTGCTCGACGGTGACTACACCGGCTGGCGGTTCGGCCACCGCGACAGCCGCGCCTGGCTGAACCGCCACGTGGCCGGCAAGCGCGTGCTCGACCTGTTCAGCGGCGCGGGCGGCTTTGGCGTACAGGCCGCCGCCAGCGGTGCTTCAGAGGTTCTGTGCGTGGATGCCTCGGGCGACGCCCTGGAGCAGGCGGCGCATAACGCCGAGCTCAACGGCGTGCACGAGCAGGTCGCCATCGGCGAGGGCGATGCCCTGGAGGCGCTGGCCGCGCTCAAGGCCGACGGCGAGCGGTTCGACGTGGTGGTGCTCGACCCGCCGGCGCTGATCAGAAAGCGCCGGGACAGCAACAGCGGCGAACGCGCCTACGGCCGCTTCAACCGCGAAGCCATGCGCCTGCTGGGTCGGGACGGGCTGCTGCTGACGGCCTCGTCGTCGATGCACCTGGCGCCGGAGCGGCTGATGGACGTGGTGCGCGGCGCGGCGCGCCACCAGGATCGCCATGGACAGGTGATCTTCCAGGGCCATCAGGCAGCCGACCACCCGGTGCATCCGGCGATCCCCGAAACCTCGACGCTCAAGGCGCTGGGCGTGCGCGTGTTCCGCGACTGAGGCGCGCCGGGTCGGCAGGCGACAGTGCGTGAGGCATGATAACATCGCCGTCTTGTAAAGTATGGTCGGCGGCGCCTCCACGCCGCCGGTCGAGAAACGGCACTGGCCGCCGTGCAAGGCGGCCAGTGCCGCGTGTCGGGACGACGTAGTGTCCATCCTTTGTCATCTATACAACAAGCGAGCTTTTTATATTCATGAAACCAAAAGTCGTGTTGCGCTGTATTCTCATCAGCCTGTTACTGGCCGCGCCGGCGCCGTTTTTGCTGACGGGCATTTTTCAGCTGGTCAGCGCGCCGCTCATCAATGAGTGGGTTGCCGAGCTTGCCCTGGTGGGCGGTGCCGGCGTGTATTTTGCCACGGCGCTGGGCTGTTTTGTGCTGCTCTGCGTGGGCACCGTTACCGCCGCCGCGCTGGCGCCGCCCATGGTCGTTCGGGCGCCTGCTGCTCCGGTAAAGGAGGCCGCGAGCCCGGCCCCCGAGCCGGTTGAAGAGGAGGAGGTCGACCACGAAGACAACGTCATCGACCCCGACGACGGGCGCGAAGAAGGCGACGTCAAGTGGTTCAACACCAACAAGGGCTACGGCTTTATCACCCGCGACAGCGGCGAGGACGTTTTCGTCCATTTCCGCGCCATCCGCGGGCGCGGCCCGCGCATGCTGCATGAGGGCCAGGTGGTCCGCTATCAGGTGATTCGCAACGAACGCGGTCTGCAGGCCGACGACGTCAGCATCATCGAATAGCGCCTGCCACGGTTACGGCCAAAAGCAGGCTCCAGCATCTAAACCCCGCTTCGGCGGGGTTTTGCGTTCTAAAAAGCAGGGGTTGATTCAGCCGGCGCGCCCCGGGCGGATGACCGCAACATCGCCGCTGGCATTCAGGTATTGGTATTCTTTGCCCTTTTCGCCCCATAGGGGGCGCCGCTGCCGTGGACGAAGGAAACAGCCTGGCGGGTGTAAGGCCGCATTAGGGGGGCGCTATGGGGTTTACGTGGTATTGCCGGATTCGAGCGGATAGGTAAATTGGCGTATGTATTCGCGTCTCTGCTCCTCGTCGTTGCGGTGGCCGTTTGCCTTCGGCGGTAGCCACAGTTCGGCACCTTGCATCCTTTTTGTCTGACGCAATGCGCGCATGACCTGGCGGCACGCTTGAGCAGTGGCTTGGGACAGGCTGGCTCCCCTGGTCCAGTGCCCGGTCAGGGTGGCGCAGAAAAGATCGCCAATGCCCTTGGGGGCGGCTTGAATAAACGGGTGTGCAATAACCTCGACTTGTGTTCGGGTCACGAGCACCACCTGCACTTCATTGCCAGCTCGAGTATCGGGCGCCGTGCTGGTTACTGCGACCCATTGCGTGCGCCCCGTCAGCAACGTGCGGGCAGCGATAATGATGCTGTCAACGTCGTTCACCGCCAGCCCGGTCAGGTGCGCCAGCTCAAAGCCATTCGGCGTTATCCCGTCAGCCAGAGGCAGCAGAGCGCTACGGTAGACGTCGATCAGGCCGGGATCGACATAGATACCGTGATCGTGATCGCCGATCACCGGGTCGATCACGATGCCCGGCTGTGCATATTGTTTCAGCAAGGACCGTATCCAGCGGGCCAGGGCTTGAGCCTGTGCCGGGTTGCCAAGATAGCCCACGAGAATGGTACGAAGCGCATGCAAGGCTCCGCGCGCTGAAAGATCCTGCAAATAGCCAGCGAACCACTCGATGGGCAACGCGCCGCCGTGCATCGTCCGGTAGTGCGGTGTATTGCTGAATATCACGGTGGGCACAGCGGCTACCGTCAATGCCAGCGCCTCCAGGGTCGGAACCGCAATGTTGTTACCCACCCGGCCATACACCACTTGAGACTGCACCGAGACCACATCCAGCTGCAGTGGGTATAGGGCGGCGCCAGAGGCTGCTTCGGACATGGCGTATCCACTCTTGTTGGTTGAGATCCTGGGCGTGATCTGTCAACAGCATACGCCACCTTTCCTGCCTCTTCCCATACTCCAGACTTGAGCTTAACGCCTTAACAGGGCTTGCCTTCGGAGATACCTATGCTTCTACCCTGTTATTCGGCCGCTTGGTCGGGTACGAAAAGCGCTTCGAGGATGGCCGTGTAGATATCCTTGAGCGTTTCCAGGTCGGCGACGCGGACGCGCTCGTTGATCTTGTGGATGGTGGCGTTGGGCGGGCCGAGCTCGACGACCTGGGCGCCCAGAGTCGCGATGAAGCGCCCGTCCGAGGTGCCGCCGGAGGTGGAAAGCCGCGGACGCTCGCCGGTCACGGCTGCGATGCCCTTGACGGTGGCGTCTACCAGCGCGCCTTCGGCGGTGAGAAAGGGGTTGCCGTTGAGCGCCCAGTCCAGCTCGTAGGTCAGCCCGTGGGCGTCGAGCAGCGCCTCGGTACGCGCTCGAAGCGTTTCCTGGGCGATTTCCGTGGAGAAGCGAAAGTTGAATATCGCCTCAAGCTCGCCGGGAATGACGTTGGTGGCGCCGGTGCCCGCGCGCAGGCCGGAGAGCTGGAAGCTGGTGGCGGGAAAGAAGTCGTTGCCGCCGTCCCAGCGCTCCCGGGCCAGCGCATCCAGCGCCGGCATGGCCTGATGAATGGGATTTTGTGCCAGGTGCGGGTAGGCCACGTGGCCCTGAATGCCCTTGACCCGCAGCGTGCCGCCCAGCGAGCCGCGCCGGCCGTTCTTGATCACATCCCCCGGCCGCGCGGTGGACGAGGGCTCGCCGACAAGGCAGTAGTCCAGCCGCTCGTGGCGTTCGCGCAGCTGCTCGACCACGGCGCGGGTGCCGTCAATGGCGGGGCCTTCCTCGTCGGAGGTGATCAGAAAGGCGATGCGCCCGTCATGGTCCGGATGCGCAGCGACAAAGCGCTCGACGGCGGTGACCATGGCGGCAAGGCTGCCTTTCATGTCCGCCGCGCCGCGCCCGCAGAGCATGCGGTCGGCGTCAATGCAGGGCGCGAACGGGGGGTGTTCCCAAGCGTTTTCCGGGCCGCTGGGCACGACGTCGGTGTGCCCGGCAAAGGCCAGTACCGGGCCGTGGTGGCCGCGCACCGCCCAGAAGTTATCGACGTCGCCGAAGGGCAGGCGCTCCACCTGGAAGTCCAGCGCTTCCAAACGCTCAATCAGCACGGCCTGGCAGCCTTCGTCGTCGGGGGTGACCGAGGGCCGGCGTATCAGCTCAAAGGCCAGCCTGAGCGTCGGCGACAGGCCGGCCGGATCAGTTGTGGACATGCAGCGCCTCGTTCAGCGCCGCGGCGCTCTGGTTGGTCAGGCATTCGATGCGTCCGGTTCGGGAGTGACGGCGCAGCAGCAGGTCGCTCTGGCCGGCGAGCTCCCGGGCAGTGACGATGCCGGCCTCATTGCCGTCGGCGTCGATCAGCGTGACCCTGGTGCCGGCGGTCACGTAGAGGCCGGCTTCGACGGTGCAGCGATCGCCAAGGGGAATGCCGACGCCGGCGTTGGCGCCGATCAGGCAGTCTTCGCCCACCCGGATGGTCAGGCTGCCGCCGCCGGAGAGCGTGCCCATGGTCGAGCTGCCGCCGCCCAGATCCGAGCCCCGACCCACGATGACGCCGGCGGAGACGCGACCTTCGATCATGCCCGGGCCTTCGCTTCCGGCGTTGAAGTTGACAAACCCTTCGTGCATGACCGTGGTGCCTTCGCCCAGGTAGGCACCGAGACGAACCCTGGCCGCGTCGCCGATGCGCACGCCTTCGGGCACCACGTAGTCGGCCATGCGGGGAAACTTGTCCACGCTTGCCACGCTCAGGGGGCGGCCCTCGAGGCGGGCCTTCAGCCGGCGGGCGGGCAGCTCGTCGACGTCGATGGCGCCTTCGCTGGTCCAGGCCACGTTGCGCAACAGGCCGAACATGCCGGTCAGGTCAACGCCGTGGGGCTTGACCAGCCGATGGGACAGCAGATGCAGCTTGAGGTAGACCTCGGGGGTCGTCTGCGGCGGCCGGTCGCTATCCAGCAGCATCGCCACCAGCGGGCGCCGGCTGTGGCTCAGCGCCTCGGCAAGCTCGGCCTGTTCGGGGTGGCCTGCGCTCTGAAGCGCGTCGGCCAGGGCCGCGCAGTCCTCGGGCAGAAAGCTCACGGCCGCGGAGCCCGCCGGTGCTTCAAGCGCCGTTTGAACCGCGGCGGCCAGGCCGTCGTCGGGGTGCACGAGCGGTGCCGGGTAGTAGACCTCCAGCCAGTCGCCCCGGGTGTTCTGGGTGCCGATGCCGAGAGCAAAGCTGTGCATGTGTGGTGTCCTCCATGCAGATCGTCAAGGGCCGGGGTGGCAGGCTATACGTCCAGCACTTCGATCAGACGCTCGCGCAGCTGATTCTGACGTTCCGGGTTGGTGAGCGGCTCGCCGGCCTTGGTGGTGATGAAGAATACGTCCTCCACGCGCTCGCCCAGGGTGGCGATCTTGGCGGCGGAAAGGGCAATGTCCTGCTCCATGAAGATACGCCCCACCCGGGCCAAGAGGCCGGGGCGGTCCGGGGCGGTGAGCTCCAGCAGGGTGCGCTCGTTGGCCGGATCCTGCTCGATGAGCACGCTGGTGGGCACCTTGAAGTGCTTGAGTTTGCGCGGCGTGTGCCGGGTGACGATGCGCGGATAGTCGTCCGGGTCGTCGAGCTCTTCGACCAGGTGGCGGCGCATTTCTTCGATGCGCTCGCCGTCGCGGATGGCCTGATGCTGGTTATCCAGCACGATGAAGGTATTGAGCGTCCAGTCGTTGCGCGAGGTGGCGATGCGCGCATCGTGGATCGACAGCCCCAGCTGCTCCATGGCCGCCGCGGTGGCGGCGAAGAGATCGTCTACCGAGCGGGTGTGGATGAACACCTGGGTGCCGCCTTCGGCGGTGTCCTCGGGGGCGCTGATCAGCACCAGCGGCAGGTGCGCTTCCCGGTGGGCAAGGATGCCCCGGGTCTGCCAGCTGATCTCGGCGGGGGCGTACTGGAGAAAATAGTCTTCGCCCAGCGAATCCCACAGCGGGTCGATGTCCACGTCGTCGATGCCGGCGTCGTGGAGCAGCGCGCGGGCTTCGCCCCGGGTTTCGCGCACCCAGTCGTCGCGGTCCGGCGGATTGTGCAGTCCCCGGCGCAGGGCGCGCTTGGTTTCGGCGTGGAGCTGGCGCAAGAGCGTGGCCCGCCAGCCGTTCCACAGCGACGGGTTGGTGGCGTTGATGTCGGCCACGGTGAGCACGTAAAGATAGTCCAGCCGGGTTTCGTTTTGCACCTTGAGGGCGAAGTCGCGGATGACGTCGGGATCGGTGATGTCGCGTTTCTGCGCGGTCATCGACATCAGCAGGTGATGCTCGACCAGCCAGCTGGCCAGGCGAGTGTCGTGGGTGGACAGCCGATGGCGCTGGCAGAAGGCTTCCACGTCCCGGGCGCCGATGATCGAGTGATCGCCGCCGCGGCCCTTGCCGATGTCGTGAAAAAGCCCGACGATCCACAAAACGTCGAGCCTGGGCAGCCTGGGCATCAGCTCGGCGGCTACGGCAAAGTTCGTCCGGGCGTCGGGCTTGCGAAAGCGGTGCAACAGCTTGAGCAGCTTCAGCGTGTGGGCGTCGACGGTGTAGAGGTGGAAGAGGTCGTGCTGCATCAGCCCCACTGCCCGGCCGAAGTCGGGCAGGTACTTGCCCAGAATGCCGTAGCGGTTCATTCGCCGTAGCTGGCGCGGGACGTTGCCCGACGAGCGCAGAAGCGCCATGAACAGCCGCTGGTGCTCGGGGTCGTCGCGGTAGCTGTCGTCGATCAGGTGGCGGTGGTCGCGGATCAGGCGGATGGTATCGGCGCGCACGCCTTCGATCTCGGGGTGCTCGGCCATGAGCAGGAAGAGTTCCAGAAGCGCCTCGGGGTGCTCGCGAAACAGGCTTCGCGAGCGCGCCTGGATATAGCCGCCCCGGGTTTCGAAGCGCGCGTTGAGCGTGACCGTCGCCAGGGACTGCTCGCCGCGCAGGATGACTTCGTCAAAGTGCTGCAGCAGCATGTCGTTGAGCCCGGCAAGCGCCGTCACGTGGCGATAGTAGCGCTTCATGAACTGTTCGACGGCCAGGCGCTCGGCGGTGTCCTTGAAGCCAAAAAGCTCGGCGATGCGGCGCTGGTGGTCAAACAGCAGGCGGTCTTCGGCGCGCCCGGCGAGCATGTGCAGGGCGTAGCGTACCTGCCACAAAAAGGCCTGCCCTTGGCTGACAATGCGCAGCTCGGCGTCGTTCATGAAGCCCTTGGCGACGATGTCGGCGTAGTATTCGGTAGCAAAGTGGCGTTTGGCCACCCAGCCGATCATCTGGATGTCGCGAAGCCCCCCGGGGGAGCTTTTGATGTTGGGCTCGAGATGGTACTCGGAGTTGTTGTAGCGCTGGTGGCGGGCGATCTGCTCGTCGCGCTTGGCGGCGAAAAAACGATCCGCCGGCCACAGGCGCTCGGTGTCAAGGCGCTCGCGCATGGCATCGCGAAGACGCCCGGGGCCCTTGATCAGGCGCGTTTCCAGCAGATTGGTCATCACCGTGACGTCGGCTTCGGCTTCGCGCTCGCAGTCGGCAAGCGAGCGCACGCTGTGGCCGATCTCCAGGCCGATATCCCATAAAAAGGTGATGAACTCGGTGAGCGGCTCGCGGTAGGGACGATCGTCCTCGTCTTCGAGCAGCACCATCAGGTCGATATCGGAATGCGGATGCAGCTCGCCGCGGCCAAAGCCGCCCACGGCGAGCAGGGCAATGCCGTCGTCGGGCCAGGCGTGCTGCTCCCAGGCGATCGCCAGCAGCCGATCGAGGTGCCAGGCGCGGCCGCGCACCAGGTCGCGGATGTCGGCACCCGCGCGAAACCGCGCGTCGAGCCGTTCCTGCAGGGATTCCAGCGCCGCCTTGAACGGCGCCACCGGCGAGCGCGAGCCGGCAAGCTCGGCGCGAAAGGTGTCAAGGTCGAGCAGGGTGGTGTCCGGCACGAAGCGGTAATGGTGGAGTAGCATCAGCGCTCGAGAAAGCTCAGGTCTTCGTCGCTGCGCGCGGTGAGCACTTCCACGCCGGTGTCGGTGACCAGCAGGGTATGTTCCCACTGGGCGGACAGGCTGCGATCCCGGGTCACGGCCGTCCAGCCGTCGCGCAGCACCTTGGTCTTGTAGCTGCCGACGTTGATCATGGGCTCGATGGTAAAGCACATGCCCGCGGCCAGCTCGATGTCGGCTTCCGGGGCGTAGCCGTCGTAGTGGAGAAACTGCGGCTCCTCGTGAAAGCCCGCGCCGATACCGTGGCCGCAGAAATCGCGCACCACCGAGTAGCCGTGCTCTTCGGCGTGGTCCTGGATAACTCGCGCCAGCTCGGACAGGCGCACGCCCGGCCTGATCGCCGCCATGCTTTTATACAGGCATTCCTGGGTCACGCGGCTCAGGCGTTCGCCCTGGATCGACTCGCCGACGATGAACATGACGCTTGAGTCCCCGTGGTAGCCGTCACGGGTCTTGACGGTGATGTCGAGGTTCATGATGTCGCCTTTCTTGAGCTTTTTGGCGTCATCGGGGATGCCGTGGCAGACCACGTGGTTGATCGAGGTGCACGTCGCCTTGGGAAAGCCGTGGTAGTTCAGCGGCGCCGGGGTGGAGCCCAGCTCGTCGACGATATAGGCGTGGCACAGCCGGTCGACTTCCCCGGTGCTGGTGCCCGCCTTGACGTGGGGGGTGATCATTTCAATCACGCTGGCGGCCTGGCGGCCGGCTTCGCGCATCTTGTCGATTTCGGCGGGCGTTTTAATCGGAACGTTCATGGACACTCGATCGCTTCAAGGGTGGAAAAAGCAAGGTGAAAAACGGCGGGGGCCGCGTGCTGCCCGGGGCCTGGCGTATGGTAAACCATGCCTTGCCAGCCGGATTGCAAAGGCGCAGCGACTTCATCTTGACGGGGAACTATGGTATAAAGCCGCGCGCTTTCCTGCAATCTTCCGCCTGCCGGCGGGCCTTCCTGGGAATGGCCATGCCCGGTCGATGGCGCCTGGAGAGAAGCGCAGCGGTAAGCTTTGCCGTGCGCGGCTACCATCACTACATTAACCGCAAGCCTTGAAAACACACATGCACCGGCACATGGTCCCGGGTGCCGGCTGAGCGCCGCGCGGCGTCACCGGTCGGATCCATGGGGTGCGTGGAGGCCTAACCCGAGTTTCAGGAGTTTTACCATGGCACATGTCAACATGCGTGACCTGCTCAAGGCAGGCGCCCACTTCGGCCACCAGACCCGTTACTGGAACCCGAAGATGGGTCGGTACATCTTCGGTGCACGCAACAAGATTCATATCATCAACCTTGAGCACACGCTGCCGGCGCTGAACGAAGCGATCGACGTGGTGGCCAAAATGGCCGCGGCCAACAACAAGATCCTGTTTGTGGGCACCAAGCGCAGCGCCAGCAAGATCATCAAGGAAGAAGCCACCCGCGTGGGCCAGCCGTTCGTCAACCACCGCTGGCTCGGCGGCATGCTGACCAACTTCAAGACGATCCGTCAGTCCATCAAGCGCCTGCACGATCTGGAGGCCATGCGCGAAGACGGCACTTTTGACAAGCTGGTCAAGAAAGAAGTGCTAATGGCCACCCGCGAACAGGACAAGCTCGAGCGCTCCATCGGCGGCATCAAGCACATGAACGGCCTGCCGGACGCGCTGTTTGTGGTCGACGTGGACCACGAGCGCCTGGCCATCAACGAGGCCAACAAGCTGGGCATCCCGGTCATCGGCGTGGTGGACACCAACTCCAACCCCGACGGTGTCGACTACGTGATCCCGGGCAACGATGACTCCATCCGCGCCATCCAGATCTACGTCACGGCCATGGCCGATGCCTGCGCCAGCGCCAAGGAAGGGGACCCGGACGAGTTCGTCGAAGTGACCGACGAGGAGCCCGCTGCCGAGCCGGGCGCCGCGGATCAGAGCGCCGCCGCCGAGTAAGACGGCTCGCCCCTGGTGCCGGTCAGGGAGCATGCGCTCCCTGACCCTGGCGTTTCATCATTCAGTCAGATTCATTAGAGGTGAATTTTCATGGCAGCTATCAGTGCCTCTCAGGTCAAGGAACTGCGCGAGCGCACCGGCCTTGGCATGATGGAGTGTAAAAAAGCACTCACCGAAGCCGACGGCGATATCGACGTTGCGATCGAAAACCTGCGCAAGAACTCCGGCCTCAAGGCCGCCAAGAAAGCCGACCGCACCGCCGCCGAAGGCGCCGTGGTGACCAAGGTGGCCGACGACGGCAGCTACGGCGTGATGGTCGAGATCAACTCGGAGACCGACTTCGTCGCCCGGGACGATAACTTCACCGCCTTTGCCAACACCATCGTTGATGCCTTCTTCGCCGCCAAAAGCGACGACGTGGCCACGGTCATGAACAGCGATCTGGAAAAGACCCGCGAAGAGCTGGTGCAGAAAATCGGCGAGAACATCAGCGTGCGTCGCGCCGTGGTCGTGGAGCCCGGTGAGGGCAGCACCGTGGGCGAATACGTGCACGGCGGCCGCATTGGCGTGCTCACCGTGCTCAAGGGCGGCACCGTCGACGCCGCGCGGGACGTGGCCATGCACGTAGCGGCCATCAATCCCGCAGCGACGCGTCCGGAAGACATGCCCCAGGAACAGCTGGACGAAGAAAAGGCGATCATCCTGGCCCAGCCTGACATGGCCGGCAAGCCGGAAAACATCGCCGAAAAAATGGTGCAGGGCCGTCTCAAGAAATACCTGGCGGAAAACAGCCTCACCGAGCAGGCCTTCGTCAAGAACCCCGACCAGACCGTGGCCGAGTACGTCAAGGAAGCCGGCGGCGAAGTCACCAGCTTTACCCGTTTTGAAGTGGGTGAAGGCATCGAGGTCGAGGAAGTCGACTTTGCCCAGGAAGTGATGGAACAGGCTGGCCGCGCCTAAGGTCAGAGGTTTCATCGCCCAAGGCGTGCGTCTCGGCGCACGCCTTCGTGTATCTGCTCCCCAGGCGGGGAGTCATTGCCATACCATCCGGTGTTCAGGCCTGCTGCAGGAGACTTGCCATGCCCAACGAGACGAATGATCCGCTAATTCCCGCCGGGCAACCGGCCGAGAGCTCGAAGTCGAGCGCTACCCCATCGAGCTACAGACGCATTCTGCTCAAGCTGTCGGGCGAGGCGCTGATGGGGGATCATGAGTTCGGCATTGATCCCAAGGTGCTGGACCGCATGGCGCTGGAAATCGGCCAGCTGGTGGGCATCGGCGTCCAGGTGGGGATCGTCATCGGCGGTGGCAACCTCTTCCGCGGCGCGGCGCTTAACGAAGCCGGGATGGACCGCGTGACCGGCGACCACATGGGTATGCTGGCCACGGTGATGAACGCGCTGGCCATGCGCGACGCCCTGGAACGCTCCAATATCCGCTCCCGGGTCATGTCGGCCATCCAGATGAGCGGCGTGGTCGAGCACTACGACCGCCGTTCGGCGATTCGCTATCTGACCTCGGGCGACGTCGTGCTGTTTTCCGCCGGTACCGGCAACCCCTTTTTCACCACCGACTCCGCCGCCTGCCTGCGGGCTATCGAGGTTGACGCCGACGTCGTGGTCAAGGCCACCAAGGTCGACGGCGTTTACGACAAGGACCCGGTCAAGCACGCCGATGCGGTGAAGTACGAGCAGCTGAGCTACGATGACGCCCTGGAGCAGAAGCTCGGCGTCATGGATTTGACCGCTATCTGCCTGGTACGGGACCATAATATGCCGGTGCGGGTATTTGACATGAACAAGCCCGAGGCCCTGCTGAATCTGGTCGTCGGGGGCCGGGAAGGCACGCTGATCAACAGAGGGTAGACGTAATGGAAGACATCAAGAAAGATGCCGCAGCCCGCATGAAGAAGAGCGTGGATGTGCTGCACACCAACTTCAACAAGATCCGTACCGGTCGCGCTCACCCGAGCCTTCTCGACTCGGTCACCGTGGACTACTACGGCGGCGAGGTGCCGCTCAACCAGGTGGCTTCCATCAACGTGGAAGACGCGCGCACGCTGGCGGTGAGCCCCTGGGAGGGCAGCATGGTGCCCAAGATCGAGAAGGCCATCATCGCCTCGGATCTGGGGCTCAACCCCGCCAGCGCCGGCAACGTGATCCGCGTGCCCTTGCCGATGCTGACCGAGGAGACGCGCAAGGGCTATATCAAGCAGGCGCGCAGCGAGGCGGAAAACGCGCGGGTCGCTGTGCGTAACGTGCGAAGGGATGCCAACCACAGCTTCAAGACGCGGCTCAAGGACAAGGAAATCAGCGAGGACGACCAGCGCTTGGGTGAAGAAGAGATCCAGAAGCTGACCGACAAGCACATCGCCGAAATCGACAAGGCGCTGGCTTCCAAGGAAGACGACCTGATGAAGGTATGACATGCGGCCGCATGCCGTTTTTTTATGCACGATCACGGGGCCGAGACGCTATGACGCCACCGCCGCTTTCTGATGAGCCAAGTGTCGACAAGGCAGGTCCGGCCAGCGCCGGCCAGCCCCGCGCGACGTCGGGCGCCCCGCCGCTGCCTTCTCATGTGGCCGTGATCATGGACGGCAACAACCGCTGGGCCAGGCAGCGCGGCCTTTCCGGCGTGCGCGGCCACCGCGCCGGCGTCGAGTCGGTGCGCGCGGTCATCAAGCGCGCCGCCGAGCGCGGCGTCGACACGCTCAGTCTGTTCGCCTTCTCCAGCGAAAACTGGAAGCGTCCGACATCAGAGGTCAACGCGCTGATGGAGCTGTTTCTGATGGCGCTCAAGCGCGAGGTCAAAAAGCTTCACGAGCGCGGCGTTCGCCTCACCGTTCTGGGCGATCGCGAGGCCTTTTCCCACGCCATCCAGCAGCAGATCCAGCGGGCCGAGGCGCTGACCCGGGACAACCCCGGGATGCACCTGGTGATTGCTGCCAACTACGGCGGCAAGTGGGATATCGCCTGCGCCGCCCGGCGCCTGGCCGAGCAGGTGGCCGCCGGCGAAATCGAGGCTTCCGAGGTGGACGCCGAGCGCCTGGATCAGGCCATGGGACACTCCGGCGTGCCGCCGGTGGATCTGTGCATCCGCACCAGCGGCGAGCAGCGCCTGTCCAACTTCATGCTTTGGCAGCTGGCCTACGCCGAGCTGTACTTTGCGCCGCTTTTGTGGCCGGACTTTGGCGCCGAGGCGCTGGACGCCGCCCTTGACGACTTTGCCGGGCGCAAGCGCCGCTTTGGCAAGACGCACGAACAGATAGAGGCTCGGGGTGCTTAAACAGCGCATTATGACCGCCGCCTGGCTGGCGCCGCTGGCGCTTGCCGGGCTTTTTGGCCTTGAGGGTGGCGCCTTTGCGCTGTTTGCCGGCGCCATTGTCCTGCTGGCCGGCCGCGAGTGGGCCAATCTGGCCGGCGTGACCACGCGGCTCGGGCGCGGGCTGGTGGTGACCGGCCTGGCCGGGGTGCTGCTGGCGCTGTGGTTTGCCGGCGCGGCCCACGCCGTCTGGCCGCTGGTGCTCGGGACGCTGGGCTGGGCACTCAATTTCTACTGGGTGTCGCGCTACCCCGCGGGCACCTCCCGGTGGCGCTCGACGCCCCGGCGACTCGCCATGGGCCTATGGGTGCTGGTGCCGTGCTGGGTCGGTTTCAACGTGCTGCGCGCCACCGAGCCTTCCGGCGTCTGGCTATTGTTCGTGCTGCTGCTGGTATGGGCGGCGGATATCGGCGCCTACTTCGCCGGCCGGCGCTTTGGCCGGCGCAAGCTCGCCCCCGGCGTCAGCCCGGGCAAGACCTGGGAGGGCGTGGCGGGCGGCATGGCCGCCACGGCGCTGTTGGCGCTGGGATTCGCCGCCTGGCAGTCGCTGGAGGCCACCGCCGCCGCCGTGCTGCTGGCGATCGCCGCCGTTGTGACCCTGGTGTCGGTGCTCGGGGACCTGCTGGAAAGCATGCTCAAGCGCCACCGCGGCATCAAGGATTCAAGCCGGCTGCTGCCCGGCCACGGGGGCGTGCTTGACCGTATCGACAGCCTGACCGCCGCGGTGCCGACGTTTGCGCTTTTGTATCTGCAGGTGCTGCCGCTATGACCGACGCCGCCGTTCGCCGGGTGACCGTGCTGGGTTCCACGGGCTCCATTGGCCAAAGTACCCTGGACGTGATCGCCCGCCACCCGGAGCGCTATCGAGTGCATGCGCTGACCGCTCACCGTTCCCGCGAGGCGCTCCTTGCCCAGTGCCTGACACATGGCCCGGCGGTGGCGGTGCTCGACGACGAGCAGGACGCCGCCTGGCTGCGCCGCGAGCTCGCCGCCGCCGGCCTGGAGACGGAGGTGGCCGCCGGCGCCGAGGCGCTTTGCGACGTGGCCCGGGACAGCGCGGCGGACACCGTCATGGCGGCGATTGTCGGCGGTGCCGGGCTGTTGCCGTCGCTGGCCGCGGCTCGGGCGGGCAAGCGCGTGCTGCTGGCCAACAAGGAAGCCCTGGTGATGAGCGGGGCGCTGTTCATGGACGCCGTGGCGCGATCCGGGGCGACGCTGCTGCCGATCGACTCGGAACATAACGCCATCTACCAGTGTCTACCCGCCGAGCATCGCGGGGGGCTTTCCCGCCACGGCGTTTCGCAGCTGCTGCTCACCGCCTCGGGCGGGCCGTTTCGCCATCTGGGGCACGAAGCCCTGGAGCGAGTCACCCCCGAGCAGGCCTGCACCCACCCCAACTGGTCCATGGGGCGGAAAATTTCCGTGGACAGCGCCACGCTGATGAACAAGGGGCTCGAGCTGATTGAGGCCTGCTGGCTGTTCGACGCCGAGCCGGGCCAGGTGCAGGTAGTGGTGCATCCCCAGAGTATCGTGCACTCCATGGCGGCCTACGACGACGGCTCGGTGATCGCGCAGATGGGTAACCCCGACATGCGCACGCCCATTGCCTACGGCCTGGCCTGGCCCGAGCGCATCGATGCCGGGGTACGCTCGCTTGATCTTTTCCAGGTCGCGCGGCTGGACTTCGAACGTCCGGACGAGACGCGCTTTCCCTGCCTGCGGCTGGCGCGCCAGGCCATGCTCGCCGGCGGTACGGCGCCCGCGGTACTCAACGCTGCCAACGAAGTGGCCGTCGACGCTTTTCTGAATCGCCGGCTGGGGTTTGCCGCCATCGGCCGGGTGGTGGAAGACGTGCTCGATGGCCAGGCGGTGGCGGCTGCAGAAAGCCTTGAGGCGATTATCGACGCCGATCGGCGGGCACGCGCGGCTGCGGTTCGGCAGCTGCAGCGCCACGCCGGGGTGCGGCAGGCTTAATCGCGCAGCAAGCGCGCAGGAGACAGGGTCGATGGGTCTGGTACAGAACATTCTTGCGGTCATCGTGGTGCTGGGGCTTTTGGTTACCTTCCACGAGTTTGGCCACTTCTGGGTGGCACGTCGCTGTGGGGTCAAGGTGCTGCGCTTCAGCGTGGGATTCGGCAAGCCGCTGTGGTCCCGGGTGGATCGCCACGGCACCGAGTTTGCCGTGGCGGCGATTCCGCTGGGCGGCTACGTCAAGATGCTCGACGAGCGCGAGGCGCCGGTGGCGCCGGAAGAGCAGCACCGCGCCTTCAACCGCAAGAGCGTCTGGCAGCGTATCGCCGTGGTGGCGGCAGGCCCGGCGGCCAACTTTCTGCTGGCGATCGTGGCCTACTGGGCGCTGTTTGTGGTCGGCACCAGCGTGGTGGTGCCCAAGGTAGGCGCCGTGGCGCCCGAGTCGCCGGCCTTTGAGGCCGGGCTTCGCGAAGGCGACGAGCTGACCGGCGTGGCGGGGGAAACCGTGCGCTCCTGGGAAGACGTCAACCTGGCGCTGGTGGGCCAGATCGGCCTTGACGGCGAGCTCTCCCTCAAGGCGCGGCCGGAAGGAGCGAGCGCTTCCCGGCGCTATACGCTGGCGGTAGAGCGCTACCTGGTCCGTCAGGACCCGCCCAAGCCGCTCAAGACCCTGGGGATTACGCCCTGGCAGCCGGCGTTTCCGCCGGTGCTTGGCCAGGTCCTCGACGACGAGGGGGCAGCGCGCGCCGGGCTCGAAGCTGGCGACCGCATCGTCGCGGTCGACGGCGAGCCGGTCGACGACTGGATGGGCTTTGTCGAGGTCGTTCGTCAAAGCCCGGGCCGGGACCTGGCGCTGCGCTTCGAGCGCGACGGCGATACTCGGGAAACGACGCTGACGCCCGGCAAGCAGACGCTGTCCGGCGATACCCGGATCGGCTATATCGGCGCCGGCGTTGCTCCCGCCGAATGGCCCGAGGAAATGCGCCGCGAGGTGCGTTTCGGTCCGGTGGCCGCGGTAGGCCGGGCGGTGGCGCGCACCGGCGAAATGACGCTTTTGACCCTGGACTCCATCCGCAAGATGCTGGTGGGACTGATCTCGCCGTCGAACCTGTCGGGCCCTGTCACCATTGCCAAAATCTCCGGGGACTCCGCCCGGGCGGGCATGGACGCCTTCGTCGGCTTTCTGGCCTATCTGTCCATCAGTCTCGGGGTGCTCAACCTGCTGCCCATCCCGGTGCTCGACGGCGGCCATCTGCTTTACTACGTCGTCGAACTGGTGCGAGGGCGGCCGGTGTCGGAAAGGACTCAGGCCCTGGGACTCAGGATTGGTCTGGCCATGGTGGGAACGCTGATGCTGATGGCGCTATATTTCGACCTGATGCGCCTGTGGTAATGACGTGTGTCGTGGTAGCGTGCCTTGTCATCTGCCCGCACAAATGTATAAGGTGCCTGTCTGATACGGTGGGCAGACCAACGCGAGCGAACTGACTGCATGAAAATAAAGTCCCTTGGAATGGCGGTATTCCTGCTGGCCACGGCCGGCGGTGCCCAGGCGCAACCCTTTGACGTTTCCGATATTCGTGTAGAAGGACTCAAGCGGGTCTCCGCCGCCTCGGTCTTTAACGCTTTTCCGGTAAGCGCAAGCGATACCGTCACCGAGCGCGAGCTGGCCGCTGCCTCCCGGGAGCTCTTTGCGACCGGCCTTTTTGACGACGTTTCCCTGGCCCGGGAAGGCAACGTGCTGGTGATCAAGGTCGTCGAGCGGCCCACCATCGCTCGCCTGGACATCAGCGGCAACGACCAGATCAAGGAAGACGACCTGCGCCGCGGCCTGACCGAGGCGGGCCTGGCCGAAGGCCAGGTGCTCGAGCTTTCCACCCTGGAGGAAATCCAGCGCGAGCTGGAAAGCGTCTACCAGGCTCAGGGGCGCTATAGCGCGCGCATCGACGCCAGCGTCGAAAAAATCGATACCGGCCGGGTCAAGGTCAATATCGATATCAACGAAGGCGAGGTTGCCAAGATCCGCCAGATCAACATTGTGGGTAACCGCGCCTTTGACGACGAGACCCTGCTCGACCTGTTCGAGCTCGAGGACAAGCCGGGGATGTTCTTCGGCTGGTTCTCCAGCGACGAATATTCGCGTCAGGCGCTGGGCGGCGACATCGAGCGGCTGCGCTCCTGGTATCTCGACCGCGGCTACGCCAACTTCGAGGTGACTTCGACCCAAGTGTCCATCGGTCCGGAAAAGACCGATATCTACATCACCCTGAACGTGGACGAAGGCGAGCAGTACCGAGTGGGCGACATCCGCTTTGCCGGAGACATGGCCATTTCCCGGCGCGAGGCGCGCGATCTGCTCGAGATCGAGTCCGGCCAGCAGTTTTCGCGCAGCAAGCTCAACGCCTCGACCGAAGCCCTGCGCAAGCGGCTGGGGGCCGAAGGCTTCGCCTTTGCCGAGGTCAACGGCCGGCCCGAGATGCACGATGACGGCACCGTGGATCTGATTCTTGACGTCGAGCCCGGCGAGCGCACCTATGTGCGACGCATCGAGTTCAAGGGCAACACCACCACCCAGGACGAGGTGCTGCGCCGGGAGATGACCCAGATGGAGGGCGCGCCGGCCTCCACCGACGAGATCACCCAGTCGCGCCAGCGCCTCAATCGTCTCGGATTTTTCAGCCAGGTCGAGGTCGATACCCAGCGCGTCCCCGGCGAGCCCAACAAGCTTGACGTCACCTACGAGGTGGAAGAGCAGCCCTCGGGCTCGGTGTCGGCAAGCATCGGCTTTTCCCAGAGCGCCGGGGTGATCTACGGCGCCTCGCTTGCGCAGAAAAACTTTCTGGGTACGGGCAACCGCGTCAACCTCGGGGCTCAGCGCAGCGACACCTTCACCAGCGTCAACTTCGGTTTCACCGACCCCTACTGGACGATCAACGGCGTCTCCCGGGGCTATAACGTCTTCTACCGCGAAACCGACTACGAAGATTCGGACATTTCCACCTACTCCACCGACGCCTACGGGGCCGGCATCAACTTTGGCTACCCCATCAGCGAGCTCTCCAGGCTGAACTTCGGCGCCAGCGCCGAAGACCTCAAGGTCAAGACCTACTACGACACCGCGTCGGAAATCGAGCGCTACGTCGAGGACGAAGGCGACAGCGCCCAGAGCGTGAAGCTCACCGCCAGCTGGACGCGCAACAACCTTAACCGCGGCATCATGCCCACCGACGGCAGCTATCAGCGCCTGTCGCTGGAAACCGCCGCGCCGGGCAGCGACGTCAGCTATTACAAGCTGCGCGGCCGGGCCCAGAAGCTGTTTGCTCTGGACGACGACGATCTCTGGTCGCTGAAATTCTCCGGTAACCTCGGCTATGCCGACGCCTTTGGCGGCGACGACCCCTATCCCTTCTACGAGAACTTCTACGCCGGGGGCCTGGGCTCGGTGCGCGGCTTTACTTCCAACACTCTGGGCCAGCGCACCACGCCCAAGTATGTGGGCGGGCGCGACCGTACCCTGGGCGGCAACGTGCTGGTGGAAGGCAGCGCCGAGGTGCTGTTCCCCATGCCGTTCGTGGAAAACCAGGACTCCATGCAGACCTCGCTGTTCGTGGACGGCGGCAACACCTTCCTCACGTCCTGCTACGACGTGCTCGAGGACGACGCCGAGCGTCAGAACTGCAGTTCTGGCGTGGACCTGGGCGACTTGCGCTACAGCGCAGGCATCGGGCTTTCCTGGCTGACGCCGGTAGGTCCCTTGACCTTCAGCGTGGCGAAACCGCTCAACGACAAAAGCGAGGACGATACCCAGTTCTTCCAGTTTTCGCTGGGTCAGTCCTTCTGACGGCCTGAGTCGGCTCGGGCAGACGTGAGCCATCACTTCCGGTCGGTATTGACAAGCCGGATTGACGACGAATACTGACGCACAGTATCCATGAACCCTAGCCACGCGCGTTTAGCAAGCGGGATGAACGAGGAGAGAGCATGCGCAAACTGATAGCGGCCGTTACGCTGTTCGCCATGACGGCGCCGACGTACGCTGCAGAGGTGGCGGTGCTTGACTGGCGTGCCGCCTTGATGAACACCGACTCGGCCCAGTCCTCTTTGCGTCAGCTGGAAAGCGAAGTGGGCACCCAGCAAAGCCAGGCCAAACGGCTGGGTGATGAGCTTCAGCGTCTGCAGCAGCGCCTGCAGGACGAAGGCGACGTCATGTCGGATGACGAGCGCCAGCGGCTGATCGAGGAGCTGCAGCAGAAGGGCAGCCGCTTTGAAAGCCTGCGCCGGGAAGTGATGACGGCTCAGCAGCGCTCGGAACAGCAGTTTCTCAAGCAGGCCGAGCCGACGCTTGAGCAGGCCGTTGACCGGGTCATCGAGCGCCACGGCATCGATATTCTGGTTGAGCCCCAGGGCGTTCTGCATTCTTCCATGGACCTGCCTAACCTCACCGAAGAGGTCACGCAGGAGTTCAATTCGCTGAATTAACCTTATTCGGTGCGGGGTGCCGCACTGCCAGCAGGCTTGAGCTCTTATGACGCACGCTCCTCACTCTTTGACCTTGGCCGACGTTGCCCGCCACCTGGGCGCTACGCTCAGCGGCAGCGGAGAGACACCCATTCGCGGCCTGGCGACGCTCCGGGGCGCCGGGCCCGACCAGGTGGCCTTCGTCACCAGCCGCGCCTACCTCAAGGACCTGGCGGCGACCCGAGCCGGGGGCGTGCTGCTGCACCCCGATCACGGCGGAAGCTGCCCGGTGCCGCGCCTGGAGATGAACAACCCTTATCTTGGCTAC
The DNA here is from genome assembly GCF_031886125.1 of Halomonas piscis. Taxonomy (NCBI): domain Bacteria; kingdom Pseudomonadati; phylum Pseudomonadota; class Gammaproteobacteria; order Oceanospirillales; family Halomonadaceae; genus Halomonas; species Halomonas piscis. Next base: position 760,277 of record NZ_CP119391.1, read on the forward strand.
GCTCGGCTTTCCCAATTGTTTGATCCGCTGCCGTCCCGGGACCGGGCGGGAATTCATCCCGCGGCAACAGTGGCTGACGATGTCCGTCTGGGCGAAAACGTGTGCGTGGCCGCCAACGCCGTGATCGAGGCCGGCGCGGTGCTGGGCAGCGGCGTGGTCGTGGGGCCGGGCAGCTTCATTGGTGCCGACAGCCAGCTGGGCGAGAACACCCGCCTGCACGCCAACGTCACCGTCTGTCACGGCGTGGTGGTCGGCAAGCGGGTCATCTTGCAAAGCGGCTGCGTGATCGGCGGCGACGGTTTCGGCTTTGCCCACGACGGCAGCGCCTGGCACAAGATCGCCCAGCTGGGCGGCGTGGTGCTCGGCGACGACGTGGAGGTGGGCAGCTGTTCGAGCATCGATCGCGGCGCGCTTGGCGACACCCTGATCGGCGACGACGTCAAGATCGACAGCCAGGTCCAAATCGCCCATAACGTGCAGATCGGCGATCACAGCGCCCTTGCCGGCTGCGTGGGCATCGCCGGCTCCACTCGGGTGGGGCGACACTGCATGCTGGGCGGCGGCGTCGGGCTTTCCGGCCATCTCACCCTGTGTGACGGCGTCCAGGTCACGGGCATGAGCCTGGTCACCAACTCCATCCATGAGCCCGGCGTGTACTCTTCGGGCACCGGCGCCATGGACAACCACCAGTGGCGCAAGAACGCGGTGCGTTTCAAGCAGCTGGATGACATTGCCAAGCGGCTGGCCCGGCTGGAAAAGCGCCGCGGCTAAAAGACCGTCGGCGCATTTGTGCGGTGGCGCGCTTGAGGCTCTCGGTTGGCGCGGTATAATCCACTGCTTTTTTTTACCGGCGGGAGCGCTGGAGCACCCGGGACATTCCCGGGTATCTTGTCATACAGAGGTCGCTACGATGGCTATGGATATCAACGAGATTCGCGAATATTTGCCCCACCGCTACCCGTTTTTACTGGTGGATCGGGTCACGCAGCTGGTGGAAGGCGAAACCATCGTTGCCTACAAGAACGTCAGCATCAACGAGCCGTTCTTCAACGGTCACTTCCCCCATCATCCGATCATGCCCGGCGTGCTGGTTATCGAAGCGCTGGCCCAGGCCTGCGGCATCCTCGGGTTCAAGACCGTCAACAAGCGCCCCGCCGACGGCTACGTCTACTATCTGGTGGGCAGCGACAAGGTGCGCTTCAAGCGCCCGGTCATGCCCGGTGATCAGCTGGCCCTGGAAGCCAACGTGATTCGCGGCAAGCGCGGCATCTGGAAATTCGCCTGCCGGGCGACGGTGGACGGCGAAGTGATTTGCGAAGCCGAGATCACCTGTGCCGAGAGGAAGGTGGCTTGATTCATCCTACTGCTCTGGTTGACCCGTCGGCGAGCCTTGCCGAAGACGTCGAGGTCGGTCCCTTCTGCGTGATCGGCCCCGACGTCACCGTCGGCCCGGGTTCCGTCATCGGGCCCCACGTCGTGATCAAGGGCCCCACGGTGCTCGGAGCGCGGACGCGCATTTTTCAGTTTGCCTCGGTGGGCGAGAACTGCCAGGACAAGAAGTATGCCGGCGAGCCCACTCGCCTGGTGCTGGGGGACGACAACGTCATCCGTGAGGGCGTGACGCTGCACCGGGGAACGGTCCAGGATCGCGGCGAAACCACTATCGGCTCGCGCAACCTCTTCATGGCCTACGTTCACGTGGGCCACGACTGCGTGATCGGCGACGACTGTATCCTGGCCAACCAGGTGACGCTTGCCGGCCACGTCCACCTGGGGCATTTCGCCATTCTCGGCGGGCTTTCCGCCGTGCACCAGTTCTGCCATTTCGGCGAGCACGCCATGGCCGGCGGGGGCTCCATCATTACCAAGGATACTCCCGCCTTTATCATGATCAACGGCAACCCGGCCCAGGCCCACGGGCTCAACGCCGTGGGGCTCAAGCGCCGCGGGTTTGACCGCGAGACGATCAAGGCGCTGACCGATTCCTACAAGCTGATTTATCGTCAAGGGCTGACCGTGGACCAGGCGCTTGCCACCATGCGCCAGCGCTATGACCTCGACGCGGTGGAGCGCTTTGCCGCGTCCATCGAATGCTCGACCCGGGGCATCATCCGCTAGACAGGCCGCCCGGGGGCGCGTTAACCGACCGCTTTGGCGAGGCTTGCCATGACGCTCAGGCGAATTTACTTGGTGGCCGGGGAGCTCTCCGGCGATATTCTCGGCGCGGGGCTGATGCGCGAGCTGAAAAAGCGCCACCCGGGCGTCGAGTTTCGCGGCGTCGGCGGGCCGCGGATGCTTGCCGAGGGGCTGCACGGCTGCTTTGCCCTGGAAACGCTCTCGGTGATGGGGCTGGTCGAGGTGGTCAAGCACCTGCCCGAGCTTTGGCGGGTGCGCCGCACGCTCACCGCCGACGCGCAAGCCTTCCAGCCCGACGTGATGCTGGGCATCGACGCGCCGGACTTCAACCTGGGCCTCGAGCGCCGCCTGCGCGACTCCGGGATTACCACCGCCCACTACGTCAGCCCCTCGGTGTGGGCCTGGCGTCGTGGCCGGGTGAAAGGCATTGCCCGCTCGGTGGACGCCATGCTCACGCTGTTGCCGTTCGAGGCCGACTTTTACCGAGAGCACCGGGTACCGGTGGCCTTTGTCGGCCACCCCCTGGCCGACGAGATGCCGCTCGCCCACGACCGCGCTGGCGCCCGTGGGGCGCTTGGGCTTGCGCCCGAGGCGCTGACGCTTGCCGTGCTGCCGGGCTCTCGGGCAAGCGAAATCCGCTTTCTCGGCGCGACCTTTCTCGCGGCTGCTGAGCGGCTGTGCCGGCGCTTTGCCTTGCTGCAGGTGGTGATCCCCGCGGCCACGCTGGCCCGGCGCGAAGAGCTTGAAAGCCTGCTGGAGACGCTGCCGGCCGGCTCGCCGGCGCGTGGCCGTGTCACGCTGGTCGACGGTGAGTCCCGCCAGGCCATGGTGGCCGCCGACGCGGTGCTTCTGGCCTCGGGCACCGCCGCGCTTGAGGCCATGCTGTGCCACCGGGCGATGCTGGTGGCCTATAAAATGGCCCCGGCGACCCACTGGCTGGCGAAGCGGCTGGTGAAGACGCCGTGGATTTCGCTGCCCAACCTCATCGCCCGGGAAACGCTGGTGCCCGAGCTGATCCAGAACGCCGCCACGCCGGAGGCCATCAGCGATACTCTGGCCGCGGTGCTTGGCGATGCCGACGAGCGCGCCGCCCTGGAAGCCCGCTTTGCCCGCCTGCACGCCGAACTCCGGCGCGGCGCCAGCGCTCGCGCGGCGGACGCCGTCGAGTCGCTGGCCGCGGGGCAAAGCGTGGAAAAAGACCTCGAGGAGTCACCCCATGACTGAGCTGCCCCCGCTTGTGATCGACTATGCCGGCGAGCGGCTGGCCGGCGTGGACGAAGTGGGCCGCGGGCCGCTGGTGGGCAGCGTGGTTGCCGCCGCGGTGATCCTCGACCCGGCACGCCCGCTCGACGGGCTCGCCGACTCCAAAAAGCTCACCGCCCGGCGCCGCGAGGCCCTTGACGAGGTGATCCGCCAGCGGGCGCTGGCCTTCGCCGTGGCCGAAGCAACGGCGGCGGAAGTCGACGCGCTCAACATCTATCACGCCACCCACCTGGCCATGCGCCGGGCGATTGACGCCCTGGCGCTTCGAGCGGAGTATCTGCTGGTGGACGGCAACCGACTGCCGGGGCACGCGCTGCCGGGGCAGGCCGTGGTCAAGGGTGACGCCCGCCACGACGCCATTGCCGCCGCCTCGATACTCGCCAAGGTGGCAAGGGACGCCCAGATGCTTAGCCTGGACGCCCGCTACCCGGCTTACGGCTTTGCCCGCCACAAGGGCTATCCGACAAAGGCCCACCTGGCCGCGCTTGAACGGCTCGGGCCGCTTCCTGAACACCGCCGCAGCTTTGCGCCGGTAGCCCGGCAGCTGGCGCTTTGGTGAGCCGGCGCCGGACGGTTTTTCTTTTCCCGCGTTCTACCGAGACTGCCATGACGGTTCCCTTTGTACATCTGCGCGTTCACAGCGAGTTTTCCCTGGTGGACGGCCTGGTCAAGCTGACATCGCTGGTGAACACCACCGCCGAGCGCGAGGCGCCGGCGCTGGCGCTGACTGACGAAGCCAACCTGTTCGGCCTGGTCAAGTTCTACACCGCCGCCCAGGGCGCCGGGCTCAAGCCGATCATCGGCGCTGATCTGTGGCTGGCCAACGCCCACGACCCGGCCCATCCGTACCGGGTGACGCTGCTGGCGATGAACGAAACAGGCTACCGCAACCTTACCGAGTTGATTTCCCGGGGCTGGACCGAGGGCCAGCACCAGGGCCGAGCGCTGTTGCAAAAGCAATGGGTGCTTGCACAGAGCGACGGGCTGATTGTGCTGTCCGGCGGGCGTGAAGGCGACGTGGGCCGCCACCTGCTTGCCGATCACGAACGCGACGCTCGCCGCGAGCTGGAGGCGTGGCAGGCGGCGTTTCCCGGGCGCTTTTATCTGGAGCTTGTGCGCACCGGCCGGGCGCTGGAGGAAGACTGCGTGCACAAAAGCGTCGAGCTGGCGCTTGCCACCGGCACCCCGGTGGTGGCTACCAACGACGTGCGCTTTCTCGAGCGCGACGACTTCTGGGCCCACGAGACCCGGGTCGCCATCGGCGAGGGCAAGGCGCTTGACGACCCCCGCCGGGAGCGGCGCTACAGCGAAGAGCAGTATCTCAAGTCGCCGGAGGAAATGGCCGAGCTCTTTGCCGACGTGCCCGAGGCGCTGGAAAACAGCGTGATGATTGCCAGGCGCTGCAGCGTGGACGTGCGCCTGGGCGAGATTTTCCTGCCCGAGTTCGGCATCCCCGAGGGCATGACCCAGGACGAGTACTTCCGCAAGGTCTCCCACGACGGTCTCACCGAGCGGCTGGACTTTCTCTATCCGCCGGCCGAGCACCCGCGCGACAGCGACGCCTGGCGCGAGATCGACGCCCGCTACCGCGAGCGGCTGGACTTCGAGCTCGACATCATCCTGCAGATGGGCTTTCCCGGCTACTTTCTGATCGTCATGGATTTTATCCAGTGGGCCAAGGACAACGACGTGCCGGTAGGGCCCGGGCGCGGCTCCGGCGCCGGCTCGCTGGTGGCCTACGCCCAGAGGATCACCGACCTTGACCCGCTGCGCTACGATCTGCTGTTCGAGCGCTTTCTCAACCCGGAGCGCGTGTCCATGCCCGACTTTGACGTCGACTTCTGCATGGAAAAGCGCGACCGGGTGATCGAGTACGTCGCCGAGCGCTACGGCCGCGACGCCGTGTCCCAGATCGTCACCTTCGGCACCATGGCGGCCAAGGCCGTGGTGCGCGACGTGGCCCGTGCCCAGGGCAAGCCGTATTCCCTGGGCGACAAGCTCTCCAAGCTGATTCCCTTCGACGTGGGCATGACGCTTGCCAAGGCCATCGAGGCCGAGCCCGCGCTCAAGGAGTTTATCGACGCCGACGAGGAGGCCGAAGAAATCTGGGAGATGGCGCTCCGGCTCGAGGGCATCACCCGGGGCACCGGCAAGCACGCCGGCGGGGTGGTGATCGCGCCGACCAAGCTTACCGATTTCTCGCCGCTTTTGTGCGACGAGGACGGCTCCGGGCTGATGGTGCAGTTCGACAAGAACGACATCGAGGATGCGGGCCTGGTGAAGTTCGACTTTCTCGGCCTGCGTACCCTGACCATCATTGACTGGGCGCTGGAGATGGTGGACAAGGTGCGCGCCGCGGACGGCCAGGCGGCGCTTGATATCGACGCCATTCCGCTCGACGACAAGCCCACCTTCGAGATGCTCAAGAAGGCCGAAACCACGGCCGTCTTTCAGCTCGAATCCCGGGGCATGAAGGAGCTGATCAAGCGTTTGCAGCCGGACTCGCTGGACGACATGATCGCGCTGGTGGCGCTGTTCCGCCCGGGCCCCCTGCAGTCGGGCATGGTCGATGATTTCATCAACCGCAAGCACGGCCGCGCCGAGGTGTCCTACCCCCATCCGGACTATCAGCACGAGCTGCTGCAGCCCGTGCTCGCGCCCACCTACGGCATCATTCTCTACCAGGAACAGGTGATGCAGATCGCCCAGGTCATGGCCGGCTACAGCCTGGGCCAGGCCGACATGCTGCGCCGGGCCATGGGCAAGAAAAAGCCCGAAGAGATGGCCAAGCAGCGCGCGGGCTTCATGGAGGGCTGCCAGGCCAACGGCATCGACAAGGAGCTGGCGGGCAACATCTTCGACCTGGTGGAAAAATTCGCCGGCTACGGCTTCAACAAGTCGCACTCCGCGGCCTACGCGCTGGTCTCCTACCAGACGGCGTGGCTCAAGGCGCACTATCCCGGGCCGTTCATGGCCGCGGTGATGTCCACCGAAATGGACAACCTCGACAAGGTGGTGCCGCTGATCGAAGAGTGCCGTCACCAGGGCCTGACCGTGACGCCGCCGGACGTCAACGTCGGTACCTATCGGTTCAGCGTGGACGAAGAAGGCCGGGTGGTGTACGGCCTGGGGGCGATTCGCGGCGTGGGCGAAGGCCCCATCGGCGCCATCGTCGAGGCGCGCCAGGCAGGCGGCGCCTTTGCCGATCTTTTCGACTTCTGCCGGCGGCTGGACCCCAGGCGCATCAACAAGCGTACCCTGGAGGCGCTGATCCGCGCCGGCGCGCTGGATACCCTGGGGCCGAGCCGCGCGGTGCTGGCCGTCGCCATGGAGGACGCGCTCAAGGCCGCCGCCCAGAACCACACCAACCAGAGCGCGGGCATGATGGACATGTTCGGCGAGGCGTTTGCCCTGGCGGAGGACAGCGACGTCTACGCCGACTACCGCGGCGTGCGCGACTGGCGCGATCGCGAACGCCTCGCCGGCGAGAAGGATACCCTGGGGCTTTATCTCACCGGCCACCCCATCGACGAATACGAGGCCGAGCTCAAGCGCTTTGTGGCCACCCGCATCAGCGACCTCAACCCGTCCCGGGAGCCCCAGCGGGTGGCCGGCCTGGTGGTGGGCGTGCGCACCATGAAGTCCAGGCGCGGCGATACCGTGGCGTTCATTACCCTGGACGACCGCACCGGGCGCATCGAGGCGTCGCTGTTCGGCGAGCTTTACGACGCACTGCGCGGCCAGATCGATACCGGTCAGGTCATCATCGTCGAGGGCGAGGTCTCCACCGACGACTACTCCGGCGGCGTCAAGCTGCGCGGCAAGGACGTCACCCCGATGATGGCGGCTCGGGTGCGCTACGGAAAGTCGGTGGACCTGGCGCTGGACGCCACCCGGATCAACGGTCGTCTGGTCGATAGCCTGCGTGATAGCCTGAGCCCTCACTGCGATGCCGAGGGGCTACCGGTGCGCCTGCAGTATCGCCACCCCGACGCCACGGGCTGGCTGGCGTTCGACGAGCGCTGGCGGGTGGCACCGAACGACGAACTGCTGCTGGCGCTGCGCGACGTCGAGGGCCAGGTTGGCGTCAAGCTGCGCTACGACTAGCCTGGCAGCGGCGTTTGCCGGCTGCCTTGCGTGGCCGCACCAAGCTGCGATAATGCCACCCAGATACGCTCGATCGACAAGGTTTGCTTTTTCCCCACAGGTTTTTTACAGGCAACGTCCATGAATCCCAACTACCTCGATTTTGAACAGCCGATTGCCGAGCTGCAGGCAAAAATTGAAGAGCTCAGGCTGGTCAGCTCCGACAGCCAGGTCAATCTGGGCGACGAAATCGAACGTCTGGAGGTCAAGCGCCGCAAGCTGACCGAGTCCATTTTCCGCGACCTCACTCCCTGGCAGGTCTCCCAGCTGTCGCGCCACCCCAAGCGCCCCTATACCCGGGATTACCTGGAGCACGTCTTTACCGACTTCGACGAGCTTCACGGCGATCGCCGCTTTGCCGACGATGACGCTCTGATAGGCGGCGTGGCGCGCCTCAACGACAAGCCGGTGATGGTCGTCGGCCACCAGAAGGGCCGCGACGTCAAGGAGAAGGTGCGGCGCAACTTCGGCATGCCGCGCCCCGAGGGCTACCGCAAGGCCTGCCGGCTGATGGAGATGGCCGAGCGCTTTCGCATGCCGGTGCTGACCTTTATCGACACCCCCGGCGCCTACCCGGGTATCGACGCCGAAGAGCGCGGCCAGTCCGAGGCGATCGCGAACAACCTGGCGGTGATGTCGCGGCTGAAGACCCCGATCGTTTCCACCGTGGTGGGCGAGGGCGGATCCGGCGGGGCGCTTGCCATCGGCGTATGCGACGAGCTTGCCATGCTGCAGTATTCCACCTACTCGGTGATCTCGCCGGAAGGCTGCGCCTCGATCCTGTGGAAAAGCGCGGACAAAGCCTCCGAAGCCGCCCAGGCCATGGGCATAACCGCCGAGCGACTGCAGGAGCTGGGCTTCGTCGATACGCTGATCGAAGAGCCCCTGGGCGGTGCCCACTGCTACCATGAGCAAACCGCCGAGCGGGTGAAAGAGGCGCTTGCCCAGAGCCTCGAGCGGCTGGAAGCGCTGGATACCGAGACGCTGCTGGAGCGCCGCTACGAGCGGCTGATGAGCTATGGCGCATCCGTCGCATAGTCAACGGCTGCAAACCCTGCTTGAGCGCGCCCTGGCGGATGTTCCGCCGGGGCGCTGCGTTTGGGTGGCGCTTTCCGGGGGCATGGATTCGGCGCTGCTGCTGACGCTTGCCGCTGAGCTCTGCCGCGCCCGGGGTCGCCCACTCAGGGCGCTGCACATCAACCACGGCCTGCAAGCCGCCGCCGCTGATTTTGAGCACCGCTGTCGTGCTCTGTGCCGAGAGCTTGGCGTACCGCTGACGGTGGCCAGGGTGGCCGTCGATGCCCTAGGCCGAGGCGTGGAAGGCGCGGCGCGAAAGGCCCGCTACGCCGCCTTTGTCGAGCAGGTACCGGCAGGTGATACGCTCATGCTCGCTCAGCACCGCCGCGACCAGGCGGAAACCTGGCTTTTGGCCGCCATGCGCGGCAGCGGCGTGCGCGGGCTCGGAGCGATGCCCGAGCGCCGGGTGTTTCACGGCATTACCCTGGCTCGCCCCTGGCTCGAGGCGGAGCATGGCGCGCTTGCCGATGCGGCCAGGGCGCTGGCCGGGGAAGGGCGGCTAGACTGGTGCGACGACCCGACCAACGCCGATACTCGCTTTGAGCGCAACTATCTGCGCCACCGGGTTCTTCCCGCTCTAAAGGCGCGCTGGCCGCACGCCGAGCGCTCGCTGGCGGCTGCAGCCCTGCATATGCAGGACGCCGACGCGCTGCTGGAAGCCTACGCCGCCGAGGAGCTTGCCACGCTCCAGGTCGGCGCAGAACAGCTTGACGCCGCGGCGCTTGCCGGCCGCTCCCGGGGCCGTCAGCGGCTATTGGTACGCACGTTTTGCCGTCAGCAAGGCCTGGCGACGCCGCCGCAGAAGCGGCTGGAAACCCTGCTCGCTCAGCTGGGCGCCGCGGCGGATGCGCAGGCGCACGTGACCTGGCCCGGCGGCTGTGCCCGGCTATGGCGGGGGCGGCTTTATCTGTTACCGGAAGAGCACCAGGCGGCGGCGCCCGACTGGCGCAGCGCCTGGGACGGCTGCGCGCCGCTCGCCACGCCGCTGGGCGAAGTGGACGTCCAGCTCAAGGCCGGGGCGGAAGGGGCCGCGCTGCCGCTTATCGCGAGCTGGCGCCGGGGCGGCGAGGTTATCCGCCTCGCCGGGCGCGGTCGGCGGGATCTCAAGCGGCTGCTGGCCGAAGCCGGCGTGCCGCCCTGGGAGCGCCATACGATCATTGTCGTCTGGGCAGAAGAGGCGTGCGTGGCGGCGATCAAGGCCCCCGATACGCTACTCTACCAGGCCGCGGGCTGGCGGTTTGCGCCTGCGCGTCAGGCAGCGCGCTGAGCATGTCATGGAGCATGCCCTCGCGCAGGGCGCCGTCGACAAAGCGCAGCTGCTGAAGGTCAAAGGTCTGGAATATAGCGCTGACAATGGCAATGCCGGCGGGAAAAATGCCGGCTCGATTAGCCTTCAGTCCTTTGAGCGCCAGCTCATCAAGATGGCGGTAGCGCAGTACCCGGGCGCGCAGCTGCTCGAGTCCCGGGCGGGTGATCAGGCCTTTTTCGCGGCTATCGCCGCAGGCGTAAAGGACGCGCGCCACCGACTTGAGCGTGCCGCTGGTACCCACGGCCTCGTCCCAGCCGGCGCGGCGATACTTCGCCTGAACGCTCGCCAGCCGCTCAAGCGCGGCCTGCTCGGCAGCCTGGATATTCGCCGGGCTGATGACGCCGCCGGGAAAAAAGCGCCGGGAAAACGTCACGCAGCCCATGGCGAGGCTCTCCAGCAGCTGCGGCGCCATGCCCTCGCCGATCACGCATTCGCTTGAGCCGCCGCCGACATCCACCAGCAGCCGCCGCCCGTTGAACTCGCGCGCGTGGCCGGCGCCGAGGTAGATCAGGCGGGCCTCCTCGCGCCCCGAAATCACCTCGACGGGCTGGCCCAGCAGCGCCGCGGCGCGGTCGAGAAAGACGTGGCGGTTGCCGGCATCGCGCAGGGCGCTGGTGCCGACGATGCGAAGCTGCGCGCAGGGCGCCTTGTGCAGCATGGCGGCGAACTGCTCGAGGCACTCAAGGCCGCGCTGCATGGCGCCGCGGTCAAGGTTGCCCCGGGCGTCAAGCCCCGCCGCCAGCTGCACCTTGACGCCGCGCCGGGTGACGATGTGCGGGCGGGCGCGGATCACGCTTGCCACCAGCAGGTGGAAGCTGTTGGAACCCAGGTCGATGGCGGCGAGCCGCCGGGCGGCCCGGCCCGGATGTCGGGAGACGGCGCGTCCGGCAGCGGCGGAAAAAGGCGTATCCTTGGGCATGGGCAGTCCTTCCGGTTGGTTCGGGCAAGGTTGCGTGCCCCCTGGCGGATTGTCAATTGGCAAGGCTTGCGTTTGCGGCAGGGCTTGACTACCATCCGTTTACTGGTTTGAGCCGAAAAGACACCGTGGTACGGTGGACTGGCCGCCGGTGGGCTCTCACGGCAAGATGGCAAACGGCCATGCGTGCCGACGTCCAAAGCCCGCCAGGCACCCTGGGTGCCGACGGCAACAGGCCAGGCGTTACTTTCGGCTATCTCAAGCTTTACCCCAACCTCATCCACGCCGAGCCGGGCGTTTTCTCGTTTTCCGCGGCGTCGCCACGCGCCTGACATCGATGCAACAAGGCGTCGGCGCCGTGACGTTCCCGGTGCGCCGAGCCGCACGGCGGTTTGGTACGGGGTGTTGTACGGGGGCAAGCCTGCCAGCTGTCCAAGTCGTCAGATAGCCCGTTTGTCCGGCCCATCCGGTGCCGGCCTTGAAATCAGGAGTGATTCGTCGAGCTGAATCCGATGCGTTCGGGTCAGTCTGGCTTCCTGCATATCGAGCGCGCGTCTTGTCGGGATCTGAACGCATCATACGGCGCGTTACTGCCACGCCTCCTTTCTACTTTGCGGCGCCCGGCGCCTCGCTTTCATGAGCAACGTTCTAACACACCGATGAATCTTACCGAACTCAAGCAAAAATCCGTTCCTGAGCTGCTCGATATCGCCCGCCAGATGGGGATCGATAATCTGGCTCGCTCGCGCAAACAGGACATCATTTTCGCCATCCTCAAAAAGCACGCCAAAAGCGGCGAGGACATCTACGGCGACGGTGTGCTGGAAATTCTCCAAGACGGCTTTGGCTTTCTGCGCAGCGCCGACAGCTCCTATCTGGCCGGCCCCGACGACATCTACGTCTCGCCGTCGCAGATTCGCCGCTTCAACCTGCGCAAGGGCGACTCCATCGCCGGCAAGATACGCCCGCCCAAGGACGGCGAGCGCTACTTTGCCCTGCTCAAGGTCAGCCAGATCAACTTTGACCGGCCGGAAAACGCCAAGCACAAGATCCTGTTCGAGAACCTCACGCCGCTGTTTCCCGACGAGCGCATGCGCATGGAAATGGGCAACGGCTCGAAAGAGGACCTGACCGCGCGGATCATCGATCTCACTGCGCCCATCGGCAAGGGCCAGCGGGGGCTTCTGGTATCGCCGCCCAAGGCGGGCAAGACGTTGATGCTGCAGAACATCGCCACCTCGATCACGCGCAACAACCCCGAGTGCCACCTGATCGTGCTGCTCATCGACGAGCGCCCGGAAGAGGTTACCGAAATGTCGCGCACCGTGCGCGGCGAAGTGGTGGCCTCGACCTTTGACGAGCCGCCGGCGCGTCACGTCCAGGTAGCCGAGATGGTCATCGAAAAGGCCAAGCGGCTGGTCGAGCACAAAAAGGACGTGGTGATCCTGCTCGACTCCATCACCCGCCTGGCCCGGGCCTACAACACCGTGGTGCCCAGTTCGGGCAAGGTGCTCACCGGCGGCGTCGATGCTCATGCCCTGGAAAAGCCCAAGCGCTTTTTCGGCGCCGCGCGCAATATCGAGGAAGGCGGCAGCCTGACGATTCTCGCCACCACGCTGGTGGATACCGGCTCGAAGATGGACGAAGTCATCTTCGAGGAGTTCAAGGGTACCGGCAACATGGAAGCCCATCTGGACCGCAAGCTCGCCGAAAAGCGCGTGTTCCCCGCGTTCAACATCCGCCGCAGCGGCACCCGCCGAGAGGATCTGATCGCCTCGGAAGAAGAAATGCAGCGCATGTGGATTTTGCGCAAGCTGCTGCATCCGATGGACGACGTTGGCGCTACCGAGTTTCTGATCGACCGGCTGAAGGATACCAAGACCAACCTGGAGTTTTTCGAGGCCATGAAGCGTCGCTAGGGTGACGACTGGCCGGCAGTGCCGATAATAGGGAGGCCTGATGTGAAATACCGCGATCTTCGCGAATTTGTCCAGGCGCTGGAAAGGCAGGGCGAGCTGGTGCGGGTCTCCGCCGAGGTCGATTCGTACCTCGAGGTCACCGAAATCTGCGACCGCACCCTGCGCGCCGGCGGCCCGGCGCTGTTGTTCGAGAACGTCAAGGGCCACGACATGCCGCTGCTGGGCAACCTGTTCGGCACGCCCGAGCGGGTGGCCATGGGCATGGGCGAGGACTCGGTCGAGGCGCTGAGCGAGATCGGCAAGCTGCTGGCGTTTCTCAAGGAGCCCGACCCGCCGAAGGGCTTGAAGGATGCCTGGCAGAAGCTGCCGATCTTCAAGCAGGTGCTGAGCATGGGGCCGAAGACGGTCAAGCGTGCCCCGGTGCAGGAAGTGGTGGAAGAGGGCGACGACGTGGATCTCGACCGCCTGCCCATTCAGCACTGCTGGCCGGGAGACGCCGCGCCCCTGGTCACCTGGTCGCTGGTGGTCACCAAGGGTCCCCACAAGGAACGTCAGAATCTGGGCATCTACCGCCAGCAGAAGATTGGCAAGAACCGCCTGATCATGCGCTGGCTGTCTCACCGCGGCGGGGCGCTGGACTTTCAGGAGTTCCAGCAGGCCCACCCCGGCGAGCCGTTTCCCGTGGCGGTGGCGCTGGGCGCGGACCCGGCCACCATTCTCGGCGCGGTCACGCCGGTGCCGGACACGCTCTCGGAATACGCCTTTGCCGGCCTCTTGCGCGGCTCGCGCACCGAGCTGGTCAAGTGCGGCCACGCCGAGCTTGACGTGCCGGCCTCAAGCGAGATTATTCTCGAAGGCTTCATCTACCCCGACGACATGGCCCCGGAAGGCCCCTTCGGCGACCACACCGGCTACTACAACGAGGTGGAGTCGTTCCCGGTGTTTACCGTCACGCGGCTGACCCGTCGCCGGGACGCGATCTATCATTCCACCTACACCGGCCGCCCGCCGGACGAGCCGGCGATTCTGGGCGTGGCGCTCAACGAGGTGTTCGTGCCCATACTGCGCAAGCAGTTCCCCGAGATCGTCGACTTCTACCTGCCGCCGGAAGGCTGCTCCTACCGCATGGCGGTGGTGACCATGAAAAAGCAGTACCCGGGCCACGCCAAGCGCGTGATGATGGGGGTGTGGAGCTTTCTGCGCCAGTTCATGTACACCAAGTTCGTGGTGGTGCTCGACGACGACGTCGACGCCCGGCGCTGGGAAGACGTGATCTGGGCCATGACCACGCGCATGGACCCGGCCCGGGACACCACCGTGGTGGAAAACACGCCCATCGACTATCTGGACTTTGCCTCGCCGGTATCGGGGCTGGGCTCCAAGATGGGCTTTGACGCCACCAACAAGTGGCCCGGCGAAACCGACCGCGAGTGGGGCGTACCCATTGCCATGGACAGCGCGGTCAAGGCGCGGGTCGACGAGCGCTGGGAGACGTTTGGCATCGGTATACCGCTGCCGCCGGCGCGAAGCGGCGGCGACTGACATTCATCCCGTCGCATCGCCTGGATGAGACGCTGAACAAGAGGTTTGCATGAGCGCAAGGACGATGACCTGCTTGGTCACCGAAGTGGAAGATCTCAATCCCGACGTGTTCGGCGTTACCCTGGAAGGGCGCGCCGAAGCGCTGGTGCACGAGCCAGGGCAGTACCTGGAGCTGGCGCTGGACGAATACACCTGGGTGCCGTTTTCCATTGCCAGCGGCAGTCGCGACGACGGCCGGCTGGAACTTCACGTGCAGCACTGGCCCGAACGCAGCAACTCCGCGCGGCTGCGCGAGCTGCTGCAGGTTGCCGAGCAGCTGACCGTGCGCCTGCCCGGCGGCGACTGCAAGCTGGCGGACAACAGCACCCGGCCGCTTCTGCTGATTGCGGCCGGCACCGGCTTTGCCCAGATGAAGGCGCTGATCGAGGCGGCGCTGGCGCGCCACCCCGAGCGCCGGATTGACCTCTGGTGGGCGGCCCGGGAGCATCGCGAACTGTATCTGGAGCCGCTGGCCACGCGCTGGGCGCAGACGTATCCGCATTTCACGTTTCATGCGGTGACCGAGCTTCCGCTTGCCGAGCCGCTGGCGGAAGGCGAGCGCCTGATCCACCACCAGGGCCGCATCGACGAGGCGCTGGAAGCGGCAGACATTGACCCGATCGAGTGCGATATTTATCTGTCCGGCTCGCCGGGCATGGTGTACGCCTGCCTGGATGTGCTGGAAGACAAGGGCATCGACGAAGCCCGGGTGTTTTCCGACGTCTTCAGCTACGCCCCCCGGGATAAAGCCTGAAACGGCGATGAAGAGTTTGCTAGACTGGGAGCGCATCGACCTTACCAGCGCAGACCGCGTATAACAGGACATCAAGGAGGTTTGTATGGCCCGTGACGAGAACTCTTACGACGACAGCGGCATTTTGGCCATACTGGCCGGGCTGGTGGTGCTGGTTGGCATGGCCTGCCTGCCGGCGACCATCGCCTGGATCCAGACGTTCGCCGGCTGATAGCCGCTTGTCAGGCAGCCCGTTATCGGGCTACCCTGACCGTTAACCAAAGGATGTATCACGACAATCCGGCTGACTAGGCAAACCCCATGCATATCGCAGCGCTTCTGGACACGGCAGGTATTTCATCGGTGCACGGCACCGCGCCTGGCTGCGGTTATGGTTACTGGTTTAGCCAGGGGATGGCCGTGGCCGGCAGCTGAGCTGCGCCAACGGGCATCCCGCCGGGTTGCCTGCCGCGAAAGCCCCGGTGGGTAATCCCCGCCGGGGCTTTTTGCGTTTAAGGCCCCGGATCACGGCGGCGCTGGAACCCCCAGTGACGCTAATCGCTTATGTTACACAGGAGCTGCACCATGAGTTACCGCGCACCGGCCAACTTCGCTACCCCCGCCCTGTACGGCTATCCGACGTATGGCGACGGCTGGCGATTTAGCCCCGCGCGGCCGGCAGCAGCTGCCACCTCCGGCCGTGTTCACCGCGGTGGCGAGAGCCCACGATGTCCCTTGCCGACGGAGCGCTAACTCATGAACGCGACTGCCACTATTCTTAAAACTGCTACCGCCACTGCCCCGCAAACGCCGACGGTGTCCGACGCCGTGACGGCCCGCCAGCCTGCCACGCCGACCGGCCCGCAGGCGCTCCCCGCCCCGTCCGCGCTGCACGCCGAGTACCCGCTCAGCCGGGCGCTGGGCGACGGCATCGCAAGCCAGCGCTCGACGGTCAAGCGCATCCTGTCGGGCGAGGACTCGCGCCTTTTGCTCGTGGTCGGGCCCTGCTCCGCTCACGACCCCCGCGCCGTGCGGGAATACGCCGAACGCCTGGCGCGCCTCGCCGACGACGTTGCCGAACAGATCCTGCCGGTAATGCGCGTCTATGTGGAAAAGCCCCGCACCACCGTAGGCTGGAAGGGGCTCGCCTACGACCCGGACCTGGACGGCCGCGGCGATATTGCCCGGGGGCTCGCGCTATCCCGCGAGCTGATGCGCGACGTGGCCGAGTGCGGCCTGCCCGTGGCCACCGAGCTTTTGCAGCCCATGCTGGCGCCGTACCTGGAGGACCTGCTGAGCTGGGTGGCCATCGGCGCCCGGACCACCGAGTCTCAGCTTCACCGCGAGCTTGCCAGCGGCCTCGACGCGGCGGTGGGCTTCAAGAATGCGACCCACGGCGGCGTGCAGGTAGCCGTTGACGCCATGGGCGCGGCGGCACACCCGCACCAGCGCTTTGCCATGGACGCCGCCGGCCGTCCGGCGGTAGCGCAGACCCCGGGCAACCCGCATACTCATCTGGTGCTGCGCGGCGGCAGCGGCGAGCCCAACTATCGGGCGGACCACGTCCGGGCGGCAGCGGCGGCGCTGGAAAGCGCCGGGCAGAATCCGCGGCTGATGGTCGACTGCAGCCACGCCAACGCGCGCAAGGACCACCGCCGCCAGAGCGAGGTGATGCTCGACGTGCTCGCCCAGCGCGAGGCGGGCAATCTGAACCTGGCCGCGCTGATGCTGGAAAGCTTTCTTCACGAAGGCAAGCAGCCCCTGACCCCGGGCGCGCTGCGCCACGGCGTTTCCATTACCGATGCCTGCATTGGCTGGGAGACCACCGAGCGGCTTGTGAAAACCGCCGCCGAACGGCTGGCATAACGCTTGACGCATGACACGAGAGGCCGACCATGGCGCGTTTTATACTGCAGCATCAGGATGCCCACGCCTACCGGCGAAAATCGCGCATCATCAGTCTGGTCATGGCCGGACAGTTCGCCGTGCTGGGCATGCTGTTTGCGCTGATACTGACCTCGGCCTTTGGCTCAAGCCTTGCCATGAACGCGCTGGGCGTGGTGCTGGGACTTTTGGCTACCAGCGCGATGTTTGCCGTACTCAAGGATCGTCCCTGGATGAACGAGGTGCGCTATGCCTGGCAGCTCAAGCACCACCTGGGCCAGGTTAGCGGGTATCTGGTGACGCTGCGCCCGGCCGTTGAGCAGGACGACACCACGGCGCTGGATATCCTGACCTTTTATCATCAGGGTATGGAACAGCTGGCCGAGCTCAACGGCCGCACCACCGACGACGACGCCGAGCGGCTAGCGGAAAAGATGCAGGTCAGGCTCAAGCGCGAAGCGCTGGGCCTGCCCGAAGAGGTGGGAAGCTTCAATCCCGACGACCTGCAGCGCTACCGGCGGGCGTGAACATCGGCAACGTTAACAACATCAAGGATCAGGGAGACCGGATGGGAACTTATCGCGACTTTTGGCCGGCGGCCGTGGCCGGTGCGCTGCTCGTTGGCGGCTGCGCCGCCCCGGGCACGATGCCTTCCGAGAGCCCGTCGGCCGGGGCGGGCGAGCCTGCGGACCATGCCGCGGACACATCGCTGGGCGCCGACGTCTCCACGGCGCCGCTCTTTCCGCCGGCGCTTTTCCCCGGCGCGGCCGAAGGTTTCGAGGCCTGGCGCTGCGCGCCGGCCAACCAGCACCTGGTCACCGCCTTCGGCGACGAGCAGCTCAGGCTGTGGTCGCTCCACGGCGCCTGGCAGCTGCCCCAGGCGGTGGTGGCCAGCGGCGCGCGCTACCAGAACGGCGAGCTAAGCTTCTGGAACCGCGGCGACAAGGCCCAGGTGGAAACGCCCCGGGGCCAGCTTCAGTGCCAACTGGCGCATGAGCGCGACGCCCGCACTCGGGCAGAGCACCCGGGCGTGATGTTTTTCGGCCACGGCAACGAGCCGGGGTGGACCGTTGAGTTGGATAATCACGAGCCCAGGCTGGTGCTGACTACCGACTACGGCGAGACCGCGCAGACGCTGCCCTACATGGTCAGCACCATGGACAACGACGCCGGGCGCGTGGTGCTGGAAAACGCCGACGCCGGCCGATTCTTCCGCGTGCGCATCGAAGCCGCCGCCTGCTTTGACGACATGAGCGGCAAGCCCTATCCGGCCCGGGTGACGCTTTCCATCGACGGCGAGCAGTACAGCGGCTGCGGCGAAGGTATCGCGCCCTGAGCTTGTTAAGAGCCGACGGCGGCGTTAGCCTCGGAGCGACTACTTGGATGTCTTCACTGGCACTGCGGTATCTAGGGGGCGTTAACAATTAGGCCAGCCATATGGCGGCTGACACGAGGCAGAGGAGTGACTGGTAGTTTCTTGCCAGTCGCTCATAGCGTGTAGATAACCGCCGGAACTTCTTGATTTTCTGAAAGAACCTCTCCACCAGATTGCGATCTTGGTAACAGTGCCAGTCTACTTCAATGCGCGCCAAACGATTCTTTTTCGGAGGAATCACCGGCTCGGCACCTGCGGCCTGAATCATGTCCCGCAGAGCAGTGGAGTCATACCCCTTGTCGCCCAGCACTGCTTGCGGGGAAAAACCTTCCAGTAGAGCGGGAGCAGCACCATACTCCGACGCCTGGCCCGGTGTGAGAACCAATCGTACTGGGTTACCTAACGCATCGACTGCGGCATGAATTTTGGTGCTCAATCCGCCTCGAGATTTGCCCATGGCTTCGACGTCTTGCGTGTTTTTTTTGACGCTCCATGCTGGTGCACCCTGACGATGCTACCGTCGATCATTAGCTGCTCTAGATCGGGATCGTCGGCTACTGTGTCAAAAATACGCTGCCAAACGCCCTTTCGTGACCAACGGTTATACCGCATGTAGACGGTGTGCCAGCGCCCAAAAGATTCGGGAAGATCACGCCACGGGGCGCCGGTCCGAGCGATCCAGAGCACGGCTTCCACGAACAGGCGATTGTCCTTGGCAGTTACCCCACAGTCTGAGGCTTTGCCGGGGAGCAGGTGCTCGATTCGCTCCCACTGATCATCGCGTAACTTCAACCGACTCATGGCCCACCAAAATCTATGAATACTAAATCAGTTTAAACGAAACTAATGATTGTTAACACACCCTAGCTGGGTGGGAGCGCAATTTATTGCGCGAATGCTGTGTAAAGGCAGTATCTTCGCGGACTGAAGTCCGCTTATATGGACCCGTCCTGTTGTGCAAGCTAGAAGCAACCACGCATAAAGGTGAGGACTGCACGCTTATATCCGGCCTGTTGGTGGCACCTGCGGTGCCTGGCCCTGATGGAATACGCGCTCTCTGCTCTGATCTCCCACTCGGCCTCGCCATGGGCCTGCGCACTTCACAGAGTGACAGAGAGTCGGTCTGACCCGTTATGCCATCGAAGCATCTCGCCTGCGCAACCTCGGGGTTGGGTAACTTATCGTATGCTGAACGATCTCGCCTGTTTATTCGGTATCATTAAGCGGCCTCCTGCGGCTGGTAGCGGCGCTCATGGGCCAATAGCGACCAGCAAATCCGCGCCATCTTGTTTGCCAGGGCCACAATGGCCTTGCGTTGTCCAAGACGCGCCGCTAATGAGCAGGCCCAGCGGGACAGCCGGTCGGGCTGTTCCTGGCGCTGAAACTGGCGTAATGCCGCGCGGGCACCGTGCACCAGCTGCCGTCGAACCTCGCCATTGCCGCGTTTGGTGATACCCATTAACTGATGGCGGCCACCACTGGAATGCTGGCGTGGCACTAGCCCTAACGAGGCGCTGAACTGACGCCCGTTGGGAAACCGTGCCGGATCGCCCAGGTGGCTGAACAACAGCGTGGCGTTGATCGGGCCGATGCCGGGCAGACTCATCAGCCGCTGCATGTCGGCTGACGCTTTGGCCTGTCGCTGCAGCCGCTTGTCATAGCGCGCGATCCGCGCATCGTTCTCGAGCCACTGGTCGAGCAGATCGTTCAGCAGGGTGTAGAGTTCTTCACCCAGCCGCGCCCGTTGCTCGTCCAGGCGTTCACGGATCACACCTTGGCGTATTACCGCATGCCCTTGCGACACGATCAGGCCAAACTCTCCCAGTAGGCCGCGCAGCTCATTGCCGATGGCAGTGCGCTCGCGCACTAACCGGCTGCGCACCCGGTGCACCGCTTGCAGGGATTGTTGCGCTTCTGTCTTGATCGTCACCCGAGGCGTCGCCGGGCGTGCTGCGGCCTCGGCGATAGCCGCGGCATCGCGTGCATCATTCTTGTGGCCCAGCACGAAGGGCTTGACCGCCTGCGGCGGCAGTAGTTCTGCCTCATGGCCCAGGGCGCGAATTTCGCGTGCCCAATAATGGGCCGAGCCGCACGCCTCCATGGCGATGCGGCAAGGCGGCAGCTGGGCCAGCGTGAGCCGCAGCTGATCACGCTTAACCTGCTTGTTAAAGATGTTATGGCCGCGCGCATCGGCGGCGTGCAACTGAAAAACGTGTTTGGCCAGGTCAATGCCGACAATGCTAATCTGTTTCATGGATGGGCCCTCCTTTCAGATGCCGTCAGTGTTCTGTGCACTGCTAGCTAGATGTCATATCCAGCTTGGCACAGAAGGACGGGTCCATCCCATTTCCCACAACAGTTTACTGATGAGTTTTGCCCGATAAGTTGCGACGACCTGTTTTTTTATCGTTGAGGTGAGTCATGCGCTATCTGCACACCATGGTCCGGGTCAGCGACCTGGACGCCGCGCTGCATTTCTACTGCGACCTGCTGGGGCTCAAGGAAATGCGCCGCAAGGACAATGACAAGGGCCGCTTTACCCTGGTGTTTCTCGCCGCCCCGGAGGACGAAACCCGCTCGACGGAGGAGCAGGCGCCGGAGATCGAGCTGACCCACAACTGGGACCCGGAAACCTACGACGGCGGGCGCAACTTCGGCCACCTGGCCTATGAGGTGGACGACATCTACGGCCTGTGCCAGCACCTCCAGGATAGCGGCGTCACCATCAACCGCCCGCCGAGGGACGGCCGCATGGCCTTCATGCGCTCCCCGGACGGCATCTCGGTGGAGCTTTTGCAAAAGGGCGAGCCCCTTGAACCCGCCGAGCCCTGGGCCTCCATGGACAACACCGGCACCTGGTAGAGGCCGCACCGAGGACACCCCATGACGCCATCCGTCACGAAACTTTCTGCTCTTGCCCGCCGTTGGGGCGCCATCAGCCTGGCAGCGTCGGCCTCGCTGCTGGCCGCCTGCTCCAGCACCCCGCCGGCATCGGCGCCCGAGGAGCCGGGCGGCAGTGCCAAACCGCTCGCCGGCGAGGTGATTGACCAGCGCTGGAACCTGCTGCTCATCGGCACCCACGAGCGGCTGGAGCTGCCCGAATCGGCGCATTTTCGCATCGCGCCGGACGGTCGCGTCAGCGGCAGTGACGGCTGCAACCGCTTTACCGGCGAGGCTGAGCTTGGCGACAATCAGCGCATCAGCATCGAAGAGCTTGCCACCACGCGCAAGGCCTGCCCGAGGCTTGAAGATGCCCGGCGCGTCACCGAGATGCTGGAAAACGCCTATCGCTATCTGATCGACCACGACCGGCTGGTGTTCTTTGGTCCAGACAGCGGGGTCATCGGCGGCTGGCGCAAGGCAAACTAGCCGTCAGCGAATCGGGCCAGGGTTCAAGCGGGCGATAAAGCGCCCGTCGATGCGGGCCTTCCAGCGCCATGCCCAGCGTCCGCCCGCCCCCAGCGGGCCGTAGGCGGCCACCGCGCGGCCGTCGCCGGTGCCGATCAGCGAAAGCACCCGCCGGGGCGGCCGCCAGTCTCTGAGCGGCTCGCCCCGGCACGCCCGACGCAGGTTGTCTGCCAGCACAGGTCCCGCGCGCACCGCATAGACGCCGGCCTTGGGCAGCGCGGTCGGGAATGCCGCGCCGTCCCCGGCGGCAAACACCCCGGGCGCGCCCCGCGCTTCAAGGTTTTTTTCCACCTCGATAAAGCCCCGCGCGTCGAGCGCCAGATCGCTTTCCTCGAGCCAGTCGTGACCCGCAGCACCGGTGGCCCAGAGCACGATATCGGCCGGCACCGGCGCACCCTGCTCCAACAATACGGTCTCTTCCCCAAGCCCGCTTGCGCGCACGCCCGGGCGTAGAGCTACCCCGGCGCGCTTCAGCGCGTGTACGAGCAGCGTTCTTGGCAGCCGGCCCGTGCCGAGCAAAAGCGTTTGGCCGGCGTTGATCAGGGTGGCGTCAAAGGTCACGTCCGGCCGCCGGGCACGCAGCGCGGCCAGCACGGCAAGCAGCGTTTCGCAGCCGGCCGCGCCGCCGCCCGCGCTCACCACCCGTTGCCGGCTTCCCGGTGCCAGAGCGTCAACGCGCGCGCAGAGCGCCTGCCAGCGCGTCGGGAGCCCGGCCAGCGGGCGCAGGGCGAGCAGGCAGGGGGGCGTCTTCGCCGTTTGGCGCGGCGGCTCAAGGGTGGCGCCGACGTTGATCGAGGCCAGGTCAAAGCCCAGCCATTCGCCGCTTTCAAGCGTGACTTCTCGCCCCGCGGCGCTGAAGGCCGTGGCTCGCCGCTGAATAAACCGCGCGCCGGCCCGGCGGCAGAGCGCGGCGACGTCAATTTGTGTCTCGCGCAGGGTGCACTCCCCGGCGAGCCAGGCGGGCACCCGGCCGGAATACGCCGCAAGCGCACTTTCGCTGATCACGCTCAGGCGAACGCCGGGCTCGGGGCGGCGGGCAAAGGCGTCGAGCACCAGGGCGTGGGCGTGGCCGCCGCCGATCAGTACCAGCTCTTTGTGTGCGGCCTCCGCGTTCATGCGCCGCGCCGCCAGCGGAAGTAGCGCTCGAGGAGCCGTAGCACCCGCTCGGGCTTGTGGGCGTTTTTCCATGCCCCGGCGGTGGCCTTGGCCGCCTCGCCAAGGGTGGGGTAGGGATGAACCGTGCCCAACAGCTTGTTCATGCCGAGCCCGTGCTTCATAGCCAGGCTGAACTCGCCCAGCCACTCGCCGGCGTTTTCGGCCACGATCGTCGCGCCCAGAATCCTGTCCCGGCCGGGTACGGTGAGCACCTTGACAAAGCCCGCCGTGGCGCCCTCGGCAATGGCGCGGTCGCTGTCCGCCATGGCGTAGCGGGTGAGCTCGTAGTCGATGTCCTGTTCCTTGGCCTCGCGCTCGTTGAGCCCCACTCTCGCTATCTCGGGCTGGGTGTAGACCACAGAGGGGATAAAGCGGTAGTCCACGTTGAAGCGCTTGACCTCGCCGAACAGGGCGTTGACCGCGGCGTGCCAGGCCTGGTGGGCGGCGGCGTGGGTCAGCTGGTAGGGGCCGGCGACGTCGCCGCAGGCCCAGACGTTGGGCAGCCGGGTCTGCAGCTGGCGGTTGAGTTCAAGCGTACCGTTATCCGTCGCGATGCCCAGCGCTTCGAGCCCCAGCCCCTCCACGTTGGCGCGGCGGCCCACGCACACCAGCAGGGTGTCGAATTCGACGCTTTGCTCGCCGCCGTCGGCGCGGCACAGGCGCAGCCGCTGGCCGCCGTCGTGGTCGATACGCTCGGCCCGGGTATTGGTCAGCACGGCCACGCCGTCCTGCTCGAGGGTCTTGGCCATGTGCTCGCTCACCTCGGCGTCTTCGCGACCCAACAGCTGCTCGCTGCCCTCGATCAGCGTCACTTGGCTGCCAAGCCGGGCGAAGCTCTGCCCCAGCTCGCAGCCGATGGCGCCGCCGCCGAGCACCGCCAGCCGCCCGGGCAGCTCTTCAAGCTGCCACAGGGTTTCCGAGGTCAGCACCCGGGCCTGGTCGATGCCGGGGAGCCCGGGTATTGCCGGGCGCGCGCCGGTGGCAATGACGATGTGCCGGGCGCTTAAGCGCCTGTCGCCGACGTCGACCTCCCAGGGCGTCACAAGCGTCGCTCTTGCGCTATGCACGTCCACGCCGAGCGCGGTATAGCGCTCGACGCTGTCGTGGGGAGCCACGCCCTTGATGGCACCATGCACGTGTTCCATGACCCGGGCAAAGTCGACCCTGGGCTTGCCGGCGTTGTGGCCGGCATGAATGCCAAAGCGCTCGGCGTGGCGCACTTCGTGGGCCGCCCGGGCGGCGCGGATCAGCGCCTTGGAGGGCACGCAGCCGGTGTTCAGGCAGTCGCCACCCATCTCGCCTGCTTCCACCAGCGCTACTTTGGCCTTCACCGCCCGGCCGATGTAGGCGCTCACCAGGCCCGCGGAGCCGGCGCCGATGACCAGGATGTCGTAGTCAAAGCGTTTGGGGCGCGCAAAGCCCCGGTAGGCCTTGCGCCGCTGGGCCAGGCGCATGAGCTTGCGTGCGACCCAGGGAAACACCGCCAGCAGGGCAAAGGAGAGCAAGAGCCCCGGGGATACCACGTCGCCCAGGCGCTGGATCTCGCCCAGCTGGCCGCCGGCGTTGACGAACACTGCCGTTCCCGGAAGCATGCCCGCCTGGCTGACCCAGTAGAACGTCCGCGCTCTGATCCGCGTGAGCCCCATTACCAGGTTGATGACAAAGAACGGAAATGCCGGCACCAGCCGCAGACTAAACAGGTAGAACGCGCCGTCCCTGTCTACCCCTCGGTTGATGGCGGCCAGGCGGCGGGGAAAGCGCCGCTCGATGGGGCGGCGCAGCAGGTAGCGCGAGATCAGAAACGCAAGCGTCGCCCCGATGGCGCTGGCAAAGGAGATCAGCACAAGCCCCACGGCCAGGCCGAACAGCGCCCCGCCCAGCAGGGTCATGATGGCTGCTCCGGGAAGCGACAGCGCGGTGATGATGACGTAGACGACGAAAAAGGCCCCGGCGATTTGCCAGGGGCGGCGGTCAAACGCCGCCTGGAAGTCGCTTTGGTAGGCCTTGAGCGTGTCCAGGCTGAACCATTCGTGGGCGCCGGTAGCAAAAAAGGCACCGATGGCGATCAGCAGCAGGGCGGCAAGCAGCAGGCGTTGTCGGTTCACGGGTCTCTCCGGCGGGTGAAAGGGTCGAGGGGCGAGCGCATTCAGGGTCGGGCCGAGCTTTCAACCCGAGCTTTGAGGCAGGCGGGCCTGCCCTGCTTTTTCAGCTGCCGGCTCAGCGCGATGGCTTCTCGTGGCGGCCGTTCGGGAAAGCCCCCGGCAGCGGCGAAGGCCGACCGGGTCATGAACAGGGCCTGGGCGCCGGCAGCGACGCCGGTGAGCCGCGAGCCGGCGTTGATCAGCGCGGCAATGACGCCAGGCTGGTGGGTCAGGGTAACGTCAAAGCGGCCCCAGCGGTGGGTCTCAAGCGCCCGCTGAATCTGCCTCGGGGCGTCTTCGGGCAGGCGGGTATCGGCGTGGAGAAACAGCAGGGTGTCAAAGCCGGCGGCGCTGGCGCCGAGGTTCATCTGCGCGCCGCGGCCGGGCGCGGCGGTCATCACGGTATCAGCCAGCGGCAGGGCCAGGGCGGCGCTGGCGTCCCGGCTTTCGCCGTCGACCACCACCAGCTCCGCGCCCCGGCGGCGCAGAGGCTGAAGGGCCTCAAGCGTTGCCGCAAGCGTCGTTGCTTCGTTGAGCACCGGGATGACGATGCTGAGGTGAGCCGGGTTGGGTGCAGCGGTGTCAGCCAAGCGTAGCCTCCTTTGTCACAGTCTGCGCCGTGCGCCCTGTCGCGCCCAGGCGGCCGGGCAGCACGGCGGCGAGGGTAAAGCCCACCAGCGGCAGGGCGGCCTGCACCAGCGCCCAGACGCTGATCAGCCTTCGGTTGCCGCCCGAGGCCAGCGCCACGGCCTCGGTGGTCACGGTCTCGACCCGCCCTGCGCCGAGAAGCCGGGTAGGCAGATACTGGCCGATGCTGATAGCAAGCCCCACGGCGAAGGCGGTGGCCAGCGGGGCGGCCAAAAGCGGCAGGCGCACCCGCCAGAAGGCGGCGTTGCGCGAGACGCCGAGCGTGCGGGCAATTTCCAGCCAGCGCGGGTCGAGCCGCCGGTAGGCCTCGGCCAGCGACAGGTAGACGTAGGGCAGCACAAACAACAGGTGCCCGGCAATCACCAGCCCGAGGTTGGGGCCGATGCCGACGCTTTCGGCGGCCACCACCAGGCCGAAGAGAAAGGCGATCTGCGGCACCAGCAGCGGCACGTACAGTAGCCACAGCGCTCGCCAGGGCCGTATATTGCGCCGGTGCTCGTTTTCCAGCACGGCGAGCACCAAAAGCGTGGCCACAAGCGTGGCCGCCAGCGCAATCACCGCGGTGCGGGAAAGCGCTTCGCCGAGCATTGGGGTAAAGCGCCGCCAGTGATCAAGCGTCAGCGCTTGCGGCAGCGCCTCGGGGAAGCGCCAGTACCCGGCGAAGGAAAACAGCACCAGCCCGGCGAGCGCGGCCACGGCGGCAAGGCTCGCGCCGCTTAGCCCCACGCGGCCGATGGCGCGCAGCGTCCTCTCGCCGCGCCGCCGGCCGCCCCCGGTCAGCCAGGGGCGCAAAAGCCGCGCGGCCAGCCGCTCGCCGAGCCACCAGATACCAAGGGCAGAAAGCGTCACGCCCAGCTGCAGCACCGCCGCGGCCGAGGCCATGAAACGCTGACTCAGATCGGGATCGTTGAACCACTCAAGAATCGACACCGCCAGGGTTGGTGGAAGCGTGGGGCCCAGAATCAGCGCCATGTCGACGTTGGCGCTGGCGTAGGCGATGACCGCGTAGACCGGCAGACGGATCAGCGGATAGAGCGCGGGCAGTACGGTTTTCAGCCAGCCAAGGGTTGGTGCATAGCCAAGCGCTCGGGCGATCTCCACGCGCTTTTCCGGCCGCAGCCGCTCGAGGGCGGCGAGGCTCATCAGCAGCAGAAAGGGCATTTCCTTGAGAATAAGCCCGGCCATCAGCGCAAACCCCAGCGGGTCGTTGACGATCAGCGCATCCGGCGGCTGGCTGGCGCCGGTTAGCCAGGGCGATGCCAGCCGCATGGCGAGCCCCGAGGGCGCAATGAGAAACGCCAGGCCAAAGCCCAGCGCGGCGTGGGGGACGGCTAGCAGCGGCGATACCAGCCGGCGCACGCTGCGCGCCAGCCGGCCGTTTTGCCCCGCGGCCAGAAACAGCACCACGGCGGCAAGGGCGACGGCCGGCGTGACCAGCCCGCTTGCCAGGCTCAGCGCGGCGGAGCGCCCAAGTCCCGGCTGGCCGAACAGCTCCCGCCAGGGCGCCAGGCCAAAAGCGTTGCCGCCGAGCGCCGGCAGATAGCCAAAGGCCGGCAGCACAATCATCGCAAGCCCCGCCGCCACCGGTAGCGTCAGCAGGCCGATTACCAGCACCGGGGCCAGCCGCAGCACGGCTAGTTAACTCCGTAACGCTTGAGCCAGGCGTCCTGCAGCGCGCCCGTCCAGCTGGGATGGGGCTCGGCCAGGGTGTTGTCGAACGCGCCTGCCGGGGGCAGCGCGGGATTGTCCGACGGCGCGTCAAACAGCGCCCGGTCGTCTTCGCTCAGCCGGGCTACGTCGAGCACGGTGCGATCGCCCCAAACGTCCAGCGACTGCTTTCGCGCCTGGGCTTCGGGCGAGAGCAGAAAGTTGGCCAGCGCCATGGCGCCGGCCTTGTGCGGCGAATTGTAGGGAATGGCGATAAAGTGCACGTTGCCCAGGGTGCCGCCGTCGAGCACGTAGCTGCGTACGCTTGGCGGCAGCTGGTATTCCTTGACCGCGACGGCGGCATCGGTGGGGTAGAAGGAAAACGCCAGCGACAGCTCGCCGTCGCTCATCAGGGTACGTAGCCGGGGGCCGGAAGCGGGGAAGCTCTGACCTTGGCGCCACAGGTGCGGGTGCAGCGCGTCGAGATAGTCCCACAGCGGCGCGGTGACGCTGTCAAAGTCGCTTTGCGCCACCGGCTGGTAAAGCGCCTCGTCCCGCCCGGTCAGCTCGATCAGCGCCTGCTTCAAAAAGGTGCTGCCGGTAAAGTCGGGGATGCGCGGGTAGGTAAAGCGTCCGGGATTGTCTCTGGCCCAGGCGAGCAGCTCGTTCATGCTGCCCGGCGGCGTCCGGCCTGCGCTAAAGCCTGGCGCTTCGCTGTCGTGGTAGAAAGTGATCTGAGCCTTGCCCCAGGGCGACTCGAAGCCGTCGGTAGGCAGCGTGAAGTCGGTGACCACCTCGGGGTTGTTTGCCGGGCGGGTCAGCGCAAAGTGGGGCAGCGACTCGGCAAAGGGGCCGAACAGCAGGTCGCTCTCGCGCATGGCGGCGAAGTTCTCGCCGTTGAGCCAGAGCGCATCGATGCTGCCGTCGGCCTCGTTGCCCGCCTGCTTTTCCGCCAGCACCCGGGCCACGGCGCTGCCGGTATCCTCGAGCTTGACGTGTTCGACGTCGACGTCAAAGCGCGCCTGCATCTGCTCGGCGACCCAGTCGATGTAGCGGTTGACCCGCGAATCGCCGCCCCAGGCGTTCCAGTACACCGTCTGGCCCGCGGCGCGCTCGAGCACCGCGCTCCAGCTATCGGGGTCGGGTGCCGGCGGCGCGGCGGCAAAAGCGGGCAGCGAAAGCGCGGTCAGCACGCCGGCGGTGAACAGCAAGCGGTGGGGCATGCAGGGTACCTTGGGTCGCGACGGAGGCGGTGACGCCCTCCGGTTGGTCTGAGAAAGCTTGACGATAGTGTTACAGGGTTTTCGTTTATTGTACATGGCGAAGCGCGACAAGTTAGCGCAGTGCGGGACGGCCGCATAGCACAACGCCCGCGCGGGGCGGGCGTTGGGCAGGGACACGTGCGGGGGCAGCTGCGATCGGAAGGGTTAAAGCGAACCGATTTTCTGGCGCTGCTCTTCCAGCAGGGCCCGAGCACCGCGCACTTCGGCGAGCTTGCCGCGCTCCTTGTCGACCACCGCCGCGGGCGCCTTGGCGATGAAGTTCTCGTTGTCGAGCTTTTTCTCGATACCCTCGATCTGCTTGTTCTGCCTGGCAATTTCCTTGTCCAGCCGGGCAAGCTCGGCGTCCTTGTCGATGAGTCCGGCCATGGGCACCAGCACCTCCATCTCGCCCACCAGCTGGGTGGCCGAGAGCGGGGCGTCGTCGGGATCATCCAGCCAGGTGGCGCTTGCAAGCTTGGCCAGCTTCATCAGAAACGGCCGGTTTTGGCGAAGGCGCGCGGCGTCTTCGGCGCGGCCCTTGGTCAGCAGCACGTCGATTTCCCGGCCCGGGGCGATGTTCATCTCGGCGCGGACGTTGCGCACGGCGACGATCACGCCCTTGAGCCAGTCGATATCCCGCTCGGCGGTCTCGTCGATGCTATCGCCATGGGACTCGGGCCACGGCTGCACCATGATGGAGTCGCCCGCGCCTGCGTGGGTGCCGGCCAGCGGGGCCACGCGCTGCCAGATCTCTTCGGAGATGAACGGCATCATCGGGTGGGCCAGGCGCAGCACGGCCTCGAGCACGCGCACCAGCGTTTGCCGGGTGCCGCGCTGGCGTTTGGCAAGCTCTGCTTCTGCCGCTCCCGACGTCCTGTCTCCCGCGGCATTAGTACTTCCCTGTACGTCATCCCACAGCACCGGCTTGGACAGCTCCAGATACCAGTCGCAGTATTCGTTCCAGACGAAGTCGTAAAGCGCCTGGGAGGCGTGGTCGAAGCGGTAGGCGTCGATGTGGCGCGTCACCTGGGCGGTGGTTTTCTGCAGCGCCGAGAGAATCCAGCGGTCGGCCAGCGACAGCGTGACCTCGCCCCCGTCCGCGCCGCAGTCCTCGCCGTCGGCGTTCATCAGCACGTAGCGCGAGGCGTTCCACAGCTTGTTGCAGAAGTTGCGGTAGCCGTCCAGCCGGCTCATGTCGAACTTGATGTCGCGCCCGGTGGTGGCCTGGGAGAGGAAGGTAAAGCGCAGCGCGTCGGTGCCGTGGGGCTCGATGCCTTCCTTGAACTCGTCCCGGGTGGCCCTGGCGATGGCCTTGGCCTTTTGCGGCTGCATCATGTTGCCGGTGCGCTTCTCCACCAGGTCGTCGAGGCTGATGCCGTCGATCAGGTCGATGGGGTCGAGCACGTTGCCCTTGGACTTGGACATCTTGTTGCCCTGGCCGTCGCGCACCAGACCGTGGACGTAGACCGTCTTGAACGGTACCTCGCCGGTGAACCTGAGCGTCATCATGATCATCCGGGCGACCCAGAAGAAGATGATGTCAAAGCCCGTGACCAGCACGCTGGTGGGGTGAAAGGTGGCAAGCTCCTCGGTCTGCTCGGGCCAGCCGAGAGTGGCGAAGGTCCAAAGTGCGGAGCTGAACCAGGTGTCGAGGACGTCTTCATCCTGGGTGAGCGCCACGTCGGCGGCGATGCCGTACTTTTCTCGGGCTTCGGCCTCGGTGCGGGCGACATACACGTTGCCGCTCTCGTCGTACCAGGCGGGAATGCGGTGGCCCCACCACAGCTGGCGGGAGATGCACCAGTCCTGGAGGTCGCGCATCCACGAAAAATACATGTTCTCGTAGTTTTTTGGCACGAACTCGATATCGCCGTCTTCCACCGCCTTGATCGCCGGGCGGGCCAGCTCTTCCACGGCGACAAACCACTGGTCGGTCAGAAGCGGCTCGATGAGGTCGCCGGAGCGATCGCCAAAGGGCAGGGTGTTGTTGACCGTCTCGACTTCCTGCAGCAGGCCGGCGGCGTCCATGTCGTCAACGATTTGCCTGCGCGCCTCGAAGCGGTCGAGACCGGCGTACTGGGCCGGCAGGCTGGCGTCTTCGCCCGGCTGGAGCTGGCCCTTGAGGTTGTAGATCTCGGCGCGCTCAAGGACGGTGGCGTCCTTGGCCAGGACGTTGATCAACAGATGCCCCTGGCGCTTGCCCACCTCGTAGTCGTTGAAGTCGTGGGCCGGGGTGATCTTCACGCAGCCCGAGCCCTTGTCCATGTCGGCGTGCCCGTCGGCCACAATCGGAATGCGCCGGCCCACCAGCGGCAGCTCGACGAACTTACCCACCAGCGAGGCGTAGCGCGGGTCGTCGGGGTTCACCGCCACGCCGGTGTCGCCCAGCAGGGTTTCCGGGCGGGTGGTGGCGACCACCAGGTGGTCCCGGCCGTCGTCGGTCTTGACGCCGTCGGCCAGCGGGTAGCGGAAGTGCCAGAAGCTGCCCTGCCGGTCGCGGTTTTCCACCTCCAGGTCGGAAATCGCGGTGTGCAGGGTGGGGTCCCAGTTGACCAGCCGCTTGCCGCGGTAGATAAGGCTGTCTTCGTGCAGGCGGACAAAGACTTCCTGCACCGCCTTGTAGAAGCCGTCGTCCATGGTGAAGCGTTCGCGGGACCAGTCGACGCTTGCGCCCATGCGGCGCAGCTGGCGGGTAATGTGGCCGCCGGACTCCTCTTTCCATTCCCACACCTTGTTCATGAAGGCGTCGCGGCCGAGATCGTGGCGGGTCTTGCCTTGCTCGGCGGCAAGCTTGCGCTCCACCAGCATCTGGGTGGCGATGCCGGCGTGGTCGGTGCCGATCTGCCACAGGGTGTTGTTGCCCTGCATGCGCTTGTAGCGGGCCAGGGTGTCCATGATGGTGTCCTGAAACGCATGGCCCATGTGCAGGCTGCCGGTGATGTTGGGCGGCGGAATCATCATGGAAAACGGCGTGCCCCTGCCGGCGGGCGCAAAGCGGTTGTCGGCTTCCCAGCGCTGATACCAGCGGGTTTCGATGCTTTCGGGTTGGTAGGTCTTTTCCATGGAGTCACTCATAGCAAGGATGCCGCGCCGGGGCATCGCATGGATGTTGTGGGGCAGCAGGCGAAAATGGCGTCGAGTATAACCCCTGAAGCCGTCCGGCGTCAGGCTTTGTCCCGGTCGCTTCCCGACTGACGGTGGCGGCTGCCCATGGCCAGAAGGCCGAGCACCGGGCCGGGCAGCAGCCACCAGAGCACGGCCGGGCCGTGCTCGGCCCACTGTGTGGTCACCAGCGCGATGGCGGGAATGGTCAGAGCAAAGCCGATGGCGTTCATCCCGGCCAGGGCTGCCCCCAGCCGGTCCGGCGGGGCGCTTTGGGAGGCCAGCGCGGAGAACTGCGCCGAGTCGGCAATCACGCTGACCCCCCAGACGCCGAGCAGCGCGATCAGCACCGACGGCGGGGCGCTGCCCAGCAGCGGATAGACCAGGCACAGCGTGCCGGAGGTAGCCAGCGCCGCGCGGGCGACCGCCGCGCTTCCGTAGTGGCGGCTGGCCCGGCCGGCCAGGATACAACCCGGGGTACCCAGGGCCATGACGGCGAAGCTCAGCCAGGCCACGCCCGCCAGCGAAGCGTCAAGGCGCTCGAGCTCCCGGGTGACGAGCAGCGGCACCAGCGCCCAGAAAGCGTAAAGCTCCCAGGAATGGCCGAAGTAGCCAAGCGCCGCGGCGCGGAACGGCCGCTGCCT
Source organism: Halomonas piscis (assembly GCF_031886125.1). Classification (NCBI taxonomy): domain Bacteria; kingdom Pseudomonadati; phylum Pseudomonadota; class Gammaproteobacteria; order Oceanospirillales; family Halomonadaceae; genus Halomonas; species Halomonas piscis. Next base: position 792,623 of record NZ_CP119391.1, read on the forward strand.
GAAGGCGCGGGCGCCGGCCCAGGGCGTCCCCGCGGACGCTTTTTCCGGCAGGTGCGGCCCCACGCCCAGCATCAGTATGAGCGTTGCCGCGGCTACCGCCAGCAGCGAGGCCAGCAGCAGCGGCCACTGCCAGGGAAGGGCAAGGGTGAGCCCGCGCAGCAGGTGCGGTGAGGCGGTGCCCAGGGTGAGCATGCCCACCAGCCAGCCGAGGGCGGCGCCGGCCTGTCGGGGCGTCCAGCTGACCACCAGCTTCATGCCCAGCGGGTAGATCCCGGCCAGGCACAGCCCGGTGAGAAAACGCAGCAGCGCGCCGAGCGCCAGCTGATGGGCGGTGAGAATAAAGGCGCCGTTGACCAGCGCGCCGGTGAGCGCGGCGCCGGCAAAGAGGTGACTGGCGCGCACCCGGTCGGCAAGGCCGGTGACAGCAATGGCGATGGTGCCGCTGATGAACCCCGCCTGCACCGCAATGGTCAAAAGTCCCAGATCGCCGTCGGTGAAACCCGCCGCCCGCTTCAGCGCTTCGCCGACGCCGTTGACGCTGAACCACAGCGAGGTGCCGAAAAACTGGGCGATCACGATGGTCACCAGCGGAAAGCGTGCAAGCCGCAGCATAAAGTCACCGGAGAGAAAACGGAAAACGATGTCGCAGGCCGGCCGCTAGCCCAGCCGGTGCGGCACCACCTCGTGACCCAGCGCGCGGTAGCGCTGCCAGCAGGCGCGCTTGGCCATGAGCACGGCCTGATGCTGGTTGATGATTTCGGCTATCCGGGCGTAGCGCTCGAAGCCCTCGGGAATGTCCGGATGCAGGTTCAAAAGCGCCGTCTCGCCCTGGGGGGCGGGCAGCTCCCCTGTGCCCAGCGTCACCGGCACGCTTGCGGCCATCTCGCTGTCTTCCAGCGCGTGGGGCAGGTAGGCGTCCGGGCGAAAGTCCCAGAGCGCGGCGTCGGCCTGCTCGGCAAGGGCGCGGTCTTCGCAGTGCAGGTGCAGCCGGTAGCCCCGGCGCCAGATGGTGTCGGCCAGCCGGCAGGCAAAGGCCAGGCGCGCCTCGAGGGTGGTATCCGGCAAAATATAGAAGTCGATGCGCGCCATAGGAGTGCTCGGGGCTATACCAGCCGGGTCAGCCAGCCGCGGGTGTCTTCGCAGCGGCCGTACTGCAGGTTCAAAAGCTGGGTGCGCAGACGCTTGGCCACGGCGTTGTCGCCGCCGGCGGTCAGGCGAATGCGCTCGTGCTCGGTGACCAGTTCGCTGACCGGGGTGATGACCGCCGCCGTGCCGCAGGCAAAGACTTCGATGATCTCGCCGGATTCGGCGCCCTCGCGCCATTCGTCAAGGCTCACCGGCCGTTCTTCCGGCGTCAGGCCCTCGTCTCGCGCCAGGGTCAGCACCGAGTCCCGGGTAACGCCTTCGAGGATGGTATCGGTCAGGCGCGGGGTGACCAGGCGGCCGTCCTTGAAGACGAAAAACAGGTTCATGCCGCCGAGCTCCTCGATCCAGCGATTCTCCGCGGCGTCGAGAAACGCCACCTGGCTACAGCCCTGGGCATCGGCTTCTTTCTGGGCGGCGAGCGACGCCGCATAGTTGCCGCCGCACTTGGCAAAGCCGGTGCCGCCGGGGGCGGCGCGCTTGTAGTGGCGGGAAAGCCAGATCGATACCGGCTCCACGCCGCCCTTGAAGTAGGCCGCCGCCGGCGAGGCGATCACGTAGAAATCCACTTCGTGGGAGGGGCGCACGCCGAGAAACGCCTCGGTGGCGATCATGAAGGGGCGCAGGTAAAGGCTGCACTCGTCGGACTCGTCGGCCGGGGTAGGCACCCAGGCGTGGTCCTGGGCCAAAAGCGCCTTGAGCGCACCGATGAAATCGGCATCGGAGAGCTCCGGCAGGGCCAGTCGGCGGGCGCTTTTGCGAAAACGCTCGGCGTTTTTCTCCGGGCGAAAGGTCCACACCGAGCCGTCGGCGTGGCGGTAGGCCTTGATGCCCTCGAAGATTTCCTGAGCGTAGTGCAGCACCGCGGCGGCCGGGTCCAGGGTCAGCGGGCCGTAGGGAGAGACGCCGTGGGCGTGCCAGCCGGCTTCCAGCGTCCAGCGGATGTGCGCCATGTGATCGCTGAAGTGGACGCCGAACCCCGGGGCCTGAAGAATGCTGTCGCGGACGTTGTCGGGCACAGGCTGGTTGGACGGTACCAGTTGAAAGGCGTCGGCAGAAAAGGAGTCTGAAGGCACGGGCGTGTTCTCCGCTGAAAACCAGCGCGGGGCTGGCGGATAAAGGACAGGCGTAAAACCGGAGTAGAAAGCCGGCGCGGGCTTGCCGGCAGAGTGCCGGCAAGCCCCGGGAAGGCCATGTTAGCGCTCGACGTCTTCCACGTCAGCCTCGTTTTGCCGATCCAGCAGGTACTGGGTCAAAAGCCCGACCGGGCGGCCGGTAGCGCCTTTCTGCTTGCCGGAGTGCCAGGCGGTGCCGGCGATATCCAGGTGCGCCCAGGGAAAGCGGTCGGCAAAGCGCGAGAGAAAGCAGCCGGCGGTAATGGTACCGGCGGGCTTGCCGCCGATGTTGGCCAGATCGGCGAAGTTGGACTCCAGCTGCTCCTGGTACTCGTCCCACAGCGGCAGGTGCCAGGCGCGGTCCCAGGCGGTCTCCCCGGCGTCGAGCACGTCCAGGGCGATATCGTCATCGTTGGCCAGCAGCCCGCTGGCGTGGTGGCCAAGGCCGATGATGGCCGCGCCGGTAAGAGTGGCGATATCCACCACGCTTGCCGGCTTGAAGCGCTCGGCGTAGGTCAGCGCGTCGCACAGCGCCAGGCGGCCTTCGGCGTCGGTGTTGAGCACCTCGACAGTGAGCCCCTTGAGGGTGGTGACGATATCGCCGGGCTTGGTGGCCTTGCTTCCCGGCATGTTTTCCGCCGCGGCGACGATGAACACCAGGTTGAGTTTGGGGCGGATGCCGAGCACAGCCTTGGCCGTGCCGAACACGCTCGCCGCCCCGCCCATGTCGAATTTCATCTCGTCCATGCCGGCGCCGGGTTTCAGCGAAATGCCGCCGGAGTCGAAGGTAATGCCCTTGCCCACCAGCACGTGGGGCGCCTCGTCAGGGTTGTCGGCACCCCGATAGTGCATCACGATCAGCCGCGTGGGTTCGACGCTGCCGCGCCCCACCGACAGCAGCGAGCCGGCGCCGAGGGCCTCAAGGGCCTCTTCGTCGAGGATGTCGGCGGTAAGCGCGCCGTCGGACTCGGCCGCCAGCGCCTCGGCCGCCTCGGCCAGATAGCGCGGCGTGCAGACGTTGCCCGGCAGGTTGGCAAGCGTGCGGGTATGGTTGACGCCTTCGCCAACGGCGCGGCCGATGGCGGCGCCCTGTTCGATGAGCGCGGCCTCGTCGCTGTCCCGAGCGCAGAGCGCCACCCGCTCAAGCACGGGCGCCTCGGCCGGCGATGTCTTGAAGCGGTCGAAGCGGTAGCCGGCGCCTATAACGGCCTCGAGCACCTTGCGCGCTTTCCAGGCGCTGTCGCGGTCGTCCAGCGGCACGTCGGCGAAGGCGATCACGGCGTCGTCCGCGGGCAGCTTGATCAGCGCTTCGCTGGCGGCGTCCAGCGCCTTGAGGAAGGCCGCCTCGCGGCAGTCTTTCCGCTCGCCAAGCCCCACCAGCATCAGCCGTTCGGTGCAAAGGCCGGGGGCAAAGGGCACCATCAGCACGTTGCCCAGGGCGGCGTCGAAGTCGCCGCGCTCCGCCAGCTGGCCAATCAGCCGCTCGCTGGCGTCGTCCAGCCGGGCGGCGGCGGGCAGAAGCTCGCCGTCCTTGAATACGGGGACGACGACGCAGGCGGTTTCGGCCTTGGCGGGGTTGGCGGTCTGAACGGAAAATTGCATGGCGTCTCCAAACAAGACAAGCATCGAGAGATTCAGGATAATGCCCGCCAGTGTAACCAAGCCGTGGGCGCATTGCATGGCATCCTGCAAGACTGGCCGGAGATCACGTTGATTCTATTTCGCTATCTGACCCGTGAAGTGCTGCTTACCATGTCGGCGGTGGCCGGCGTGTTGCTGCTGGTGGTCATGGGCGGGCGCTTTATCCGCTATTTCGGCAAGGCGGCAGAGGGCGATTTCCCGGTGACGGTGCTGGGCAATCTGATGCTTTATCATCTGCCGGGATTCATGGAGCTGGTGCTGCCGCTGGCGTTTTTTCTGGGCATCCTGCTGGCCTACGGCCAGCTTTACATGAACAGCGAAATCACCGTCATGGTGGCCTGCGGGGTGAGCCCGGCGAAGCTGTTGCAAATTACTCTGCTGCCCTCGCTGCTGGTGGCCCTGCTGGTGGGCGCGTGCAGTATCTGGCTGACGCCCTGGGGCAGCATGCTCAACGAGGAGGTGATTCAGGAGCAGCGCAGCCGGCTGGATGCCTCGATACTGGCGCCGGGCCGCTTTCAGAACTTCGGCCAGGGGCGCACGGCCTACATCAGCGGCTTTTCCCGGGACGGCCAGCAGATGGAGAACGTGTTCGTCCATCAGCTCGGCGGCCGCGGAGAAGAGGTGCCCAACTACGTGACCCGGGCCGAGCAGGGGCATCAGGAGAGGCGCGACAAGACCGGCAGCCGTTTTCTGGTGCTGGAAAGCGGCGACCGCTTCGGCGTGACGCCGGGGGAGCACCAGGCCGAACACCTGGCCTTTGAGCGCTACACCATCCGGCTGGGGGTGAGCGACGATCGCCGGGAGCTGGATGCCGCGGAGTTTCAGAGCACCGCGTCGCTATGGCAAAGCGGCGAGCCCGAGGCCATGGCGCAGTGGCAGTGGCGCATGGGCGTACCGCTGATGGTGTTCGTGCTGGGGCTTATTGCCCAGCCGCTGTCCCGGGTCAACCCGCGCCAGGGACGCTTTGCCAAGCTGCTGCCGGCGGTGTTTCTGTACGTCGCCTATCTGAGCCTGTTGCTGGCCGCCGTGGACGCCGTGGGTAACGCCACCCTGCCCGTCGCGATTGGCGTCTGGCCGGTTCACGGCGGCTTTCTGGCGCTGGGGCTGGGGCTACTGTGGCGTTCGCAACGCAAGGGGATGCGCTGATGCTGATGGATCGTCTGGACCGCTATATCGCCCGCAATGTGCTGGCTTCCATACTGGTGGTGCAGGTCGTATTGCTGGGGCTTGATCTGATCATCGCCTATATCGATGACCTGGACGACGTGGGCGGCGACTACTCAAGCCTGGACGTGCTGCTGTATCTGGGCATGCGCCTTCCCTGGCGGTTTTACCAGTACGCCCCGGTAGCGGTGCTGATCGGCGCGCTGATCGGCCTTGGCAGCATGGCATCACACAACGAGCTGACCGTGATGCGCGCCGCCGGGCGGTCGCTTGCGCGTATTGTCTGGGGGGTGATGAAGCCGGTGCTGCTGGTGGTGGTGGCGGTGCTGCTGGTGGCGGAATTCGTCAGCCCGCGCACCGAGCAGTTTGCCGAGGCCTGGCAGTTCGAGCAGCGCCGGGGCGAGGGGGCGCTGCTCACCAGCCGCAGCGCCTGGCAGATCGAGGAGGACAGCATCTATCGCTTCGGAGCCATTCGTGCGGACAACGTGGTGCTCGACCTTTTGCGCTATCGCTTTGACGATCGCCAGCTGGTCGAGGCCTCCTACGCCGAGAGTGCCCACTGGGAAAACGGCGAGTGGCGCCTGAGCAACGTCTCGACCACGCGCCTGTACGCGGAGCATACCGAAGCCAGCCACCGTGCAAGCGAGCGCTGGGAAACCGCGCTGACGCCCAAGCAGCTTGAGCGGCTGCTGCGCGACGTCGAAAGCCAGTCGCCAAGCGAGCTTTATGCCTACGCGCAGTTTCTGGAGTCCCAGGGGCGCAGCGCCGAGCAGCCGCTTTTGTACTTCTGGCAGAAAATGCTGCTGCCCTTGACCATGGGCTCGCTTGTCCTGATTGCGGCCTCGTTCGTGTTCGGCCCGCTGCGCTCCGTGGCCGCCGGTACCCGAGTGTTTTACGGCGTGATTACCGGGCTGTTGTTCAAATACACTCAGGATTTGCTTGCTCCGGCGTCGACCCTCTTCGGCTTTTCGCCGGTCTGGGCGGTGCTGGTGCCTATCCTGGCCTGCGCGGCGGCAGGGCTTTTCCTTTTGCGCCGCAACGGCTGAGGCGACGCCACGGCTTTTGAGCGCAACGGCTTTTTGAGAGAGACCATGACTCAACGACGTTTTACCCAGCTGGACAGCGTCACCCCGGCGGCGCTGCCCCGGCGGCTGGCGGCGATGCTTTACGACGGCTTTCTGGTGCTGGCCATCTGGCTGGTGGTCACGGTGATGCATATGGCCTTTCTGCGCTTTGTGCTCGGCCGCAGTGCCGAAAGCATCGGTACCGGGAATCTGGCCGTGGCGACGCTGCGGCTGCTGTTGGTGTGCTCGGCGGCGGCGTTTTTTACCTACTGCTGGCGCCGAGGGGGCATGACCCTGGGGATGCAGACCTGGCGGCTACGGGTGCAAAACGCCCAGGGAGGGCCGATTAGCCTGTCCCAGAGCCTGATCCGCTGTATGGCCGCCTGGGTGTCGCTTGCCGCCGCGGGCCTGGGCTACTGGTGGGTGCTGGTTGATCCGCAGAAGAGAAGCTGGCCGGATATCGCCTCGGGGACGCAAACGGTGGTGCTGCCCAAGGCGGCAGGCAAGAAGGCAGCTCGCCACAAGGCAGCACAAAACAAGGCAGCACAAAAATAGTGCCGTTACCACTTGCGATTAACTATGGGAATCATTTACATTAACCTCGTGTATTGAGCGAGGTGTTGTCATGTACGTCTGTATGTGCAAGGGAGTCACGGATCACCGGATCCGCCGTGAGGTCGATGACGGCGCGCGCAGCTGGCGGGACGTCCGCGAAGCCACCGGCTGCGGCACCCAGTGCGGCAAGTGCGCCTGCACGGCCAAGGCCATTACCCGTGAGGCGGTCAGCGAAGCGCGTGCCGAAGCTGACATGGGGCTGGCCTATGCCATTTGACCGCCGGGAAGATTGACGACAACGCCTCGTGACGCGAATCGCTCTTGTTTTTGTTGCCTTTAGCAACTATCTGATTCGTTTTAACTTTCCCCTTTTTACCCTATACTCCCGGAAAGCTCCGGGAGCAGGCTTTTTATGCCTGCCACCCTGGTGGAACAACCCTGACCGCAGGCCAGGCCTCGTCAGGCAATACGGGATGGCGTTGCGCGCTGCAATGCCCAACCAAGAGGTGTGTCATGAAAGGCGATCCGAAAGTTATCGAACATCTGAACATTGCGCTGGGCAATGAGCTCGTCGCGATCAACCAGTACTTCCTGCACGCCAAGATGTACAAGGACTGGGGGCTCAAGGCGCTGGCCAAGTGGGAGTACGACGAGTCCATCGAGGAGATGCAGCACGCCGACAAGCTGATCGAGCGCATTCTCTTCCTCGAAGGCATTCCCAACCTCCAGGATCTGGGCAAGCTTTACATCGGCGAGAACGTCAAGGAAATGCTCGAAAGCGACCTCAAGATCGAGCACGATGGCCGCCGCGACTATATCGAAGCGATTACCTACGCGGAAAGCGTCAAGGACTACGTTAGCCGCGATCTTCTGCGCGACCTGCTGGCCGAAGAAGAAGACCACATCGACCATATCGAAACCGAGCTGCACCTGATCGAGCAGGTAGGTATTCAGAACTACCTGCAGCGCCAGATGCAGATGGCCGGCGACGAAGAGTAACTGCCTCGCTGCGACATCGCAGCGGGAACAAAAACGGGCAGGCCGCGATGGGGCCTGCCCGTTTTCACGTGTGCTTCACAATTACTGTTCGATCACGCCGCAGGCGACGCGGGCGCCGCCGCCGCCCAGATGGGGCTCGTCGGAGTAGTTATCGCCGCCTTCGTGGATCATCAGGCTGCGGCCGTTCATGTCGTCAAGGCTCAGCCGCGGTGCCAGGGTGGGCAGGCTGGCCTCGCCGTTGTCATCGACGGCAAGGGCCGGCAGGTCACCGAGATGGCCGTCGCCGTAGGGCCCCTGGTGGGTCTCGGTGGACTCAGGGTCGTAGTGGCCACCCGCCGCCAGCGCGGCAACGGTTTCGCCGTTGTCGTCTTCCTTGGGTTCGCAGCTGGCGTTCTGGTGAACGTGAAAGCCGTGGATGCCGGCTTCCAGGCCTTCAAGAGAGGGCGTCAGCAGCAGGCCGTGATCGGTCTGCTCCAGGGTGACGGTGCCCAGGGAGTCGCCGACGCCGTCGGCGCTGACGCTGTGGACGTCAACGTCGAGCGTGTCGGCGGCGTGAGCCGAGGCAGCGAGCAGCAGCGATGCGGCAATACCGGTAAGCGGTGCAATGTAGCGCATGGGGTTACCTCCTTGCTGATAAAAGACTGCCCGCAGGGGCAGCGTTGGCTTGAAAGCCTGAATCGAGCCTAGCAAAGTTTTGCCCCGTGACCCAATGCCGCACCGAAATGGCAGGGCAGGCCCTGAGCTTGCCCGCTGCGGCTGCCGGTGCCCTTGCCTATTTTCGCCTCTATGACCGAAGGGGCGTTCAAGCAAACAGGTGCCCGATGTTCTGGCTGTATCTTACCCTGGCCGCGCTGGCGCTTCTGGCGGCGGCCGTGCTTGCCACGCGGCTAACGTTTCGTCTGGAGGACTTGTCGGCGCTGGACCGGCAGGCGCATGCCGTGCGCCAGCAGGCGCCAAGCCCCGAGCTTCAGCGAGCGCACGAGCTTGTCGAACAGGCGCACGCCGTCGCCAAGAGCCGCTCCGGCAAGGCCGGGCTGGCGGCGCTGCGCGAGCACATGGATGCGCTGAGCGATGATTTGGTGCTGCACTCGGCGCGGCAGCTGCAGAAGGCGCCCCGGGGCGAATGGATGATTGCCCCGGGCACGGATACCCGGCGGCGAGTGCTGTATCTTCACGGCGGCGGCTGGACCGCCGGCAGCCCGCGCAGCCACCGGGCGATCACCGACCGTCTCTCCCGAGCAACCCGGGCCGCCGTCTTCGCCGTGGACTATCGGCTGATGCCGGAACACCGCTTCATGGACGGCGTAAAAGACTGCCGAGAGGCCTATTGCTGGCTGCTCGACAACGGCCCGGAGGGCGCCGCCGCGGCCGATTTCATGCTGGTGGCCGGGGACTCCGCCGGCGGCAGCCATACGCTTGCGCTGCTGGCCTGGCTGCGCGATAGCGGTCTGCGCCAGGCCGACGGCGCCGTGGCGTTTTCCCCCTCCACGGACCTGACGCTGACCGCGCCCAGCAACCGCGGCAATATTGCCGCCGACCGGCTGCTGGGCCCGATGTTCGGCCGCCTGGCCAGGCTGCCTCGGCCGCTGGTGTGGTGGGGCGTGCTGGCGCTGTTTCGGGTGTCGCCGACCGATCCCCAGGCCTCGCCGCTGCGCGGCAGGCTGGCCGGCCTGCCGCCGACGCTGATTCAGGCAAGCGCGGATGAAATGCTGGTGGACAACGCCCGGCGCTACGCCGCCAGAGCCGCCGCTGAGGGCTCGCCGGTCACGCTGCAGCTCTGGCCCGGCATGGTGCACGTCTGGCAGATTTTTGCTCCGCTGCTGCCCGAGGCCGACGAGGCTTTTGCCGAGGTGGCCGCCTTCGTCGCGCAGCTGGAGGCGGAGCAGACGTAGGCGAGTTGCCGGCGCAGAGGTGACATCCGCGCGCCAAGCCGCGACAATAGCCGTCTGCTTTGCCGGAGTTGCCATGCCCTCGTTGACGCTGCTGTATCAGGACGCGCATTTGGTCGCCGTGCACAAGCCGGCGGGGCTTTTGGTCCACCGCACGGCGCTGGCCCGTGGCGAGCGTGAGTTTCTGCTCCAGCGCCTGCGCGACCGGCTCAATCAGCGCGTCTACCCGGTTCACCGGCTGGATCGGCCGACCTCCGGGGTGATGGTGTTTGCGCTGACGCCGGACATCGCCGCGCGGCTGTGCGAGGCCTTTGCCGAGCAGCAGCTCGACAAGCGTTACCTGGCGGTGGTGCGGGGCATAGCCCCCGAGAGCGAACGGCTGGATTACCCCCTGCGCGACGAAAACGGCAGCCGACCCAAGGCGGAAATGCCGGCCATGCCGGCGGTGACCGATATCACCCGGCTGGACAGCGTCGAGCTGCCGGTGCAGGTGAATCGCTACCCCCAGGCGCGCTATTCGCTGGTGGAGGCGCGGCCGCTGAGCGGGCGACACCACCAGATTCGCCGGCACCTGTCCCGGCGCGGCTACCCGATCATCGGCGATACCAGGCACGGGAAAAGCGTGCACAACCGCTTTTTTGCCCGTCACCTGGAGGCGCCCCGGCTGCTGCTGGCGGCGACCGGGCTGGCGTTCGAGCACCCGGTATTCAAGCAGCGGCTGACGCTTGAGTGCGCTCTGGACGCGCCCATGGCCGCGCTGTTCGAGCATTTTGGCTGGGCCGGCCACCTGCCGGTGGACCGCCAGCGCCTGACGCCGCTGCCGGCTCGCAACCCTTGAGTTTAACGTCACGTGATGAGAACCCGAATGGCTGAAACCGAGACAGTACCGGCGCCGGTTGAGGCGCCGGCTCCGGCCGATGACTACGGCCTGCGCTTTGGCGGTATCCGCCGGCTTTACGGCACCCGCGCCGCCGAGGCCTTTCGCCACGCCCATGTGGTCGTGGTCGGCGTGGGCGGCGTCGGCTGCTGGACGGTCGAGGCGCTGGCGCGCTCCGGAGTGGGCAAGCTTACCCTGATCGATCTGGACGACGTCTGCGTGTCCAACGTCAACCGCCAGCTGCACGCCCTGGACGGCACCGTGGGCCGGCCCAAGGTCGAGGTGCTCGCCGAGCGCTGTCGGCTGATTGCCCCCGAGATCGAGGTGGTGGCGGATACCGCCTTTGCCACGCCGACCAACCTGGAAGCGCGTATTCCCTCGGACGCCAGCCACGTGGTCGACGCCATCGACAGCGTGATCGCCAAGGCGGCGCTGATTGCTTTTTGCAAGCGGCGCAAAATACCGCTGACCGTGACCGGCGCGGCCGGCGGGCAAACGGATCCCACGCGTATTCAGGTGGCCGATCTGGCGCGTACGCAGCAAGACCCTCTGCTGGCCAGAACCCGCGCCCGGCTACGCCGGGAGTTCGGCTTTTCGCGCAACCCCAGGCGGCGCTTTGCGGTCGAATGCGTCTACTCCGACGAGCAGCTGACCTACCCGGCTCCGGACGGTGAGGTATGCGGGCAAAAGCCCGCCGGCGGCGAAGCCATGCGGCTAGACTGCGCCAGCGGCTTCGGCGCCGCCACCTTCGTGACCGGCTCCTTTGGCTTTACGGCCGCGTCCCGGGTGCTTGCCCGGCTGGCCAACACTGCCCGAGCCCGGAGCGAGGCGTCGGTCGGCGCTTCATCCGCGCTGGCGGTAGAGGAGCAGCCATGAACCCGATTCCCGGTATTTATCGTCACTACAAGGGGCCGCTGTACGAAGTGCTGGGCGGCGCGCAGCACAGCGAAACCGAAGAGCGGCTGGTGGTCTACCGCGCGCTCTACGGCGATTACGACCTCTGGGTGCGCCCGCTTGCCATGTTCAACGAAACCGTGGAAAAGGACGGCCGGCAGCAGCCGCGCTTTGCCCTGGAAAAGGCGTTTTAACGGTTTTGGCCCCGGCTTGTGTCAGGGGTTGTCCATCAAGGTTTACCCATCAAGGATTGCGTCATGCGGATCAGCTTCTGGAAGCGCCTTGCCTTCTACATCCTGGTGTCTCTGGTCATCATGGTGCTGTTAAGCCTGTTCGCCGAGGACAGCGACGCCCGAGCCGGTATCCGGCCGGCCGGCGCGACGGCGTGCGCTATCGCGCCGTCGGCGACGCCTGAGTCGCGATAAGCGCGCGAACCACCGAGCCCATCAGCACCGGCGTATCGCGTTTGACGATAAAGCCGGCGTCCTCGAGCAGCGGCGTGGCCCGGCGGGTAATGTCGGTGGCGATAGCCGAGGTAGCGGCGTTGAGCAGGCGCCGCCCGGCCCCGGCGGGGCGGTGATCGGGCTGGAACTTGTCCAGCAGACAAAGCTGGCCGCCGGGTTTGAGTACCCGGTACGTCTCGGCCAGCCCGCGGGCCGGGTCGGGCATGACCGCGAGGATGAAGTGCATCACCACCACGTCGAAGTGCGCGTCGGGGTAGGTAAGCGCCTCGGCGTCCATCACCCGGCAGTCCACGTCGCGGTTAAGGCGCGCTGCCCGGTCGGCGGTGCGCTTGACCATGGCCGCCGAGAGATCGGTGGCGTGTACTCGGGTATCTGGCGGCAGCAGCGGTAGATCGAGCCCGGTGCCTGCGCCTACCAGCAGCACGCGCATTCCCGGCGCCCATGCCACCTGAGCAAGCGCCGCCTCCCGGGGCTTGTGCAGCACCCGCGCCGCCACCGCGTCGTAAATCGGGGCGTAGGCGGTATAGCGCAGGCGATTCCAGGCGGTGGTGTTGAACATGGCAATACCCTCAAGGCCGGAAGTGGTAGCGTCGGGTCGAGTCTAGCCCAGCGCCGGCGTGAACCCCAGACGCAAAAACCCCGAAGGCCGAACGGGGTGTCCGGCTTTCGGGGTGTCTTGCTGCGAGGCATTCGAACTTGTTACGTCAAACGGCAGGCTAGTGCCGTGTCAGGCGGCTTGCTGCTTAAAAGTCGTACTGGGTGGCGAACAGCACGCGGTTGGCTTCGCTGGTATTGCCGCCTTTGGTTTCCTGGTGATAGTAGCCGTACTCGACGCCCATCATAACGTTGGTGACCGGCGTCCACTGGTAGTTGAGCATGGCGTTCTGGTTCTTCTCGGCGGCCTCGTTGGTCATGGCGCCTGCGTCCACCGCATCGTCCAGGTCCAGCTTGGTCATGCCGTAGCCCAGGTTGATGCTGCGGCCCTGGCCCAGATCCAGGCTGGTACCCAGCGAGCCGCCGTAGCCCTTGACGGTTTCGATGTCGCTGCCGTCAACGTAGGCGCTGGTGCCGTAGAAGTTGTTGCCCGAGCGGTACAGGTAGTCGTTGGCGCCGTCGGTAAAGTTCACCGCGCCGTGCACCGCGATCATGTCGTTGAGGTCGATGGTTGTTGCGCCAAATACGCCGTAGCCGATAGCGCTGTCGTCGCTTGCGGCGTCGTCGGCGCTGACGCGGTTGACCAGGCCCGCGGCGGAGTAGGACACCGCACCGGCAGAGTCTTCAACGCGCGCGGTGAGTGCCGGCGCTGACTGACGGGTATCGGCGAAGTTGGCAACGTCTTTGCGGTCCAGTTCATTACTACCCGGACGTGGGGTGCTGCCGGAGGCAATATCGGGTCCTCTAACGGTGTCCTCGACGGAGAAAGACAGCGGGCCGGTGGTGTAGCGCAGCTGCTCGGTACGGTCCTGGAGGCCGGCAAGCCCCGCCAGGCTGTCAAAGTCCAGCGTAGGCGTGGCGCCGACGAAGCTGTTGTAGTTGGACCAGGTGCGGCCCGCGAGGAAGCCGCGGTATTCGCCAAAGGCGTGACGCAGGCGGAAGTCACCGCCGTCGCCGCCGCGGAAGCCACCCTCTACGGTAAGGTCGACGCCCGTGGCGTGCTTGACCTTGACGCCCAGGCGGCTCTGGTAAGCGTCAGCGCCGAAGTGGCCCTTGTCGTCGTTGTCCATGTCGAAGGTGCCGGCGCGGGTGCTTACCGCGTTGTCGCCGTCAAAGTCGTAGCTCATGTTGAGGCGTGCGAAGCCGTAGAGGCTGACCTCGGCATCGTCGGTGACGTTCAGGTCAACGGCGCTGGCCTGGCCGGCAATGCCGAGCGCCGCTGCGGCAGCGGCCGTTTGAATGGCAAGCTTGAGCGTGTGCTGCGGTTTCATGATTTTCGTTCCCATCCCTTCGTTTTTGTGGGTTTTAGACTCTTTTTTTATATCTTTTTATCATAAAGACTACTATAACCGAGAAGCCGTAAGTTTCAAGGGCTTCCTCGGCAGGCGAGGCTTCCCACGCCGGGGTAAGCCACTTATCCTTTGGTCTAGAGTCGACAAAACGCTAACCGCTGACGAGGAGCTGCATGTCCGGACTGAACTTTACTTTGCTTGCCGGTGACGCGGCGGAAAAAGAGGCCCAGCGCTGGTACGCGGTCAACGACGGCGTCATGGGCGGCGAATCGTCAAGCGGCTTTCGCGTGGCTGAGGGAGAGGGGCGCTTTGTGGGCAGCACCTCGCTTGCCAACGGCGGCGGCTTTGCCTCGATACGCCGGGAGCCGGCGGCGTTTGAGTCGTCGCTGACAGGCGCCGGCGGCGTGGCGATGCGTGTCCATGGCGACGGCCGCACCTACCAGCTGCGATTGAAAAGCCGCGCTCTGGACGACGGCAGCGCCTACCGCGTGGCGTTTACCCCCAAAGCCGACGAATGGCAGACGTGGCGCTTTGCCTGGAGCGAATTCGAAGCCGTCCGTCGCGGCAAGCGTCTGGACGCTGCGCCGCCGCTGGCGCCGGGCGATATCTACCAGCTTGGCCTGCTGATCGCCGACCGCCGGGCCGGCGCGTTTTGTCTGCGCCTTGGGCATATCGCGGCAATAGCCTGACAGCGGCGGTGCCACCAAAGTCGTCTCGTACGCGATCGCCGCGTCGGCGAAGCTTGCCAAAACGCACAAGGAGGCGCCCGTGAAACTTTCCGCTGCCTATCGCCTCGCGGCGACCGTGCTCCACGGCTTTGACGAATACCGCGCGCGCTTTCAGGCGATTACCCGGGATGCCAGCCGGCGCTTTTGTGACGCGGCCTGGCAGGAAACCCAGCGCGCCAGCGCCGAGCGCATCAACCTGTACAAGGAAAAGGTGGACGGCACCCGGGATCGTTTGCAGCGCACCTTCAGCCGGGAAGTGCTGACCGACTGCGAATACTGGCGCGCGGCACGCGGCCATTACGCCGAGCGGATCAGCCAGCGGCTGGACTACGAGCTTGCCGAGACGTTTTTCAACTCGCTGTTCTGCGCCGTTTTCCAGCACCGCCATATTCGCAACGACTGGGTGTTCGTCTACAGCTCCCGGGACGACGCGGCGCGCCGCTCGGGGATCGAGCTTTGCCGGCAGCGGCGGGTCGACGGCGACTGGCAGGCGGCTTTGACCTGGGCGCTTGCCGAGGCGCCGCTTGAGCTCCCCTTTGCCGATCTATCCCGGGATACCGGCCTTGGCGCGGCGTTTCTGCGCGAGCATTTGCCTGCGGCCATCCTCGAGGCGGACGATGCCGAGATCGAGCTCTTGCACAGCGTGTTCTACCGCAACAAGGGGGCGTATCTGGTGGGGCGAATCCGCGGCGGCGGCGAGCAGGTACCGCTGGCCCTGCCGGTGCTGCACGACGGAGCCGCGGTGCGCCAGCGCTGCCTGAGGCTGGATACCGTGCTTATCGAGCCCGACGAGGTTTCGATTCTGTTTTCCTTCACCCGGGCGTATTTTCAGGTCGATGTGCCCGTGCCCGGCGAGTTCGTCGGCTACCTGCAGGACTTGATGCCGCGCAAGTCGGCAAGCGAGCTTTACGCGGCGATCGGCTTTTTCAAGCACGGCAAGACCGAGTTCTTCCGCACGCTCAACCGTCAGGTGGCCCGGCGCGAGGACCGCTTTGTGCTCGCGCCGGGGATTCCCGGCATGGTCATGGCGGTGTTTGTGCTGCCGTCCCACCGCACGGTGTTCAAGATCATCCGCGACGTCTTCGACCCGGCCAAGGACATCACCCACCAGGGAGTTAGGGAGAAATATCGGCTGGTCAAGCGCCACGACCGGGTGGGGCGCATGGCCGACACCCAGGAGTTTTCCAACTTCATTACCCGCAAGGATCACTTTGACCCGGAATGCCTTGAGCACCTGCTGGAAACCGCCCCCTCCACGGTTTCCATGAAGGGCGACAAGGTGCTTATCCGCCACTGCTATACCGAGCGCATGATGACGCCGCTCAACCTCTACCTCGAGCAGTGCGACGAAGACGAAGTGCGAACCGTGCTCAACGACTACGGCAACGCCATCAAGCAGCTGGCCGCGGCCAACATCTTCCCCGGCGACATGCTGCTGAAAAACTTCGGCGTTACCCGTCACGGCCGGGTCATCTTCTACGACTACGACGAAATCAGCTACCTGACCGACTGCTGCTTTCGCGCTCTGCCGCGCACTCCCGGCGGCCAGCTGGCCGATGCCTCGGCGCTGTCCATCGGCCCCTACGATATCTTTCCCGAGGAGTTTGGCCCTTTCATGATTGCCAACCCCGAGCGCCGGGCGCTGTTTCATCGTCTGCACCCGGAGCTCTTTGATCCGGCCTACTGGCAGGGGCTGCAGCAGGACGTGCGCGACGGCCGGGTGATCGACGTCTACCCCTACCGCAACAAGCAGCGGTTTAACGGCGGCTCTGACGCGCTGGTACACTGAGGCCGTCAACCATCAACGGGAGCCTGAGATAACCATGAGCAAAGCGCCGCATCTGGTGGTATTCAGCGGTTCGGGGATCAGCGTGGAAAGCGGCATCAAGACGTTTCGCGCAAGCGACGGCCTGTGGGAAGAGCATAACGTGCAGGACGTGGCGACCCCCGAGGGCTTCGAGCGCGACCCGGCCCTCGTGCTCGAGTTTTACAACCGGCGCCGGGAGCAGGTGCGCAAGGCCAAACCCAACGCCGCCCATCGGGCGCTTGCCGAGCTGGAAGCCGCCGGGTTTCGCGTCAGCGTCATTACTCAGAATATCGACGACCTGCACGAGCGCGCCGGCTCGCAGCAGGTGATGCACCTGCACGGCGAGATACTGAACGCCCGCTCCAGCGTGGACGAGCGCATGCGCTATCCGCTGGCCAAGGGGGGCATTGCCCTGGGGGATCTGTGCGACAAGGGGAGCCAGCTGCGCCCGGACGTGGTGTGGTTCGGCGAGGCCGTGCCGCTGTTCGACGAGGCCTGCGCGCTGGTGGAAGAGGCGGATTTCTTGCTGGTGGTGGGCACCTCGCTTGCGGTGATGCCGGCGGCCATGCTGCTGCACTACCTGGGGCCGGACGTGCCCTGCGCGCTGGTGGATCCCAGCGCCGACGCGCTGAGCCCGCCGGGAGTGACGCCGGTAAGCGCCGCCGCCGGCGAAGGCGTGCCGGCGCTGGTTGAGCAGTGGCAGCGCGAGGGAAACCTGGCCATGCCCCGCGCGGCGGCGCGGCCAGGGCCCGGTGCCTAGGCTATTGTCGGCAGCGCCAGGCCGAACGCGAACAGCAGCGAGTGCGCGGCTAGCAGCTTTGCCACCCGGGCGAGCGCCGGATTCAACGCGTCGCTGTCGGTTCGCTGCAGGATCGTACGCGTGACGGGAACGGCGTAGGGCAGGGTTACCAGCGGCGCGAGCACGAGCGGCCCGTAGCCCGCGTACCAGAACACGACCGGTATCGCGTACGCGATACCGATCATGGCCAGAAACTCGACTCGGCTCCAGCGGTATCCGATCAGCACCGCCAGCGAGCGCTTGCCAGCCGCCTTGTCGGTCTCGCGATCGCGCAGGTTATTGACCACGAGAATATTGGTCGCCAGCGCCGCTGCGGGAAGGCTTGCCGCCACGGCGGCGGCCGGCAGCGTGCCGGAGGGCAGCCAGAGCGGAAAGCCGGGGAGAAAAGAAGCCGCCTGCACGTAGTAGGTGCCGGTCACGGCGACGAGGCCGAAAAACACGAACACAAACAGATCGCCCAGGCCGTAGGAGCCGAAGGGATACGGGCCTCCCGCATAGAGGAGGCCCGCAGCAACGCTGGCCAGCCCGATAATGACAATCGGCAAGCCGCCCACCGCCACCAGATAGGTGCCCACCAGTACCGCGAGCGCGAAGGTCACGATCATGGCGCGCCGCACGTCGCCCGGCTCGATAAGGCCGGACTGGGTCACCCTCGTGAACCCCTGACGGTCGTCGGTATCGACGCCGGAGCGGGCATCGTAGTAGTCGTTGGCGAAGTTCGTGGCGATCTGTATGAGCAGCGCGCCGACCAGCGCTGCGAGTGCCGGCAGCGGCGCAAATACGTTCATGTGAATCGCCAGCCCGGTGCCCACGAATACCGGCGCGGCGGCTGCCGGCAGCGTGTGTAGCCGCGCAGCGATCAGCCAGGCGTTGCGGCGGGGCATCTGCTGTATGGTCATTTGGGCCTTCCAGGCTATCCACGGGCGAGCGCTCGGCAACGCGAGTCGCAAAGAGCTCGCGGTTGCCCTTGGGGCCCGCCCGTGGGCGTTGTGCAGCGCTTGGCGCGCTCCGGGATAGCGTACGCGCCGAACGCTCGACGGCTATTGAGCGCGTCGAGCGCCGGCGACGCTCGGCAGGTGCAGGATCAGGCCGCGCCGATCGGCGGCTCGAAGGCGGTCAGCTCGGGCGCGGTACCGGTGAACTTCTCGAACTGCACCAGCGCGGTGTAGCCGCAGGTGCCCTGGGCGAGCTTGGAGGTGCCGCGGTCGACGACCAGCACGTTCATGTTGCCGTTCTTGCACAGGGCGTTGTCGCCGTCGTCGGCCGGGTCGTACCAGGCGCCCTCGTGGATCGCGATCACCCGGCGCTTGATGCCCTCGTCGAGTACCGCGCCGCACAGGATCTGGCCGCGATCGTTATAGACGCGTACCAGATCGCCGTCGGCGATGCCCCGCTCGGCGGCGTCCTCCGGGTGGAGAAACACCGGCTCGCGGTTGGCTACGGCATATTCGTCGCGCAGGCGCGTGTAGTTGAGCTGGGAGTGCAGGCGGTAGGCCAGGTGCGGGGTCATCAGGTGGATCGGATGCTCCGGCGTGGCGTTGCCCAGATATTCCACCGGCTCGAGCCAGGACGGGTGGCCCAGGCAGTCGTCGTAGTTCATGGCGTCGATGGTCTCGGAAAAGATCTCGATCTTGCCCGAGGGCGTGCCCAGCGGGTTGAGAACGGGGTCTTCGCGGAAATCGGCGTGGCGTACCCAGTCACCGCGGCTTTTATCAACCGGGTTCTTGATAATGGCATTTTCTTCCCAGAACTGCTGGAAGCGCGGCATTCGTACGCGCTTGGCGCGGGCCACGTCTGCCGCCTGTTCGTAGAAGTGCTTGATCCAGCCCATCTGGGTTCGGCCTTCGCTGTATTCCTGTTCGACACCAAACCGCGCGGAGAGCTCGCGAAACACCTCATAGTCGTCGCGGGCTTCGTGCTGGGGCTCGACCACCTTTTTCATCGGCACGATGTGCATGTTGGAGAAGTCACCGGTCATGGTGATGTCGTCGCGCTCGTAGCTGGTGGTGATCGGCAGCACGATATCGGCGTGCTTGGCGGTGGCGGTCCAGTAGGGCTCGGAGACGATGACCACCTCGGGCTTCTGCCAGGCCCGGCGCAGACGGTTGGTGTCCTGGTGGTGATGAAACGGATTGCCGCCGCACCACCAGATCAGCCGGATGTCGGGCAGGGTCACCTGGCCGCCGTTGTAGTCGAGCTTGTCGCCCGGGTTTTCCAGCGCCTCGACGATGCGCGCCACCGGCAGCGTGTATTCGCTGGTGTCTTCGATCTGGTCGGCCAGGTGCGGCGCGTCGGGGGTGGCGCTGATGCCCGGCACGACAATGGCCTCATGGGGGGGAACGCCGCCGTTGGAGTAGTGATAGCTGAAGCCGAAGCCGCCGCCGGGCAGGCCGATCTGGCCGAGCATGGCGGCAAGCGTAACCAGCGTCCAGTGGGTCTGCTCGCCCTTGTCGGCGCGCTGCATGGCCCAGCCGGCCATGAGCATGGTGCGGTTGTCGGCAAACAGCGTGGCCAGCTCGCGGATCTTGTCGGCCGGCACGTCGCAGATGTTCGCTGCCCATTCCGGCGTTTTTTCGGTGCCGTCGTCCTCGCCGCGCAGATAGGCGGCAAAGCGCTCGAAGCCCACCGTGTACTCGTCGAGAAACGCCTGGTCGTGGCGCTCGGTGGTCAAAAGCTCGTGGGCGATGCCCAGCATCAGCGGCACATCGGTGGTCGGGTTGGGCGCGATCCACTCGGCGCGGTCGCCGAAAAAGCGCGCGGTTTCCGAGTACATGGGGTCGATGATGATGATGCGCTTGCCGCTGTCGCGCAGCTTCTCGAAGTATAGCCGGCCCTTCTCGTCGGAGCTGGTCCAGGCGATCTCCAGCGTATTCATCGGGTTGGCGCTCATGATCATGACCACGTCCGAATGCTCGAGGATCACCGGCCAGGTGGTTTGCGGCACGGTGGTTTCGGCGTTGCCCATGATATGCGGCATGATCACGCTGATCGCGCCGGTGGAATAGGAGTTCACGCGGTCGACATAGCCGCCGGTGAGCCGCAGAAAACGCTGCAAAAGCGTTTGCGCGGCGTGCAGGCTGCCCGACGAATACCAGCCGTAGGAGCCGCCCCAGATCGATTTGGCGCCGTGCTCCTGGCGCACCCGGCGCAGCTGCTGCTCGACAAGGTCGTAGGCGCGCTCCCAGCTCACGGCGACGAACTCGTCCTTGCCGCGCTTGCCGTCCGGGGTTTCGACGTCGTCGAGGCCGTCGAGAAAGCCCTTGCGCACCATCGGCTGCTTGACGCGCACGCGGTGGTGGACCTGGTCGGCAACCACGCTCTGCAGGTAGTTTTCGCGGCGGTCAGCCAGCGCCGGGCCCGACCCGGTGATCTTCCCGTTTTCGACGGTGACTTCAAGCGGCCCCCAGTGGGCGGCAGTGATAACGGTTTTTGCCGGCGCCTGGGCAAAGGCGCGCAGGGCGCTGGCAGGCGATACGAGAGCGGCCGCGGCAACGAAACTGCTGCCGCCCTTGAGAAAAGTGCGCCGCTTCATGTTCCAGAAAGTATTCATCAGTGCTTCTCCTGCTTGGGCATGTCGCTTGCATGGGTTTGCAGATAGAACGTCAACAGGGCTTTGTCGTTGTCGCTGATCGAGGTGCGGTCGGCATAGGCATCCACCATGCTCGGCCACTGGTTGGCGGTATAGTCCTTGGGGCCCTTGACGGAGTGGCAGCTGCCACAGTAGGCGTTGTTGAGCTCTTCGCCGTAGTCCCAGATGGCCTGGGCGTCCGCGACCATGGCGTCGGCCTTGACCCAGCCCGTCAGCTGGGCGCGCTCCCAGCCGGCGTCGTTGTCATCCGCTTCCACGCTCAGGCGCTGCTGGCCGGCGTCGGCGATGGAGGCCGAAAGAATCCGTTTGCCGGGGTGGCGATACAGAATGCGATCGGCATCCGGCGGCTGATAGCCGTTGACGCGGACCTGGCGCCAGTCGCCGTCCTGCTCGATGATATCAAGCGGCGTACTCGGCAGGAGGCGGGCCATCGGCGTGCTGTCATCGCGGTGCTCGAACAGCGCGTGCTGGCGGATGGGATAGAGCGTCTCCGGACTTTTCGGCAGGTTGGCGGCCAGCTGGTTGAGCTCGCCCGACGCCGCCTTGGCTTCGTCGCCCAAGTCCGGCGGGAAGTGCGCAATGCCGCGGTGGCAGCTGATGCAGGTATCGCCGCTGTCCGCCATGGTGCGGTGCTCGCTTGCCGCCTTGGGGCTCTGCTCGTAGAGATCCCAGTGCTCGGCGTCGTGACAGCTGCGGCAGGTGCGCGAGTCGTTGGCTTCCATCTCGGCCCACACCTTTTTGGCCATCTCGGCGCGCTTTTCTTCATAGGCGTCGGCGTCGGGAATGCCTCCGGACAGCTCAGCGATCACGTCGCTGATGCCGCTGGTCATCTTCTTTTCCAGATAGGCGAAGCCTTCGTGAGGAATGTGGCAGTCGGCGCAGCCGGCCTGGATGCCCTTGGCGTTGGCAAAGTGGTTGGTGCCCTTCCACTCCTCGTAGGGGACGTCCATGGAGTGGCAGCTGACGCAGAACTCGTTGGTCGAGGTTGCCTTGAGTGACCACTGCGTGCCGTAGAGGGCTGCCGCGCCGATGCAGGCGCCGATGACGAGCAGGCCGGCGCCCCAGGCGAGGCTCTTGCGGCGGCGTTTTTTTTCTGTCATGCGTTTTCCTTCATGCTGTGCCACGAATGGACTCTGTTCATTAACAATATATCAGCGTACATGAAAATATAGTTTGATTTATGTCAGACTTGCGTCGTAACAGGACTTATTCCCGACGTTAGAAGCGATTGGGCGCGATTTATTGGGATATCCTGTGACGCTGATTCCGCCATTGGCGGCGGGTCGAGTACCGTTTTGTCGCGCCGCGGGCGCGACCGGAACCGGAGAGAGTCCATGCAAAATATTGCCGCTACCTGGCAGGCATCGCGCCCCAGCTTTCTTGTGTTGGCGCCGCTGTGCGTGCTGCTGGGAATCGTCGTCGCGCTGGTGCAGGGGGCGACCCCTGCGGGGCAGGATATTGCGCTGGTCATGCTGGGCGGGCTGCTGGGGCATGCCGCCGTCAACTGGCTTAACGAATACGATGACTATCGTTCGGGGCTCGATTTCACCACCGCGCGCACGCCGTTTTCCGGGGGCAGCGGGACCTTGCCGGCGATGCCGTCAGCCGCTGCCTGGGTGCTGACGGCCGGGGCGCTCAGCCTGCTGGGGGTGGTGCTGATCGGCGCCTATTTCATTTGGCTGCGCGGGGCGGTACTGCTCTATCCGGGCGTGGTGGGTATTGCGCTGGTGGTGGCCTATACTCGCTGGCTGACGCGCTCGCCGACGCTTTGCCTGCTGGCGCCGGGGCTGGGCTTTGGCCCGGTCATGGTCGCCGGTACCGTACTGGCGCTGGGCGGGCATCTCGACGCTACCGCTGCCAGCGTGGCGCTAGTGACCTGGCTGTTGACCAGCGAGCTCCTGCTGGTCAACCAGCTCCCCGATGTCGAAGCCGATGAAGGTCACGGACGGCGCCATTTGCCGATTCTTTTGGGGCGCAAGGGGGCCTCGCGCTGGGTCATGGCCATGCTGCTGGCCAGCTACGCCGTCGTGGCGCTGGGGCTGCTGCTGGGATGGTTGCCTTGGCCCGCGGCCCTCGCGCTGCTGCCGCTGCCGCTTGCCGTGTGGCTGGGGCGCGGAATCAGCGCCGACTGCAACGCGCCTGCCCGGCTGCCGTTTTGGATGGGGATCAACGTGGTCACGTTACTGAGCACGCTGGCGCTGTTGAACCTGGGCATCGCGCTCGGCCTTGCCTAGCCGTGCCAAGAGTCCGCTGTGGGCTAGAAACCACGCCTTCATCACGTCGGTGATGGTGACCATTTCGGCCTCGGTGGTGATGTAGGCGGGCATGGTGTACAGGTAGTTCTTGAACGCCCGCAGCCACACGCCGCGCGCCCGGGCGAAGTCGCGCAAGCCGTCAAGGTCGGCGGCCTCATAAACTTCGATCACCGCGGCCGCCCCCAGCACCCGCACGTCCGCCACCGCGGGGTGGGCGGCAAGCTCGGCATCCTCGCAAAGCTCCCGGGTCAGCACCCGGCTGAGCCGGGCAATTTTCTCCAGGTAGTGCTCTTCTTCAAACACCGCCAGGCTCTCGAGCGCCACCCGGCAGGCCAGCGGGTTGCCCATGAAGGTGGGCCCGTGCATGAAGGCGTGGCGGTCGCTTTCGCCGCGGAAGGCGTCGTGGATCCGGTCGGTGGCAAGGGTTGCGGCGTGGCCCAGGTAGCCGCCGGTGAGCCCCTTGGACAGCACCATGATATCCGGCGTCACCTCGGCGTGGTTGGCGGCGAACATCTTGCCGGTGCGGCCAAAGCCGGTGGCGACTTCGTCGAACACCAGCAGCACGTTGAACTCGTCGCACAGCTCGCGGGCGCCGCACAGGTAGTGGGGCGAGGTCATGTTGAGCCCGCCGGCGGCCTGGAGTAGCGGCTCCATGAGCAGCGCGGCGATCTCGTGATGGTGCTGCTCCAGCACCGCGCGCAGCCCGGCCAGGTCGTCTTCCACGTCTTCGGGGGCGGCGTCAAAGGGGGCCGTGGGCGCCGGGGCAAAGTGGTGCCGGGGTAAAAGCGGGCTGAACAGCCTGTGCATGCCGCTTTCCGGGTCGCACACCGCCATGCAGCCGCTGGTATCGCCGTGGTAGCCGCGCTTGAGCGCGAGCATTCGGGTTTTCTCGGGGCGGCCGGTGAGGATGTGGTACTGCAGCGCCATTTTCATCGCCACTTCCATGCCCACCGAGCCGCTGTCGATGAAGAACACGTGGTTGAGCCCTTCGGGGGTGACGCGCACCAGCGCCCGGGCAAGCTGTTCGGCGGGGTCGTGGGTCAGCCCCGCGAGCATCACGTGGCTTAACGTGTCGGCCTGCTCGGCGATGGCGCGCACCAGGCGCGGGTGTCGGTAGCCGTGGATCATGCACCACCAGGAGCAGCAGGCGTCCAGCAGCCGCTCGCCGCCCTCGAGATAGAAGTACGGCCCTTCGCCGCCGATGACCCTGGGCACGGCGGGGTCCTGTTCGGGGCGCGGGTTCAGGCGCTGGTAGGGGTGCCAGACGGGAGAAGTCATGCGGGCTCCTTCAAGGTCAAACGAGACAGGCTGAGGTAGCGAGCGGCCGCCTCGGCGCTCGGGGCGTCAAGGTGCGGAATCACGCCCAGGCAGGGCGCGCCGAGCCTGGCTTCCAAAAGCTCAAGGTTGGCGCGAAAGCGCGGCGCGTCGGCGGCAAACGCCGCGTCCGTTGCGCTGCCCACCCAGCCGGCAAGGGGCAGGCCGTCGGCGGCGATGGCCTCCGCCGTCAGCCGCGCGTGGTTCAGGCATCCAAGCGTGAGCCCCACGGTGAGAATCACCGGGGTATTGAGCCTTGCGGCCAGATCGGCAAAGTCTTCGCCCTCGTTGAGCGGCACCCGCCAGCCCCCCGCGCCTTCGATCAGATAGAAGTCCCGTGAGTGGTGGGAAAACGTTTGCTCGATGGTCGTGGCAAGGCCGTCGACGCCGAGCGTGCAGCCGGCCTCCATCGCTGCCAGATGCGGGGCAATGGCCGGGGCGAAGGCGTAGGGGTTGACGGTTTCGTAGCTGACGGCAGGCGCACTCTGGGCCTGCAGCGCCAGCGCGTCGGCGTTGCGCAGACCCTCGGGCGTGGCGTCGCTGCCCGAGGCCACGGGCTTGAGCCCCAGCGTGCTCAGGCCCTGTTGGCGGGCGGCGCACAGCAGGGCACTGGCGGCCAGGGTCTTGCCGGCGTCGGTGTTGGTGCCGGTGACGAAGTAGGCATTCATGGGCGCTCCAGCACAAGCGTGAAACAGCGGTAGCTCACGGGCAGCCCTTCGGGCGTGCGCCGCGCTTCCATGCGCGCCGTGGCGGCTTTCAGGTCGCGGCGGGTCAGCCCCGCGCTTTGGGGGCGGGCGACCTGCGCGCCCACGCCCTTGATCGAGGCCAGCACCGCGGCCATGTCGGGGTAGTAAAAGCGCTCAAGGTGAGAGCGCTCGTGGGACACCCTGAGCCCGGCGGCCGCGGCGGCGTGCAGGTGGGTGTCGCGGTCGGCATAGGCCAGCAGCGCCTGGGGGCGCTGAAAGGCCGCGCCGATTTCTTCCAGGGTGCCGTCCAGCAGGGTGGTGAATACCGCACGCCCGCCCGGGGCCAGCACCCGGGCGAACTCGGCCATCACCGCGCTTGTGTCCCGGCACCATTGCAGGGCGAGGTTGGAGAAAATCAGCTCCACGCTTTGCGCCGTTACCGGCAGCGCCTCGGCGGAGCCTTCGCGAAAGCGTACTCGCCCGCCGCGCTTGCGCGCTTCCAGCAGCATGCCCGGGGCGATGTCCACGCCCATGACCTCGGCGTCGGGGTAGCGCTCGGCAAGTTTGCGGGTCCAGTCGCCGGTGGCGCAGCCCACGTCCACCACGCTTGCCGCCGACGCGGGCAGGTACTGCCACAGCGCCTGGCCGATGTGGCGCTGGGCGCTGGCGCGGCGGTCGTAGTGGGCGGCGGCCCGGGAAAACGCCCGGGCCACCCGGGCCTGCCAGTCGTGCGTTGTGGCAGGCCCGCCATCGTTTAGCGCAAGCGTGCTCATGGAGCCTCCGCGGGGGATGTCATGTCAGCGGCGATGCGGCAAAGCGCATCAGCGAGTGGAGCAGGCCGGGAAACCATGGGGCAGTGGCCGACTCCGGGCAGCCGTTCGCCGCCGGTGGCGGGCAGCAGCGGGTCGCGCTCGCCGGCAAGCGCGGCCACGGGGCAGGGCAGCGCGGCCAGCCGGTCGCGGTGATCCAGCGCTTCCAGAAAGCCGAGCCCGGCGGCAAGCGTGGCGGTATCTGCCGGCGGCGTCTGGCCCAGAAGCTCCGTCAGCCGCTTCAGGGCTTCGCGGGGCTCGGGCTCGCCGCTGCTCTGCCAGCGCAGAAAGTGCCGCCAGGCGGCGGCGGGGCTGCGCTCGAAGGCGCGGGAAAACTCGGCAAGCGCGTCGGGGGTGACGCCGCCGAGGGCGCAGAACCGCGCGCCGGCACCCAGCAGGATAATCCCCCGGGGCGGCGGCAGGTGCTCGGCCATGGCCACGGCCAGAAGCCCGCCCAGCGACCAGCCCACCCACACGCTGTCTCGGGAAAGGCTCGCGGCCATGGCGTTGGCCGTGGCGGCAATGTCGGCCGGATCGGCAAGGGCAGGCTGGTCGTCGTAGCCCGGCCAGTTGGGCGCGGTAACGCGCATGCCCTCGGGCCAGTGGGGTGCCAGCGGCTGCCAGATCCGGGCGTCGATGCCCCAGCCGTGGAGCAGGGTGAGGCTCAGGCCGTGGCGCATGGCGTATCCTCCTGCCGGCAGCGCGCCAGGCCTTCAAGCAGCCGTTCGATGTCGGCCCGGGCATGCCGGGCGCTCAGGGTAATGCGCAGCCGCGCCTGGCCGTCGGGCACCGTGGGCGGGCGAATGGCGCCCACCGCCACGCCGCAGGCGTCAAGCCTTGCCGCCCAGCGCAGGGTGCGCGCTTCATCGCCCAGCGTCAGCGGCTGAATGGGGGTGGTGGCGTCTGAAAGCGGCAGGTCGAGGCTTGCGGCCTCCCGGCGAAACAGCGCGATGTTGTCGGCCAGCCGCGCCCGGCGTTCGGGCTCGTCGCGTACGATCTTCAGCGCCTCGAGGGTCGCGGCGGTCACCGCTGGGGGCTGGGCGGTGGTGTACACGTAGCTGCGGGCAAACTGGGCGATGTGGTCGATCAGCGAGGCGTCGCCGGCGACGAAGGCCCCGCCGGTGCCCAGCGCCTTGCCGAAGGTACCCACCAGCAGCGGCACCTCGGTCGGGCTCGTGCCCTCGGTGCAGCCGCCGCCGGTATCCCCCAGCACGCCGATGCCGTGGGCGTCGTCGATCATCAAAAGGCCCTCGTGGCGCCGGGCGACGGCGGCCAGCTCGGTGACGTCGGCCACGTCGCCGTCCATGCTGAATACGCCGTCGCTTATCACCAGCTTGAGGGCGGCCTCGCTGCGGGCAAGCAGCCGCTCAAGGTCCGCCGTGTCGCGGTGATGAAAGCGCCGGGAGCGCGCGCCGGCCAGGGCCGCGCCGTCGAGCAGCGAGGCGTGGTTGAGCCGATCCTGAAACAGCGCCGTGCTGCGGTCGGCCAGCGCCTGAATCACGCCCAGGTTGGCCATGTAGCCGGTGGAAAACACAAGCGCCCGCTCGCGGCCGAGCCACTCGGCAAGCTTTTGCTCAAGGGTTTCGTGAACGGACAGATGCCCGCTGACCAGATGCGAGGCGGTGGCCCCCGCACCAAAGCGGCGTGCGCCGTCAGCGGCGGCTTCGCGCACCCGGGGCTCAAGGGCCAGGCCCAGGTAGTCGTTGCCGGCGAAGTCCAGCGCGGCATCGGGCAGCACTCGGCGGGTGCGCCAGCGGTTGGCTGTCTGACGCGCGTGTTTGGCCGCGCTCAGGTAGTCGTGCCAGGGCTGCGGGGCGTTTGGCGTCGCGTCAGGCACTGGCGTCCACCGCCAGTTGGTTGGCTCGGTTGACATGCAGCTGCCGAGCCAGCCGGGCGGCCTCGGCGTTGTCGCTTGCGCTGCGGCAGTCGGCGTCGCGGGTTTCCGGGTACAGGCCGAGCTTTTGGAACAGCCGGCGATCGCGGCTGGCCTCGGGGTTGTCGGTGGTCAGCAGCCGGTCGCCGTAGAAGATCGAGTTGGCCCCGGCCATGAACGCCAGCGCCTGGGTGGACTCGCTCATGTTCTCGCGCCCGGCGGACAGGCGCACGTGGCTTTGGGGCATCATGATCCGTGCCACGGCGATGGCGCGGACGAACTCCAGAGGGTCGAGGTCGTCGACGTTCTCGAGCGGGGTGCCCGGCACCTTGACCAGCATGTTGATGGGCACGGATTCGGGGTGCGGGTCGAGGCTTGCCAGCTGCTGCAGCAGCGCGCTTCTGTCGCGCTCGCTTTCGCCCATGCCCAGAATGCCGCCGGTGCAGACCTTCATCCCCGCGCCGCGCACGTGGTCGAGGGTTTCCAGCCGCTCGTCGAAGGTGCGGGTGGTGATGATCTCGCCGTAGTACTCCGGCGAGGTGTCGAGGTTGTGGTTGTAGTAGTCAAGCCCCGCTTCGGCCAGCCGCCCGGCCTGTTCGCCGCTGACGCTGCCAAGGGTCATGCAGGTTTCAAGCCCCAGCGCCTTGACCTGGCGGACCATCTCTTCCACCGCCGGCATGTCGCGCTCCCGGGGGCTTTTCCACGCCGCCCCCATGCAGAAGCGGCTGGCCCCGGCGTCCCGAGCTTCCCGGGCCTGGCTGACCACCTTTTCCACCTCCATCAGCTTTTCCTTTTCCAGCTCGGTGTTGTAGTGGCCGGACTGGGGGCAGTACTTGCAGTCTTCGGGGCAGGCCCCGGTCTTGATCGACAACAGCGTCGAGACCTGCACCGCGTTGGGCTCGAAGTGGGCGCGGTGGGTCTGCTGGGCGCGCAGCAGAAGATCGTTGAACGGCAGGGCGAACAGCGCGTTGATCTCGTCAATCGACCAGTCGTGGCGCTGCCGGGAGGCGGTGGCGGACATGAGTAAACCTTGTGGTTATTTAAAGTTGACGGAACTTTAGCGACGCGCCGGGTTTTGTGTCAACTTTAAATATATTTATGGTTTACCATAAAGCTGAGCGGCCAAGCGGCAGGGAGTGGCGAAAACGCGGTAAATCCTGAGGAATCCCCATGAAATGGGTAATAAAATCAGCATGATAGGATTGAAAAAGCCTGCATGAGTCATGCATGTTGTGAGTTACGACACACAACAACATGCGAAGGAGACCCATGCAGGCCCCTCGATTCTTGCATAACTTGCTGACGTCTTCACTCTCCGTGATCCATGCCAAGCGGCTACAGACCGTCCTCGATACCGTTGGCGCTCTGCTGGGCGAGCGACGTCTGGGATTAACGGCCATTGGCCGTGCGTTGCCGAGCTCGACGGATGCCAAGCACGCCATCAAACGAGTCGATCGACTATTAGGCAACCCTCACCTTCATCAGGAACGACCGCTGTTCTATTGGCTCATGGCCTCGCTGCTGATCGGCCATACAACGCGCCCACTGATTCTGGTGGACTGGTCGCCGATTGATGACCGCGGCAGGCATTTCCTGCTGCGTGCGGCGGTGCCCTTCGCCGGGCGATCGCTGCCCATCTTCGAGAAGGTTCATCACAAGGAAGGATGCCCATACTGTGAAGCCTATCTGCTGGATGCGCTGGCAAGGATCCTGCCCGACAAGGCCACGCCGATCCTGGTGACCGATGCCGGCTTTCGTAACCCGTGGTTTCGGGCCGTTGAAGCGCGCGGCTGGTATATCGTTGGACGGGTCCGTCAGCCCGCCCGTTACCAGGCGTCAGGCGAAGCATGGCAACCCGTGAAGACCCTGTTTCAACACGCGACATCGGAACCGCAGGCGTGGGGCTCCGTCCGGATCGCCGAAAACCATCCGTTCCGCGCTCAGATGGTGCTCTATTATCGACCGCCACGGGGACGTAAGCATCGCAATAAACAAGGCCGGATCTCTCGGGACGGCGGCAGCCGGACGATCGCCCGGCGTCAGCAGGAGCCCTGGGTGCTGGTCAGCAATCTGCCGGACCGCTCAACGCTGGCGAATAAAGTGGTAACGATCTACCGACAGCGCATGCAGATTGAGGAAGGGTTCCGCGATGTCAAAAGTCCCTTGTTCGGGCTGGGCTTCGGCATGCATCAGTCTCGCCAGGGCAAGCGCATCGAGGTCCTGCTGCTGATCGCCATGTTGGCGAACGTGGCCATGATGGTGGCCGGCCTGGATGTCCGAGCCCGGGGGCAACAGCGGCGCTATCAGAGCAACAGTATCCGGCACCGGAGCGTGCTTTCCGTGTGGCGCCTGGGCTTGGAATGTCTTCGTCGTCATCAACCCGACGCCGTGCCTTGGCCTGCTTGGACAACCCTCCGAGCACGACTTCGCGAGGAAGTCAGGGAGCAGAGCCTATGCGGCGAGTAGCAACATATTCGTGGGGATTCGTCAGCGGTAAATCCTTCCCTGGACGCTCCCTACGCCATCCCTGGCGTAGGAGTTTCGCTACTCCCAGCCGCTTGGCTGATATCGTATTGCCGTGACAATAAACGATTGGAAATAGGGATGGAGGTAGTTCGTCAGCGGGTAGCGGCTGCTTTATACTGCGGCGCTTTAATCGCCTGGAGAACGCCATGTCAGAGGCCGATACGGCGCGGGAAGAGAACCCGCCCCGGCGGGAGTTCAAGGCGCGGGGAAGCTTTGTGGTGCGCTGCGAGGGCTGCAACCTGCCGGCGCTCAACTGCCTGTGCCCTTACCGGGTGAGTGCCCAGAGCCATGCCAGAGTATGGCTGATTACCCACCGCATGGAGCATTACAAGCCCACCAACACCGGCCGGCTGATCGGCGACGTGCTGGACGACACCCGGGTGTTTACCTGGCACCGCACCGAGCCCGACGCCGAGCTGCTGGCGCTGCTCGCCGACCCGGGCTACGCGCCCTTTGTGGTGTTCCCCGACGACCAGCCGGACTACGACCACGGCCGGGTGGCCGGCAACGACGCCGTCGGGAAGGCCATGGCTGACGGCCGCACGCCGGTGTACATCCTGCTCGACGGCACCTGGCGCCAGGCCCGGCGGATCTTTCGCAAAAGCCCCTATCTGGATAGCCTGCCGGTGCTGCCGCTGCGCACCGCGCGCCGCAGCCGCTACCGGCTGCGCAAGTCGGCCGCCGCCGAACAGCTGAGCACCGCCGAGGTAGCGGCCGAGCTTTTACGCCAGAACGGCGATATTGACGCCGCCAACGTGCTCGACGACTACTTCGACGCCTTCAACGACAGCTACGCCGAAAGCCGCGGCCACCGCAAAATCCATACGCCCAGCCCCGCCATGAAGCGGCTGCTGGAAAGACAACACCAAGTAGAGAACGACAGCGAAAATGCAGTACTTTGAGCGTTTTAATCGGTTTTTTCCCGTTTGGGCCGTACTCCTCGCCGCGATAGCGGCGGCGAAGCCGGGCTGGTTCACCGGCCTGGCCGATCAGATCCAGCTGCTCTTGACGGTGATCATGTTCTCCATGGGGCTGACGCTGTCCGGTAGCGACTTTGCCCGGGTGGTGAAATCTCCGGCGCCGATACTGGTAGGCGTGGCGCTGCAGTTTTTGATCATGCCGCTGGCGGCGCTGCTGATTTCGCTGGCACTTTCCCTGTCGCCTGAGCTGACCCTGGGCATGGTGCTGGTGGGGGCAACAGCCGGCGGCACGTCGTCCAACGTCATGGCCTGGCTGGCCGGCGGACGCGTGGCGCTGTCGGTGTCGATGACCATGGTGTCAACGCTGATCTCGGTGGTGGCCACGCCGCTGCTGACGCTGCTGCTGATCGGGCAAAGCGTTGACGTACCCACCGTGGGGATGCTCTTGAGCATCGCCCAGCTGGTCGTGATACCGGTAGCGGCCGGGGTGGTGGTGCATCACTTCCTGGGCGAGCGCATCAAGCCGGTAGAACCGGTGCTGGCCACGCTTGCCATGCTGGCCATCGTGCTGATCATCGCCATTGTGGTGGCGCTGAACGCCGACCGCCTGCTGACGCTGGGGCCTACGGTGGCGCTGGCCGTGGTGCTGCACAACGGCGTGGGGCTTGCCGGCGGCTACGGCATGGCCAAAGCGGCGCACTTTGACGAGCGTACCGCGCGCACCATTGCCTTTGAAGTCGGGCTGCAAAACTCGGGGCTGGCGGTCAGCCTGGCCAGCCAGTTCTTTACCGTGGGGGCGGCGTTGCCGGGAGCGATATTTTCAGTCTGGCACAACGTCTCCGGCTCGGTACTCGCCGGCTGGTGGAAGCGGCGGCCGGTGCCGGGATCAGAAGACGCGCCGGGGGAGTAGGCGACGTTCGCTGGCCGCAGCTTACGCGGGCTTGTGACGCAGCGCTGAGGTGATCCAGCGCCAGCGGCTGATCAACAGGGCGGTAAAAATCAGCCCGCAGCCGCCAAACTTCAGCGCGGTCATGGTTTCGCCGAACCACAGGGCGGAAAACAGCGCCGTCCACACCGCCTCCAGCATCAGGATGACCGAAGCGTGACTGGGTGTGGTCAGGCTTTGTCCCTTGATCTGGAGGAAAAACCGCAGGGCGGTGGCGGGAATGGCGCTGGCCAGAAACCAGCCCAGAACGGCCGGCGTCAGCTGGTAGCTTCCGTGCTCCAGGAGCAGCGACGCCGGGGTGAGGACAATCCCAACCACCAGCAGCTGCAGGGCGGTGAGCGGCAGCGCCGGCAGATGGCGCACCACGCGGATATTGGTGTTGATCAGCAGAGCAAAGCACGCCGCCGAGCAAAGCATGAACAGCTGCCCTGCCTCGAGTTGGAAGCCGCTATTGAGCGACAGCAGGGCAAAGCCAAGAAGGGCTACCGGCAGTGCCACCCAGGTGGGGCGCGGAGGGGGCTCGCCAAACAGCAGCAGGGCCACAACGGGCACCATGAGGATGCCCAGACTGTTGATAAAGGCGCTTTCGCCCAGATGGCTCGAGTGCGCCAGGCCGAGTACCCAAAAGCCAATGGCCGCGCTGAACAACAGCCCCACCAGCAGCCCGCGGTAAAGCGCCGAGCGGGATAGCTGGCACAGCCCCGGCCATGCCATGCCGGCCAGCAGAATACCTGCCAGCAAGAAGCGCGTGCCGATAAAGCCCACAGGCGGCATGCCGGCCAGCGCTTCCTTGGAAAAAATCCAGCCGGCAGCGGCAATCATGGTGACGAGCAGCAGCAGGGCATCGGCCTGCCATAGCGTGCGTGGGCGATCCATTACGCTATCCGAACAGCGCGCCGGCGATGCGGAAGCCGGCGATCCAGGTGCCGGCGGCGGAGCCCAGGGTGGCCAGCAGAAATACCAGCAGAGTGCGCGAAACCCGGTTTTGCCACCAGCCCTTGAGCCGGGTGACGTCGTGGCGCAGGGTGGCGAAGTCGCGCACCTTGGGTCGGCGCATATAGAGCTCCACCCCGGCGGCGACGAAGCCCGCGCCGATAGTCGGGTTGAGCGACGTCAGCGGGGCGGCGAAAAACGTTGCCACCACGGTGACCGGGTGCGCCAGGGCGGCCACGGTGGCCCCGGCGGAAAGCACGCCGTTGATCAGAAACCATTCGCTCACCAGCTGCCAGCCAAGCTCGGTATTGCGCGAAAAGCCCACGGCAAAGCCGGCAATTACCAGCGCCGAGATGGCCCAGGGCAGCGCTTTCCAGAGCTTCGACGGCGGCGGCGTGGCCTCCAGGCGTTCGCGCTCTTCCGCCGGCGCCTGGGGCAGCGGTGCCGACAGATGCTCTTCGGTGCCCTGAAGGTGGCCGGCGCCGAGTACCACCAGCACGTTTTTATAGCGCCCGGGCGGCGCGGTTTCGGCCAGGCGCAGAGCCATGTAGCGGTCGCGCTCGCGGATCAGCGGCGTGTAGAGCGCCTCGGACTCGGCGGCGAACTCGCTGAAGGTAGCCTCCAAAACGTCGCTTTCCTTGAGTTTTTCGATCTCCTCGCCGGAAATCTTCTGGCGCGACATCACGCTGCCCAGAAGCCCGGAAAGCAGCCCGAAACGCTGCCACCAGGGCACGCTGTGATAGACCCGCTTGAGCGTGGTGCCCACGTCGCGGTCGATGAGCAGCAAGGGCAGTCGGCTGCGCTCGGCCTGCTCCACCGCGGCACGCATTTCCGCGCCGGGCTGAATGCCCGACTGGTCGGCGATACGCTGCTGGAAGGCGCCCAGCGCCAGGCTTGCCGCTACCATGCCGGCCTTGCCCTGCTTGAATACCTGAAACAGGTCCTGCTCGCCCATGGCGTCGGGCTGGGTCATGCTCTGGTGGCGGGCGGCGCACAGCTCGATGGCCACGGCGTCAAACCTGGCGGTGGCGAGCAGGGCGGCGACATCGTCGGCGCTTTCCCGGGAAACGTGGGCGGTGCCCAGCAGGGTGTAGTGCGTATTGCCCACGGTGACGGTATGCAGCGGCCCGCTGGTAGCGGGCAGCGCCTCTGGCGCGGGTGACAGAACGTGATCTTCGCTCATGCAGGAGGTCTCAATCGTCGACAAATGAAAGACGCCGCTAGCGGCGCCAGAAAGCGGGGGTAAACAAAACCAGAACGGTAAAGATTTCCAGGCGGCCGAGCAGCATGGCCAGCACCAGCACCCATTTGGCAAAGCCGGGCAGGTTGCCGTAGTGGGTGCTGGCCTCGCCCAGCGCCGGGCCCAGGTTGTTGAGCGCCGAGCCCACCGCCGACCAGGCGGTGACTTGATCCACGCCGGTCGCCATGACGCCCACCATCATCAGAAAGAACAGCATCACGTAAACTGAAAAAAAGCCCCATACCGCCTGGGCGACGCTGTCGGGCACGCTGACCTTGCCCACCTTCACCGCAATGACCGCGTTGGGATGGATCAGCCGCATGATTTCACGCATGCCCTGCTTCAAAATCAGAATGATGCGAATGACCTTCATGCCCCCGGCGGTGGAGCCGGAGCAGCCGCCGACAAAGGCCGCCACGAACAGCAGAAACGGCAGCGCGCCCGGCCAGACAGAGAAGTCGGCCACGCCAAAGCCGGTGGTGGTAGCCACCGAGACCACCTCGAACAGCGCGTGGCGCAGCCCCAGCGGGCTCTGGTAGGTCTGGGTCAGCCACAGGGTGAGCACGGTGATGCTGACCAGCCCCAGCAGGAACAGCATCAAAAACCGCGCCTCGGGATCGACAAAGTAGTGCAGCAAGCGCTTTTCCCGCCAGGCGATGAAGTGCAGGCTGAAGCTGAACGCCGAGATCAGCATGAAGCCCACGCAGATCAGCTCCACGGCGGCGCTGTCGAAAAAGCCGATGCTGGCGTCGTGGGTGGAAAACCCGCCGATGGCCACGGTAGAGAAACTGTGCCCCAGGGCGTCGAACCAGCCCATGCCCGCGGCCATGTAGGCCAGCATGCAGGCCACGGTCAGGGTGGCGTAGATGTACCACAGCGCCTTGGCGGTCTCGGTGATGCGCGGGGTGAGCTTGGAATCCTTGAGCGGGCCGGGGATCTCGGTGCGATAAAGCGCCATGCCGCCGACGCCCAGGGTCGGCAGAATGGCGACGGCCAGCACCACGATGCCCATGCCGCCCAGCCACTGCAGCTGCTGGCGATAGTAGCGGATGGACTCGGGCAAAAAATCGATCCCGGTGATCACCGTGGCGCCGGTGGTGGTGAGCCCGGAAAACGATTCGAACACCGCATCGGTGAGCGTAAGCGCGCCTTCGCCAAACAGCATCAGCGGCAGCGAGCCAAAAAGCGCCAGCACCGCCCAGAACATGGCCGCGATCAGAAAGCCGTCGCGGATGCGCAGCTCCTTGCGTTCGCGGCGGTTGGGCAGATACAGCGTAAGGCCGGTGAGCACGGTGATCGCGATCCCCAGGCTGAAGGCGTTCCACACGCCGTCGCGAAACCACAGCGACACCAGCATCGGCGGCAGCATGGTGAGGCTGAACAGCATCAGCAACAGTCCCAGAATACGCAGAATCACCCGCAGGCTCATGGTCGGCGCGGCTCCTTGTGATCGCGTTGGCGCCGCATTTGCGGCATGTCGGAAAGCGGCATGTCAGAAAAAGGTCAGCCCGACCTGAAACAGGCGCTCGACGTCGCGGATACGGCGCTTGTCGATGACGAACAGGATGACGTGATCGCCTGACTCTATCACGACGTCGCGCCGGGCGATCATCACTTTGCGGCGGCGTACCACGGCACCGATGGTGGTACCTTCGGGCAGGTCGATCTCGCCGATACTGCGGCCGACTACCCGGGACGACTGCTTGTCGCCGTGGGCGATGGCCTCGATGGCTTCGGCCGCCCCCCGGCGCAGGGAGTGGACGTTGACGATATCGCCCCGGCGCACGTGGGTGAGCAGGCTGCCGATGGTGGCCTGCTGGGGGGAGATGGCGATGTCGATTTCGCCGCCCTGGACGAGGTCCACGTAGGCGGCGTTGTTGATCAGTGTGAGCACTTTCTTGGCGCCCAGGCGCTTGGCCAGCAGCGACGACATGATGTTGACCTCGTCGTCGTTGGTCAGGGCGCAGAAGATATCGCAGTCCTCGATGTTTTCTTCTTCCAGCAGGCGCTTGCTGGTGGCGCCGCCGTGAAGCACCACGGTGCGGTCCAGGCGTTCGGACAGCTGGGTGCAGCGCTTGAGACTGTGCTCGATGATCTTGACCTGATGGTTGTGCTCCAGATGCTCGGCCAGGCGCTCGCCGATGTTGCCACCGCCGGCGATGACCACCCGGCGGAAGTTGCGCTCGAGCCGTCGAAGCTCGCCCATCACCGCGCGAATGTCGCGCCGGGCGGCGAGGAAGAAGACCTCGTCGTCGGCCTCGATGACGGTATCGCCCCGGGGAATCAGCGGCCGGTTGCGCCGGTAGATAGCGGCGACGCGAGTATCCACGTTGGGCATGTGGCGGCGCAGAAACCCCAGGTTCTGCCCCACCAGCGGGCCGCCGTAGAAGGCCTTGACCGCGACCAGCTGGACCAGCCCGCCGGCAAACTCCAGCACCTGCAGCGCCCCGGGGTGCTCGATCAGCCGGCGGACGTGGTCGGTGACCACCTGTTCGGGGCTGATCAGCACGTCGATGGGGATGGCTTCGTGGGCAAACAGCCCCTTGCGCGTGAGGTACGCCGTGGTGCGTACCCGGGCGATCTTGGTCGGGGTGCGAAACAGCGTATGCGCCACCTGGCAGGCGATCATGTTGATTTCGTCGGTGTTGGTCACCGCGATCAGCATGTCGGCGTCTTCGCAGCCGGCTTCGCGCAGCGTATTGGGGTAGGAGCCGGGGCCGGCCACGGTGCGGATGTCGAGCCGGGTATGCAGCCCGCGCAGGCGCTCGCCGTCGGTGTCCACCACGGTGATGTCGTTTTCTTCGTGGGCCAGGTGTTCCGCCAAAGTTCCGCCGACCTGGCCGGCCCCGAGAATGATGATCTTCATCGCGCCTCAGCGTCTGCAGCAAAAGGACGGCGACGTAGCGCCGTCCAGGTCAGGGCGGCCGGCCTGCACCGGCCGCAAGGGAACAAGCAGGCTGCCCCCGCGGGGCGATTATTCAATGGTGAAGCCGACCTTGACGGTGACCTGCCAGTGAGCGACCTGGTTATCCTCGATGTGCCCCCGGGTTTCGACGACTTCGAACCAGCGCATGTTGTGCAGGGTTTCCGAGGCTTTGGTGAGGGCGCGCTGAACGGCGTCTTCGATGCTTTTCTCCGAGGTGCCAACGAGGTCGACGTGCTTGTAGACGTTGCTCATTTCTACTCTCCTTTACGAATCGATAGCTTTTGCCAACCGATGGTCTTCACCAGCCGATAGCCTTTACCAGCCGAATAGCGCTTGGCCGCCGGGCCGCTCAGGCGGCCGCTTTCACGAGTCTGGCATAGAAAAAGCCGTCGTGTCCGTCATCGAGCGGTAAAAGCTGGCGACCGGCGCCGCTTGGCTGCCCCCAGGCCACGTCGTCCGGCGTGGTGTTCCGGGCATCCGGGGTGCGGGCCAGAAAGGCGTTGATCTGATCGGCGTTTTCTTCCGGCAGCACCGAGCAGGTGGCGTAGAGCAGGGTGCCGCCGGGGGTCAGCAGCGGCCAGAGGTTGTCCAGCAGGCGCGCCTGCAGCTCGGCAAGTCGGGGAATGTCCGCGGGCCGGCGCAGGCGCTTGATATCCGGGTGACGGCGGATGACGCCGGTGCCCGAACAGGGGGCGTCGAGCAGGATGGCGTCGAATTCGGTCTTGCTCCAGTCGCCGCGCTGGGTGGCATCGGCGTGGTGCAGCTGGGCGTTAAGCCCCAGCCGCTCCAGGGTGGCTTCTACCCGGGCCAGGCGTTCGCCGTCGCTGTCGAGCGCGGTCAGCGCAATGTCGAACTGTTCGAGCAGGTGCGCGGCCTTGCCCCCGGGGGCGCTGCAGGCGTCCAGCACCTGGGCGCCGGGGCGCGGGGCAAGCGTCGGCCCCAGCAGCACCGCGCTGAGCTGGGCGGCTTCGTCCTGGACGCTTGCCCGGCCTGAGTCGAAGCCGGGCAGGGTGGCGACGTCGCAGGGCCTGTCCAGGGTGATGCCGTCCGGCGCGTGGGCGCAGGGCCGCCCCGTCATGCCCAGCTCGGCCAGGTCAGCGAGATAGGCCTCGCGGTGCCCGTGGCGGGCGTTGACGCGCAGCGTCATGGGGCCGGGCCGGTTGTTGGCCTCGGCCAGGGCGCGCCACTGCTCGGGCCAGGCGCTTCTAAAGGCGTCCAGCAGCCATTCGGGGTGGGCAAGCGCCACGCTCGGGGTGCGGTCGACCCGGGCCTGAAGCGCAGCGGCTTCGCGCTGCAGGCGGCGCAAGCAGCCGTTGAGCACCCGGGTGGCCCAGGCCTTGCCCAGAAGCCGGGCAGCGCCGGCGGTTTCGCCCACGGCGGCGTGGGCGGGGATGCGCATGTACAAAAGCTGGTAAATGCCCAGCAGCAGCAGCGCCTGCACGTCCTGGTCGCGCTTTTTCAGCGGCTGGCGCAGAAGCTCGCCGGCCAGCGCTTCCAGGCGCGGCAGGTGCCGGCAGGTACCGAAGCATAGCTCCTTGAGCAGGGCGCGGTCCCGGGGGGCGACGCTGGCCTCGTTGAGCCCGGCAAGCGAGCCCTGATCCTTGAGCACCGGCGCCAGCCCCCGGGCGGCGGCGGCGCGGACATCCGTCCCGGTAGCGTCGGCGGGCGTTTGCCGAGTCATGGCGTAGCTCCTTTGGCGTGGCGGCCCAGGCGGCTGCCTTCGGCCAGGCGCGGGGACTGGGCGTTGAGCAGCTCGCTTACCGCAAGTGCCTTGCCGCCGGGCAGCTGGGCTTGGGTCACGCGCAGCACCTCATCGCCGTTGTCGCCGCAGGCGATGCGCAAGGCGTCGGCGTCCGGGGGCAAGAGCGTCCCCGGCGGCAGGGCCGTACCGGTGACTTCCTCGGCGTTTGCCATCAATAGCCGCAGGCGAGCGTCGTCGTTGCCGCCCAGCGTGCACCAGGCCACCGGCCAGGGGTTGAAGGCGCGAATCCGCGCGGCAAGCTCGGCGGCGGGGCGGGTGAAATCCAGCTCGGCCTCGGCCTTGGACAGCTTGGCGGCGTAGGTCACGCCCTCTTCGGGCTGGGGGGTGGCGCTGGCGCGGCCTTCCGCGATGGCGTCAAGGGTGGTGGCGAGGGTTTCGGCGCCGAGGTCGGCCAGGGCGTTGTGGAGCTCGCCGGCAGTAGTCGTCGCGGTGATCGGCGTACGCGCCTCGGCGAGCACCGCACCGGTATCAAGCCCGGCGTCCATCTGCATGATCGATACCCCGGTCTCGGCGTCGCCCGCCTCGATGGCGCGGTGAATGGGCGCCGCCCCCCGCCAGCGCGGCAGCAGTGAGGCGTGGACATTGACGCAGCCAAGCCGCGGAAGGTCCAGCACCGCGCGCGGCAGCAGCAGTCCGTAGGCGACCACGACCATGACGTCGGCGTTGAGCGCGGCAAGCGTTTTTTGGGCGTCGGCGTCTTTCAGCGTCGCCGGCTGGTGGACGTCCAGCCCCTGTTCCAGCGCCAGCGCCTTGACCGGGCTCGGGGTCAGCCGCCGGCCGCGTCCGGCGGGGCGGTCGGGCTGGGTATAAACGCCCACCACGCGGTGGCGGCTTTGCAGCAGCGCTCGCAGGCTCGAGGCGGCAAAATCCGGCGTACCGGCGAAGACAACGCGCAGTGCAGGCATGGCAGTGTTCCTGAAGCGAAAAGGGCGGATAGAGATAGCCGCCGAGGCGACGGCGAAAGGCCGATAAAGCGGTACGTGCAGAAAGGGGGCGGCGCGAGCTAGGCGTCCTGCAGCTGTTTTTGGCGCTTGTGCATTTTCTTCAGCACGCGTTCGCGCTTGAGCGGCGACAGGTAGTCGACGAACAGCACGCCCTCCAGGTGGTCGCATTCGTGCTGAATGCAGTGGGCCAGCAGATCGTCGGCCTCGAGCTCGTAGGGCTCGCCGTCGCGGCCGGTGGCGCTCAGCCTGACGCGCAGGTGGCGGGGCACCTCGGCGTAGTACTCGGGGATGGACAGGCAGCCTTCGGACATCGGCGCCTGCTCGTCGCCCAGCGGTTCGTAGGTCGGGTTGATGAGCACGAGAGGCTCGTTGCCGGTTTCGCTGACGTCCATCACGATAACCCGACGGTGGTCGTCCACCTGGGTGGCGGCAAGGCCGATGCCGCGGGCGTCGTACATGGTTTCCAGCATGTTGTCGACCAGCGTGCGTACCTCGTCATCGACGGTGTCGACCGGCGCGGCTTTTGTCCGCAGTCGCTCGTCGGGAAAGGTCAATATAGGTAGTTTAGCCATAGCGTTATGTGTACCGTTATGCTGATTCCGTAAGGCGCCCGGCGCTGTGCTTTACCGCCTTGGGGAAGGCCGGCCTGGGCGCTTTTCTGCCGTTCATTATATCATGGCCGCCCGGGCATGCCGACAGCGCGCGCCAGGAACCCGCATGAGCCAACACAGGGAGAGGCAAGCATGAGACAAGCTGAGGGAGCGCGTCGCGGCCGGAGGGCGGGGCTGGCCGCTGCCGCCGCGGTCGCCCTGCTGGCGTGCGGGGCGGCCGCGGCGGACGAGGTGCGCTGGCGCCAGGACGCCCCGGCGCGCTATACGGTGAAAAACGGCGACACCCTGTGGGATATTGCCGGGCAGTTTTTGCACTCGCCCTGGCGCTGGCCACGGGTATGGCAGCAAAATCCCCAGATCGACAACCCCCACCTGATTTATCCCGGCGACCGGATCACGCTGCGCGACTGCGATGGCCGCCCCTGCCTTGATCTGGAGCGCGGCCAGAACGTGGTGAAAATGTCGCCGGAAATGCGCGCGCTGCCGCGCCGTCAAGTGGTCCCGCCGCTGCCCATGAGCGTGCTGCAGGCCTTTTTGCGTGAGCATCGCGTGGTCGATACACCCCAGGAGCTTGAGGCGCTGGCCTACGTCGTGGGTACGGAAAACAAGCGCCTGATTAGCGGCGCCGGGGATCAGGTCTTCGTCAGGCCGGTTGAGGCATCGGCGAGCGCCGGGCTTGAGCGCGGCCAGCGGCTGGGCATTTTCCGCCAGGGCGAGGTGTACCGCGACGCCGCCGGCGAGCCGCTGGGGCTCGAGCTGATCGGCATCGGCGAGGGCGTGCTGGCAGACAAAAGCGCCGACATGATGCGCATGAACGTGCAGAAATCCGCCCGGGAAGTGCGCAGCAACGACATCATCCTGCCCCTGGAAACGCGCCTGGCGGCGGCAGAGATGGAGCCCCGGGCGCCCCGGCGTGACGTGGCCGGCCATATCGTCGGCGTGCCCGGCGGCGTGCGCTTCATCGGCCGGCTGCAGGTCGTGGCCATTGATCTGGGGACCGAAGACGGCATACAGCCCGGGCACGTGCTGAGTATCGAACAGCGGGGCGAGCGCGTCGTGGACCCGCGCACGGACAAAGCGGTTCGCCTGCCCGGTGAGGTAGCAGGCACCCTGGTGGTGTTCCGCCCCTATGACCGGGTGAGCTACGCTATCGTCATGGAAGCCACCAACACGCTGGCGGTAGGTGACGCCGTTCACCCGCCGCGCTGAGCGGGGCAAAAAAACTGGAGCGGGCAGCGCCCGCAAGGAGCCGCAGTGGATACCCGGGACTGGCTTGCCGCGTGTTTTCTGCCGGGGCTTGGGCCCCAGCGACTGGCCAAACTGCGGGAGCGAGCGCCGGCGTGGCCCGAAGGCTGGCTGGCGCTCTTGCCGCCTCAGCCCGCGGCGGCGCTGCGCCTGTGGCTTGAGCACCCGGAGAGAAGCCCCCTGGCGCCCGCCGTTGAGGCAAGCCTTGCCTGGGAACGGGCGGCTCCGGGGCGGGCGATTCTGCACCGCGACCATCCGGACTTCTCCGCGCTTCTGGGCGAGATTGCCGACCCGCCCGCGGTGCTCTGGGCACAGGGAGACCTGGCCGCGCTGCGTCGGGCGGGCATTGCCGTGGTGGGCAGCCGCCGACCCACGGCGGAGGCCGTGGCCAACGCGCGAACCTTTGCCCGGGAGCTTGCCCGGCGCGGATTCTGCGTGACCAGCGGCATGGCCCTGGGCATCGATGCCGAGGCTCAGCGCGCCGCGCTTGACGCCGGCGGGGCCAGCATTGCCGTGCTCGCCACCGGCATCGACGTCATCTACCCCGCCCGCCACCGGGCGCTCTATCAGCGGCTTTGCCATGCGCCCGGCGGGCTGCTGCTGGCCGAGCACCCGCCGGGGACGCGCGCCCATCCGGCTTTTTTTCCCCGGCGCAACAGAATCGTGACCGGGCTTGCACTGGGCACCTTGGTGGTGGAAGCCGCCGAAAAAAGCGGCTCGCTGGTCAGCGCCAGGCTGGCGCTGGAGCAGGGGCGCGAGCTCTTTGCCCTGCCCGCCTCGCTCAATAACGTCCAGGCCCGAGGCTCACTGCAGCTGCTGCGCACCGGCGCCAGCCTGGCGCGCGACACCGCCGATATTGTCGCCGAGCTTTCCCACTGGGACGGGCACTACGCTGCTTGCCGGCCGGATACCGAGGGGCGACCGTTGCCGGAGCAAGCGCCGCCGGCCCCTCCCGCAGAGCCGGCGGACCCGCTGCTGGCCGCGCTGGGCGCTACCCCCGTGCCGATCGACGTGCTGGTGGCGCAGGTCGGCTTGACGGTAGGCGAATGCCAGCAGCGCCTGCTGATGCTCGAACTTGACGGCCTGGCGGC
Organism: Halomonas piscis; assembly: GCF_031886125.1. NCBI lineage: Bacteria > Pseudomonadati > Pseudomonadota > Gammaproteobacteria > Oceanospirillales > Halomonadaceae > Halomonas > Halomonas piscis. The sequence continues at coordinate 835,378 of NZ_CP119391.1, forward strand.
CCACCGCCCCGGCGGCTGGGCACGGTGCTGAGGCGCAGCGCTGGCGGGCGCCGCTGTGATACGATGACCGCCGCCCGATCGACGCCGCGAGGAGAGCCCATGCCAACGGCAGACCGCCACTCTGATACCCCTGACGCCGCTGCGCTTGCCAGGGCCGCAGACGCCCTGCGCGCGGGCCAGGTGATTGCCTGCCCCACCGAAGCCGTATGGGGGCTTAGCTGCGATCCGCACAGCGAGGCGGCGTTAGCGCAACTGCTGCGGCTGAAGGCCCGGGACCCGGCCAAGGGGCTGATCGTGGTAGCCGCCAGCATGGCGCAGCTGGCGCCCTGGCTTGACGGACTCGACGAGGCGCTTCGTGCGCCCCTGCGGGCGAGCTGGCCGGGGCCGGTCACCTGGCTGGTGCCGGATAACGGCACGGCGCCGACGCTGGTGCGCGGCGAGCATGACAGTGTGGCCCTGCGGGTAACTGACCATCCCGGTATGCAGGCGCTGTGCGACGCCTTCGGCGGCCCGCTGGTGTCTACCTCGGCCAACCGCACGGGGGAAGCTCCGGCGCTGACCGCGGAGGCGGCGGGCGCGATGTTTGGCGAGGCGCTGGGGATGGTGGTGCCCGGCAGGCTCGGCGGGTACGCGCGCCCCAGCCAAATCCGCGATCTGGCAAGCGGGCGTGTGCTGCGCGACTGACGCCCGGGCGCTCCGCTGTCGTCGGCGATCCTTTCCGTTTCACTCTGCCAGTTCCCTGGAGCAAACCGTGGCTCATGAACACCTTGACGACGTAAAACGCTATCTTCTCGATCTGCAGGAGCGCCTGTGCGACGGTATCGCCGACGCCGACGGCAAAGCGGCTTTCCAGGAAGACAGCTGGAACCGCGAAGCCGGCGGCGGCGGACGTTCCCGGGTCGTGGAAAACGGCGCCGTGTTCGAGAAGGGCGGGGTCAACTACTCCCACGTCTACGGCGATACGCTCCCGCCCTCGGCCACCGCGGCGCGCCCGGAGCTCGCCGGACGCAGCTTTCACGCCGTGGGCGTCTCCTGGGTGCTGCACCCGGAAAATCCCCACGTGCCCACCAGCCACGGCAACGTGCGCTTCTTCATCGCCGAGAAGGCCGGCGAAACGCCGGTGTGGTGGTTCGGCGGCGGCTTCGACCTGACGCCGTTCTATCCGGTGCTCGAGGACGTCTGCCACTGGCACCGGGTGGCAAAGGCCGCCTGCGAACCCTTCGGCGAGGACGTCTACCCGCGCTACAAGGCCTGGTGCGACGACTACTTCTATCTCAAGCATCGGGACGAAACCCGGGGCGTGGGCGGGCTCTTCTTCGACGACGTCAACGACGGCGGCTTTGACGACTGCTTCGCCTTTCTGCGCGCGGTGGGCGACAGCTTTCTCGACGCCTACCTGCCCATTGTCGAACGCCGCCGGGACACGCCCTACGGCCAGCGCGAGCGCGACTTCCAGCTTTATCGCCGGGGGCGCTACGTGGAGTTCAACCTGGTGTGGGACCGCGGCACCCTGTTTGGCCTGCAAAGCGGCGGGCGCACCGAGTCGATTCTGATGTCGATGCCGCCGCTGGCGCGCTGGGAATACGCCTACGCCCCGGAAGAGGCAAGCGCAGAGGCCGAGCTGGAGGCCTACCTGGTCCCTCGGGATTGGCTATCGCCTGCGCCTTTTCAGCCCCAGGAATCGGAGTAAACCATGGCAGATCGCTACGCCGTATTCGGCAATCCGGTGGCGCATTCCAAATCGCCGCTGATCCATGCCGCCTTTGCCGAGCAGACCGGCCAGGCGCTGACCTATACCGCGGTGGAGGCGCCAAAGGACGACTTTGCCGGCGCCTGGCAGCGCTTTGCCCGGGAAGGCGGACGCGGCGCCAACGTCACCGTGCCGTTCAAGGGCGAGGCCTTCGCGCTGTGCGATACCCTGAGCCACCGCGCGCGCCAGGCCCGGGCGGTGAATACGCTGATCCTGGGCGGCAACGGGCGCCTCTACGGCGATAACACCGACGGCATCGGCATGGCGCGCGACCTGGCCCACCACGGGGTGGCGCTGAAGGGCAAGCGGGTGCTGATCGTGGGCGCCGGCGGCGCGGTGCGCGGCGTGCTGGCGCCGCTGCTGGCCGAAACGCCCGGGGAAGTGGTGATCGCCAACCGCACCGCGGCCAAGGCGGCGGACCTGGCCGCGGCGTTTGCCGATGCCGGGCGCACAAGCGGCGGCGGTTTTGCAGAGATCGAGGGCGCGTTCGACCTGGTGATCAACGGCTCAAGCGCCAGCCTTGCCGGCGATATGCCGCCGCTGCCGGAACGTCTCTTCGCCGAGGGCGCCACCGCCTACGACATGATGTACGGCGCCGCGCCCACGGTCTTTCTGCGCTGGGCCGAGGCCCGGGGGGCGCGGCCCGTGGACGGGCTGGGGATGCTGGTCGAGCAGGCGGCGGAGTCGTTTTTCCTGTGGCGCAGCGTGCGCCCCGAGACCGCCGCCGTGCGCGCCACCCTGCGCCGGACCCTGGCCGAGGCCTGAAGCCTTCCCGCGGCGCTATCGCTGGCGCCGCTGGGCAAGCCCGACCATGCACAGAAGCAGGCCGACGATGGAAGTCAGCATGCCGCCGTTGACCAGAAACGGCGCGCGCTCGACCCAGGGAGCAAACTCCTGGGCCGAGTCGCGGCAGACGCTGGCCACGTAGTCCCAGTGGCCGCCGTCGAGCTGGCAGGCGCGCACGTCAGCAAGCTCCCAGAAATACAGGCCGAGCATGACAAGCGGCGGGACAATCAGCAGCAGCAATCCTAGGCGAATCATGGGTTCCTCAGCGAGCGGTGGTGTCTTCGAGGCAGGGCTCAGGGCCGCGAACAGTTGGGGGTGCGGCCGGCGCTGCGGGCGTTCTCGTAGGCGTCGAGCGCCTGGGGCATGCCGGCTTCAAGCCCGCTGATGCGCTGGCCCTGGCTTGGGTGGGTGGACATCCATTCGGGCGGCGCGCTGCCGCCGGCGCGCTGCATGTTTTGCCACAGCGCCACGCTTTCCCGAGGGTCGAAACCGGCGTTGGCCATCAGCTCAAGCCCGATGGTGTCGGCTTCGCTTTCGTGGCGCCGGGAGAAGGGCAGCAGGATACCGTACTGCGCGCCCATGCCCAAAAGTCCCATCAGCTGCTCGCCGCTGGCGGAATCCACGCCGGAGGCGCTCGACAGGACCGACAGGCCAAGCTCGGTGGCGTTTTCGGTGGAAGCGCGCTCGTTGGCGTGGTTAGCCAGGACGTGGCCGACCTCGTGGCCGAGCACCGTGGCCAGCTGAGCCTGGTTTTCGGCGACCTTGAGCATGCCGCTGTTTACCCCCATATAGCCGCCGGGCAGGGCAAAGGCGTTGGGCTCGTCGGCCTGAAACACTTCCACTTCCCAGTTCTGCCGGCGCTGCTCGGCGGGAAGCTCAGCGACGATGGCCTGGGCGACGCACTGCACGTAGCGCTGGTTTGGTGCGTCGGCGGCGGGCAGTTTCTGCTGATACTGGTCGAACGCCTTGGCGCCCATCTCACCGAGCTGCTCGTTCGACATCAGCAAAAGCTGGGAGCGGCCGGTGGGCGAGGTGGTGCAGGCAGCAAGCCCCGCCAGCAGGGTGGTACAAAGGGCGGTGACGGCAAGGGGACGAAACCAGCGCATAAGCGTTTCCTTCTCGGTCAGTGACATGGTGCCTCAAGGGCCCTGTAAGCAGTTGCCGGATATGAACAATCTCGCAGGATACCAATCAGCGAGTGTAACGCCAGCATAATCGACAACGGAGGAAATTCGATGGATGCCGAGTTAACGCATCGACTGACCCAGCTGCTGGACCGCGTCGAGCACTGGCTGCCGCCGGCTCCCGAGCAGGTGGACTGGAACACCCACGTGGCGGCACTTTGGCAGCGCCACCCCCTGGGCGGGCGGCTGGTGCCGGTGCCCGTGCGCGACGGCGTGACGCTTGACGACCTGCTGGGGATCGAGCACCAGAAACTGGCGCTGGTGGACAACACCCGGGCCTTCTTGCAGGGCCTGCCGGCCAACCATGCGCTGGTCTGGGGCGCGCGCGGCAGCGGCAAGTCATCGCTGGTGCGGGCGCTGCTCAATTCGCTGGCGCCCGAGGGGCTCAGGATGATTCAGGTCGACCGCCACGATCTTGGCCGCCTGCCGGCGCTGGTGGAAGAGCTGCGCGCGCTGCCGCACCGCTTCGTGGTGTACTGCGACGACCTCTCGTTCGAAGGCCACGACGACGCCTACAAGGCGCTCAAGAGCGTGCTTGACGGCGCGCTCACCGGGCCGCCGGACAACGTGCTGCTCTACGCCACCTCCAACCGCCGTCACCTGCTGCCGGAATCCATGGACGACAACCGCGATTCGCACCTGGTCGGGGACGAGCTGCACCACGGCGACGCCGTGGAAGAGCGCATATCGCTGTCCGATCGCTTCGGGCTGTGGCTGGGGCTGCACCCGTTCAACCAGGATATGTACCTGCAGACCTGCGCGCACTGGGTGAGCCAGCTGGGAGCGCCCGCGGACTGGGACGACGCCGCCCGGGCCGAGGCCGTGCGCTACGCTACCCTGCGCGGCAGCCGCAGCGGCCGGGTGGCCTGGCAATTTGCCAATTACTGGATCGGCACCCGGCGTCTGCATGCGCAAGGCGGGTGAATGTTTTATGGGAAAAACAGGGTGGAAATGCCTTGACCCTGATGTGGCTCACAGGTGCTAGGGTGCCTTTTGTGATGGTTCAAGGAAAACAGACTATAGACTATATATAAAAGAGCCACTTGATTCAGGGGAAGGCATCGTCATGGAATTGCTCGCCCTTCTGCTTATAGTGTTGCTGAGCCTGGGTGGCGGTTTATTGATACAGCGCTGGCCAGGCTATCGTCCCGCTGCGCCTGCGTATCCGCAGCGCGCTCCTTTTCTGGGCGGTGGTACGCCCGATACGCACGCCTGGAGTCGCTATCACATTCGCTACTATCCGATGGCGCTGCTGCTAATCGCCTTCGAGATGGAAATGATGTTCATGTACCCGTGGGCGGTGGTCTATGTGGAGCAGGGCATGAAAGCAGTGATGGAAATGGGGATGTTTCTTGCCATTCTTGGCGTAGGCCTCCTTTATGGCTGGCGAGAGGGGGTGTTCAAGTGGCAGTAGGCTGGCTTTCTCGTCTGGCCATGCGCGGCCCGGCAACGGTATTTCCGGCTTTGGGAATGCACGGGGAGGAGGCCTTGTATCGGCTGGCACGGGAGCCCGGCATCACGCTGGTGGATACCCCGCGCCACGCCACCATTCTGCTGGTGGCCGGCGGTGTGCCGCCACACTTCCACGACTCGCTGCGCCGGGTGCATGACCAGCTGCCGGCCCCTTTTGCCGCGCTTTGGTATCGGAGCGAGCCGCTGCTGGAGCTTCAGCAGCCGGGTAGCGGGAAAATGGATGACCTGGCGGCTCTGCCCGATACGATCATGGATACCTGTCGCCGGTTGATGGCGGGAGAGCAGGATACGGCTTCCCGGCTGCTGTCGGATACGCCGCCCCACCCGTGGCAGGGCCTGGGCGACGATGGCCACGGCGGCGAAGGCATGATGGGTGGCGTACCGTACGGCCGGCCCATGGCCATGCCGCCGACGCCGGATCTGCGTGACGGCCTGGCGCTGGATATTCTGACGTTTCGCCTGGGGCCGTTTTTTCCGCTTTGGCCGGCGGGGCTTGAAGCCGAGGTGACCCTGCAGGGTGATATCGTGCAGCAGTTCTCCGTGCTGTCGGCGCCGTATCCCCGCGCCTTGCCGCGGGTTTTCCTGGAGGCGCAAAAGGGGCCGGTCGCCATCGCCGAGCTGGAGCGCAAGCGTATCCGCTATCATATGCGCGCCTTTTTTCACGCTCTGCGCCTGGCCCACCTGCCGGATCTTGCCCGGCGCGCGCTGGTGTTGGCCGAGCAGTGCGATAGCCAGCCGGTGGAGAAGCTGAGCAAGCGCTTTCGGGCGTTTGAACGGGCGCTTGCCCGCCGCGGTTTTTTTGCCCTGTACCTGCCGCAAGGCGGCACCCTGGATAGCGAGCAGTCCCGCACCCTCAAAGGCTTTGCCGCCCGAGCGGCCGGCGTGGAAGACGATGTGCGCCAAGCGGACGAAGGCTATCGCCGGCTGGGATTTTCCGTACTCACCCAGCAGGCTGGCGATGTGCCGGCACGCTGGCGGCAGCGCCTGATGGAAGTTGAACAGTCGCTGGGGCTGATCGCCCGAGCGCAGCAGAAGGGGACCGTCACGGCCGTTACCGATGTGGTAGAGCTGCCGCACGGCGCGGGTAGCGCCGATGGGCTGCTGGAAAGCCTGCTGCCGGGGCTTGAATGGAGCGAAGCCCTGGCCACTCTGGCAAGTCTTGACCTGGCGGAGGTGTCCCCATGGCCTTGTCCGTGATGCTGGAGCAGCTGGTCTGGCCGCTGGCGATGGTGTTTGCCGTTCTGGGAGGCGGAGTCTATCTCTGGGCGGTGCTGGACGGCCTGGCAGCGCGTTCTTTCGGTTTGCCCCAGGCGCAAAGCGTTTGGCTGACGCCCTTGAGCCGGGGCACCTGGCTGCTGATTCAGCAGGCCAATAGCACCGAGGCACCGGACCTTTGGGCGTGGCGCCTGGCACCGGCGCTTTATCTGGCGTTGGCAGCGGTAGGGCTGGCGCTTGTGCCGTGGTCCCAGGGCTGGGTGGCAACGGATCTTGCTACCAGCCTGGTGCTGTGGGGGAGCCTGGAGGCGCTTGCCACCGTGGTGATTTTCCTCCAGGGCTGGTCAGCCAACAGCCACTTTGCCCTGGTGGGCGCCTACCGCTACGTGGCGCTGGGGCTGTCTTACATCCTGATCAGCATGTTCGTGTTGATTGGCGTCGCACTGCCGGCGGAGTCGCTGGCGCTTACCCGGATAGTAGCGTCTCAGCAGGACGTCTGGAACCTGGTGCGCCAGCCTCTGGGCCTGCCGCTGTTCTTGATGGTGGGGCTGGCGCTTACCTTTCGCGGCCCTTTTAATCTGGCCGACCCCCGGGACCTTGCCGGCGGTACCAGCGTCGAGGTCTCAGGCCCCCCGCGGCTGGTCTGGGAGCTGGCGCGCAGTGCCATGCTGGTGGCCTTTAGCGGCATCGCGGCCACCGTGTTTCTGGGCGGCTGGCTGGGGCCGTGGCTGCCCGGGCCGCTTTGGGTGATGCTCAAGATGCTGGCGATACTGGCATTGTTGGCCTGGCTGGGGCGCTGGTTTGCCGTGATGACGCCGTCCCGTTGCCTGAGTCTGATGTGGCTCATACTTTTGCCGCTGGCGTTTGTCGACCTTGTCTGGGCAGGAGTGGTGGCGCTTTTATGAAGACGTCTATCGTGGTTGATGTGGCTTTCTGGCTGCTCGCCGTGTTTGCCGTTTATACGGGGTGGCGGGTTTTTCGTACTGACTCCATGGTGCGGGCCTCGTTTTTTCTTTTGCTTTCCTTTATTGCCGTCGGCGTGATCATGCTGCTGCTGTCGGCGGTGTATCTGGGCGTGGCGATGTTTTTCATGATGGGCGTCGAGATGATGGTCATGGCGCTGTTCATGGTGATGTTCATGATGAATCCGGCAGGCCTCAATCCCATGATGATGGTGCATCAGCACAGGCTTTCCATCGGTGCAGGCGTTGCCAGCTTCGTCATGTTGGCGGCGATGGCATTGCTGGCCGAGTTTCCCCGGCACCCCTTGCCAAATGACGTGCAGCCCGTGGCGGCTCTGGGCAATGAGCTGATGGGCGAGTCCATGCTGATCTTTGAATCCGCCGCCGTGGTGCTGTTGGCTACCATGATTGGCGTGGTGGTGCTATCCAGCCAGCGAGGACGCTTTGGCTCGGCCGAGCAGGGGTCGATGCCGCCCGGACTCGAACCCGGCGGTGATCCGGCGGGAATGCCCGACGAAGATGAGCAAGCCGGCGGTCACCACCACTGTCATTAAGAGGAGCTGACCATGACCTTGACCACGGTACTGCTGCTGGCCGCCGCCCTGATCGGGATCGGCGTTTACGGTGCGCTTTCCCAGCAGTCTTTTGTGATGCTGATGATGGGGCTTGAGCTGATGCTTAACGGCGTGATGCTGGCGGCTATCGGCTTCTGGGCCATGAGCGGTGCCGGCGCGCCCGAAGGGCAGCTTCTGACCATTTTGGTCATGGCGGTCATGGCGATTGAAATGGCCATGGGGTTTGCCCTGGTCGTGGCGGTTTATCGGGGCAAACAGGCGGATGTCACCGAGTCCATCGCTGACTTGAAGGGCTGACACATGATGCTGTGGATAGTGCCGTTATTGCCGGTGCTCATGGCGCCGGTGATCTATCTTGGCGGCCGCCGGGAAGGGCGTATCGGGGTTACGCTTTTGGCGCTGTCCGCGTTGATGGCGGTTATCGGTACGCTCGTTTCGGCGATGGCCGGCCACTGGCAGGGAAGCTATGCGCTGAACGCCGCGCTGGTGCTGCAGCTAGGAGTGGGACCGTCAAGCCAGTTCGTGGCGCTGGCCATACCGATCATGGCATTCCCGGTGCTGCTCTTCGCCGGCGCCTATGAACAAGCCCCGCTCGGGCGGCTGCTGGCGGTCATGGTGGCGTTTGTGGGCGCCATGGAGCTGCTGGTACTGGCCCAGGATATGGTGACTCTGCTGGTCGCCTGGGAGCTGATAGGAGCCTACTCGTGGGCATTGGTGTCCCATCACTGGCGGGACAGGGACAGGGTGAAAAATGCCGGTCAGGTATTTCTGGTCACGCGCTTTGGCGACCTGGGGCTTTATATAGCGGCGGCGGCCGTGTTTGCGGGTAGCGGTGGCTTTGGCTATCAGCAGCTTGCCGGGCTGGAAGGCAGCCTATTGCAGGTGGCGGCCGCGGGGATTTTGCTGGCCGCCGTGGCCAAGTCGGCGCAGGTGCCTTTCTCGGCCTGGCTGTTTGCCGCCATGTCCGGTCCGGTGTCGGTCTCCGCCCTGCTGCACGCGGCCACGCTGGTAGCAGCCGGTATGTACGTCCTGGCCCGGCTGCAGCCGCTGCTGGCAGACGCGGCGTGGTTGATGCCGGCGGTTATGCTGATCGGGCTGACAACGGCGCTGCTGGGCGCCGTGACAAGTCTGGTGCAGAGCCACGCCAAAAAGCTTCTGGCGGCGTCGACCTCGGCGCAGTACGGGCTGATGTGGGTGGCGATAGGCGCCGGTTTTCCCGGCGTGGCCCTGCTGCATTTTCTGAGCCACGGCTTTTTCAAGGCCGGTTTGTTTCTGACTACCGGCGTTGCCGAGCGCCAGGCCCGGAGCTATCAGCTTGCGAACATGCGTTTAGGGGGTCGCGTGCCGACTATCGCCTTGCTTGGCGGCATCTTTTCCCTGGCGCTTGCCGGGATGGTGCCGCTTGGCGCGGCCTGGACCAAGGAACAGATCATCTCGGCGGCGTATACCACCTCGCCGTGGCTGGCGGCCGGCGTGGCGCTGGCCGGCGGGCTCAGTGCCGTCTATGCCACCCGGTTTCAGCTCACCATGTTTGGCCCCGTTCGCTTCGGGCGCACCCGGCAGCGCAAGCCGCCGCTGTCAGAGGCTTGCCGGTTTGAGCTTCTGGCGCTGAGCGTTCTCGCCGCGCTGACGCTGGGGCTTTCTCTTTTCTGGTGGCCCGAGGCCCGGCGCTGGCTACGGCAGCCGGGGTGGGAGCTTGCTGATGGCCATCTCTGGCTTCTGGCGGTGTCGCTGGTGCTGGTTGTGCTGGGCATGGCCCTCGGAGCGATGCTGGTTCAGCGTGGTCGGCTTGACGTGCAGCAGGGGTGGAAGCGTTCTGCCTTTTGCTGGTGGGGGCTTGAGCCCTTGACGCTTGGTGCGGGCGCCACCCTGGTGAAGCTGAGCGACCGCCTGGCACGCTTTGATCGCGACGTGCTGGAAAGGGCCACGCGCCTGTTATCGCGGCAAGCATCGCAGGCCGCTTCTGTCCTGGCCCGGCGCGATACTGACGGCGTCGATGCCAGCCTGCGCGGCAGCGCTGCTGCCGTGACGCGGATAGCCAACGTCGGGGCTACCGCCGGCGAAGCCTTGTCGGAGCGGCTGCCTGGTTCCCTTTCCGGCCTGGTGAATCGCGGTGGCGGCCGGGCGCGCCAGGCCCAGTCCGGACAAACCCATCACTACTACGCCGGTATGGCCATCGGCTTTGCCGTTTTGTTGACCCTGTTGCTACTCGGCGATGCGCTGTAAGGAGCAAACACCGTGATTTTGACACTGGCCTGGTGCTTACCGCTGTTGGGTGCGTTGCTGCTGGCGTTTTTACCGCGCTGGACGGAGCGCAATGCGCGCGCGTTCGCCACTCTCATCGCCGCGCTTTCCCTGCTTGTCCTGATAGGGGCCTGGTTTGGCTTCGACCCTGACGGTCCGCTGTTTCAGCACGTGTGGGAAGTTCCCTGGGTACCGTCCATTGGCGTTGCCTATCGGGTCGGAGTCGACGGTATCGCGCTGGCGGTTGTCACCATGAGCGCGCTGATTTTTGTGGCGGCCATTGCCTATCCGCTCGATACCCGGGAAGACAGTCAGCAAACGCAGGTGCATCAGTACTACGGCTGGATGCTGTTTTTGATGGCTACGTCGCTGGCCGTCTTTATGGTGCTGGATCTACTGCTGTTTTACGTATTTTTTGATTTAAGCCTGGTGGGCATGTATTTCCTGATCGGGCGCTGGGGGCACGGCCGGCCGCAGCTGTCTGCCCTGACCTTCTTTCTGTTTACGTTCGCCGGCTCGCTGGCGCTGTTGCTGGCGATCATTGGTCTGTATCTCTCGCTGGATTCGCCCAGTTTCGATATGCGCCTGCTCATTGAGCAGCAGCCGCTGGCGGGCGGCGGACTCTATGCGGGGCTCGTGTTTTTCGGTTTGATGCTGGGACTGGCGATCAAGACGCCGCTGGTGCCGTTACATACCTGGCTGCCCCAGGCGCACGTGGATGCGCCAGGCCCTGCCTCCGCGATCCTTGCCGGCGTACTGCTGAAGATGGGCACCTACGGCATGATACGCCTGCCGTTGGCTATGCTGCCGGAAACGTTTGAGCGCTATGCGTTAATTGTCGGTCTGATGGCGCTGGTGGCGATTCTTTACGGTGCCCTGGTGGCGCTTGGACAGCGCAACCTCAAACGGCGCATTGCCTATACGTCCATCAATCACATGGGCTATACGGTGCTGGGCATTGCGATAGCCGCCAGCTTCAGCGACAACCTGATGGCAAAACAGCTGGCGCTCACCGGAGCGACGGTAGAAATGGTCGCCCACGGGCTGATTACCGGCGGGCTTTTTCTGATCTGTGGAAGTTTTTGGTATCGCGCCGGCACCTATGACCTGGACAGCTACGGCGGCCTGGCGCAAAAGACGCCCTGGCTTGCCGGGCTGACCCTGCTGCTGGCGTTTGCCAGCCTGGGCATGCCGGGCCTGGCCGGCTTTGTGGCGGAATTCCAGATCTTTGCCGGCACTTTTGCCGTCTATCCCTGGCTTGCCGTGCCGGCGGTAGTCGGCATTCTGGTGACCGCCGCGCTTTTTCTGGATATGTTGCGGCGGCTGTTTTTCGGCAAACTGCCGGACTCTTCAAGCGAATTCAAGGAGCTCGACCGCATTGAGCTTGCGGTACTCGGCGTGCTGGGGCTGGAGGTCGTTGCGATCGGGGTATATCCCGGCGCTCTACTGGGCGTCATCGATAGCGCCAGCGTGCTGCTGCTCGGAGGTCGCTGATGCCCCTCGGTAGCTTGCTTCCCGAAATTGCGCTGCTGCTGGGCGCGGTGGCGATTGTGCTATTGGCGTCCTTTGCCCCGCGGCACCGTCAGGTCTGGGCGGCAGCGCTGGCGCTGGCGACTTTGCTGGTGGCAGGGGTGACGACGCTTGCCCAGTGGGAGACGCCTGCCGAGCTGGTCTTTTCCGGCGTATGGGCGCTGGACGGCATGGCCATTGCCGCCAAGCTGCTGATGCTTTGCAGCGCCGCGGCGGTGGTGACGCTGTCGCCGGACTGGATGTACCGCGATCCTCGCCACGGCGAGTATTACGCGCTGTGCCTGTTTTCGCTGCTGGGCGCGATCATGATGGCGTCCGCCCATGACGCCATGGAGCTGGTAGTGGGGGTATTGCTTTCGTCCGCCGCCAGCTATCCGCTGGCGGCCTACCATCGTGGCTTCACACCGGCGCTGGAAGCGGCGATGAAGTATTTTCTGATTGGGGCGCTGGCCAATGCGCTGTTGACCATTGGCGTGGTGATTCTTTTTGGCCTGGTGGGAGATACCGACTATGTTCGCACCGCCCAGGTCTTTCAAGCCGGGACGGACTCGATAGCGCTCAGCGTAGCGGTGGCCTGCATTATCGTGGGGCTGACCTATAAGCTCGGGGCAGTGCCGGCTCACGCCTGGATGCCGGATGTGGCCCAGGCGGCACCGGCACCCATTGCCGCGTTTCTGACCGTGGTGCCCAAAATCGGGGCGGCGGCGGCCCTTACGCGGTTTGTGATGCTACTGTCTGACACCCTGATGTGGCCGGGCGTTGTCGCGCTGATTTCCGCGGCCACCATGACGCTTGGCAATCTTGCAGCGCTTGCCCAGACAGACCTCAGGCGGCTGTTGGGCTGGTCGAGCGTTTCCCAGTCCGGCTATATGCTAATGGCGATTGTCGTCGCCGGAAGCGGTGGCAACGCGCTGCCGGCATTGCTGGCTTTTCTGGCGGCCTATGCGCTGGCCAACCTGCTGGCGTTTGCTATTGTTACCCACCTTAGGGGGCGCACGGATATCGAGCACTATCACGGCCTGGCCTATGGTCAGCCGCTGATCACCGCTGCGTTGATTGTCGCCCTGCTGTCTCTGGTGGGGATTCCCCCGCTGATCGGCTTTTTTGGCAAGTTTCTGCTCTTCGAGGTCACCATTGAGGCGGGGTATACCTGGCTTGCCGTGGCGGCGGCGATTAATACGCTGATATCGCTCTACTACTATCTCAGAGTGATAGCGGTGACCGTGTTCAAGGAGCCCCGGGGCGAGGTGCATGTGCTGGGCCGCTGGTCCGGAGTGACGCTGTTTATCACGCTAGCGCTTTTGGTGGTGATAAGCCTGGGCTTTGAAGCGGTGCTTGATGCGCTTGAGCCGATTGCCCTGGCTGCGCCATAGACTTTTATATGTAGGGTGCCGGAGGTTCAGGCTAAACCCACATGAAACGTCGAAGAGCTAGGGGGCGTTAACAATTAGGCCAGCCATATGGCGGCTGACACGAGGCAGAGGAGTGACTGGTAGTTTCTTGCCAGTCGCTCATAGCGTGTAGATAACCGCCGGAACTTCTTGATTTTCTGAAAGAACCTCTCCACCAGATTGCGATCTTGGTAACAGTGCCAGTCTACTTCAATGCGCGCCAAACGATTCTTTTTCGGAGGAATCACCGGCTCGGCACCTGCGGCCTGAATCATGTCCCGCAGAGCAGTGGAGTCATACCCCTTGTCGCCCAGCACTGCTTGCGGGGAAAAACCTTCCAGTAGAGCGGGAGCAGCACCATACTCCGACGCCTGGCCCGGTGTGAGAACCAATCGTACTGGGTTACCTAACGCATCGACTGCGGCATGAATTTTGGTGCTCAATCCGCCTCGAGATTTGCCCATGGCTTCGACGTCTTGCGTGTTTTTTTTGACGCTCCATGCTGGTGCACCCTGACGATGCTACCGTCGATCATCAGCTGCTCTAGATCGGGATCGTCGGCTACTGTGTCAAAAATACGCTGCCAAACGCCCTTTCGTGACCAACGGTTATACCGCATGTAGACGGTGTGCCAGCGCCCAAAAGATTCGGGAAGATCACGCCACGGGGCGCCGGTCCGAGCGATCCAGAGCACGGCTTCCACGAACAGGCGATTGTCCTTGGCAGTTACCCCACAGTCTGAGGCTTTGCCGGGGAGCAGGTGCTCGATTCGCTCCCACTGATCATCGCGTAACTTCAACCGACTCATGGCCCACCAAAATCTATGAATACTAAATCAGTTTAAACGAAACTAATGATTGTTAACACACCCTAGGGCCTGTTGACGTTTCACATTGGTAGCCATAAAAAGCCGCATGCCAAGGCCACCATGCTTTCGTAATTTCGTTTGAGCTTATCGTAGCGCGTCGCAATGGCGCGATACGGGGTTCTTCGTCGTTTCATGTGGATTTGGCCTGATCGAACAGGCGCCCCACCGGGCTGCCAATCAGGTAGATCATGGCGATGAAGTTGGCTTCGTTCCGGTAACCCCGTGCGCGTGACCGAGCCGCCTGAAACAGACCGTTCATGCCTTCCAGTCGTGCGTTCGTCAGTCCCGAAATCCAACGCCTAACCACCGCATCGGCGTGGCGCTCCAACGTCGCCAGGGCCTTTCCCATCGGCTTCAGCAATGGCTTCTCCGAGACCGCCGCCTTCATGACCCTGAGGTAGTGCGTGATGCGCCATCGAGCCGCTCGTGGCGTCGGCGCCTTCTGGATCCAGCGCAGCTTCTCCTTGATCACCCAGGCATCGGACGTGGCGCTCTGGTCAGCCACCAGCTCCTGGAGAGCCGCCAGCTGCTTGGGCGTCAGGTTCTCGTTGTCCAGGCTCTTCAGCAGGGCCCAGCGCAGCGACTTGGGGTGTTCCTGCTCGCGGCGCTCCTTCTTGCGCACCTCGTCTAGCCGCTTGGTGAAGGTCTGCACGATATGGAACCAGTCGACCGTGACCTCGGCCTTGGGAAGGTACTCAGCCACGCCGCTGAGGAAGGCTTGTGACATGTCGCAGACGACCTCGACCACGTTGTCCGGATCGCCGCCATGGGCCGCCAGGAAGGCGCTAAAGGCCTTGATGGCGTCCTTGCCGTGGCCGGGGACGGCGAAGATCACCGGTTCCTGCTTGCGTTGCATATCAAGGAACACCGTCACATAGCGCTGGCCACGCCGGGACGCGGTTTCGTCCACGCCAACGGTGGCCACGTTGCTCAGATCCAGCTGCCCCAGCATCCGACCGACGTAGTGATGCACGATGCGCCACAGCCGCTTGTCGGAGATCTCCAGCTGTCGGGAGACGGCCAACACCGGCATCTCCTTGACCAGTGACATGGCCGCCTGCTCGAACAGCAGGGTGAAGTCGCTGCCCGGCCTCGCCCAAGGGACCTCGATACGCTTGACGCCATGCTCCGGGCACTTGGTACGCGGCACGCGAGCATGCAAGTAGCAGTGATGCTGGAAGAAGTTCAGGTGCCGCCACGTCTTGTCAGCGAAGTCATGAGCCGGACAGGCCTCGCCGCACTCAGGGCAGGGGTAGAGGCTGCCACGCTCGGCCTCGACGTAGAGGTCCAGACGGTGGGGCGATACGGAGGTGTCCAGGTGCTGGTCCTTGAGAATCCAGGGCGCTTCCAAGCCCAGGCCGAGGGTCAGAATCTGGGTGCCGTCCATGTCATACCTCCTGTCGTCGTGGAGGTCATATTCTGGCCCAGCTCAGGGGGCGAATTCCACACCCAACGACGAAGAGCCCGATACGGGTTCAATCGAGCAAAGGCATTCTCAACCAGATGCCGGTAGCGATATAACCCTCTGTCCAGATTGGCATTTCCTTTTTTCGAGTTACGCCTGCGTGGAATGACGGCAGCCATTCCTTTGGCTTCGACCTGCTCACGGATACGTTCACTGTCATAGCCTTTGTCAGCCACCAGCGCGTCACCTGCCGGCAAACCGTCAATCAATGCCTGGGCTTCCGTGCTGTCGTGCACTTCACCCCCGGTTATTCTGAAGGCGATCGGCAACCCATAAGCATCCACGGCCAAGTGGATCTTGCTGGTATTGCCTGCACGACTTTTGCCAATGGCTTCTGCATCTTCCGTGGCAGCCCCAGTGCTATCTTGGTGAGCCTTGACGTAGGAACCATCAATAAATAGCCACTCGACATCAGGATCTTCCACCAGAGAGATGAAAATCCTCATCAGCTTTCCACTCGCTGACCAGGCGTTGAAGCGCTTGTAGACCGTGTTCCAGGGGCCAAACGCCTCCGGTAGGTCCCGCCACGGGCAGCCGGTTCGCATCCGATAAAGGATGCCTTCCACCGTGGTACGCAGATCGGTCTTGTCATAAATACCTTGTTGAAGCAGGATAGATTTCAGCTTCGGCCAGTGTTCATCCGTGAGCATTTGTCGGGGCATGGCAGGCTTGCAGTTTGTTGGCTTAGGAACCTTTATTCTGTGAGCTTGCCCCTATCCTGCCAATACCCCTGCCATGAAACGTCAACAGACCCTAGGGCTTGGGGCTGCCGAATATTTCGGTGACTTCATTCCCCTGGGGCAGTCCCTGCTTGACGCTTACGTCGCCGTTGGCCTTTTTATAGAGGATCGTGGGCGTGGCGAAGTACCCCAGCGATTTCATGAGCGCGTTGTTATCGGCGACTTTCTGGCGCGCCGTATCGGGAATGTTATCCGCGACTTCAATGCCGCCCTGGTCGTAGTTGCGCTCGCTGCGGTTCAAGGCCGCAGAGGGATCGTCAGCGGCGAGTATGGTGGCCGCTTTGGGCGCGCTGTCCTGCTTCAGGATGCCGACGAGAATATGGCGAATCTGTACCTTCCCGGCGTTCACCCAGGGCCTTGCCTGCTGCCAGAACTGATGGCAATAGGGGCAGTTGGGGTCGGTAAATTCATAGATGATGACCTCGGCATCCTCGCTGCCGTCGCGTACCCAGTCGGCGGATTCCACCTGCTCCCAGGCTTTTTCGCCCTGAGGGCCCGAGACGATGCGCTCAAGGGGCTCAGCGCTGAGGTCTTCGCCCTGGGCGCCGATCATCGTGCCCAGAATGGCTTGCTGTCCGTCTTCCGTCAGGTAGATAGCCACGGGTTTGCCCCGCAGCGTGGCCGCGTAGCCGGTCAGGTTGCCGGGGGCATTGAAGGTGTCGATCACCTCAACGCCATGGCCGGTAATCGCCGCTACCGGGTCGGGCAGCTCGTCCGGGGAAATATCAGCGCTGGCGCTGGTGGCCAGGGTGGCAAGCGAGAGTGTCAGTAATGCGCGTGGGGAACGTTTCATGAAAGCTCCTTTACCGGGTGAATGGGCCATCGCCTCGCGGGTGGCGCGCTTGCGCCCCAGGGGAGATGGCCTGATGAAGTGAGTTCGGGTGTCAATCAGGAACCCTGGGCCTGGGAGAGCCGCTGAAGAAATTCATCCGGCCCCAGCTCGCCGACGATGCGAGCGGCGCGTCGCTCTTCGCCGTCAGGCCCGATGAGCAGGAGCGTGGGCGGACCAATAATGTTGAAGGCCTGCATCAATTCGCGGTCGTCCGCATCGTTTTCGGTAACGTCAGGGCGCAGCAGCTGAAAGTCGCCAAGGGCCTGCTGCACTTCGGCGTTGCCAAAGACTTCTTCTTCAATGACCTTGCAGGAGATGCACCAATCGGCATAAAAATCCACCAGCGTCCACTGGCCGTTTGTGGTGGCGGTATCGACCTGGGCCTTTAGCATGTCGAGATCGGCGGTCTCCTCGAAGCGGTCCATGAAGTCACCCTGCGAGGCACCGGCCGCGGCCGCGCCGTTGCCGGGCGTGGAGACAAACCCGAGCGGCTGGCTCAAGCTGTCGGCACCGCCGGCCGCGCCGATTACCAGTAGCCCGCCCCAAAGGCTGAGAATCAGGCCAGCGATCCGCGAGATCATGCGCGACGGCGCCGTGGGCGCGGCTGTATGCACCGCGAACTGGTAAAGCGTGACGCCGATGGCCAGCACCCATGCGCCCCAAAGCCCCAGCGTTACGCTTGCGGGCACCACGCGTTCGACAAACCAGATGGCAGTACCCAGCAGAACGAAGCCGAAGACGACCTTCACGCCGGTCATCCAGCCTCCCGGCTTGGGCAATAGCCGCGCGCCGACGGTACCGGCGAGGATCAGCGGAGCCCCCATGCCCAGCCCCAGGGTAAACAGCGCGCTGCCGCCCAGCACCACGTCGCCGCTATCGGCGATGTAGAGCAGAGCGCCCGCCAGCGGTGCGGTCATGCACGGCCCCACCAGCAGCGCCGAGAGCACGCCCATCACCGCAGCGCCGCCGAGGCTGCCGCCACGCTGGCGGCTATTGGCACGGTCGAGCCTGTTACGCAGGCCCGCCGGCAGCTGGATTTCATAAAGGCCGAACATCGACGCGGCGAGGGCAATAAACACCAGCGCAAAAGCGCCCAGCACCCAAGGCGTTTGCATGATGGCCTGCAGGTTGGCACCGGCCAGCGCCGCCACGACGCCGAGCAGCGCATAGGTGATCGCCATCGGCAGTACATAGGCAACCGAGAGCATAAAGCCGCGCTTGCCGCGGGCGCCGCTGCCCACGATCAGGCTGGTAAGAATCGGCACCATCGGCAGCACGCAAGGGGTGAACACGAGCAATAACCCCAGGCCAAAAAAGACGGCCAGCACCCAGATGGCGTTGCCTTCGGCCAGGCTTGCCGCCAGCGTCTGGTCCTCGCCCAGCTCAGCTGAGCCGGCCTGGCTTTCGGCAGCGGATGATGCGTTATCTTCACCGGCATCGGTGGGCGTGGAGCCCGGGGTGCTGGCGTTCTGGATGTCGGGGCTGCCGCTGCTGGCA
Source organism: Halomonas piscis (assembly GCF_031886125.1). Taxonomy (NCBI): domain Bacteria; kingdom Pseudomonadati; phylum Pseudomonadota; class Gammaproteobacteria; order Oceanospirillales; family Halomonadaceae; genus Halomonas; species Halomonas piscis. The sequence goes on from NZ_CP119391.1 coordinate 853,890, forward strand.
AGGCCGCTGCTGCCCGTGTATTCCGCGAGATCCAGCGTAGCGCGCTCGGGCGGGTAGCACAGCCCGGCCTCGGCGCAGCCCTGCCAGGTCAGGTTCAGCTGCTGTACCTGACCCGGATCGACGGTGACGGCCACCTGGTCGTAATACACTTCGGACTTGCCAAAAAACTCGTCCTCGATCGTTTCACCGTCGGGAAAGGTCACGTCGGCGACCTGCTGGGCCTCGCCTTCAAACCCGAACTGCTTGCGGTAAAGGTAATAGTCCGGGGCAATCTCCCAGGTAATCGTTAACGTGTCATCGTCGTTGGTTGCCACGTCATAGCTGAACGCTTGATCGACCGGCAAGAAATCATTACTCGCCGCCGCGCTGGTGGCCAACATGGCAGACCCGGCTAACAGGAAAAGCAGGAAAAAAATCTGCCGAGCATACGAAGATAGCGACATCAACCCGCGCTCCTTTGTGTCATCACGACGCCATCAAGGCGCGTCATCAAGGTGACTGTATAAAGCGGGCTGACCATCGGTGCAGCCCGCTAGTCGGTCCAGCATGACGGAGCCCGATTAGGCCAGAATTAGGCGCGGTGACGGTGGCGGTCATGCCGTTTCAGGCACTTTTCTTTCCGCTCGCATCACGACACACTGCCGCTGGGTAAATCGATGCAGGCGCTTCTCATGGCGAAGTGAGGCGCAATACAGCGAGACACAACATGCATGTATTACTGGTGGAAGATTCATCGGCGGTGGGGTCGGGTATTCGTACCGGGCTGCAGATGGCGGGGTTTACCGTCGACTGGGTGACCAATGCCGGCGATGCGCGGCTATTGCTCGATACCGTGGACAGCGATGCGGTGGTGCTGGATCTGGGCCTGCCGGATACCGACGGGTTGAGGCTTTTGCACGAATGGCGTGCCCGCGGGTTGACGGTGCCGGTACTGGTGCTGACCGCGCGCGACACGGTGGCCGAGCGGATAGCCGGCCTGGACACGGGGGCCGATGACTACATGCTCAAACCCTTCGACCTGGATGAGCTCACCGCCCGCCTGAAGGCGCTGGTGCGCCGTGCGGCGGGGCGCGCACGGTCGCTGATCGAACACGGCCCGCTGAGCATTGATACCGCCGGCCGCCGGGTTTGGCGCCACGGGCATGAAGTCGAGCTCACCTACAGCGAGTTTACCCTGCTGCACAAGCTGCTCAACGCGCGCGGCGGTATTCTCAACGTCGAGCAGCTGAAAGATACGCTATATGGCCTGGAAACCCAGGTGGAAAGCAATGCCGTCAACGTGCACATCCACCATCTGCGCCGCAAGCTGGGGCGCGGCGTCATTCAAACCGTCCGCGGGCTGGGCTATCGGCTAGGCGATCCTGGCGAACTGGATAACGGCGAGCCAACATGAGCCTGCGCCGGCGGTTACTGCTCTCTCTCGGGGTATCGTTCTGCGTGCTGTGGGTGTTGGCAGCGGCGTGGCTTTACAACGACTTGCGCGACCAGATGCGGGAAACGCTGGATCAGCGCCTGGCCGCCTCGGCCCGCATGGTAGCGGGGCTGGTCGCACAGCTCCCCGAAGGTGCCTGGGCGCAAGCCAACGAGCCGCAGCTGTCGGTTCCGCATAGCAGCAGCGTAGCCTGCCAGATTAGTTCGCCCGCCGGCCAGATGCTGATGCGCACCCACGGCGTGTTTGACGACGCGCTGGATACGCCCGCACCGGGATTCACCAATCGCCGGATCGATGGGCAGCGCTGGCGCCTGTACACCTACGTGCAAAGCGGGCTGCACATTACCACCGCAGACCGGCTGGCGGATCGCACCGCGCTTCAGCGCAATATCATTCAGGTCGCGGTATTGCCGTTTGTGGTCGCCCTGCTCGGCAGCCTGGTGGTGCTTTGGGTAGGTATTCGCCGAGGCTTGCGCCCGTTTGAGCATCTGCGCCGCGAGCTTGCCCGTCGTGCGCCGGATACGCTCACACCGGTTCAGATCGACAAGGCTCCGGCCGAACTGGTCCCCGCGATCGATACGCTCAATCAGCTGCTGGTACGCACCCATGATGCGCTACGGCGCGAGCAGCGTTTTACCAACGATACCGCCCACGAACTGCGCACGCCGTTAACGGCGATTAAAACGGCTCTTCGTCGTTGGGTGTGGAATTCGCCCCCTGAGCTGGGCCAGAATATGACCTCCACGACGACAGGAGGTATGACATGGACGGCACCCAGATTCTGACCCTCGGCCTGGGCTTGGAAGCGCCCTGGATTCTCAAGGACCAGCACCTGGACACCTCCGTATCGCCCCACCGTCTGGACCTCTACGTCGAGGCCGAGCGTGGCAGCCTCTACCCCTGCCCTGAGTGCGGCGAGGCCTGTCCGGCTCATGACTTCGCTGACAAGACGTGGCGGCACCTGAACTTCTTCCAGCATCACTGCTACTTGCATGCTCGCGTGCCGCGTACCAAGTGCCCGGAGCATGGCGTCAAGCGTATCGAGGTCCCTTGGGCGAGGCCGGGCAGCGACTTCACCCTGCTGTTCGAGCAGGCGGCCATGTCACTGGTCAAGGAGATGCCGGTGTTGGCCGTCTCCCGACAGCTGGAGATCTCCGACAAGCGGCTGTGGCGCATCGTGCATCACTACGTCGGTCGGATGCTGGGGCAGCTGGATCTGAGCAACGTGGCCACCGTTGGCGTGGACGAAACCGCGTCCCGGCGTGGCCAGCGCTATGTGACGGTGTTCCTTGATATGCAACGCAAGCAGGAACCGGTGATCTTCGCCGTCCCCGGCCACGGCAAGGACGCCATCAAGGCCTTTAGCGCCTTCCTGGCGGCCCATGGCGGCGATCCGGACAACGTGGTCGAGGTCGTCTGCGACATGTCACAAGCCTTCCTCAGCGGCGTGGCTGAGTACCTTCCCAAGGCCGAGGTCACGGTCGACTGGTTCCATATCGTGCAGACCTTCACCAAGCGGCTAGACGAGGTGCGCAAGAAGGAGCGCCGCGAGCAGGAACACCCCAAGTCGCTGCGCTGGGCCCTGCTGAAGAGCCTGGACAACGAGAACCTGACGCCCAAGCAGCTGGCGGCTCTCCAGGAGCTGGTGGCTGACCAGAGCGCCACGTCCGATGCCTGGGTGATCAAGGAGAAGCTGCGCTGGATCCAGAAGGCGCCGACGCCACGAGCGGCTCGATGGCGCATCACGCACTACCTCAGGGTCATGAAGGCGGCGGTCTCGGAGAAGCCATTGCTGAAGCCGATGGGAAAGGCCCTGGCGACGTTGGAGCGCCACGCCGATGCGGTGGTTAGGCGTTGGATTTCGGGACTGACGAACGCACGACTGGAAGGCATGAACGGTCTGTTTCAGGCGGCTCGGTCACGCGCACGGGGTTACCGGAACGAAGCCAACTTCATCGCCATGATCTACCTGATTGGCAGCCCGGTGGGGCGCCTGTTCGATCAGGCCAAATCCACATGAAACGACGAAGAACCTGCCTAGGGCCTGTTGACGTTTCACATTGGTAGCCATAAAAAGCCGCATGCCAAGGCCACCATGCTTTCGTAATTTCGTTTGAGCTTATCGTAGCGCGTCGCAATGGCGCGATACGGGTTCAATCGAGCAAAGGCATTCTCAACCAGATGCCGGTAGCGATATAACCCTCTGTCCAGATTGGCATTTCCTTTTTTCGAGTTACGCCTGCGTGGAATGACGGCAGCCATTCCTTTGGCTTCGACCTGCTCGCGGATACGTTCACTGTCATAGCCTTTGTCAGCCACCAGCGCGTCACCTGCCGGCAAACCGTCAATCAATGCCTGGGCTTCCGTGCTGTCGTGCACTTCACCCCCGGTTATTCTGAAGGCGATCGGCAACCCATAAGCATCCACGGCCAAGTGGATCTTGCTGGTATTGCCTGCACGACTTTTGCCAATGGCTTCTGCATCTTCCGTGGCAGCCCCAGTGCTATCTTGGTGAGCCTTGACGTAGGAACCATCAATAAATAGCCACTCGACATCAGGATCTTCCACCAGAGAGATGAAAATCCTCATCAGCTTTCCACTCGCTGACCAGGCGTTGAAGCGCTTGTAGACCGTGTTCCAGGGGCCAAACGCCTCCGGTAGGTCCCGCCACGGGCAGCCGGTTCGCATCCGATAAAGGATGCCTTCCACCGTGGTACGCAGATCGGTCTTGTCATAAATACCTTGTTGAAGCAGGATAGATTTCAGCTTCGGCCAGTGTTCATCCGTGAGCATTTGTCGGGGCATGGCAGGCTTGCAGTTTGTTGGCTTAGGAACCTTTATTCTGTGAGCTTGCCCCTATCCTGCCAATACCCCTGCCATGAAACGTCAACAGACCCTAAGAGCTTATCGTCAGTCAATAACCCGACAGTCAGCCAGCGTTCGGCTGGCCCCCGTGCTGCATGAAAAGAAGGCCGGTTACGGCTCGGAGCAGGCTCAGAACATGCGGTTGCCACGTCGAGAAGAAGGTAGTCATTGTCTTTTCCTTATGCTGTTGAAATTGATTAAGAAAGCTTGGTGTGCCCGGGCCTTGCTCAGCCCGGGCCCGCCGATGGTGCAAGGCTGCGGTTACTACTGATAGCTCAGGTCTTCGTGCGCATGCCCCGCCCGGGCAGGCGCTCGCGGTCGTGGGGGCGTTCAAGGTCAAGAAGCGGCCCCTTGGGCACGATGCCGTTGGGGTTGATGGTGTCGTGGCTCATGTAATAGTGGCGCTGGATATGGTCGAAGTTCACCGTCTCCTTGACCCCCGGCCACTGGTACAGCTCGCGCAGGTAGTGGGACAGGTTGGGGTAGTCTTCAATCCGGCGCAGGTTGCATTTGAAGTGCCCGTGGTAGACGGCGTCAAAGCGCACCAGGGTGGTAAACAGGCGAATATCGGCCTCGGTCAGCCACTCGCCGGCAAGATAACGGTGCTCGGCAAGCCTTGCTTCCATGCGGTCCAGCGCCTCGAACAGGGCCACGACGTGCGTCTCGTAAACGTCCTGCTCGGTGGCAAAGCCGGCTTTATACACGCCGTTGTTGATGTGGTCGTAGACATCGGCGTTGACGGCATCGATGGTCTCGCGAAGATCCTGCGGGTAGAAATCCAGCCGGTTACCGGTGAGCTCGTCAAACGCCCCGTTGAGCATGCGCACAAGCTCGGCCGACTCGTTGTTGACGATGCGCCCGTCGCTCTTGTCCCACAGCGCCGGCACCGTTACCCGCCCGGTGTACTCCGGGTTGGTCAGAGTGTAGAGCTGGTGATGATAGTCAACGCCGTTGACCGCATCGCCGCTGGAGCCTTCGTCCAGGTGGTAGGTCCAGCCCTTTTCTCGCATCAGCGGGCTTACGTGGGAGACGCCGAACAGCGGCTCCAGCCCCTTCAGCTTGCGCATGATCAGCACGCGGTGCGCCCAGGGGCAGGCAAGCGACACATAAAGGTGAAAGCGGTCCGCCTCGGCCGCCACGCCCGGGTGACCATCCGCGGTAGGCTTGCCGTCTGACGTTACCCAGTCGCGCAGCTTGGCGGATTCGCGCACAAACTCGCCGCCGTGCTTTTTGGTGTCGTACCACTGATCGTGCCATTCGCCGTTGATCAAAAGACCCATGGTGATTCACTCCGTATGCAAATTATCTGGGTGGGGTGTCAGGCCAGAAGCCGTGAGGGAGAGCGCTGCCCTCCCTCCACCACTCGGACTTAGCGGCCGAGCTTAGAAACTGAGCTTAGCGACTGAACTTAGCGACTGAGCTTTGCCGCCACCTTGGCCACGTGCTCGCCCTGGAAGCGGGCAATGGCCAGTTCGCGCTCGTCGGGCTGGCGCGAGCCGTCGCCGGCGGCAATGGTCGAGGCACCGTAGGGCGTGCCCCCGCCGACCTGAGAGATATCAAAAAGCTCAGAGGTTGCGTAGCCGATCGGCACAATTACCATGCCGTGGTGCGCCAGGGTGGTCCAGGTGGATGCAATGGTGGTTTCTTCACCGCCGCCGGTGCCGGTCGAGGTAAAGACGCTGGCCACCTTGCCCACCAGGCCGCCGTTGACCCAGAGGCCGCCGGTCTGATCGAGGAAGGTGCGCATCTGGCCGGACATGTTGCCAAAGCGCGTGGGCGTGCCGAAGATAACCGCGTCGTACTCGGCAAGTTCCGCCGGTGAAGCGACCGGGGCATCCTGATCGGTCTTGCCGCCGGCCGATGCAAAGGCGTCAGCCGGCATGGTTTCGGGGACGCGCTTGACCGTGACTTCGACGCCGTCTACCCGGCGTGCGCCTTCGGCGACGGTGTTGGCCATGGTTTCGATATGGCCGTACATGGAATGATAGAGCACCAGTACCTTGGTCATTGTTGTTGCCTCCTGGGGAATACCCCCTGCTGTTTGGTTTACAGAACCTAGCCTAGCTGTTCTATTGCGTGAGAAAGTGGCACTATTCCACGCATAAAGAACGGATAATTCGATCAATTGCCGTATCGTTCGGCCATGCGCGGTGATATCCAGCCAGCGCATCGATCCGCGAGTGTTTCATGATCCAGAGAGTTCCCCGTATCAGCCTCGAGCAGTGGGCGATACTGCAGGCGGTGGTGGATGAAGGCAGCTATGCCAGGGCCGCCGAGGCGCTCAGCCGCAGCCAATCATCGGTCAGCTATGCGCTGAAAGGCCTACAGGAACAGCTGCCTGTTGACGTGCTGACGATTCAAGGGCGTAAGGCGACGCTGTCGCCGGCGGGCGAAACGCTGCTGCGACAGGCCCGGGTGTTGATCGAAGACGCCTTGAGTCTCGAGTACCTGGCCAGCAACCTGGCCGAGGGCTGGGAAACCGAGGTTCGCCTGGCGGTAGAAGCCATCTTTCCCACGGATCTGCTCAGCCGGGCCATGGCCGCTTTTGTGCCTGAGAGTCGGGCGTCAAGGGTGCAGCTCATCGAGTCGGTGCTGTCCGGCACCCAGGAGGCCCTGCTCAACGGGGAAGCGGATCTGGCCATTACCCACCGCCCTCCGCCCGGTTTTCTCGGGCAGCCGCTGCTGGACGTGACCTTTCTCGCGGTGGCCCATCCCCGGCATCCGCTTCACCAGCTCGAGCGCGACCTGACCCACCATGATCTGCGCGCCTATCGCCAGTTCGTGGTTCGGGATTCGGGGCTCAGGCGCCGTCAGGATGCGGGCTGGCTCGCCGCCGAGCAGCGCTGGACCGTCACCCAGCTCAACACCTCGGTGCAGTTCGTCAGGGACGGACTGGGGTTTGCCTGGCTACCCTACGGCCACATCCGGGAAGAGCTGGAAGCGGGCAGCCTGAAGCGCCTACCGCTGATCGAAGGCGGCCAGCGCAAGGAGGCGCTGTTTCTGGCCTACGCCAATCGCGACGCGGCAGGCCCGGCCACTCGGGCCCTGGCGCGCTCCCTGAAAGTGGCCTGCCGACAGCGAGGGTAAACCTTCTGTTACGCTGCACGCCCGCACCCCGTCATCGCCACCATGGAGATTCGCATGAAAATCCCTGCTTTTCTGACGCTTGCATCAACCCTGCTCGTTTCCGCCTGCGCCAGCCCCCCCCAGGAGAAGGCGGATGCCCCAGCGCCCGAAGCGGCAGCGTCAACGGCCACCGTGCATACCTATCGGTGCGAGAGCGGCGAAACCATCGCCGCCGCTTATCCCTCCACCGACTCGGCCAGGGTCGAATACAAGGATCGTCGCGACGACATGCAAATCGCGGTTTCCGGCAGCGGCGCGCGTTACGCGGGTGACGATCTGGAATGGTGGACAAAGGGGATCAGCCCCGGCTCCGAGGGGATTCTTTTCCGTCACCTGGCCGACGGCACCACCGGTGAGCGCCTGGAGATCTGCGAGGCATCCTGAGAGAGCGGTCGGAAAGGGGCTCAGGGATGAGCGAGGCTCGTACAAGGCTTGCGCTGGCAGCATCGAGCCAGGTCATTACACCACACAGACTGAACAACGGGAGGCAGCATGGCACGGGTACTCTGTCAACTACCTCTGCCTAAAGGCAGAGGCTTGTGAAAGCAAGCCCGGTTGACCAGGGAAAGCGGTAGCCAGTCCGCTACGTTGATAATAGGTCGTCAAGACTCACCAGTGGATGCTTCCTCAGTCTGCTGCTCTGAAAGGTCGGGATCATGCTGGCGCAAGGTAAAATGCCGGAGGTCTTGACCGCTGCCGCCAAGCAGGAGCCGGTTATCGACATTCCCGAGGGGAGACAGGGCGCAAGCCCTGCGTCACAAGGCCCGTAAGGGCACTTATCAAGGAGGAAATCGCATGGCGGTTTTCGTATTGGACAACCGCAAGCAGCCGTTGATGCCGTGCAGCGAAAAGCGTGCTCGGTTGCTGCTGGAAGACGGTCGCGCCGTGGTGCATAAACGCTACCCGTTCGCGATCCGGCTCAAGGATCGGGTGGGCGGCGACACACAACCGCTGCGTTTGAAGCTTGATCCGGGTAGCAAGACCACGGGGCTGGCGGTGGTGCGTAAAGCCGGCGACGGCCAGCATGTCCTGTGCCTGTTTGATCTGGTGCATCGCGGCTTTCAGATCAAAAAAGCCCTGGAGCAACGCGCCACGTTTCGGCGTCGCCGCCGCTCGGCCAATCTGCGCTACCGCGCCCCGCGCTTTGATAATCGCATTCGGCCCAAAGGTTGGCTGCCCCCTTCATTGCAGCATCGGGTCGATACCGTCACAGCTTGGGTGGAATGGCTACGCAGACTCGCTCCCATCACCGCGCTGGATCAGGAGTTGGTGCGCTTTGATACCCAGCGGCTCGACAACCCCGAGATAAGCGGCGTTGGATACCAGCAAGGGACGCTGTTGGGGTACGAGGTGCGCGAGTACCTATTGGAGAAATGGGGCCGGGAATGTGCCTATTGTGGGGCCACGGACACACCGCTGGAAATCGAGCATGTTGAACCACGCAGCCGTGGCGGTTCCAACCGCGTCAGCAACCTGTCATTAGCCTGCCATGCCTGCAATCAAGAAAAGGATCGGCAAGCATTGACTGATTTTTTTGCCACGGCGAGGGGGCTTCGTCGCCGCTTGAAACAACATGGACATACCGCTGACATACGGCTTGAGCGAGTACAGCGCCAACTCAAGCAACCGCTACGCGATGCCAGTGCGGTCAATGCGACCCGTTGGGCGCTGTTCACCGCGCTCAAGGCCATCGGCTTACCTGTCACGGTCGGCACGGGTGGCCGTACCAAATACAACCGCCAGCGCCTCGGTATTCCCAAAACTCACGCCCTGGATGCCGCTTGCGTCGGCCCAATGGACGCCCTGCACCACTGGCAGGTGCCCACTCTGACGATCAAAGCCACCGGGCGCGGCGGTTATCAACGCACTCGGCTGACTCGACACGGTTTTCCTCGGGGTTACTTGATGCGCCAAAAGCAGGTTAAAGGCTTTCAAACGGGCGATATGATCACGGCCCTCGTGCCCACAGGTAAGAAAGCCGGCACGCATATCGGTCGTGTGGCCGTGCGCAAAACCGGCAGCTTCAACATCCAAACCCAACAAGGGGCAGTGCAAGGCATTTCGTACCAATACTGCACCCTGATTCAACGCGGTGATGGCTACGGCTATCACTCCACACCATCCATTAACCACCAGGGAGGAGCGGGACAGACGGTGGTGTAGTCCAGGTCGCCCTGCGGGCGACGCGTTATCCCTCCCGGCACTCAACGTACCGGGTATCCCGCGCAAATTCTGATGAACTCTGCGGCATCGAGGAAGGGCTGCGTTTCTCGCCTTTCTGCTGGCGGATTCGCTATGCGCTGGCGCACAAGGGGCTCGAGGCGGAGACGCGACCCTGGCGCTTCACCGAGAAGGAAGCGCTGGCCTTCGCCCGCCACGACAAGGTGCCGGTGCTGGTCGACGGGGACGAGGTCGTCACCGATAGCTACGCGATCATGAGCTATCTGGATCGTCGCTACCCCGAGGCGCCGCTGCTGGGGGAAGGCATGGCCGAGACGCCCGGCGCATTGTCGATGTCGAGAAGGGCTAGCGATGTCGAGAGTGCCTAGCGGCGCCGTTTGCGCGACTCCCGGGTGCGGTTGAGCTCGCGCTTTTTGGCCTTGGCCTTGTCGCTTGCGCCGGCCATGGGGTCGTAGGGGTTGTCCCCGGAGCGGAACTCGAAGCGCATGGGCGTGCCGCGCACCTTGAGCACCTTGCGAAAGGTGTTGGTCAGATAGCGACGGTAGGCGTCGGGCAGCGCGCCGGTCTGGTTGCCGTGAATCACGATGATCGGCGGATTGCTGCCGCCCTGGTGGGCCATGCGCAGCTTGATGCGCCGGCCGTGAACCATGGGCGGGGCGTGCTGGGCCACGGCGTCCTGCAAAAGCGTGGTCAGGCGATTGGTGGACCAGCGTGCGTGAGCGGCTTCGAAGGCGCGCTCGACGGAGGGGTAAAGATCGCCCACGGCGGTGCCGTGCAGCGCGGAAATGAAGTGCAGCTCGGCGTAGTCGGCAAAGCCCAGCCGGCGCTTGATCTCGGCGCGCATCCTGTCCCGGGCTTCGCTTTCCAGCCCGTCCCACTTGTTGACCGCCAGCACCAGCGCGCGGCCGGTGGTGAGCACGTAGTCGAGCAGGTGCAGATCCTGCTCGACCAGGCCGGTGCGGGCGTCCAGCACCATGATCGCGACGTGGCATTCCTTGATCGCGTCCAGGGCCTTGATGATCGAGAACTTCTCGGTGGCTTCGCGCACATTCTTGCGCCGCCGCACGCCGGCGGTGTCGATCAGCACGTAGGGCTTGCCGCGCCGCTCGAAGGGGATCTCGATGGCGTCCCGAGTGGTGCCGGCCTCGTCGAAGACCACCACGCGGTCTTCGCCGAGCAGGCGATTGACCAGGGTGGACTTGCCCACGTTGGGCCGGCCGATGACGCCGATGCGGATGCCCTTGGTGCCGGTGTCGGCGGGGATCGACTCGTCGCGCTCGGGAAAGGGCGCCAGCACCTGGTCGACCAGCGCGGCGACGTTGCGCCCGTGGGCGGCGGCAATGGCGTGGGGGTCGCCAAGCCCCAGGGCCCAGAAGTCGGCCATGGCCGAGTGCTCTTCCAGGCCGTCGGTCTTGTTGACCACAAGCCAGGTCTTTTTCTGGTTGATCCGCAGGTGGTTGGCGATGGCTTCGTCGGCGACGTTGAGCCCGGTGCGGCCGTCGACCATGAACAGCACGATATCGGCCTCGTCGATGGCCGCCAGCGACTGTTCGGCCATGGCCGCGTCGATGCCGTGCTCGTCGCCGCTGATGCCGCCGGTATCGATCACCGTGTAGGCCTTGCCGCCGAGCATGCCGTTGCCGTACTTGCGGTCCCGGGTCAGCCCCGGAAAATCGGCCACCAGGGCGTCCCGCGAGCGCGTCAGGCGGTTGAACAGGGTGGATTTGCCCACGTTGGGGCGGCCGACCAGCGCAATAACCGGGGTCATGGGGAGACGTCCAGAGTGTCCAGTGTGCCGTCGTTGGCGAGCACGTGAATGGTGCTGCCTTCGGTGACGGGCGTCACGCTGATGCCGGAGCGGTCAACGCGGGTGCGTCCCACAAGCTCGCCCTTGCGAGCGTCGAGCAGGTGCAGATAGCCTTCGAAATCTCCCACCACCAGGCGGCCGTCGGCAAACGCCGGGGCGGTGAGCCAGCGGCCGGTGAGGTCGTCGTTTTGCCACACTTCGTTGCCGCTCTGGGCATCCAGGGCGAGCACGCGGCTGTCGTCGGTGACCACGAACAGGTAGTCCCCCACCATCAGCGGGGTATGCCGGCTGGAGAGCTCGCGCTCCCAGAGCAGCTGGCCGCGGGTGGCCTCCAGGGCCATCAGGCGGCCGTTGTAGCTGGTGACGTAGAGCCTGCCGTCCGGGGTCAGCAGAGGCTGGCCGGTCAGATCCACCAGGCGGTCGACTTCGGTGCGCCCCTGGGGAATGGCCACCTGCTGCTGCCACAGCGGATCGCCGGTGCGGTTGTCCAGGGTCACCAGGCGGCCGTTGGCAAAGCCGGCAAAGGTGACAGGTTCAATGGTCTGGGGCGTGCCGGTACCGCGCAGGGTCAGCGCCGGCGGGTTGCTTTCGTAGGACCAGCGGGTATCGCCGGTCTGGCGGTCCAGGGCGGTGACCTGGCCGTCGGTGCTCTGGACGATCAGCAGGTCGCGATTGGGCTGCGGGGCAGCCAGCACTTCGCTGGAGGCCCGGGCGCGCCACTGCTCGCTGCCGTCGTCCTGATTAAGGGCGATGACGTCGCCGTTCTTGCTGCCCAGGTAAACGTGGCCGGCAACCGCGGAAAGCCCGCTGGAAACGGGGCTGTCAAGCCTTGTTTCCCATTCGCGCTTGCCGCTGTCGGCGTCCAGCGCCACCACCAGGCCGCGGGCGTCGGCGGCGAACAGGGTGTCGCCGTCCCGGGCCGGCGTCAGCGGATAGCGCGCTCGTCCAAGGCCGTCGCCAATGCCGGTGTCCCAGCGGGTATCGAGGGTGGAGGTGGCGTCGATGTCGGCGAGCGGCTTGGGCGTGTAAAGCGGCTCGCCCTTGCTGGCGCAGCCGGTAAGCAGAGCTATGGCGCCGGCGCCCAGCGTCAGGCGCAGGGGGCGAGAAAAGCGAGTGGCGATCATGACGTAGCCTCGTCGTTGCCCTGCGTAGGGGAAACGGGCGGGGTGGGTTCGGATGCGGATGCCGAGAAAGCGGCATCGGACATGCCGGCATCGGAGGTGTCGGCCTCGGGGATGTCGGCGCCCGAGACGCCGGAGCGGGGCTTCTTGGCGCCCAGATCGTCAAGCTTCAGAGCAACGCCGTAAAGCGGCTGGTCCTGCTCCTCGGCAAGCGTTTGCGCCTGTTGCCATTCGCGGCGGGCGTCGTCCTTGCGCTCCAGCGCCAGCAAGGCGTCGCCGCGCACGTTGTGACGCTGGGCGGTAAGCGGATCGGCCACGTTGTCATCCAGCCGGTCAAGCGCCCGCTGCGCTTCGCCGGCGGCAACGTCCAGCCGCGCCAGGCGCAGCCGGGCCAGGCTCTGAACGTAGTCCCGGGAGGATGCGTCGAGCGCCTGCTCCAAAGAGGCGCGGGCGCCGTCCAGATCGTCCTGCTGTACGGCCAGGCGGGCGTCGAGCAGCAGCGCAAGCTCGGCGTATAGCGAGCCGCCGTGGCTGTCGACCAGCTCCTCGGCGGTGCTGCGGGCGTTTTGCAGCGCCTGTTCGTCGGCCGATTCGTCGGCATTCAGGCCCGCGGTTTCGGCAATCAGCTGCTGGTAGCGCAGGGAGGCGGCCTCGGCCTGGCCGTCCTGGTAGTTCTGCCACGCCTTGAAGCCAAACACGCCGGCCCCGGCGATCACCAGGCCTGCTATCAGCGAAGTGCCGTTTTCCTTCCACCAGCGCTTGATCGCGTCCAACTGTTCTTCTTCGGTTCTCAGCTCCGCCACGGGCGGCCTCCTTGAAACTGTCTATGACGGCTATGACGGGCAAGTTTCCACGCCGGCGAGCGGCTTCAGCTACCGTCCCGAGTGTTGCCCAGCAGTGACGCCAATGCGGGGGCCAGCTCGCTTTGCGCCACGCGCCGCTGCTCGCGGTCGTCGCGCAAGAACTTCAGCGTGACGGCCTGCCCGGCGCGCTCGTCCTCGCCCAGCAGTATGGCCAGCGGGGCGCCGCTTTTATCGGCCTTCTTCATGCGGCTTTTGAAACTGCCGCCGCCGCAGTGCAGGGTCAGGTTGAGATCGGGCAGGGCGGTACGCAGCCGCTCGGCCAGGGCCAGCGCTTCGGGCGTCGCGGCGTCGTCCATGGGCACCAGATAGGCGTCGCAGCCGCCAAGCGCGGCGCCGGGAATCAGCGCCAGGGTATCGAGCAGCAGAATCAGCCGCTCGATGCCCATGGCAAAGCCCACTGCCGGGGTGGGCTTGCCGCCCAGCTGTTCGACCAGGCCGTCGTAGCGCCCGCCGGCGCACACGGTGCCCTGGCTGCCCAGCGCATCGGTGGTCCATTCGAACACGGTGCGCGAATAGTAATCCAGTCCGCGCACCAGCCTGGGATTGATCACGTAGCCGATGCCGACGGCGTCGAGCATGGCCTTGAGGCGCTCGAAGTGCTCCCGGGAGGCCTCGTCCAGATGATCGATGAGCCGGGGGGCGCCGGCAATGACCTCGGCCATGGCCGGGTTCTTGGAGTCCAGGATGCGCAGCGGGTTGGTGGTCAGACGGCGTCGGGAGTCCTCGTCGAGCACCTCGAGGTGCTGCTCGAAATAGGCCACCAGCATCTCGCGGTAGGCCGCTCGGGCCTCGGCCGAGCCCAGCGAGTTGAGCTCGAGGGTGACGTGGTCGGCAAGCCCCAGCTCCTGCCACAGCCGCGCCGACAGCAGGATGACCTCGGCGTCGATGTCCGGGCCCTCGAGGCCGTAGGTTTCCACGCCGATCTGGTGAAACTGGCGATAGCGGCCCTTTTGCGGACGCTCGTGGCGGAACATCGGCCCTTGATACCACAGCCGCTGGGTCTGGTTGTGCAACAGGCCGTGCTGCATGGCCGCCCGCACGCAGCTGGCGGTGCCCTCCGGGCGCAGGGTGAGGCTGTCGCCGTTGCGGTCGTCGAAGGTGTACATCTCCTTTTCGACGATATCGGTGACTTCGCCGATGGAGCGGGCGAACAGCGCCGTCTGCTCCAGAATGGGCGTGCGAATTTCGGCAAAGCCGTAGCGGGCCATCAGGTCGCGGATCCGGGCCTCAAAAAACTGCCAGCGCGGGCTGTCTTCGGGCAGCAGGTCGTTCATGCCGCGAATTGCCTGGATCTTTCGCGCGGTGTAGGGGGCTGCGGTCTGGCTCAATGGGAACTCCTTGTGTGTCGCAGCAGGCTACACGCTGCGGGCGATGGTATCTTTTTCGCGCTGCTGCTTTTCGCGCACCTTGTCGCGGATCAGCCGTTCGAGATCGTCGATGAGGTTGTCGTTGCGCAGCTTCTGCGCCGGCTTGCCGTCGAGGTACAGCAGGTTGGCGGGGCTGCCGCCGGTGAGGCCGAGATCGCTTTCCTTGGCTTCGCCCGGGCCGTTGACGATGCAGCCGATGATCGATACGTCCAGCGGCGTCATCACGTCTTCCAGGCGCTCTTCGAGCTGGTTCATGGTATCGATGACGTCAAAGTTCTGCCGCGAGCAGCTGGGGCAGGCGACAAAGTTGATGCCCTTGGTACGCAGCTTGAGGCTCTTGAGCATGTCAAAGCCGACCTTGACTTCTTCCACCGGGTCGGCGGCGAGCGATACCCGCAGGGTGTCGCCGATGCCTTCCATCAGCAGCATGCCAAGGCCGATGGAAGACTTGACCGTGCCCGAGCGCAGGCCGCCGGCCTCGGTGATCCCCAGGTGCAGCGGCTGCTCGATGCGGCTGGCCAGGTCGCGGTAGGCGGCCACGGCCATGAAGACGTCGCTGGCCTTGACGCTGACCTTGAAGTCGGCGAAATCGAGCCGGTCGAGATGGTCGATGTGGCGCAGCGCGGACTCCACCAGCGCCTCCGGCGTGGGCTCGCCGTACTTGCGCTGCAGGGACTTTTCCAGCGAGCCGGCGTTGACGCCGATGCGCATGGGGATGCCGCGGTCCCGAGCGGCGCTGACCACCGCGCGCACGCGGTCTTCGCGACCGATGTTGCCGGGGTTGATGCGCAGGCAGTCGACGCCAAGCTCGGCCACGCGCAGGGCGATCTTGTGGTCGAAGTGGATATCCGCCACCAGCGGTACATTGACCGCCTGGCGGATGCGGCCGAAGGCCTCGGCGGCGTCCATGGTGGGCACCGAGACGCGGACAATATCGGCGCCGGCGGTTTCCAGCTGGCGCACCTGACGAACGGTGGCGTCAACGTCAAGGGTGTCGGTGTTGGTCATACTCTGTACGGCAATGGGGGCATTGCCGCCGATGGGGACGTTGCCGACGTGGATCTGGCGCGAGGCGCGGCGTTGAATAGCATTCGGGGCGTGCATAGGGCGGATCACTCTCCCAGGGTAAAGCGGGCGACGTTATTGGCGCCGGCGTGCCGGGCAAGGTCGATGACCTCGCCCCGGTAGCGCAGCTCGACGCCGGTAGCGTTGCCGACGGTTAAACGAAACGGCGGCTGGCCTTCCACGCTGGCTTCGGTGCCGGGCTCTTGCAGGCCGACAAATACGCGGTTGTCGCCGGCATCGAAAATTTCCGTCCACGATTGCTGATTGAACGTCAGCGCCAGGGTAGTGGCGTCGGCGTCGGCGTCGCTGTCGGCGCTGGCGTCTGCTGTCTCTTCCTCGTCGGCGCCGGCTACGCCGGTGGCGGCGGCCAGCGCCTCCTCTGACGGCGCCGCGGGAGCGGTGTCGACGGGGTCTGTGTCGACAGCCTCCGTTTCGACAGCATCGACTTCGGCGGCGCTACCGGCCTTTGCCGTGCTTTCAGCGGCGCTTTTGGCAGCGGTGTCAATGTCGTCGGCGGCGTCGCCGGCAGAGGCCGGCGGCATTTCGGCCGCTGCCGAGGTGTCGGGTGCCGTCATGGAGCCTTCATCCAGGCTCGGCGGGGCGCTGCCGCCGCGGCTTTGCCACCAGGTCACGGTGACGCCGATCAGCCCGGCGATGACCAAAAGCGTCACCAGTTTGAACAGAATGCCGCCCAGCCGCGAGGGCGGGCGGGTCACCGATACCGGCTTGATGTCCCGCGCGGTGGCCGGGGCGCCGTGGCGGGCCTCGTAGGCCTTGAGTACGGGGTCGTCATCCATGCCCAGGTAGCGGGCGTAGGTGCGCAGGTAGCCGCGGCGATAGGTGGCCACGGGGATTTCAGCGTAATGATCCTGCTCCAGCCCCGAGACCACGGCCGGGCGCAGGTGCAGGGCGTGCGCGGCGTCCCTGAGGGCAATACCCTGGCGCTCCCGCTCCCTGCGTAACAGTTCGCCGGGGGAAACCCCGAGCCGGTCATCGGCGTATTCGTCGTGATGTGTGTCGCTCATGGCTGAGCATCCTCAAAACGGTGATCAGGGCGTTTCGCCCGTGCTTGCAAGCTGGCGCCGATACTTGCCGGCGAGTTCGCTGTCGCCGCGCTCAAGAGCCAGCTCCGCGGCCATTTCCAGGGCTTCGCGGGTGGGCCGGCCCAGCCGCAAGAACCGCTGCAGCGGCGCCCAGGCCCGGGCGTGATGGCCCTGTTGGAATTCCAGCCGGGCCAGCTGCCAATAGCTGCGCGCGTAGCGCGGGTCGAGCTGGCCGGCCCGCTTCAGGTTTTCCCGGGCACGCTGCGGCTGGTCCATGGCGCTATAGCACTGTCCCAGGTTGGTGAAAAGCCGGGCCCGGTGCTCGTACTGGGGGTCCTGGGCGGCCTTTTCGAGCTGCTGACAGGCGCGCTGATAGTTCCCCTGCTGGTAAAGAAAGGCGGCGTAGTTGTTGCGCGCGCGAGTAAAGTCGGCGTCGGCGGCGAGCGCTTTCTGGAACTGCTCGGCGGCCAGCTCATCCTCGCCCTGGCGCTGGTAGACAAGCGCCAGGGCCTGCAGCGTTTCGGGATTGCCGGGATCATGCTCTTCGGCCCGGTCCAGCGCGTTGAGCGCGCGCTTCAGGTTGTTCTGCTCCAGATAGGCAAGCCCCAGCCGGGTGTAGGCGCTGCCGGCATCCGGCGTGTCCGGGGAGGAAAGCGATGTCGAGGCGCAGCCGGAAAGCCACAGCGTGCCGACAAGAACAAAGGCGGCAGGCGCCTGGGCAATGTGCGGTAACGGGCGGCGGCAAAGCATCGTTATCCTCATGGTGGCAGTCCGAACGACGTCGTGAGTCTCGGCAAAAGGCGCGAAGCGACCTCCAGCGCCGCACCAAGGGCGCGTTCATCAAAGCGCTGTGCCCGGCACAAGTCAAGGCGGTACGGGGTGACGCCTAGTTGGCGTCAAGCTGTACCGACTGAATGTAGCGGGCCTGACGCTTGGTCCGGTCTTTCACTCGGCCGACCAGCTGGCCGCAGGCGGCATCGATGTCGTCTCCCCGAGCCATGCGGATCGGCGCGGTGTAGCCCAGCTCGTCAAGCCAGCGCTGAAAGCGCACGCACTGATTGCGCGACGGCGTTTCGTAGCCCGAGTGGGGAAACGGGTTGAACGGAATCAGGTTGATCTTGCACGGCAGCCCTTCCAGCACCTGGGCAAGCTCGGTGGCATGCTCCTGCTGATCATTGACCCCCGAGATCAGGGTGTATTCGATGGTCACCTGGCGGTTTTCCGGGCTTTTGTCCAGGTAGCGCCGGCAGGCGTCCAGCAGCGTGGCGATGTTGTACTTGCGGTTCAGCGGCACCAGCTCGTTGCGCAGCTCGTCGTTGGCCGCGTGCAGCGAAATGGCCAGGCTTACGTCGATGTCGTCGCTGAGCCTGTCGATCTTGGGCACCACGCCCGAAGTGGAAAGCGTCACCCGGCGCTTGGACAGGCCGTAGCCGTCGTCCTCGAGCATCAGCTGCATGGCCGGCACGACATTGTCGTAGTTCAGAAGCGGCTCGCCCATCCCCATCATGACCACGTTGGTCACCGGACGTTGGCGGCTGTCGTTGCGCGGCACGTCGCTGCGCGAGGCGACCCACACCTGGCCGATGATTTCCGCGGCGGTGAGGTTGCGCTGAAAGCCCTGCTTGCCCGTGGAGCAGAAGCTGCAGTCAAGCGAGCAGCCCACCTGGGACGATACGCAAAGCGTGCGCCGCTTGCCGTTGTCCGCGGGGATCAGCACGGTTTCCACGTAGCTGCCGTCCTCGACCTCCAGCACCCACTTGCGCGTACCGTCCCTGGAGGCGCCTTCGTAGACCACCGAGGGGCCGCGCACCTCGGCCAGGCGCGCAAGCTTTTCGCGCAGCGCCTTGGACAGGTTGGTCATGGCGGCAAAGTCGTCGCAGCCTTCGTGGTGCATCCACTTCATCAGCTGGGCGGCGCGGAACTTCTTTTCGCCGATGGAGAGAAAAAACGCCTCCAGCTGCGTCCGGGACATGCCCAGCAGATTGACGCGCTCGGGGGCCTGCCCCGGGTTGACGGACGTCGCGCCTGGGGTAGTGGTAACAGATGCGTCTTGGGAAGCGGCAGTGGTCATGGCAGTCAGCGTCAAAAGAAAAGGCGGGAGCCGGGCTCCCGCAAAAATGGCCGGCAACGTGCAAGCTGCCCTGCAGCGCGCTTAGCGCGGGCAGATTTCGTCGTTGTCGAAGAAGTAGGCAATTTCACGCTCGGCGCTTTCCACGGAGTCGGAGCCGTGAACGGCGTTGGCGTCGATGGTCTCGGCAAAGTCGGCGCGGATGGTGCCGGCTTCGGCTTCCTTGGGGTTGGTCGCCCCCATCAGGTCGCGGTTCTTGGCGATGGCGTCTTCGCCTTCCAGCACCTGTACCACTATCGGGCCCGAGGTCATGAAGCCGACCAGGTCGTTGAAGAAGGGGCGCTCCTTGTGTTCGGCGTAGAAGCCGCCGGCGTTTTCTTCGGACAGCCGGATCATCTTGGCCGCGACGACCTTGAGGCCGGCTTTTTCAAAACGGGCGATAATCTCGCCGATGGCATTTTTGGCGACAGCGTCGGGCTTGATGATGGACAGCGTGCGTTCGTTCGCCATGTAACATCTCTCCTGATTCGGACGTAGTAAAAGTAGGGCTTAATGGGTTGCGTCTATCGCAAGTCAGCTTGACGGATCGGGACGCCTGGGCGTCAGGCTCCAGCGTCAAGCGCCGCTTTCTTTCAGCCTTGCAGACGGCAGCGGCAAGGTCCCGCCGCCGGCGCGGCGAGGCCGGGTCGGCGGCGGAGTGGCGCGATTATAGCGCTTCATCAAGGCCGTGAATACTGCCCGTGCCGGCGGGCGGCTAGACGGTAAAGCTTTCGCCGCAGCCGCACTCGTCGGTGACGTTGGGGTTGTTGAAGCGAAAGTAGCGGTTGAGCCCTTCGTTGACGTAGTCGACTTCGCTGCCGTCGAGCATGTTCAGCGCGTCCGGGGCGACAAACACCTGAGCGCCGTGGTCCTCGAAGCGGGCATCGTCCGGGGCGGCCTCGTCGGCAAAGTCGAGCACGTAGCTGTAGCCGGAGCAGCCGGAAGGCTTGACCGATACGCGCAGGCCAAGGCCTTCGCCGCGCTCGGCGAGGACATGCTGAATCTGCTCGGCAGCAGCGGGCGTAATGTTGAGCGTGGCCATGGTGACCTCCTGTTGAAGCCGTCGTTCGTTGTTTCTACTGGTGTCGTTTCTACTGGCGTCGTTGCTACTAGCGTCGTTACCACTAGTATTGTAACTCTTGGCTGTGGCGCGGGTTAGCCGCACGGCGGAGGGCTATCCCCGCAGGCCGGTGACGGCGTGCTGCAGCACGCCCACGGCGTGATCGACGTCGGCCGCAGTGGTAAAGCGACCGAAGCTGAATCGCAGCGAGGAAAGCGCCAGCCGGCGCGGCACGCCGACGCCCAGCAGCACGTAGGACGGCTCGACGCTTGCCGAGTTGCACGCCGAGCCGGTGGATACCGCCACGTCGCGCAGCGCCATCAGCAGCGACTCGCCGTCCACGCCGCCAAACGCGACGTTGATGATGTTGGGCAGGCTTGCCTCGCTTGCCGCATTGCGGTGAACGTCATCCAGTTGGGCAAGCCCGTCGAGAAAACGTTCGCCAAGCGCTGCGATATGCGCCTGGTCGGCCTCGCCCTGCTGCACCATCAGAGCAAAGGCTTCGCCCATGCCGGCAATCTGGTGCGTGGGCAGCGTGCCCGAGCGCATGCCGCGCTCGTGGCCGCCGCCGTGAATCAGCGCCTCCACGCGGATGTCCGGGTGGCGCTTGACGTAGAGCGCGCCCACGCCCTTGGGGCCGTAGGCCTTGTGCCCCGAAAGCGACATCAGGTCGATATCCTGGGCGCCGACGTCCAGCGGCACGCGGCCGATGGCCTGGGCGGCGTCGGTATGGAGGGCGGCGCCAAACTCGTGGGCCACATCCGCAAGTGCGGCGATATCGTTGACGCTGCCCAGCTCGTTGTTGACCGTCATCAGGGAGACCAGCGCGGTGTCGTCGCGCATGGCGTCGCGCAGCTGCTCCGGGGTAACGCGGCCGTCGCCGCCGGGGGTGATCCAGGTCACCTCGAAGCCTTCGGCCTCCAGGGCATGCGCGGTATCCACCACGGCCTTGTGTTCGATGGTGGACGTCACCAGATGCATGCCGCGCTCGCGGTTGGCGCGCATGAACCCCGTCAGCGCCAGATTGTCGGCCTCGGTGGCGCCGCTGGTCCAGACGATTTCGCGCGGGTCGGCGCCGATGGCGTCGGCTACCTGGCGGCGCGCCTGCTCGACTACCTGTTCGGCCTGCCAGCCGAGCATATGGCTGCGCGAAGCGGGGTTGGCGTAGAGCTGGTCAACCGTCAGATAGCGCTGCATCACGGCGGCCACGCGGTCGTCGACCGGCGTGGTGGCAGCGTAGTCGAGATAAACGGGCAGCGTGGGTGTGGTCTGTGGCATCTTGTTTCACATCGGTCAGTGGGCGCGGGCAGAACGGCGCTAGGGGGCTGACGCGGGGATGGCGTCGTCCAGGCGCGCCTGCTGGCGCCGGGCAATATGCTGGATATCGGGGCGCGTGGAAAGCTGTTCAAGCGTTATCCCGTCGAGAAACTCGCGGATCTGCCCGGATAGCTCGCACCACAGGTGATGAGTCAGGCAGGTATCGCCCTGCTGGCAGTCGGAAAGCCCCTGGCAGCGGGTAGCGTCCACGCTTTCGTCGACGGCGTCCACGATGCTGGAAAGGCAAATGGCGCGGGGCTCCCGGGCCAGCCGATAGCCGCCGCCGGGACCGCGCACGCTAGTGACCAGCCCGGCCCTGCGCAGCCGGGCAAACAGCTGCTCCAGGTAGGCAAGCGAGATGTCCTGGCGCCTCGCTATGTCGCCAAGGCTGATCGGCGCGGTCTCGACGTTGAGCGCCAGATCCAGCATGGCGGTAACGGCGTAGCGCCCTTTGGTGGTTAAACGCATAGGCTGATCGAACGCATGGCGAACCCCGGCTGCTCCACTGAGCGCGCTGATGGCAAAATCGAATCCATTATGGGAAAGCCCGAGCGCAGCGGTCAACCTTGGTCCGAGGCGTCGTCGGATGTGCGAGTCCGACTGCGGTGGTTGGCCGTGTGTTCGGCGCATTCGCTGGCGGCTTCGCCGAGCACGTCGGCAAAGTCCTCGCTGCGCAGCTCGGGAAGCTCGCCCTTGCGGTAGCTGGTATCCAGCCGGGTCAGGGTCGAGCACATTTGCTCGATGCGCTCATCCACCGCGTGCATGTGGTCGAGCATGGCCTGCATCGAGCGGGCCACCGGGTCGGGCATGTCCTGGCTGACGCCGTAGGCATCAAAGCCGAATTTCTGGCGCATGGCCTCCCGCCGGTCGGGATCGACGTCCATGGACTGCTCGCTATCGGGCTCGGCGCGCTTGACGATCTTGCCGGGGATCCCCACCACCGTCGCGCCTTCGGGAACGTCCTTGGTAACCACGGCGTTGGAGCCGACCTTGACGCCGGCATCCAGCGTAAGCGGGCCGAGTATCTTGGCTCCGGCGCCGACGATCACGCCGTCGCCCAGGGTCGGGTGGCGCTTGCCCTTGTGCCAGCTGGTGCCCCCGAGCGTCACGCCGTGGTAAAGGGTGACGTCGTCGCCGATCAGCGCGGTTTCGCCGATGACCACGCCCATGCCGTGGTCGATGAAAAAGCGCCGGCCGATGGTGGCGCCGGGGTGAATTTCGATGCCGGTGAGAAAACGGGCAAAGGTCGAAAGCGTCCGCGCCAGCCACTTGGCGCCCTTGTTCCACAGCCAGTGGTGGAAGCGGTGCAGCAGCAGAGCGTGCAGACCGGGGTAGTTGGTCAGCACCTCGAAAAAGTTGCGTGCGGCCGGATCGCGGGCAAACACGCTGTTGATATCTTCGCGCAGGCGTTTAAACATGCGACCTTTCCTTCAGTGGGTGGGCGTCCGGCAGCAGGGCCAGAAATCATAGACTGGCGGCGCCGAGCGCCGGATTCAAGGGCGTGGCGGCGGGCCGGCCTTGTCGGTGACCGCCTTGTTCGTTGCCGTCAGGATGCCCCGCAGAATGTTGAGTTCGATTCGGCGCGGACGGGCGCGCAGGTAAAGCCGGCGCAGACGCGCCATGAGCTGGCGCGGCTTTTGCGGGTCGTGAAAGCCGATGGTTGTCAGCGTCTGCTCGAGGTGCGCAAAGTAGCGCTCCAGGTCCGCGTGGGAGGCGCGCTGCTCTTCGGATGCAGGGGGCTTTTCTGCCTTTTGGTGGTCGCTGCCCGCCTTTGACGCCTGCTGCTCAAGCCAGGCCATGCGGCATTCGTAGGCGACCACCTGCACCGCCGCGGCCAGGTTCAGCGAGCTGAAGTCGGCGTTGGTGGGAATATGCACGTGGGCGTGGCAGCGGTGCAGCTCGTCGTTGGTCAGGCCGCTGTCTTCGCGGCCGAATACCAGGGCGATGCGCGCCCCCTCCTGACGGCACTCGTCGGGCAGGCGCGCGGCGAGTTCTCGGGGGGAAAGCATGGGCCAGGGCAGGGTGCGCGAGCGGGCGCTGGCGCCGACTACCAGCGTGCAGTCGGCGACGGCCTCGTCAAGGGTCTGGCTCACCCGGGCCTGGTGGAGCAGGTGATCGGCTCCCGACGCCCGGGAAATGCTCTCCTGGTCGATGACCTCGCCGCGCGGGGCGACCAGCGCCAGGTCATCGAGCCCCATGTTGTGCATGGCGCGGGCGACACCGCCGATATTGCCGGAGTGGCTGGTGCCGATAAGAACGGTGCGAAGGCGCTCGAGCATGGCGTGACTCAACGGTGGGAGTGAATGGCGGAAGGGCGCAAGTTTAGCACGACTGCATGGCGCCCGGGCACGGGCTCTGCTAGAATCGCCGCCCCGCGCTTTTGCGCCGTATGGCTATCTGCTAGTGCTTGATCAGGTACTGCCTGCACCGTTCTTTAACAGCCCTGTCTTCCCCTTATCGTCACAAGGTTCGACCCATGAATCCGATGGTTCAGTTCACGCTGCGCGCCACGCGCAAGGCCGCCGATCAGTTTTTACGTATTCGCGAGCGGATTGAAAACGCTCACGACGAAGCCAATCTCGAGCGCCTGCTGACGGACGCCGCCGGCAAGGCCGAGGCCATCATTGTCCAGCAGCTCGAGCGCGGCTATCCCGAGCACGGCGTCGTCGGGCGCTTTACCTCGCACCGCGAGGGGGAAGGCGAAGGGCGGGATACCGTCTGGCACATCGAGCCGCTGCACGGCTATTCCAGCCTTTCGGTCGCCGGGGATAACTTCGCGATCTCGGCGGTCTGCCGGGTGAAAGGTCGGCCGGAGCACGCGGTGATCATCTGCCCCTTCGCCGACGACGAGTATCTGGCCACCCGGGGCGGCGGCGCCCAGCACAACGGCAAGCGCATGCGCGTGAGCAAGCCCAGTGCGGTGGCCGGCACGCGCACGGCGCTGAGCCTGCCGCCGGCCTGGCTGCGTCGTCGCCACCTGCCTGCCTACCTGACGCTAACCCAGCAGCTGGGTCCGAGCGTGGATACCCTGATCGCCCGCGGCAGCGGCCTGCTGGACATCTGCGAAGTGGCCAGCGGACGCGTGGACAGCGCCTTTGTGGCGGGCCTTGAAGAGCAGGACCTGTATGCCGGCACGCTGCTGCTGAAGGAAGCCGGCGCGCTCATCGGCACTCCGGACGGCCAGCCCGCCGTCAAGCCCGAAAGCGTACTGATGGCCGCCGGGCCGCGGCTCTACAAGGCCCTGGTCAAGCAGCTGACGCCGCACTTTTAAAGGCTCGATATACGGTCTGTTGTGGGAGCACCCGGAGGGCTGACATAAACGGACTTCAGTCCGCGAAAGCACTGCCCGGCACAGCATTCGCACAATAAATTGTGCTCCCACCCGGTCAGATATTTCAATGCAAAAAACGCCCCTTCGAGAGACTCGAAGGGGCGTTTGCGTATGCAGCGACGGCTAAAAAGCAAGGCTACCTAGGGCAGCTCCTCTTCCTCGTCGTCCTGGGTTTTCTGCGGCGGAATCAGATCTTCGCGGTTAAGCCTGAGCGGAATCAGCAGCGCCCCGGAAATGTAGACCGAGGAGAAGGTGCCCACCACGATGCCGATGAGCAGGGCAATGGCGAAGTTCTCGATCATGTCGCCGCCGAGAAACAGCAGGGCGAGCAGTACCAGCAGGGTAGTGCCCGACGTCGCCAGCGTCCGCGACAGCGTGGCGTTGATCGCTTCGTTGAAGATCTGCGCCATGTCGGTGATCTGGGACTTGCGGATGGTCTCGCGGATGCGGTCGTAGACCACGATGGTGTCGTTCAGCGAGTAGCCGATGACCGCCAGTACAGCCGCCAGCACCGTCAGGTCAAACTCCAGCCCGAACAGCGCAAACACGCCGATAACCACCACCACGTCGTGCATCAGGGCAAACAGCGCGCCGACGGCAAACTTGTACTGAAAGCGCAGCGCCACGTAGAGCATGACCACGCCCAGCGCCACCAGCATGCCAAGGCCGCTCTGGTCGCGCAGCTGGTCGCCCACCTGGGCGCCGACGAATTCGGCGCGCACCAGGTCGACATTGGCGCCGCTGTCGCGAAGCAGGGTGACGATATCGTTACCCACTTCGGCATCAAAGGCCTGTTTCAGGCGGATCAGCACCTCGGTGGAGGCACCGAAGGTCTGCACGGCGACGTCCTCGAAGCCGTTTTGCTCGAGCGTCTGGCGAATGCCGTCAAGCGCCGGAGCGCTTTGGTAGCGCACCTCGATCAGGGTGCCGCCGGTAAAGTCCAGCCCCAGGTTGAGCTGCTGGGTGAACAGGGCGCCAATCGACACCAGCAGCAGGATGCCGGAGAGGATGAACGCCCAGCGGCGCCCTCCCATGAAGTCGATTTGCCGGTTTGTCAGGGATTTCATTACCACCTCTTAAGTCTGTGCTGTGCGCCGGGCGTCAGAGCCGGGGTTTAAATCCAGAGCTTTTTCACCGGCTTGCCGCCGTAGGTCAGGTTGACCATGGCGCGGGTGACCAGCAGCGCGGTGAACATGGAGCTCAGAATGCCGATGGACAGCGTGACGGCAAAACCCTTTACCGGCCCGGTGCCGATCGAAAACAGAATGATCGCCACCAGCAGCGTGGTGATGTTGGCATCGATGATCGAGGTGAAGGCGCGCTCGTAGCCGGCGTGGATCGCCTGCTGGACGGAAAGCCCGTGCCGCAGCTCTTCGCGAATGCGCTCGAAGATCAGCACGTTGGCATCCACTGCCATCCCCAGGGTAAGCACGATACCGGCAATGCCGGGAAGCGTCAGCGTCGCGCCCAAAAGCGACATGACCGCCACCAGCAGCGTCAGGTTGAACGCCAGGGCAAGGTTGGCAAATAGCCCGAATACCTTGTAACGCAGCAGCATGAAGGCGACGACCAGCAAGAGGCCCAGCTCGACCGAGAGCAGGCCGCGCTCGATGTTTTTCTGCCCCAGGCTCGGGCCGATGGTGCGCTCCTGGGCAAAGTAGATGGGCGCGGCCAGCGACCCCGAGCGCAGCAGCAGGGCAAGCTCCGCGGACTCCGAGGACGACTCCAGCCCGGTAATGCGAAAGCTGTTGCCAAAGGCGCTCTGGATGGTGGCCAGGCTGATGATGCCGCGCTCGACGTAGGGATCGCGGACCGTTTTGGTTTCTCCGGTTTCCGGGTCGGTGACTTCGCGGTCCCGGCTTTTGTGCTCGATGAACACCACCGCCATGTTGCGGCCGATGTTGGCCCGGGTGGCGCGGTTCATCAGCGTGCCGCCGGTGCCGTCGAGGTTGATGCTGACCTGGGGGCCGCCGTTTTCGTCAAAGCTCTGGCTGGCGCTGGAAACGCTGTCGCCGCTGATGATCACGTCGCG
This sequence comes from Halomonas piscis, assembly GCF_031886125.1. NCBI lineage: Bacteria > Pseudomonadati > Pseudomonadota > Gammaproteobacteria > Oceanospirillales > Halomonadaceae > Halomonas > Halomonas piscis. The sequence goes on from NZ_CP119391.1 coordinate 880,607, forward strand.
CAGCACCGTGGCTTCGCGCTCGGGGTTGCTGCGAAAGGCGATGGTTTCGGTTTCGCGTTCCGGGGTATCGGAGCGCGCCTCCAGGCGGAATTCCAGGTTGGCCGTGGCGCCGACGATGCGCTTGGCCGCCGTGGTGTCCTGGACCCCGGGCAGCTCCACGACGATGCGGTTGGGCCCCTGGCGCTGGACCTTGGGCTCGGCCACGCCCAGCTCGTTGACGCGGTTGCGCAGCGTCGTGAGGTTCTGGTTGATGGCGTAGTCCTGAATCTCGCTGACCTTCTGGTCGGTGAGCGTCATGACAAGCGTCGCGCCTCGGCCGTCGCCTTCGCTTTGGTAGTCGAAGTCGGGAAACTCCCGGCTGATCAGCCGGCGGGCGTCGTCGCGGTCCTCGGCGCTGGCAAACTCCAGCGACAGCGAGCGATCGTCGATCTCGGTGTTGCGGTAGCGGATGCGTTCGTCGCGCAAAAGTTCGCGCATGGCGCTGGCGTTGACTTCCAGGCGCTGGGTAAGGGCCGCGTCCATGTCGACTTCGAGCAGAAAGTGAACGCCGCCGCGCAGGTCAAGCCCCAGCGTCATCGGCGAGGCGTTGAAAGCCTTGAGCCAGCCAGGCGTGGCCTCGGCGAGGTTGAGCGCCACGGTGACATCGTCGTCATCCAGGGTGTCGTTGATGAGATCCCGGGCGCGCAGCTGGTCGTCGGCGTTGTTCAGCCGCAAGAGCCACTGGCCGTCCTGCTGCTCGGTACGCTTGACGGCGATATCGTTGTCTTGCAGGACGTCGGTGACGCGGTCGCGCTGTCTTTCGCTCAGCGCGCTGCCCTGGGTGCTGATCTGGACGGCGGGATCTGCGGGGAACAGGTTGGGAAGCGAGTAGATCAGTCCGGTCACCAACACGACCAGAATGAGCAGATACTTCCACAGGGGATAACGGTTGAGCATGTAAGCCCTGCCTTGAATAACAAACGGAGCGCTGCGCGCCGTGGGTCAGCGCGCAGCAAGGCGTGTCATCGTTCACCGTGGCATCCCTGCCGGTGCTGGCTGGCGGCGTCCGGCAGGGCAGAAGCGGATCAGATGGACTTGATGGTGCCCTTGGGCAGCACGGCGGCCACGGCGCTTTTCTGCACGTTGACCGTGGTGCCGTCGGCCACTTCCATGCTCAGAAACTCGTCGCTGATTTTGGTGACGCGCCCGACCAGGCCGCCGCCGATGACGATTTCGTCCCCCTTTTCCAGGTTGGCGATCAGCTGTTTGTGCTGCTTGGCGCGCTTGGCCTGGGGGCGCCACAGCAGGAAGTAGAAGATCACCACAAAACCGACCAGCATGACGATCTGGGCGATGCCGCCGCCGGCAGCGCCGCCGGCGTCCTGGGCGTGGGCTTGGGAAATGAGAAGATCCAGCATTCAAAGCACTCCTAGGTTGACAAGCAAAGTGGGCGAGCAAAAAGCGTTTACCTGGTCTGAACACAGGCAGGTGAAATCGTTGTACGAGAACGGCGTGCCACCGACGGCGGTCATTCGGGCGCAGGGGGCACGGGCAGGCCACGCCGGGCGTAGAATGTCTCCACGAAGGGCGCCAATGTACCCGCTTCGATTGCCGCGCGCAAATCTGCCATCAGGCGCTGGTAATGGCGTAAATTGTGCATGGTGTTGAGCATCGAGCCGAGCATTTCGTTGCAGCGGTAAAGGTGGTGCAGGTAGGCCCGGGAAAAGTGCCGGCAGGCGTAGCAGTCGCAGCCGTCTTCCAGCGGGCCGGTGGCAAAGCGGTGCACGGCGTTGCGGATCTTGACCGTGCCTTCAGCGGTGAACAGATGGCCGTTGCGGGCGTTGCGGGTAGGCATCACGCAGTCGAACATGTCAACGCCCCGGCGCACGCCTTCCACCAGGTCTGCAGGCGTGCCCACGCCCATCAGGTAGCGGGGGGTATCGTCGGGCATCCAGCCGGGCAGATAGTCGAGCACCCGGAGCATCTCTTCCTTGGGCTCGCCCACGGAGAGCCCGCCGATGGCCAGGCCGTCAAAGCCGATATCCAGAAGGCCCTTGAGCGAGCGTTCGCGCAGATCGTCGTGCATCCCGCCCTGGATGATGCCGAACAGCGCCGAGGGCGAATCGCCGTGGGCATCCCGCGAACGCCGGGCCCAGCGCAGGGAGCGCTCCATGGAGTGCTCGGCCTCGGCGTGGGTCGCCGGGTAGGGCGTGCACTCGTCAAAGATCATGACCACGTCGGAGCCCAGCGAGCGCTGCACGGCCATGGACTCTTCCGGGCCCATGAAGACCTTCGCGCCGTCTACCGGGGAGCGGAAATGCACGCCGTCTTCGCTGATCTTGCGCGTCTTGCCCAGGGAAAATACCTGAAAGCCGCCGGAGTCGGTGAGAATCGGCCTGTCCCACTGGGCGAAGTCGTGCAGATCGCCGTGGGCCTCGATGACCTCGACTCCCGGGCGCAGCCACAGGTGGAAGGTGTTGCCCAGAATGATGTCGGCGCCGATCTCCTTGACCGACTCGGGCGTCATGCCCTTGACCGTGCCGTAGGTGCCCACGGGCATGAAGGCCGGTGTTTCGACGATGCCGCGGGGGAAGTGCAGCCGTCCGCGGCGGGCGCGGCCGTCGTCGGCCAGGCGTTCGAAATCCATGAAGCAGTCGCTTCGCTTGTGGGGGTTTTGCATGTCAAAAGCTCGTCAGGAACAGGGCGAAAAGCGCGGGGTCAGGGAGCGCGTCGGGTCAGCAGCATGGCGTCGCCGTAGCTGAAAAACGCGTAGCGCTCGGCCACCGCGGCGCGGTAGGCGGCAAGCGTGTTGTCATGGCCGATAAACGCCGCGACCAGCATCAGAAGCGTCGACTCCGGCAGGTGGAAGTTGGTAATCAGCGCGTCCACGCAGCGCCACCGGTAGCCCGGGTAGATAAAGATGTCGGTGTCGCCGCGGTAGGGCGCAAGAGTGCCGTCGGCGGCGCCGGCGGTTTCCAGGCAGCGCACGGCGGTCGTGCCCACGGCGATCACGCGCCGGCCGGCGGCGCGGGCGGCGTTGACCCTGGCACAGGCGGTTTCGTCCACCTCGAGCCATTCGCTGTGCATGTGGTGGTCGCGGATGTCGTCGGCGCGCACCGGCTGAAAGGTGCCCGCGCCCACGTGGAGGGTGACAAAGGCGCTTTCCACGCCCTTTTCGGCGAGCGCATCCAGCAGCGGCCGGTCAAAGTGCAGCCCGGCAGTGGGGGCGGCCACCGCGCCGTCGTGACGGGCGTAGACCGTCTGGTAGCGTTCGCGGTCGCTCCACTCGTCTTCCCGGGTAATGTAGGGCGGCAGCGGCATGTGGCCGTGGCGCTCGAGCAGCTCGATCATCGGCGTCTCGCCTGAAAAACGCAGCTCGAAAAGGGCTTCTCGGCGAGCCTCCACCACGGCGCGAACGCCGCCTTCAAAGACGATCTCGGTGCCGGGCCTGGGCGCTTTGCTAGCGCGCAGGTGGGCAAGCCCCCGGTGGGCGTCCAGCGGGCGCTCCAGCAGCATTTCCACCCGCCCGCCGCTGGTCTTGTGGCCGTGCAGCCGGGCGGGAATCACCCGGGTGTCGTTGAAGACCAGCAGGTCGCCGGGCTCGAGCATGCCGAGAAGCTCGGGAAAGCGGCGATGCTCGAGCCAGCCGTCGTCGTCGGCGCACAGCAGGCGGCAGTCGCTGCGCTGCTCGGACGGGTAGCGGGCAATCAGCTCCTCGGGGAGCTCGTAGGCGAAGTCGGCACGCTGCATGGCAAGGCTCGCGTAGAGTCCGGGGCGGGCCCGGAGGGGATAAAAAACGGCGCACAGGATAGCGCGTTGGCGCGCCAAAGTCAGGCGTTACAATTGACGCCAAACCCGTGAACCGTATAATGCACGCCTGTTGCCGGTGTGGCGGAATGGGTAGACGCAGTGGATTCAAAATCCGCCGCCCTCACGGGCGTGCCGGTTCGAGTCCGGCCACCGGCACCATCGAATACGAGAGAAGGCCCGATGCTGATGCGTCGGGCTTTTTTGTGGGCAATATCCCACTCCCGGCGGGCCATTAGGCATCGCTGTGTTTTTCTACCGGAAAGCGGGTGTCGCGCAGGCTGTCCTTGATCTTTTTCAGGTGGGGGAGAAAGTCTTCGCCCCGGCGCAGGGTGACCCCGGTGGCCAGGGTATCCACCAGCGCCAGCTGAATTATCCGCGAAGTCATGGGCATATAGTGGTCGGTGTCTTCGGGGGTGACGACTTCGAGCACGGCGCTGCACTCCCGGGTCAGCGGCGAGTCCGGCGCGGTGATGCCGAGCACCACGGCGCCGGCCTCGCGGGCAACCCGTGCAATGTCGACAAGCTCCCGGGTGCGCCCGGTGTAGGAAATCACCACCACCACGTCGCCGGTGTGGCAGGCGGCGGCAATCATCCGCTGCATGAGCACGTCCACATAGGCCATGACCGGCAGGTTGAAGCGGAAAAACTTGTGCTGGGCGTCCTGGGCGACGGCGCCGGAAGCGCCGAGGCCGAAAAAGTGGATCTGCTTGGCCTGGGTCAGATAGTCCACCATGCGCTCCACGGCGTCCATGTCGATGCTCCGGCGGGCTTCGTCCAGGGCGGCAATGGTGGCGCCGAAAATCTTGCTGGTGTATTGGCTGGCGCTGTCGCCGGGCTCTACCGCTCGGGTGACATAGGGCGTGCCGCCGGCGAGGCTCTGGGCCAGCTGGATCTTGAAGTCGGGGTAGCCCTTGGCGTCGAAGTTGCGGCAGAAGCGGTTGACCGTGGGCTCGCTGACCCCGGCGGCCTGGGCGAGGCTGGCAATGCTCAGGCTGGTGGCGGCGGTGGGGTCGTCGAGAATCACGCAGGCAACCTTGCGCTCCGAGCGGTTGAGGTCTTCCTGGCGCTGGCGCAGGCGGTCAAGCAGGTCGTGGGCCATCAGAGTCTCCGTGGACGGGGGCAAGCGGGGCGCGACGCGTCTGCCCGGCGGCGGTAGCACAAGGGCGGTTGGGCGCGTGAGCTATCCGGATGATACCGGAATAGCGCCTGCCGGCTTAAGCCTTGCGCGCCGGGTGCAGATAAATTATCCGCCGACGGCGTGGCCGCCTGCGCGGGGATGATGGCATAATGCCCCGATTTGAGGCCGGCAGCGCCCGGCTTTGCAAGGCCTCTTCTGACAGCTTTCCAATACAGGCGTAGGCGGTGACTAGCGAAACTCGAAAATGGCCGGTGCACAGGTGGCTCGTGCTGGGGCTCTGTGCCCTGCTGGCGCTGCTGCAGTACAAGCTGTGGCTGGGGCGCGGCGGGGTGCAGGAGCTGCACCAGGTGCAGGGGCGGGTGGCGGCCCAAGAAGCCGTCAACGCCCCCATGCGCGAGCGCAACGACCGGCTGGCGGCCGAGGTCAGGGACCTCAAGACCGGCCTTGACGCCGTGGAAGAAAGGGCCCGAAGCGATATGGGCATGGTGCGCGCCGACGAGCAGTTCTTCTGGGTGCCCGGAGCAGAGCCGTGAGCCGGACGACCTGGCTTGTGGTGCCCGCTGCCGGTCAGGGACGGCGCATGGGCGGCGATCGCCCCAAGCAGTATCTGTCGCTTGCCGGCGAGGCGCTGCTCGCGCGCACCCTTGGCCGCCTGTATCAGGCGCTGCCCGACGCGCACCTGGCGCTGTGCCTGGACGACGGCGATCGCTGGTTTCGGCCCGAGTGGGTGCCGTTTGCCCGCTGGCGGCGAGTCACGGGAGGCGCCGAGCGCATGGACAGCGTGCTTGGCGCGCTGCGCGCCGTTCCCGCCGCCGACGGCGATACGGTGCTGGTGCACGACGTTGCTCGGCCCTGCGTGATGCCTGATGACGTCCGCGCGCTGGCCGACGCGGCGGCGAAGAGTGCGGACGGAGCGCTGCTGGCCATGCCGGTAGCCGATACCATGAAGCGCGCCACGCCCGAGGGCACCTGCGCGCATACCGAACCCCGCGATGGTTTGTGGCACGCGCTGACGCCCCAGGGATTTCGCTACGGGCTGCTGCGCCGAGCGCTGGAGCACTCGCTTGCCGGCGGCGCGGCGGTCACCGACGAGGCCTCGGCGGTAGAGGCGCTGGGAAAAAGGCCCCGGCTGGTGAGCGGGCGGCGGGACAACCTCAAGGTGACTCACCCGGACGACCTGGCGCTGGCCACCGCTATCCTGGCGGCCCAGGAAGCCTGACGGTAAACAGGCCCTGCCGCCTCTGCCGTCGGTTAACAGAAACGTTTTGCTATCAGGAGGTTGCCATGCGCATCGGCCACGGCTTTGATGTCCACCGCTTGGGTCCCGGCGATCACGTGATGATTGGCGGCGTCAGGCTGCCCTTCGCGCACGGGTTTGTCGCCCACTCCGACGGCGACGTGCTGCTGCACGCGCTGTGCGATGCGCTGCTGGGCGCCTGCGCGCTGGGCGATATCGGCCGCCATTTTCCCGATACCGATCCGGCCTGGAAGGGTGCCGACAGCCGCGACCTGCTGCGCCGAGTGCTGGCGCTGGTCGAGGGCGAAGGCTTCGCGCCGGTCAACCTGGACGCCACGCTGATGGCCCAGGCGCCAACAATGGCGCCGCACATCGACGCCATGCGCGAGACCATCGCCGACGACCTTCAGCTTTCGCTGGGCCAGGTCAACGTCAAGGCCACGACCACCGAGCGGCTGGGCTTTACCGGCCGCGGCGAAGGCATCGCCGCCGAGGCGGTGGTGCTGCTGGCGCGGCGCGGCTCATGAGCCCGGAGCCTGGCTGGGCGCGCTGTCTGGACGCCGCCTTCGGCCCGCCGCTGCCCGGCGAGTACCGCGCCGCGCCGGAGGACTTCCTCGTCGACGAGGAGCTCGACTTTGCGCCGGAAGGCCGCGGCGAGCATCTCTGGCTGCGTATCGAAAAGCGCGAGCAAACCACGCTTGACGTGGTCAGAACGCTTTCGCGGCTGTGCGGCGTCACGCCGCGCGAAGTGGGCTACTCGGGAATGAAGGACCGCTTTGCCGTCACCCGCCAGTGGCTCAGCGTTCACCTGCCCGGCCGGGACGCCCCGGAGATGCTGGAGACGCGGCTCAGCGCGCTTGGCATTGCGGTGCTGGAACAGGGGCGCCATCCGCGCAAGCTCAAGCGCGGCGTGCACCGCGCCAACCGCTTTGCCCTGCGCGTGGGCGGCGAGGCCGTTGACGCCGAAAGCTTCAGCGCACGCTGGCAGGCGCTGTGCGAGGGCGGCGTGCCCAACTATTTCGGCCCCCAGCGGTTCGGTGCCCAAGGGCGCAACCTTCAGCGGGCCCGGGCGCTGCTGGCCCGGGGCTGGCGCAAGCGCGACGATCGCCAGGGCATGCTGCTGTCCAGCGCGCGCAGCTTTCTTTTCAACGAACTGCTGAGCGCGCGGCTGACGGCGGGCTGCTGGGCAATGCCGCTGGCCGGCGATACGCTGATGCTCGACGGTACCCAAAGCCTGTTTGCCGTGGAGTGCGTGGATGCCGCGATCAAGCGCCGCGCCGCCGAGCTTGATCTGCACCCCATCGGGCCGCTGTGGGGCCAGGGCGAGGGCGAGAGCAGGGGGGAGGTGGAATCCGCCGCGCCCGCACGGCGCTTCGAGCTGCGGCTGGAACAGGCGCATCCGGCGCTGTGTGAAGGCATCGAGCGGGCCGGGGCCAAAAGCGCCTGGCGGGCGCTGCGCTTGCGTCTGGGCACGCCCGAGCTGACGCCGCTGGGTAGCGGCGCCAGGCTTGAGTTTTCGCTGCCCAGAGGCAGCTTCGCCACCGCCGTGCTGCGCGAGCTGCTCGCCCATGGGGATTTTGCCCCGTGGCCCGCGGCTTGAGACCGGGTATCAACGACACCCTGGCAGGTGAGGAACAAGGAGTGAGATCATGCGGCGACTGCTGCTTTCCAACGACGACGGCGTTCACGCGCCGGGGCTGCGGGCGTTGTACGACGGGCTGATCGCCCATGCCAACGTGCGCGTGGTGGCGCCCGACAGGGACCGCAGCGGCGCGAGCAACTCGCTGACGCTGTCGCGTCCGCTGGCGCTCACCGCGCTGGAAAACGGTTTTTACAGCGTCGACGGCACGCCCGCCGACTGCGTCTACCTGGGCGTCAACGGCGTCTGGGACGAAAAGCCCGATCTGGTGATTTCGGGCATCAACCACGGCGGCAACCTGGGCGACGACGTGCTCTATTCCGGCACCGTGGCGGCGGCCATGGAAGGGCGCGTGCTGGGCATGACGGCGATTGCGGTATCGCTTTGCGGGCGGCGTCATTTTGACAGCGCCGCCCGGGTGGCGGCGACGCTGGTGGGGGCGGCGGGTAACCTGTCGCTGCCGCCGCGCACGCTGCTCAACGTCAACGTGCCGGACCTCCCCTGGGACGCTATCCAGGGCGTCAGGGTGACCCGCATGGGCTATCGCGGCCCGGCGGAAAAGCCCGTGGAAACCCGCGATCCGCGCGGGCGCACGCGCTACTGGATTGCCCCGGCGGGGGCCAACGCCGACGACGGCGAAGACACCGACTTTGCCGCCGTCGAGGCCGGCTGGGTGTCGATCACCCCGCTGCAGACCGACCTGACGCGCCACCCGGCGCGCGCCGACGTGCAGGACTGGCTGGATGCGTTCGCCTGATGTTGATGCTCTCAAGCGACGCGGGCGAGGCATGACTTCCCCGCGCACACGAAACCGCATGGTGGCGCGGCTGGCGCGCCAGGGTATCCGCGACTCGGGCGTGCTCGAGGTGATGGCACAAGAGCCCCGCCATCTGTTCGTCGACGAGGCGCTTGCTCACCGCGCCTACGAGGACAGCCCGCTGCCCATCGGCTTTGGCCAGACGCTTTCCAGCCCGTTCATCGTGGCACGCATGACCGAGCTTGTGCGCCAGGAAGCGCCCGAGCGGGTGCTGGAGCTGGGCACCGGCTCGGGCTATCAGGCGCTGCTGCTTTCAAGGCTGGTGCCGGCGGTATATTCCGTGGAGCGCATTGCGGCGCTGCATCGCCGAGCCGCCCGGCGCCTGGCCGAGCTTGGGTCCTCGGCGCGCCTCAGGGTGTCCGACGGCACTCAAGGATGGGCAGAAGCCGCGCCGTTTGACGTCATTTTACTCACTGCCTGCGCGCGCGCGCTGCCCGAGGCACTGCTCGAGCAGCTAAGCGACGGCGGCAGGCTGATTGCCCCGCTGGAAACCCCCGACGGCGAGCAGTCGCTGGTTCAGGTGCGCCGCCAGGGACGTACCTTTGAACGGCGTCGGCTTGCGTCCGTACGCTTTGTCCCCCTGCTGGAAGGAGTCGTGGAGTGAACCGTTCCACCCTGCGCGTATTTATCACCGGTGCCGGCATGGGGGCAGCCGACGCGGTGCCCGGCGTGTCCGGCGGTACCATCGCCTTTATCAGCGGCTTTTACGCCGAGCTGATCCACACCATCCGCCAGTTCGGCCCGGGCGTTTTTGGCGTCTGGCGGCGCGGCGGGCTGAAGGGCGTTGCCCGTCATCTGAATCTGGCCTTTCTGCTGCCGCTGCTGGCCGGCGTGGCGCTTGCCGTCTTCAGCGTGGCGCACCTGGCCGTGTGGCTGATGGAAGCCTACCCGCTGCTGCTGGACGGCTTCTTTTTTGGTCTGGTTGCGGCCTCGGCGCTGGTGGTCAACAAAGCCCGGGAGCGCTTCAAGTGGCGCTACCTGATTATCCTCGGGCTGGGGCTGGTTCTGGCCCGGGCGCTGCCGTCGCTGATGCCGTTGATCATGGCCGTAGGCAACGACTCGCTGATGCTGGTCATTGCCGGCAGCATTGCCATCAGCGCGATGCTGCTGCCGGGGGTGTCGGGCAGCTTTCTGCTGCTGTCCATGGGGCTTTACGGCAGCGTCATGCAGGCCGTGCGCGGGCTTGACCTGACGGTGATGGCGCTGTTCGGCGGCGGCTGCGTGCTCGGTTTGATGCTGTTTTCACGCTTGCTGTCATGGCTGTTGCAACGGCATCATGCCGCCACCATGCAGCTGCTGCTGGGATTTATCCTCGGCTCGCTGCCGCTTCTCTGGCCGTGGCGCGAGCTGGTACGCTACCAGATGGGGTCGGACGGGCAGCTGATTCCGCTGGCGCACCGCTATCTGCTGCCCGGCGACTACGCTACGCTCACCGGAGCATCGGCGCAGACTCTTGGCGTGCTGGGCCTAATGCTCGCCGGCGCGCTACTTGTGGTGATGCTTCACCGCCAGGCCAACCGAACAGGCGCTGATCAACAGGAGACATAGTCGCATGCGCAAGATTTTCGTGATGTCCGTGCTGGCCCTGGCCGTCGCCGGCTGCGCCAACCAGCAGCAGTCCCGCCCCCAGGTGCGCGACGTAAGCGATGCCCAGCAGGCGGTCGAAAGCACGCCTCGCTATACCGTCAAGGCAGGGGATACTCTCTACGGCATTGCCTGGGAGCACAACCTCGACTATCGCCGGCTGGCTACGCTGAACGATATTGATCCGCCCTACAACATTTATCCGGGACAGAAGATTCGCCTGCGCGAGGGCGAGCAGGCCGGTGCCGACCGCAAGCTGGCCGGAACCGATACGCCGCCCGCGGGGCAGCAAAAGAGCGGAGCCGTGACCACGGGGCTGGATTCGTCTTCAGCCGCGGCCGGGCAGGGCGGCGCCGACAGCCAGGAGGTCGACTGGCTTTTGCCCGACGAGCCGGTACCCGCCGAGAAGGAAGACCGCCAGGACGAGGAGCAGGGCCAGGACCAGGAGCGGGACAAGGAGCCCACCGTGGCCGATAGCGAGAAGAAAGACGCCGCGCCGGCCGGTCGCGACGCCGACAGGCCAGACGACCCGGCGGACAGCAAGGCCGCCAAGGCCAGGGAAGCCGCCGACGACAAGGGCCAGGTGGCCAAGGCCGGCGAAAGCCAGGAAGCCGGGGCGGGCAAGGCGTCAGAGGCCGCCGCCGAGGAGGGGCGTGACAAGCGCAGCTATACGCCGGCGAAGAATATCGACTGGCAGTGGCCGGCGAACGGCGAGCTGGTAGGCCGCTTTGATGACGAAGGTAGTATTACCGCGGGCATTGATATCGCCGGGGAAAAAGGTCAATCTGTCAAGGCGGCCGGCCCGGGAATCGTGGTCTACGCAGGCAGCGGCGTACGCGGCTACGGCAATCTGGTATTGCTCAAGCACAACGATCAGTTCTTGTCGGCGTATGCCCACAACGATAGCTTGAACGTCAGCGAGAACGAAGTGATCAAGACGGGCGAAGTGATTGCCACCATGGGCAATAGCGATGCGGAAAACGTCAGGCTGCATTTTGAGGTACGCAAGAACGGCGAGCCCCAGGATCCGCTCGAGTATCTGCCTTCACGCTAGTCCCCGCGCTTTTTCTGCTGTCACAAGGCCCGCGGCCTTTGGTTGCCGTACCGCCGCAAAACAACAACAACGCCGGACATGGCGTGCGGGCAACGCCCCGGCGTGTCGACGGAGTGCCCGGTAAAAAGCGCCAGGTAGGCGCTGGGGGTAAGGGATGAGCACGGTAGAGCAAGATCTGCAGGAAGTGGACCTGAACGCGGTGGAAGAAGCGCTGGAGGCGCTTGACGACAAGCAGACCGCGGCGGAAGAAGAGGCATTTGAAAGAGCCCTTGGACGGGAAGATCGGTCGCGTGCCCAAAGCCTTGACGCGACCCAGATTTACCTCAACGAAATCGGCTTCTCGCCGCTGCTGACGCCGGAGGAGGAGGTGTTTTACGGGCGCCTGGCGCGCCAGGGCGACCCGCTGGGCCGGTCGCGAATGATCGAGTCCAACCTGCGGCTGGTGGTCAAGATTGCCCGGCGCTATCTGAACCGCGGCCTTACGCTGCTTGACCTGATCGAGGAGGGCAACCTGGGGCTGATCCGCGCGGTGGAAAAGTTCGACCCCGAGCGCGGGTTCCGCTTTTCGACCTACGCCACCTGGTGGATTCGCCAGACCATCGAGCGGGCGCTGATGAACCAGACCCGCACGATTCGTCTGCCGATCCACGTGGTGAAAGAGCTCAACATTTATCTGCGCGCCGCCCGGGAGCTGACCCAGCGGCTGGACTACGAGCCCACGGCGGAAGAAATTGCCGAGCATCTGGACAAGCCCGTGGCCACGGTCAAGAAAATGCTGGGCTTCAACGAGCGGGTGTCGTCGGTGGACCACCCGGTGGGCGGCGACAGCGACAAGCCGCTTATCGACACCCTGGCCGATGACGACGAGATTGGCCCCGAAGCCGCGCTGGTGGACGGCAACGTCAAGCAGCTTGTGGACCACTGGCTGGGCTCGCTGGGAGAAAAGCAGCGCGAAGTGGTCGTGCGCCGCTTCGGTCTGCGCGGACACGAAGCCGCCACCCTGGAAGAGGTCGGCGCGGAAATCGGCCTGACCCGGGAGCGGGTGCGCCAGATCCAGGTCGAGGCGCTGAAAAAGCTGCGCCTGATGCTGGAAAAGCAGGGTCTGTCGCTGGACGCCATCTTTGAAAGCTGAGGGGCTTGCCGCCCTTTAACGAACCGTTTTTTCACGAGCTGCCTTTTCACAAGGCAGCTTTTTGTTGGCACGGCATCTGGCCGAGGCAGCGCCTGTATCGCTGTGGTTCTGTATCATGAAGCTGTCCTTGTCAAAAACACGCTCATCAAAGCCCTTATCGAGATAGACCATGCGTCCGCTGGTAGCCCATATCGACCTTGACGCCCTGCGTCATAACTATCGCATCGCGCAGCGCTGCGCGCCCCAAAGCCATTCGGTTGCCGTGATCAAGGCCGACGCCTACGGCCACGGCGCGCTTGCCTGCGCCCGGGCGCTCGCAGACGAAGCGCCGGCGTTCGCCGTGGCAAGCCTGGAAGAGGCGCTGGTGCTGCGCCGCGGCGGTATCGACACCCCCGTGGTCCTGCTGGAAGGTATCTTCAGCGCCGACGAGCTCGAAGCCGTCGACGCCCACCGGCTGTGGATGACCGTGCACAGCCATTGGCAGCTCGAGGCGCTTGAGGCCTATACCCCGAGCGCGCCGATCCCGGTCTGGGTCAAGGTGGATACCGGGATGCACCGTCTGGGCTTTGACCCCGACGAGGCGGAGGCCGTGTGGCAGGCGCTGCGCGACGCCCCTCAGGCGGGCCAGCTGCATCTGATGACCCACTTCGCTACCGCCGACGCCGAACACAGCTCCCACTATGCTCGCCAGCTCGACTGCGCAGGCGCGCTGGCCCGCCGGCTGAAGGCCCCCCTGAGCCTGGCCAACTCGCCGGCGACGCTTGCCCACGCCGACGCCCACGGGGCCTACAACCGCCCCGGGGTGATGCTCTACGGCAGCGACCCGCTGGAGCGCGCCAACGACGCCTCGCGCGCGCTTGAGCCGGTGATGACGCTGCGCTCGGAAATCATCGCCCTGCGCGATATCGCCCCCGGCGAGCGGGTGGGCTACGGCGGGCGCTACCGCGCCGATACCCCCAGGCGCATTGCCGTGGTGGCTGCCGGCTACGGCGACGGCTACGACCGCCACGCCGCCGACGGCACCCCGATGCTGGTGGATGGCCAGCGAGCTACCCTGGCGGGGAAGGTGTCCATGGACATGCTCACCGTCGACGTGACCGGCATCGCTGACGCGCGCATCGGCAGCGAAGTGGTGCTCTGGGGACGGGCCGCCAACGGCGCGGTGCTGCCGGTGGACGAAGTCGCCCGCCACTGCGATACCATCAGCTATACCCTGCTGACCGGCGTGCTGCCCCGAGTGCCCCGGCGCTACCATCCGCTGCCCTAGCCTCCCACCGACGGCTCTGACCTGACTTATGGCGAAATCGCACTATCCCCGTTCCTTTGCCCACCCGCGCTACTGGCCGACCTGGCTGGCCATTGGCGCCATGCACGTGGCTGCCCGGCTGCCGTGGCGGCTAAAGATGGCCGTAGGCAGCGGCATTGGCCGGCTGGTCTGGCGGCTGGCCAGGCGCCGGCGGCATATCACCGCGACCAATATCGCCCTGTGCTTTCCGGAAAAAAGCGCCGAGGCGCAGCGCCGGCTGGTGAAGGAGACCTTCATTGCCAACGGCATCGGGCTTGTGGAAACCGCAACCGGCTGGTGCGGCAACGCCGAAGCCATGCGCCACCGCGCGGTCTTTCTGGGGCAGGAGAACATGGCTCGCGCCCAGGCTCGGGGCAAGGGCGTGCTGATCATCGGCATTCACTTTTCCACCCTGGACCTGGGCGGGGCGCTGCACTCGCTGTTCTTTCCCGCCGACGTGGTCTACCGACCCCACGACAATCCGCTGTTCGAGCGCTTCATGACCCGAGCGCGGCGGCGGATCTTCGGCGCCACCATTGATCGCCACGACCTGCGCGGCGTGGTCCGGCGAATCAAGGCCGGGCACGCGGTGTGGTATTCGCCGGATCAGGATTTTGGCCGCGAAGCGAGCGTGTTTGCGCCGTTTTTCGGCCAGCAGGCGGCCACCGTTCGGCTAACGGCCAAGATTGCGCGGATGACCGGCGCGCCGGTGGTGCCGCTGATGTTCCACCGCAATCCCGATAACGCTACCTATACCCTGGAGGCGCTGCCGGCGTTCGAGGACTTCCCCAGCGGCGACGAGGTCGACGACGCAGCGCGCATCAACGCCTTTATCGAGCAGGCCATCCGCAAGCACCCGGAGCAGTATCTGTGGCTGCACCGGCGCTTCAAGACCCGCCCCGAAGGCGAGGCGGGGGTGTACTGAGCAGCTCGCCGGTCAGGCCTCGACGATTTCGTAGGAGTGCTCGATCTCGACGCCGCCGTTGGCCAGCATGATGGAGGCGCTGCAGTATTTCTCCGCGGAAAGCGACACCGCGCGCTGCACCTGGTTGTCCTTGAGGCCGCGGCCGGTGACCACAAAGTGCACGTGGATCCTGGTGAAGACCGAGGGCACGCCGTCGGCGCGCTCGGCCTCAAGCTCGGCCACGCAGTCGGTAACGTCGGCGCGGGCCTTGTCGAGGATGTTCAGCACGTCAAAAGCGCTGCAGCCGCCCATGCCCATGAGCATCATTTCCATGGGCCGCGAGCCGCTGTTGCGTCCGCCGTGATCCGGCGGGCCGTCGATGACCACGCTGTGGCCGCTGCCGGATTCGGCGACAAACTGGCGCCCGTCGGTCCATTTTACCCGTGCTTTCATGCTTCACTCCGTGTCAAACCGGTTGGTATGCGAGCCTGTCAGGGTCGGCGACAACGCAGGTGCTTGTCCAGCGCGGCCAGGCGCTCGGGAGTGCCCACGTCCACCCAGCGGCCGGTAAAGTGCTCGCCGCTGACGCGGTCGTCGCGGATGGCCGTCCGCAAAAGCGGCGCCAGGGCAAAGGCGCCGGGCGGCTCGTCGGCCACCAGCGCCGGATCGATCACCGCGAGTCCCGAATACGTCAGCCGCGCCTCGCTGCCGGGTGCCTTGTCGTCAGCGACCACGCGGCCGCGCGCCAGGCAGAAATCGCCCCGGGGATGGTGCTCGGGGTTGTCCACCAGCAGCAGGTGGGCCAGATCCCCTTCGCCCAGCGCGCCAAGGCCGGGCAGCGCTTCGCACCAGACATCGCCGTTGACCAGCAAGAACGGCGCTTCGCCCAAAAGCGGCAGGGCGGCCTGAATGCCGCCGCCGGTTTCCAGCGGGGCTGTCTCGCGGCTGTAGCGGATGGCGAGCCCGAAACGCTCGCCGTCGCCCAGGGCGTTTACGATCTGCTCCGCGCGGTAGCTTATGTTGATCACCACCTCGGCGATGCCGGCGCCGGCCAGGCGCGTCAGATGATGCTCGATCAGGGGCCTGTCGGCCACCGGCAGCAGCGGCTTGGGGCAGGTGTCGGTGAGCGGGCGCATGCGCGTGCCGAGCCCCGCGGCCAGAATCATCGCCTTCACGGGGTGGCCTCCGCGGCGGCCAGCTGCGTCATGACCGCCGGGCGCAGCGTGCCTTCGACCCAGCGGGCAAAGGCAGCGTGCTCGGGCAGCGCAGCCAGGCTATCCTCCAGGTGGTCGACAAAGCGCGGCAGGCGCTCAAGGTAGCCGCTCTTGCCGTCGCGCAGGGTCAGTCGGCAGAAGATACCCAGCACCTTGAGGCTGCGCTGGGCGGCCATGGCGTTGGCCTGGTGCACAAACGCCTCGGCGCCGGTGGCCGCGCTCAGCCGGCCGTCTGCCCGGGCCTGTTGATAAAAGCGTTTCACCAGCGCGGTGAAATCGTCCCGGGTAAAGCGCCAGTAGCGTCCGCGCAGCATCGATACCAGGTCGTAGCTCAGCGGCCCGGCCACGGCGTCCTGAAAGTCGATCATGTAGACCCTGTCGCGGTGGGGCATCAGGTTCATGGCGTCAAAGTCGCGGTGGACGGTGACCACCGGCTGGGCCAGCGCCTGTCCGACCAGCGCCTCGCCAAGCGGGGCATACTCCGCCGGCGGGTCAATCCCCAGCCAGGCGCCGAGGCACCACTCGGGGAACAGCTCGAGCTCGCGGCCCAGCAGAGCGGCGTCATAGGCCGGCAGCTCGTCCGGGGCGACGCGGTTTTGCAGCTCGCCGAGCAGCGCAAGGGCGGTGTGGTATTGCGCCATGACCGCCTCGTCGTCGGTAAACAGCGCCTGCAGCGGCGTATCGCCCAGGTCGTCGAGCAGCAGAAAGCCGCTTTCGAGGTCGGCGGCGTGCACTTCGGGCACCGGCAGGCCGGCGGCGGCCAGGCGCCGGGCAACGCTGACAAAGGGCGTGCTGTCTTCCTGCTCCGGCGGGGCGTCCATGAGAATCCGGCTCGCGCCGTCGGGCAGCAGCAGGCGAAAATAGCGGCGAAAGCTGGCGTCGCCGCCGGCGGGAGCCAGGCGAATTTGCTCGGGCGGCAGGCCGTAATGGCGCGCCGCCCAGGCCTTGAGAGCGGTAAACCGATGAGAGGACATGCAAGCTCCTTGCTGGTCGGGCATCATGCGGGCTGTATAATACGCCTTCTCGACGCCAAGGATAACGATCATGGGCAAGCGATTTATGCGCGCGGCGCCAATCACGCAGACGCTCGCCGGCAGCGTGATGGCCGGGGCGGCGCTGTCGGCGCTGGGCCAGAGCGAGCCGCTGCCGCCCCGGGCGCTGGACTGGCAGCCGTGGAGCGACGAGCAGGCGGCCGATCAGGTATGCAGCGGACGCTACGTGATGCCTGCCTATCGGCTGCCGGAAAACGACAACCCCCGGGAGCTGGGAGTGGAAACCCGGGAGTCCGACTACTCCGCCGAGGGCGAGGCGCTGCTGCGCGGCGACGTGGTGCTGCGCCGGGGCAACACCGAGCTTGAAGCCGAGCGCATCTTTGTGCCGGCCAACCGCGAGCGCGTCGACGCCGAAGGCGATCTCGCCCTGCGCGACGGCCGGGCGCTGGTGCGCGGCAGCGAGGCGACGCTGTCCCTGGTTGACGACACCGGCCAGGTAAAGGACAGCCACTACGTGCTCTACGAAGAGCGCCTGCGCGGCCAGGCCTCCCGGCTCGAGCAGACCGGCGATCAGCAGTACCGCCTGCGCAACGCCAGCTTTACCACCTGTGTCCCCGGCGCCAATACCTGGCAGCTGGTAGGCAGCGATATTCGCCTGAACCAGAAAAGCGGCTTCGGCACGGCCAAGCACGCCCGTCTGAACATCAAGGACGTGCCGGTGTTCTATTCGCCCTGGCTGCGCTTTCCCATTGACGAGCGTCGCCATACCGGTCTTTTGACGCCGACCATCGGCTTTTCCAGCGACCAGCTGGACTATGCCCAGCCGTTTTACTGGAATATTGCCCCGGACCGCGACGCCACCATTACCCCGCGCTGGGTCAGCGACCGCGGACTTTTGCTGGGCGGCGAGTATCGCTACCTGCTCGAGCAGAGCCGCGGCAGCGTGGAGGGCGCCTGGCTCAATGACGACCGCGGCGGCTCCGGGGGCGACGCCAACCGCTACGAGGGCGAAGACCGCTGGTATATAGAGGCGCAGCACGCCGGGCGCGCCGCGCCGCGCAGCACCTATCAGCTGCGCTACGGCGCCGCGAGCGACGGGCGCTACTTTGACGACTTCGGCAGCAACTTTGGCGAAAGCGACCGCTACGGCATGGAGCGCCTGGCCCAGATCGACTACCGCGGCGACACCTGGCAGCTCGACGCCCGGGTCCAGGGCTATCAGCGGCTGGATGACCCCTTGAGCGACAGCGACAAGCCCTTTTACCGCCTGCCCAGCTTTACCGCCAACGCCCGCTGGCAGCTGGGCCACGGCTTTTACAGCCAGTGGCGCTCCAACGCCACCTATTTCTGGCGCGACGTGGACGAAACCAGGGTGCCCGAGCGCGAAGCCGCCACCGGCAGCCGCGTGCATCTGGCGCCGGTGATCGGCGCCCGCTTCGAGCGCCCCTGGGGCTACGTGGAGCCGCGCACCGAGCTTTGGAACACGGCCTACTCGCTGGATTACGGCAAGCGGAACACGTCTCGCGATACCACGCCCACCCGCAGCGTGGCGCTCAGCTCGGTGGATGCCGGGCTGACCTTCGAGCGCGAGCTGACTCTGGGCGATGACGGCTACCGCCAGACCCTGGAACCGCGGCTGAACTACGCCTTTGTGCCGCGCACCGACCAGCGCGACCTGCCCGAGTTCGACAGCCGCGAGCGCGCCTTTTCCTGGGAGCAGCTGTGGTCGCCGCACCGCTTTTCCGGGGTCGACCGCGTGGGCGATCTCAACCGCCTGTCGTTTGGCCTGCAAACGCGGCTGCTCGAAGACGCCAGCGGGCGGGAAAAGCTCTCCGCCGGCGTCGGCCAGAGCGTCTACTTCGACGACCGCCGGGTGGGCCTTGACGGCAACGACGAGACGCTGCCGCCGCGGCCGGGACCACACTCTGACGTCAACCCGGAAAGCTACTACCAGGCTACCCGCGATCGTTCGCCGGTGGTGACGCGTCTGGACTGGCAGATCACGCCGCGCTGGAGTACCGGCGCCGAGTGGCTTTACGATGATCACCGCGACCTCACCGAGCGCTCGAGCGCGGAGCTGCGCTACCGCCATCCGGACGGCCACGTGGTGAACCTGGGCTATCGCTGGGAGATCGAGGGGTTTGCTCCGAGCCTGGTGCCCGGCGACGACGACTATCGCAACTACGACCGCGAAGAGATGGACCTCTCCTTTGCCTGGAACGCCAGCCCCGAGATTGATTTGATCGGCCGCTATCTGCACGATCAGACCAACCATCGCGCCCTGGAGCAGCTTGCCGGCGTGCAGTGGAACAGCTGTTGCTACGGTCTGCAGGTGGTGTGGCGCCGCTGGGTCGACGACAACGACACCGCGCGGGTCGAGGACGACTTCAACGATCGCGGCCTGTTTCTGCGCTTTGTCCTCCACGGCCTCGGCGGCGCGGGACAGGATGCCGACAGCTACTTTGAACGTACCATTCCGGGCTATCGCCCGCCGGCGCTTTAGCCCGGCGGGCAAGGCCCCAAGAGACGAACATGCTATGAGCCATACGATATTTATTCCCCGGCCGCTTGTCCGCCATTGGCGTACGGCCGCCGTGCTGGCGCTCGCCGGCGCCTTGCTGCTGCCGGCCGCGGCGAGCGCCCAGCAGGAGTCGCGGCAAACGACCACGCCGAGCACCCAGCGCCAGCAGCTGGACCGCGTCGTGGCGGTGGTCAACGACGGGGCGATCATGAAAAGCGAGCTTGAGGATCGCATGACCCAGGTAGCGCGCCAGGCCGAGGCCCAGGGCAGCGCGCTGCCCCCGCGCGGTGAGCTCGAGCAGCAGGTGCTGGAGCGCATGGTGCTGGAGCGCATGGTGCTCGAGGAGATTCAGCTGCAGATGGCCCGCGACGCCAAGCTGAGCGTGGACGACACCCGGCTCAACCGCCAGCTGCGCAGCATTGCCGAGGCCAACGGGCTCTCCCTCGACGCCTTCGCCGACCGGCTGGAAGCCGACGGCACCAGCCTTGCCGAGGTCCGTGAACAGGTTCGCCGGGAAATGCTGATTCAGCAGGTGCAGCAAAGCCAGGTCGGCCAGCGGGTGTCGATCAGCAACCGCGACGTCGAGCGCACCCTCGAACAGCAGGGCGAGCGCGCAAACCGCGAGACCCGCGCGCGCCACATCCTGATCGAGGTCAACGCCGAGCGCAGCGAAGCGCAAGCCCGGGAGCTCTTGCAAAAAGCCCGCCGCAGGATCGAGCAGGGCGAAGACTTTGCCGCCGTGGCCCGGGAGCTCAGCGACGACGAGGGCAGCGCGCTCAACGGCGGCGAGCTCGGCTGGCTGCGTCCGGGCCAGACGGTGCCGGCCTTCGAGGACGCCATGAGCGATCTGTCGCCCGGTGAAATGTCCGAGCCGGTACGCTCGCAGTTTGGCTTTCATCTCATCGAGGTGGAAGAGCGCCGGCGGCGGAACGTCAACCAGCAGGAGCAGCGCGAGCAGGCGCGCCAGGCGATTTTTCAGCGCCGGGCCAACGAAGAGCTCAGCACCTGGCAGCGCGAGATCCGCTCCCAGGCGTTTGTCGACATTCGGCTATAAGGGGTATCGTCATGGCAGAGTGGCGTCACGTTCAGGGTTCGCTGCCGGTGGCGATCACCACCGGTGAGCCGGCGGGTATCGGCCCCGAGCTTGTGCTGCGGCTGGCCGCCGACGGCTTGCTGCCGTCGGCCAGCGTCGCCGTGGGCGACCCGACGATGCTCGCCGAGCGCGCCGCGGCGCTGGGCCTTGGGGTCACGCCGACGCCGTGCCGGCCCGGTGAGCCGCTGCCCGAAGGGCCGGGCGTGCTGCCGGTGTGGCCGGTCCTCCTCAAGGCGCCTTCTACGCCCGGGGTGCTCGATCCGACCAACGCCGACTACGTCCTCGGAACGCTGGCCGCTGCGGTCACTGCCTGCCGCGCCGGCCATGCCGCCGCCATGACCACCGCGCCGCTGCACAAGGGCGCGATCATCGACGGCGGGCACCCGGGCTTCACCGGCCATACCGAATGGCTGCGCGATGCCTGCGGAGTGGAAGAGGTGGTCATGATGCTGGCGACGGATAGCGCCCTGCACGCCACCCGCGCCGGCTTTGACGGCCCCTCGGAGCTGCGCGTGGCGCTGGTCACCACCCACCTGCCGCTGCGCGACGTGGCCGACGCCGTGACCGCCGAGCGCCTCAAGCGGGTGGCGCGCATTCTGGAGCACGACCTGCGCGAACAGTTCGGCATCGCCGCGCCGCGCATTGTCGCCTGCGGGCTCAACCCCCACGCCGGCGAGGACGGCCACCTGGGGCACGAAGAGGTCGACACCCTGATCCCCGCCCTTGACGCCCTGCGCGCCGAAGGCCGGGATATACGCGGCCCCTACCCGGCGGATACCCTGTTCACCCCGCGCCACCTGGCCGAGGTCGACGCCGTGCTCGCCATGTACCACGATCAGGGCCTGGCCGTGCTCAAATACGCCGGCTTCGGCAGCGCGGCCAACATTACCCTGGGGCTGCCGCTGGTGCGCACCTCGGTGGATCACGGCACCGCGCTCGACCTGGCCGGCAAGGGGCTGGCGTCTCCGGCGAGCCTGGGCGTGGCGGTGGCGCTTGCTCGCCGGCTGGCCGACCGCCGCATGGCCGGGTAACTCTTTGATTCTTATCGCGTAACGCTACTCCGGGAACCCGCTTCATGGCATCAGTGCTGCATCACCGCGCCCGCAAACGCTTCGGGCAGAACTTCCTCCGCGACGCGGGTATTATCGAGCGCATCGTCAGGGCCATCCACCCGCGTCCGGGCGAGCGCCTGGTGGAGATCGGCCCGGGGCAGGGGGCGCTCACCCAGCCGCTGCTCGACGCCGCCGACGGCCTTGACGTCATCGAGCTGGATCGCGACCTGATCCCCGGGCTGCGGGTGCAGTTTTTCAACTACCCCGGCCTTGTCATTCACGAAGGCGACGCGCTCAGGTACGACTTTGCCGAGCTCAGAGGCGACGGCCCGCCGCTGCGGGTGGTGGGCAACCTGCCCTACAACGTCGCCACGCCCTTGATCATTCATTTGCTGGGCGCAGGCAGCGCGGTGGCGGACATGCACTTCATGCTGCAAAAGGAAGTGGTCGAGCGGCTGGCGGCCGAGCCTGGCGGGCCAAACTGGGGGCGGCTGTCGGTCATGGCGCAGTATCACTGCCGGGTCGAGCAGCTGTTCAACGTGCCGCCGGAGGCCTTTGTGCCGCGCCCGGCGGTGGACTCGGCCATTGTGCGGCTTTCCCCTCACGCCGAGCTGCCCCATTCGGCCAACGACCCGGCGCTCTTGTTCGAGCTGGTCAAGCAGGCCTTCGGCCAGCGACGCAAGACCCTGCGCAACAACCTCAAGGGCCGGGTCAGCGCCGACACGCTGGAGGCGCTGGAGATCGACCCGCGTCGCCGCCCGCAGACCCTCACCGTCGAGGAGTTCGTGCGCCTGGCCAACGCCGTGACACACAGCGAAGCATCCGCATCCCGGGAAGGAGACACGACGTGAACGAACATGACACCGACGCCGCCGACATCCTTGACCACAGCGCCGGCGAGCCGGCGATTCACGTCAGCGTCACGCCCCGCTACCGCGCGGACGAATCCCGGGAGGCCGAGTCACAGTACGTGTTCAGCTACACCGTCACCCTGTATAACCGGGGCGACTGCAGCGTCCAGCTGCTGGCGCGCTACTGGAAAATCACCCAGGGCAGCGGCGACGTTCGCGAAGTGCGCGGCAAGGGGGTCATCGGCCAGCAGCCGCTGATCGGCCCGGGCCAGCATTTCCGCTACACCAGCCGCGCGGTGCTCGACACCCCGGTGGGCATCATGGAGGGCGCCTACACGCTTTTTGATACCACCACCCAGCGGCCCTTTGACGTGCCGGTCGCGCTGTTTCGCCTGGCACAGCCGGCGGCCATTCACTAACCGGCGCCCGGGAGAGTAGTTCTGTGAGCACCTATGTCATCGGCGATCTGCACGGCTGCCACGCTGAGTTTGTCGACCTTCTGGAAGCGCTGTCGTTCGACCCGCGTCGGGACTGCGCCTGGCTGGTTGGGGACCTGGTCAACCGCGGGCCGGACTCCCTTGCCTGCCTGCGCGAAGTCCGCGCGCTGGGCGACGCGGCCCGCTGCGTGCTGGGCAACCACGATCTGCATTTTCTGGTCGCTGCCCGGGGCGGCAGGATCAAGCCCCGCAGCGCCTTTGCCTCCATCGTCAACGCCGCCGACGGCGGCGCGCTGCTGGACTGGCTGCAAAGCCGGCCGCTGACGGTGCGCCGGGAAAGAACGCTGATGGTTCACGCCGGGCTTTTGCCCGAGTGGGGGCTCGATCAGGCCCAGTCCCTGGCCGCCGAAGTGGAAGCGGCGCTTGCCGGCGAACAGGCCGGGGACTTTCTGGCACGGCTGTTTGGCGACCAGCCCGACCGCTGGCGCGATGACCTGGAAGGCATGGATCGGCTGCGCTTTATCGTCAACGTCATGACGCGCATGCGCTTTATCAGCCCGGGCGGGCGGCTGGAGTTTACCGCCAAGCGCGGTCTGGCCAGCGCCCCCGAGGGCTTCAAACCCTGGTTCCGCTTCCCCCGGGAAGACGATGCCACCCTGCTGTTCGGCCACTGGGCGGCCCTGGAGGGCCAGACGCCCGGCGCCCGGGTGGACGCCCGAGCGCTGGATACCGGCTGCGCCTGGGGCGGCTCCTTGACCGCGCTTGAGCTCGAGACCGGGCAGCGCACCCGCGTGCCCAGCCGCCAGCCCCAGGAGGCCTGATGCCCGAGCCGCCAGCGAACCCGTCGGCGCCCGAGGCCGGCCTGGACGTCTACCGCGTGGGCGGCGCGGTGCGCGATGCGCTGCTCGGCCGCCCGGTGTGGGACAACGACTGGGTCGTGGTGGGTGCCACGCCCGACGACATGCGCCGGCGCGGTTTCAAGCCCGTGGGCCGGGATTTCCCGGTGTTTCTCCACCCCGAGACCGCCGAGGAGTATGCTCTGGCGCGCACCGAGCGCAAGGCCGGCCACGGCTACTCGGGCTTTGCCGTCCACGCAAGTCCCGACGTGACGCTGGCAGACGATCTGGCCCGCCGGGATCTGACCATCAACGCCATCGCCGAAGCGCCGGACGGCACGCTTGTCGACCCCTACGGCGGCCGCGAGGATCTTGAGCGCCGGGCGCTGCGCCACGTCTCCGACGCCTTTGCCGAAGACCCGCTGCGGGTGCTGCGCACCGCGCGCTTTCTTGCCCGCTACGCCCATCTGGGCTTCACCGTGGCCCCGCAGACTCAGGCGCTGATGCGCGAAGTGAGCCGCAGCGGCGAGCTTTTGCACCTGGCCGCGGAGCGCGTCTGGACGGAAACCGAGAAAGCCCTGGGCGAACCAAACCCCGGCGCGTATTTTTGCGCGCTGGCCGAGTGCGGCGCGCTCGGTGCCTGGTGGCCGGAGCTCGCCGAAGCCGGACTTGATAAGTGCCTGGACGCCATGAAGAGCGTGCCCGACTGGCCCGAAACGCCCCTGGCCCACTGGCGCTACGCCAGGCTGGTGACCCCCCTTGACGATAACGGCCGGGCGGCGCTGGCCGCGCGGCTGAAGCTGCCCCGGGGCGTGGCGCAGCTGGCCCGCCAGAGCGCGGCTACGGCGCGGCTGCTCGGCGAGCCGCTGACGGCAAAAGCGGTGATGGCCTGGCTTGACGGCCAGGACAGCTGGCGCAAGCCCGAGCGTGCCCGGGCCCAGCTGGCGCTGGTGAAAGCGCTGGCGCCCGAGCGCCACGAAGCGCTCGAGCAGGCGCTCGAGCAGGCAACGGCGGTCAATCCCCAGGTGCTGATGGCAGAGGGCTACAAGGGCGCGGCGCTGGGTAAACAGATCGGCGTTAGCCGCGGAGAGGCGGTGGCACGGGCGCTTGCCCAGAGTTCGGCATAGGTCTTGCCGGCGCCTGGATGGCGAGCCTGGGGCACAAGCTCGGCCAGCGGCCTGAGCACAAAGGCGTGGGCGAGCATGTCGTCGTGGGGCAGGCGGATGGCGCCAAGTTCGCTGTCGAATTCGCCGCACAGCTCGCCCACGGCGAGAAGGTCGATGTCGATGGGGTGGGTGTTCGCGCCGGCGCTTGGGGGCAGGCGGCCCTGGGCGCGCTCCTGGGCCTTGCTCCAGCGCTTTATCGCGGCGGGCTCGGCGGCGCTATGAAAGGCCGCCACCATGTTATGAAACACCGGCGTAGCGCAGGCAGTGGCGGCGTCTTGAACGCAGGCGCTCACGTCCGCGCTCTGGTAGACCGTGGAGGCCTTCACCTTGCCGAAGCGCGCTTCAAGCGCGCCAAGGCAGCGGCGCAGGTTGGCAAGGGCGTTTTTGTTGCTGCCAAGGCCCAGCAGCACCAGCCGTTCAGCGCTCTCGCTCAAGTGCCGCTGTCTTCAGGCGCCGGGGCGGCAAAACGCCCCCGGGTGATCTTCAGGCCCACGCTTGCCGCCGCCGGCACCGCGCCGGGCTTGCGCAGGGTGAGCGTGACGCCTGTGATGCCGAACTCCTCGCGCAGGGTGGCCACCAGCCGCTCGGCGAAGGTTTCCACCAGCTCGAACTGATGCTCGGCGGCGAACGCCTGAATGCGCTCGCAGAGGGCGGCGTAGTCAAGCGCGAGCGCCAGGTCGTCCGTGGCCGCCGCCGGGCGAATATCCGTGGCCAGCTCCAGGTCCAGACTCAGACGCTGCTGGAGGGTTCGCTCCCAGTCGTAGGCGCCGATTACCGTTTCCACCTCGAGCGCCTCAATGATAATACGATCCGTCATGGCGCTCAGCTCTCCGCTTTTGTGCCGGCGTAGTCGGGAGCGCTCAGCTGCTCCAGCGGCCAGCGCGGGGTGGCCTGCATCTGCCCGGTTACGTCGCGCTCGCCGGTTTCCAGGCGCCTGGCGCCGACGTAGGCAATCATCGCGCCGTTGTCGGTGCAAAAGCGCCCCCGGGGATAGAAGACCCCGGCGCGGCGCTTGGCGCAGGCCTGGTCGAGCCCTTCGCGCAGCCGCACGTTGGCGCTGACCCCGCCGGCGACCACCAGCCGCTTGAGGCCGGTGTCGTCCAGCGCTCGGCGGCATTTGATCACCATAGTGTCGACCACGGCGTCCTCGAAGGCCCGGGCGATATCAGCCCGGCCCCGGGAGGTGAGCTCGCCGGCGTCGTCGAGCTTGCGAATGGCGGTCAGGGTATGGGTCTTTAGCCCCGAGAAGCTGAAGTCGAGCCCCGGGCGGTCGGTCATCGGGCGCGGGAAGCGGAACCGCCCGGGGTCGCCCTGTTTGGCAAGCTTCGCCACGTGGGGGCCGCCGGGGTAGGGCAGCCTGAGCATCTTGGCGGTCTTGTCGAAGGCCTCGCCGGCGGCGTCGTCCACGGATTCGCCGAGCAGACGATATTCGCCCAGGCCCTTCACCGCCACCAGCTGGGTGTGCCCGCCGGAAACCAGCAGCGCGACGAACGGGAAGGCCGGGGCCTCGTCTTCCAGCATCGGCGCCAGCAGGTGGCCTTCCATGTGGTGCACGCCAAGAACGGGGATATTCAGCGCCCGGGCCATGCCGTGAGCGGTGGCCGCCCCCACCATCAGCGCCCCGACCAGCCCGGGCCCGGCGGTGTAGGCGATGCCGTCAAGCTCGCCGCGAGCCATGTCCGCGTCTGCCAGCACCTGCTCTACCAGCGGCAGCAGCTTGCGGGTGTGGTCGCGCGATGCCAGCTCCGGCACCACGCCGCCGTATTCGGCGTGCATGGCCACCTGGCTGTACAGGGCGTCAGCCAGCAGGCCGCCGCCAGGTGCGGTGTCGTAAACGGCCACGCCGGTTTCATCGCAGGACGTTTCGATGCCCAGTACGCGCATAGCGGTTTTCCCCGTGACGTAAAGACCTGAAAGACAGGCAGAGTAAACCGGCAAGTCTAGCATCTTCGTTCGCCGGCGTTGAGCGAAAATCCCCGGGGTCGTTTGCAAAAAAGTGGGCGCGCTACTAAAATACTGGGCGCTGTAGACTCAGATCGTGCACGAAAGGTGTCTAACGCGCCTTGCGCGTGTACGGGCTATCCGAAATCAAGACTCCTTAAAGGTAGGTGAGTGCTTAATGCCTTCTGTAAAAGTACGCGATAACGAGCCGTTTGACGTCGCCCTGCGTCGTTTCAAGCGTTCCTGTGAAAAAGCCGGCGTTTTGTCCGAGGTCCGTCGTCGCGAAAGCTACGAAAAGCCGACGGCCGAACGCAAGCGCAAGGCGGCTGCCGCGGTCAAGCGCCACGCGAAAAAGCTTCAGCGTGAGCGCAAGCGGTTCGAACGGCTCTATTGATCCGTACCGGAAGGGTGGCAGGGCCGCTCTTCCTGGAAGGACGCCAAACGGCCGCCGTCCGGTGGCCGTTTGTTTTTTGTTCGTCAATAAGCGCCGGCGGGCTGCGGTGATGCCATAAACGACAAGGTGGCATCACCTCAGCCTGGCAGCATCCCAGGCCCGGCAGGCGCGGGCCGTAACGGTCGGAGGCAGAAGTCCATGGCTGGCCGTATTCCGCAGCATTTTATCGATGACCTGCTCGCCCGGGTGGACGTGGTGGAAGTCGTCGGCGCCCGGGTGCAGCTGAAAAAGACCGGCCGCAACCATTCGGGGCTCTGCCCCTTCCACCAGGAAAAGTCGCCGTCCTTTACCGTTAGCGCCGACAAGCAGTTTTACCACTGCTTCGGCTGCGGCGCCCACGGTAACGCCCTGCGTTTTTTGATGGAATACGAGCGGCTGGGCTTCCCTGACGCAGTGGAGCAGCTGGCATCGAGCCTTGGACTTGAGGTCGAGCGCGAAGGCGCCGACGACCCCCACGCCCGCCAGCGCGAAAAAAAGCGCAAGCAGGGCGCTAACCTGCTGGAGCTGGCCGCGAATTTCTACCGCGAGCGGCGGGTGATGCCCGAAGGCCGGGCGGCGCGTCGCTATCTGGAGCAGCGCGGGCTGTCGGCGGAGGTGATCGACACCTACGGCATCGGCTACGCCCCGGACAGCTGGGAGGCGCTCAAGCGCCACCTTGACGAGCGCGGCGTCAGCGAAGCGGTGCAGATCGAGTACGGCCTGCTGATCCACCGCGAAGACAGCGGGCGCACCTACGACCGCTTCCGCGACCGGGTGATGTTCCCTATTCGCGACGGCCGCGGGCGCACCGTGGCCTTCGGCGGCCGAGTGCTGGGGGATGCCAAGCCCAAGTATCTGAACTCGCCGGAAACCCCGGTGTTTCACAAGGGACGCGAACTTTACGGCCTTTACGAAGCGCGCCGGGCGCCTAAGCGCCCCGAGCAGCTGGTCATCGTCGAGGGCTACATGGACGTGGTGGCGCTGGCCCAGTTCGGCGTGCGCAACGCCGTGGCCACCCTGGGAACGGCCACCACCGAAGAGCACCTGAAGCGGCTGTTTCGCCTGGTCAGCCGGGTGGTTTTCTGCTTTGACGGCGACCGCGCCGGTCGCCAGGCCGCGCGCCGGGCGCTGGAAACGGCGCTGCCGCAGATGCTCGACGGGCGCGAGGCGCGCTTTCTGTTTCTGCCCGAAGGCGACGATCCGGATGACCTGGTCCGCCGGGAAGGCGCCCAGGCGTTTACCGACCGGGTGACCTGTGCGATGCCGCTGTCGGAGTTTCTGTTCGAGCAGGCAGCGGAAGGGCGCGACCTGCAGGCAGTGGAAGGGCGCGAACGGTTTGCCAGCGACGTGCTGGCAGCAGTGAACAAAATGCCCGACGGCATGCTCCAATCCATGCTGCTGGAAGAGCTTGCCGAGCGTAGCGGCCTGCGTCAGACGCAGCTGGAAACGCTGCTGGCCCGCCAGCAGGCCCGGTCCGAGCCCGCCGCCGAGCCGGCATCGTCTTCCCGGCCGCCGCAGGCGGCAGAGCCGGTCGAGGCGGTATCGACGGACACCCCGGCGCTCGAGGTGCTGTCGCCCGAGGAACGTGTGCTGCAGCTGCTCCTGCACGAGCCGCGCCTGGTAGAGGCGCTGCCCGAAACGCTGGAGTGGCTGCCGGAAAGCGCCGCGGGGCAGCTGTGCCGCGAGCTGGTTGCGCTGTTGCAGGCCGGGCGCTATCAAAGCCCCCAGGTGGTGCTGTCGCATTTTCAGGGCAGCGCCCAGGGCCGCACGCTCGGGGCGCTGGCCAGGCGGGAGCTATTGATTCCGCGCTCGGCGCGCCAGGCCGAGCTCGAAGGGCTGGTGGGGTACCTGCAGCGTACGCAGCGGACGCGCTCGCCGCGGGAAGAATACGAGGCCTTGCTGGCCCGGGAGCGGGCCGGAGAGAAGCTGGACAAGGCGCAGAAAGAGCGTCTGGCTAGCCTGCTGGTGGAGCTTGCCGGGACGCAGTAAAAAGGGCCGGCGAGGCGAGCGGCGGACTGCCGGGCGGGCACCGCAAAGTGCACCCGGGGTTGAATTTGCCGCCTTTTGCTACCACATAGTTGACCAATTGCCAGATGCTGGCTAAACCAAACAAGCTAACACACCTGAATAACGGCGCAAATAGACCGTGCTGGCAGCTGCTCGCAGCCGAGGCTATACTGTTCGGCTTTCCGGGCGCTTTGGGCACGTCGCTTGCGCGTCAGGTGCTTCATTCTTCTTCGTCGAGATAGGGTTTCTATGGCTGGAAATGCGCAGCAGCAGTCACGTCTGAAGGAGTTGATCGCGCGGGGTAAGGAGCAGGGCTATCTTACCTATGCCGAGGTCAACGATCATCTACCCGAGGATATCGCCGATCCCGATCAGGTGGAAGACATCATCGGTATGATCAACGATATGGGGATCAGCGTCGTCGAAGTCGCGCCTGACGAAGACACCCTGATGATGTCGGACCAGTCCACCGACGAGTCCGCCGCCGAGGAAGCGGTCGCGGCCCTTGCCGCCGTGGAAAGCGACGTGGGCCGCACCACCGATCCGGTGCGCATGTACATGCGCGAGATGGGCACGGTGGAGCTTTTGACCCGGGAAGGCGAGATCGAGATCGCCAAGCGCATCGAGGAAGGCACCCGCGCCGTGATGTCGGCGCTGGCCTACCTGCCCGGTGCGGTGAGCTCGATTCTTGACGCCTACGACGCCACCCAGGACGAAGAGGCCCCGGGCCGGCTGTCGGACCTGTTTTCCGGCTTCATCGACCCCGACGGCGGGATTCCCAACGTGGCCGAGCCCGAGGATATCGAGCCCGAGCTCAGCGACGATCCCGACGACGAGGAAGAAGAAACCACTGCCAACGAGGGCGGGCCGAACCCGGAAGAGGCCCGGGCGCGCTTCGAGCAGATCCGCGAGAAAAACGCTGCCGTCGAGGAGGCGTTCGAAAAATACGGCCGTGGCAGCGAAGAGCTCAAGGCGCGCCAGGCCCGGCTCGCCGAGCTGTTTTCGCCGATCAAGCTGGTGCCCAAGCACTTCGAGCGCTTGGTGGGCCAGGTGCGTGTCAGCGTGGAGCAGGTGCGCGCCCAGGAAAAGGCCATCATGCAGCTGTGTGTGAAAAAGGCCAAGGTGCCGCGCAAGACGTTCATCAAGACGTTCCCCGGCAACGAGTCGCGCAAGGGCTGGCTGGACGACTTCCAGGAAGCCGCGCCGCGCTACGCCGACCGTCTCGAACCGCTGCGCGCCGATATCCGCCGCCACCAGCGCAAGATTGCCTTCGAGGAAAACATGGTGCATCTGAGCGTTGGCGAGCTCAAGGAAGTCAACCGCAAGCTCTCCATCGGCGAGGCCAAGGCGCGCCGGGCGAAGAAGGAAATGGTCGAGGCCAACCTGCGCCTGGTGATTTCGATTGCCAAGAAGTACACCAACCGCGGCCTGCAGTTCCTGGACCTGATCCAGGAGGGCAACATCGGCCTGATGAAGGCGGTGGACAAGTTCGAATATCGCCGCGGCTACAAGTTCTCGACCTACGCCACCTGGTGGATTCGCCAGGCGATTACCCGCTCGATCGCCGATCAGGCGCGCACCATCCGCATTCCGGTGCACATGATCGAGACCATCAACAAGCTCAACCGGGTGTCGCGCCAGATGCTCCAGGAAATGGGCCGCGAGCCCACCCCGGAAGAGCTGGGCGAGCGCCTGGAAATGTCCGAGGACAAGGTGCGCAAGGTGCTCAAGATCGCCAAGGAGCCGATCTCCATGGAGACGCCCATCGGTGACGACGACGATTCCCACCTGGGCGACTTCATCGAGGACAGCACCATGATGCTGCCAGTTGATCTGGCCACCGGCGAAGGCCTGGTCGAGTCCACGCGCAACGTGCTGGGCGGGCTCACCGCGCGGGAAGCCAAGGTGCTGCGCATGCGCTTCGGTATCGACATGAACACCGACCATACCCTGGAAGAGGTGGGCAAGCAGTTCGACGTTACCCGGGAGCGCATTCGCCAGATCGAAGCCAAGGCGCTGCGCAAGCTGCGCCATCCGAGCCGCTCGGAGCCGCTGCGCTCCTTCCTTGACGAGTAGGGTGCCTTTAGCTCCCGCCTGGCCAACAGCAGAGCGCACGAAAAAGCCCGCCGTGAATTCACCGGCGGGCTTTTTTTACGACGTCCGCTGAGGACGGTGCAACCGCGTCAGCTGCCTGATGCGGCCTGCTGTCGGGCACGGTAAATACGCCGTGCCAGCAGCAAGAGCTCGATCATGGCAAACAGGATCAGGCTGTAGCCGAGCAGCTCCACGACTTCTTCCGCCATGCTTTTGATGTCGCCCAGGTAGCGGTCTTCCATGATGGCCTGCCAGAAGATCTTGCGCCCGTACAGCCGGGAAAAGGCGTAGGTGGTGAAAAGGCCGGCGGTAAACAGCCCCAGCGAAAAACTGTTGCCGTACTCGTAAAGCTCGTCGAGGAAACGCCGCCAGTGAATTCCGACCCACACCACAATGGGCAGAATGACAATGGTGACGAGTATCTTCCAGACGTGCCGGCCGGCGTAGTGGTCGAGCAGGGCGTCCTGCTCGCGGATCAGCGACGAGCCGATAAACGCCAGCAGCAGCAGCGTGACCATGGGCCATACCTTAAGCCGCTGGCGCACATAGAGCAGGATGCCGCAGGAGAGCGCCAGAAATATTGTCTGGTTGAGCTCGGTGAAGCCCAGCTCGGAAAACTGCAGCTTTTTGGGCAGATACAGGGCCTCCATATAGGCCCCCTGGGCAATGGCGCCGGTGACAAGGAGATACAGCGTGGCGCGCAGAAAGAGCGCGCCGGTATGGATGGGCCACGAAGATTGAGAATAGGGCATTATACGTCCTGAAACGCCCACCGGCGCAGGCCGGCGGATCCGGTCGGTGGTTAAACATGCAAAGATGTATGTGAGTATATCGCGTTGTGTTCTGACGCGCATCCAGCCAAGCTGGCAAATTTACCCGCTATCTCGGTGTGAAGGGAAGCGCCTGTAGTACGACTCTGAACGTTAGCCGAAGGCCTGGATAACATCATCGGTTAAAGGCAGGCTTTCGCGGGTAACGCCGGGGCAGGGTCCGTGCCGGTCGGATAAAAGACACCGGGGCCCGGTGCCAGCTGTGTTAGCGTGGTGCTGTGCGGCATGGCTGCAAAAACAGCAAGATGCTGTAATATATAAGGTATATCATGCGCTAATGCCCGGCTTGCAGGCCGTGCCGGGCGGTGCAATCGACGAGGAGACCGATCATGAAATCACGTGCTGCCGTGGCGCTGGAAGCCGGCAAGCCGCTGGAGCTTGCCGAGATCGACGTGGAAGGACCAAAGGAAGGCGAGGTGCTGGTGCGGCTGGCGGCGACCAGCGTGTGCCATACCGACGCCTATACGCTGTCCGGCGCCGACCCGGAAGGCAACTTTCCGTCGGTGCTGGGCCACGAGGGCGCAGGCGTTGTGGAAGACGTCGGCCCCGGGGTCAGCAGCGTCAGGCCCGGCGACCACGTTATTCCGCTGTATACCGCCGAGTGCGGCCAGTGCAAGTTCTGCCTGTCGGGCAAGACCAACCTGTGCGGTGCGGTGCGCGCCACCCAGGGCAAGGGGGTAATGCCCGACGGCACTTCGCGCTTTTCCCTGGACGGTAAAAAGCTCCATCACTACATGGGCTGCTCCACCTTCAGCGAGTATACGGTGGTACCGGAAGTCTCGCTGGCCGTGGTCTCCAAGGAAGCGCCCATGGACAAGATCTGCCTGCTGGGCTGCGGCGTGACCACCGGCATCGGCGCGGTGATGAACACCGCCAAGGTCGAGCCCGGGGCGACGGTGGCCGTGTTCGGCCTTGGCGCTATTGGCCTGGCCGTCATCCAGGGCGCGCTGATGGCCAAGGCCAGCCGCATCATCGCCATCGACGTCAATCCGGAGAAGTTCAAGCTGGCCGAGCAGTTCGGCGCGACCGACTTCGTCAATCCCAAGGACTACAGCGATTCGATCCAGGAAGTCATCGTCGAGCTCACCGACGGCGGCGTGGACTACTCCTTTGAATGTATCGGCAACGTCAACGTCATGCGCTCGGCGCTCGAGTGCTGCCACAAGGGCTGGGGCGAGTCGATCATCATTGGCGTCGCCGGCGCCGGCGAGGAAATCGCCACCCGGCCCTTCCAGCTGGTAACCGGGCGGGTCTGGAAAGGCTCGGCGTTCGGCGGCGTCAAGGGTCGCACCGAGCTTCCCGGCTATGTCGACCAGTACATGAAAGGCGAGATCAACATCGACGATTTCGTGACTCACGACATGCCGTTCGAAAAGATCAACGATGCCTTTGACCTGCTGCACGCCGGTGAAAGCATCCGCACCGTGCTGCACTATTGAGCGTGACGGCTGCCGTCACCCGCGCTTGGCACCAAGCGCCAGTTCCATTCGCGCGGCCGCGTGCCGCGCCTCGCGCATCGCTGCGCCAGGTATCAACAGGAGCCTGCCATGAGCATGAGTGAAACCTTGGAGTTAGTGTCGGAAAATCGTAGTTTCGGCGGCTGGCACAGGCGCTATCGCCACTACTCGAGGGCGCTTGATTGCGACATGATCTTTGCCGTCTATCTGCCGCCCCAGGCCGAGGAGGGCCGAGTGCCGCTTTTGTGGTGGCTGTCGGGGCTGACCTGCAACGACGAGAACTTCATGCAGAAAGCCGGCGCTCACCGGATGGCGGCGGAGCTTGGCGTGGCCATTGTCTGCCCGGACACCAGCCCGCGGGGCACCGACCTCCCCGGCGAGCATGACAGCTACGACCTGGGCTCGGGCGCCGGCTTTTACGTCAACGCCACCCAGCAGCCGTGGAAAGCCCACTATCACATGTATGATTACTTGGTGGAGGAGCTGCCGTCCGTGATGCGCCTGCAGTTCCCGGTGAACGGGCGCGAATCCATCAGCGGCCATTCCATGGGCGGGCACGGCGCCTTGATGCTGGCCCTGCGCCATCCCGGCCGCTTTTGCTCGGTCTCGGCGTTTTCGCCGATGGTCAACCCGATGGACTGCCCTTGGGGGCAAAAGGCATTTACCCACTACCTGGGCGATGACGTTTCACGCTGGCGCCAGTACGACGCCTGCGAACTGGTGGCCAACGGCGCTTCGCGCCAGCGGCTGTTCATCGATCAGGGCGAGGCCGACCAGTTTCTGGAAGAGCAGCTCAAGCCCGAGAACCTGGAAGCGGTGTGCCAAAAGCACGACCATCCGCTGACGCTGCGCCGCCAGCCGGGCTATGACCACAGCTACTTCTTCATTGCCTCGTTCATTGAAGACCACCTGCGCTACCACGCCGAGCAGCTGTATAAATAAACCTCGCAAAGCTCGCAAACCCCAGGCGCCCTCCGCGGCCAAAAAGCCCGGTCACAAGCGCCGCTCAGTGCCGCCGCGGAAAGGGGCAACGCCTCGCCGCGGCGGCGTCTTGCGTCGCCATTCAAAAGGGCTTTTGCGCCGCCTGTGGCGCCTTGCCTGGCGGCTGGCGCTGGCCGTGGTGCTGCTTTCGTTGGCGGCGGTGCTGGTGTTTCGCGTGGTGCCGCTGCCGGGCTCGATGGTGATGGTCGAGCGCAAGGTGCAAAGCTGGTTAGCGCACGAGCCGCTCTCCATCGACTACCGCTGGCGCGGCCGCAGCGCACTCAGCGATACGGCGCGCATCGCGGTGATCGCCGCCGAAGATCAGCGCTTTCCGCGCCACGGCGGGTTTGACTTTATCGAGCTGCGTCGGGCGCTGGCTGCCCGGCTCAACGGCGAGCGTCTGCGCGGTGCCAGCACCCTTAGCCAGCAGACCGCCAAGAACGTGTTTCTGTGGAGCGGGCGCAGCTGGCTGCGCAAAGGGCTCGAGGCCTGGTTTACTCTGCTCATCGAGCTTTTGTGGGGCAAGCAGCGCATTCTCGACGTCTATCTCAACGTCGCCGAATGGGACCGCGGCGTGTTCGGGCTGGAAGCCGCCGCGCAGCACTACTTCGGCGTGTCGGCAAGCCGGCTCGACGTCCGCCAGGCAAGCCTTTTGGCGGCGATTCTGCCAAGCCCGCTGACCCGCAGCGCGGCTACCCCCTCACCGGACGTGGCCCAGCGCAGCCGCTGGATTCGCCGGCAGATGGGCAATCTCGGCGGTACCGGCTATCTCGAGCGCCTGACCCAGCCGTAGCTTTCCCCCTGGTGCGTATGAGTCTGTGACTCGCCCTTGGCAGCGCGGCGGCCGGCTGTCGGGGTTAGCCGCGTTTGCCGGCGGCGGGTGCCGTGCGGGCTACCAGCACCACGCCGCCGATGGCAACGGCCATGCCCGCAAGGCCCGACCAGGGCAGGCGCTCGTCGAACAGCCACCAGGCTTCCAGCGCGGTCACCGGCGGGACCAGATAAAACAGGCTAGCCACCCGCGACGCGGCCCCTTTTTTGATCAGTGCGAGCAGCAGCAGGATCGCGGCGATGGATAAAATCAGCACCAGCCAGCCAAGGGTCAGGATGAAGGTGGGCGTCCAGGTGACCTGGCGCGTTTCGAACAGCCCAGCCCCCAGTGTGAAAAGGGCGCCCGCGGCCAGGTACTGGATGACCGCGCCCGAGAGCAGCGGCATGTGAGTGCAAAAGCGCTTCTGGTAAAGCGTGCCCAGGGAAATGCCCAGCAGCGCGACGGTGACGCTTGCCAGCGCGCCCAGACCAAAGCCCTGAAACAGCGAGTCGCTGAAGTCGAGCTTGCTGCCCAGCACCAGCGTGATACCGACCAGCCCCAGGGCCAGCCCCAGCCACTGCAGCCTGCCCAGCCGTTCGCCCAAAAGCGGCCCGGCGCAGGCCGCCGTCAGCAGCGGCTGCAGGCCCACCAGCAGGGCCGTGAGCCCGGCGGGCATGCCAAGCTCGATGCTGTAGAACACCCCGGCCAGATAGGCGCCGTGGACCAGCAGGCCGGAGACGGCGACGTGTCCCCAAAGCCCAGCGCCCGACGGCCAGGGCATGCGCATGACCAGCACCAGCGGCACCAGAGCAAGGAGCGTAAAGGCGCAGCGTAGCCACAGAAAGGTGAACGGCTCGGCGTAGGGCAGCCCGAACTTGGCGCCGATGAAGCCCGTGCTCCACAGCAGCACGAACAGTCCCGGCATGGCGGCCAGGCCAAGCGCGCCGGGCCGGCGCAGGGAAGGGTGGATCATGTCGCGCGTTGCTCCAGAATAAGAGGGGCCGGCGGCCGGCTTACGCCTGTCCGGCACGGTGATGAGCGGCTTTATTACATTTCGAAACATGAAAGTGGGAACCTGTGCGATAAAGCGCCGTCACAGGGACACATTCAACATGCATCCATGAGGTTTTGTTTCATGCCACGTTTTACTGCCTTGTTCTCCGCAGCCCTGCTTGCCACCGGTCTGATGGCGGGCACCGTCCAGGCGCAACAGTCCGCGGATACTGCCCAGAGCCAGGCGCCCAGCGCCGAAGCGCAGGCACAGAACTTCAGCGATCAGGAGCTGCAGCAGTTCGCCGATGCCTCCCAGGAAATCGCCGTTGTCTCCCAAGAGTATACCGAGCGTCTGCAGTCGGCTGAAGACGAAGAATCACAGCAGGAAGTTCGTGCTGAAGCCAACGAAAAAATGATCGAGATCGTCGAGAACAGCGGTCTGGACGTCGATACCTTCAACGCCATTGGCCAGGCGATCCAGCAGGATCCGGAAATGATGCAGCGCGTCCAGGAGATGGCCGGACAGTCCTGAGGCCTGCCGGCGCCTCGACGCGATTAGCCGGCTGCCACGTTACCACAGGCGACAAGTCGCCGGTACGTTAGCGCAGCGGCAAAGCTCAACCGGCGCCCCTCGCGCCGTGAAGGCCTCCCCCAAGGCTTTGCCTTCGGCAGGGCATGAACCGTCCCGGCGTTTTGCGCCGGGATTTTTTTGTGGGCTTTCCCCGCCGCGCTTTACCGGGGTCGAAAGGCGTTCCAGAATAAGCCCATGCCGTCATCGATAACGCTCAGGAGGCAGTATGGACGCCGAGCTGATGGAAATTCGCCAGCACATGAGCCAGTTCCCGCCCTTTGATGCGCTGAGCGAAGCCCTTCTGGAAGACCTGGCGGGGCACATCGAGGTGCGCTACTTCAAGACGGGCAGCGATATACTGCTGCTGAATGCCGACGTCGACGAGTTCTGCTATATACGCAGCGGCGCGGTCGAGGTCTATCGCCGTCAGGGCGATCTGTATAACCGCCTGGGCGAAGGCGACATCTTCGGCCACTTTCATCTGCTGCGCGATCACGTGGTGAGGTTTCCGGCCAGGGCCATTGAAGACACGCTGATCTATTTCATCCCCGACGCCGTCTTTCAGCGGCTGTGCGACGCCGATGAGCACTTTGCCGACTTTGTCGAGCTGGAGCGCCCGCGGCTCGAGACCGCGGCCGAAGAGCAGCGCGAAGCCAACGACATGATGGTCACCCGGATACGGCGCCTTTTGTCGCGCGCGCCGGTCATGGTCGGCGTGGAGACCAGCGTGCAAAACGCGGCTCTCAAGATGAGCGAGGATCAGGCGTCGGCGCTGCTGGTCACCGAGCCGTGCAGCGAAGACACGCAGCGCTGCTTTCACAACGGCCACGAGATGTGCCGGATTCGCGGCATCATGACCAACAGCGACTTTCGTACCCGCATCGTCGCGCAGGGGCTGCCGGCGCAGACGGCGATAGGCGACGTGGTCTCCCGGGCGCTGATCAGCGTGCAGGCGGACGTCTCGATCTACGAAGCCATGCTGGCCATGCTGCGCAACAACGTGCATCACCTGCCGGTGCTCCACCGCCAGCGGCCCCTGGGGATCGTCCATCTGTCCGACATCATCCGCTACGAAACCCACAGCGGGCTCTACCTGGTGAGCAACATTTTCAGCCGCCTGAGCGTGGAAGGGTTGGCGCGGCTGGCGCCGGACGTGCGCGCGGCCTTTGTGCGGATGGTGCGAGAGGGCGCCAATTCGCAGATGATCGGCACCGCGCTTTCCACCATCGGGCGCAGTTTCACCCGCCGGCTGTGCGAGCTGGCCGAAGAGTCGCTGGGCCCGCCGCCGGTGCCCTATGCGTTCATGGTCAACGGCTCCATGGCGCGCAACGAGCAGGGTATCGTCACCGATCAGGATAACGCCCTGGTGCTCGATAACGCCTTTGATCCGGAAGAGCACGACGACTACTTTCGCCGGCTGGCGACCTTCGTCAGCGACGGGCTGGACGCCTGCGGCTACACCTATTGCAAGGGCGATATCATGGCCACCAACGCCCGCTGGCGCCAGCCGCTGGACGTCTGGAAAGGCTATTTTCGGGAGTGGATCAACGAGCCCACGCCCGAGACCCTGCTGCACAGCTCGATCTTTTTCGACCTGGACAGCGCCTACGGCGAGGCGGGGCTGGTCGAGCAGCTGCAGGACCTGATAACGGAGCAGGCGCCGCGCTCGTCGCGGTTCCTCGCGGCCATGGCGCGCAACGCCCTGAACCGCACGCCGCCGCTGGGCTTTTTCCGCACGATCGTGATGGAGAAGGACGGCAAGCACAACAACTCCATCAACCTCAAGCGCCGCGGCACGGCGCCCATGGTGGATCTGATCCGCATCCACGCCCTGGCCTGCGGCTCAAGCGCCCAGAACACCTTCGAGCGGCTTGACGATATCCATCAGACTCGGCTTCTGGCCTCGGGCGTGAGCGACAAGCTGCGCTATGCCTTCGAGTTTCTGTGCATGTCGCGACTGCGCCATCAGGCCATCGACATTGACAAGAACCGCAACCCGGATAACAACATCGAGCCGGAAAACGTCGAAAGCAGCGAGCGCCACACGCTGAAAGACGCCTTCCAGGTGCTGAGCAACGCCCAGAAGTTTCTCAAGTTCCGCTATCCCATGGCCGGCGGGCAAACGGAGCGGCGCTGATGCTGCCGATTCGGCCGCGTCAGAAAACCGTTCGAGACGATTGGGCTGCCTACATGCGCGCCCGAGCCGATGCGGCCCGGGACGCCGCCGTCAAGCGCTATTTCGCCACGCCGCTGCCGTCGTGGGACACGCCGATAACCGACGTGCCGATGGCGGCGCTGGACATGGAAACCACCGGTCTGGACGAGCGCCGCCATGCCATTGTCAGCCTGGGCGTAGTGCCCTTTACGCTGGCGCGCATTACCCCGGCCCGGCGGCGCTACTGGGTGGTGAAACCGCCCCGGACGCTTTTTGCCTCGTCCATCACCCACCATCACATCACCCACTCGGAAATTGCCGGCGCGCCGGATTTCGACGCCATCATCAACGAACTTTTGTCGCTCATCGCCGGGCGAATCGTGGTGGTGCACTTTCGCAACATCGAACGCCCCTTTCTGGAGGCCGCCGTGCGCGCTCGCCGGGGGGAGGGGGTCATGTTTCCCATGATCGATACCATGTCGCTGGAGGCACGGCTGTACCGCCAGACCTGGTGGGCCCGTTTTCGCCGCTGGCTGGGCCGCTCGCCGGTGTCCATTCGGCTGAATGCCAGCCGCTCCCGCTACCATCTGCCCCTCTATCAGGGCCACCACGCGCTGGTGGATGCCCTGGCCACCGCCGAGCTGCTGCAAGCGCAGGTGGCCACCCACTATCGTCCGGAGACGCCGCTGGGCGATCTGTGGTGCTGACGCCGGCGCCGAGCCAACGGCCAGGCACAAAAAAGGCAGCTCTCAGGCTGTAATGCCAGTCAGTTAACGCTGACTGGCATTTTTCTTAGTGGGGTATTTCTGTGGTCGCCGCCTGACTGAGCGAGGATAAGATCGTTCGCGTCGTTCAGGCAGGACGAAGGAAGGTGCCATGTCCAGCATCGACTGAACCACGCCGGGCACGCGTCCTGGCGAGACCCAGGGCAGGATCGTTAACTCCTTGATGAGCCAGTGAGCAGCCTGATGGAAGCTGAGCTGATTGGGATGCACGGCATCCAGGCTATAGGCCATGCGAGCCATCTGGAAGCGGATCAGGTTATAGGCTAACAACGTGCCCCAGAGCTCCTGAAAGACCATCTCCGGGGTGCGGCTACGCAGTGTCAGGCGGTTACCCAGCAGAGATTGCTTCATTTCCCGGTAGCCCAGTTCGATTTCCCAGCGGTGGCTGTAGAGATCGACGATATCCGCCGCCGGAAAGCGCAGCGGGTCGGTCATCGAGGTCAGGATCTGCACTTCCTTGCCGTTCACCTTGCGGCGTAACAGCCGCGCCGTCATCGTCGGCGGCAAGGCTGGCCACTTCTTGCGCGCCTGAGGTGACGTCGACAGGGTCACCAGGCGATCCTGCCGGCCTAGTGAGCGCTCTTCCTGATACTGTGTTCCCTTCTTTAGAGGAATCAGCCAATGCCGCTGCTCGCCGGCGCTCTGCCAGGCATGCAGCAAACCCAGTGAGTAGAACCCACGATCAAACAGCGTCAGGGAGTGATCCGGGGTGCTGCCGATGAGCTGAGTGGTCAGCTCCATTTCACTGCTCGCGACACTGTCGAAGGCGGATCCCGTCAGCAGGTGGCTGGTCAGCTCCATCTGGCACACCATGCGAATCTGCGGATAGCTCGCCTCCCCCTGAGCATTGCGCGTGCGCGCAAAGGCTGCCTGATTCTCGGGAGAGTCAGGAGTACGCCAGACCACACCATCAACGCCCAGTAACGTCAGACCACTCCAGTGGGGGTGAGGGGTCTGCTGATGCCACAGGGCCTGGGTCTGCTCGAAGACGCGCTTGACGGGCTCCACTCCAAGCCGTTGACGTGCCTGCACCACGGCACTGGGCGCGACGAAGGGACGCTTGCCGGGCAGCATGATGTCGAGGTGATTGACGATCTGCCCCATCGGGATATGCCGAAACAAGGCCATCCCGACAACCGCCCAGACCACCATGTCCAACGGCAGGCGACGCTTGCGCAGTGTGGCCACGCCGGCTTCTTCAAGACAGGTGTCGATCAGTTCAGGGGAGAGCACCTCGGAGAGGCTGGAGAAATCGTCGGGTACCGACTTGGCGATGGCATCAATAGCGTCGCTGAAATGCATGGACCTTCCCGTGTCAGTGTGCCTGACACGGGAAGGTCTCATGATCAACTTATTGAGAACAGGCTTAACTGACTGGCATTAGCTCTCAGGCTGCCTTTTTTGCTTTCTTGCACGCTGCCTTGATTATACGGTGCGCGGCTCGCTCATCAGTGCCTTGATCAGGCCGTAGCAGCCGAACAGCAGCACCACGGTAAACGGCAGGCCGGTGGAAACCGACGCCGCCTGCAGCGCGCTCAGGCCGCCACCCAGCAGCAGCGCAATGGCAATGCCGCCCTCGATGATGGCCCAGAACATGCGCTGGGGCTTGGGCGCATCCACCTTGCCGCCGGCGGTGATCGAATCGATGACCAGCGAGCCGGAGTCCGACGAGGTCACGAAGAAGACGATGACAAGCACGATACCGACGAAGGACGTAATGGCGGACAGCGGCAGCTCGCCGAGCATGGCAAACAGCTGCAGGTCCAGTTCGGCGTCCTGCACGCTGGAGATACCCTGGGTAATGACCTGATCAATGGCCGTGCCGCCAAAGGCGGTCATCCACAGCACGGACACCAGCATGGGCACCAGCAGCACGGCGATCAGAAACTCGCGCACGCTGCGGCCGCGGCTGACCCGGGCGATAAACATGCCGACAAAGGGCGACCAGGAAATCCACCAGGCCCAGTAGAAGGCCGTCCAGCTGTGCACAAAGGCGGCGTCCTCACGGCCGAAGGGGTTGGCCAGCGCCGGCAGGTTCATCGCGTAAGCGCCGAGGTTGCTGAAAAAGCCGGTAGCAATGGCAAGGGTCGGCCCCACGACGATTACGAACACCAGCAGCAGGAAGGCCAGCGTCATGTTGAGCTGGGACAGGCGCTGTACG
This sequence comes from Halomonas piscis, assembly GCF_031886125.1. NCBI lineage: Bacteria > Pseudomonadati > Pseudomonadota > Gammaproteobacteria > Oceanospirillales > Halomonadaceae > Halomonas > Halomonas piscis. The sequence continues at coordinate 922,567 of NZ_CP119391.1, forward strand.
CCCTTGTCCACGCCGGCCACCACGGAGCCCAGCGCCACGGCGGTAATGCCGAGAATCAGCACCACCATGGTGGTGTTGGTGTTGGGGATATTGAAGAGGTAGTTAAGGCCGGTTGAGGCCTGGGTGGCGCCCAGCCCCAGCGAGGTGGCAAGCCCGAACAGCGTGGCAAACACGGCCAGCGTATCGATGATGTGGCCCGGCCAGCCCCAGATGCGCTCCCCGAGGATCGGGTAGAAGATCGAGCGCATGGTCAGCGGCAGCCCCTTGTTGAAGGCGAAGATGGCAAGGGACAGGCCGACGATGGCATAGGCACCCCAGGGGTGGAGGCCCCAGTGGTAGATGGTCGACGCCATGGCCAGCGTCGCCGAGGCCTCAGCGTTACCCTCGGCACCGCCCAGCGGGGCCGCGTCCGCGCCGCTCATCGCCGTGCCGAAGTGGGACAGCGGCTCGCCCACGCCGTAGAACATCAGGCCGATGCCCATGCCCGCGGCAAACAGCATGGCAAACCAGCCCGCATAGCTGAAGTCGGGCGTGGCCTTGGCACCGCCGATGCGCACCTTGCCCAGCGGCGACAGCACAAGCCCCAGGGCCACCAGGACAAAGACGTTGCCGCCAACCAGAAACACCCAGCTCAGGTTGCCGGTCAAATAGTCAAAGGTGCCGGTGAACATCGGCGCGACCTGATCCTGCAGCGCCAGGGTGATGATCACAAACAGCAAGATCACCAGCGAGGAGACGGTGAACACCACGCTGTGCAGGTCGATGGGGACACCAAACCGGCTGGTGGCAATGTTGTCCTGGCCGATCACATAATCGGTGTCGATCAGGTTAGCCGCCCCCTCCGGTGCGGGAATACCTTCCGAGGCGCTTTGCTCTGACGCCTCCGGCGTTTCTTTGTTGGCCATAAGCGATTTTCCTTCAAAGTGAACAGGAAGTGCGTCGCCCCAGTGCTCTATACGCAAGCGCTCCTTGCGAGAGCGTTACAAACGCCTCAGGCGCGACGATGGATATATCAATGCATGATGGTGCAGGCCCGGCAGTCGGGCAGCTGCTCCGCTCAGCCCTGGTCGTGGCGCAGCAGAAAGACCGATGCGGACGTGCGCGATGCCAGGGTGCCGCCGTGGGCCGGCAGAACGATATCCAGCGAGCGGGGCAGATGGGTGGCCATGATGACCAGATCCGCGCCGACGTCGTCAACGGCCTGGAGCAGCAGGTCATCCAGGTTGGCGATGGGGTCGGTGGAGCGGTAGACCTTCGCCGCGACCGGGCGGCCGTGAGCCGCGTGGCGCTTTTGGGCAAAGGCTTCGAGCTTTTGCTGGTATTCTTCCGGCGTGCGGGCCACGCTGTTGGGCGAGTTGGACGTCACGCCCACGTAGGTGATGGTGGCGTTGTAGTGGCGCGCCAGGTCGGCCACCTTGGCCAGCGCCGGTTCCAGGGTTTCCACGTACCCAAGGTCGATTGGCACCATGATGTGATCAAACATACACGACTCCTTTGCCGGCTTGAGAAAGATGCAAGGCATAAAAACAGCCACGTCGAGGCGTGGCTGTTTCAGCATCGGGCCCGACCTTAGTTGTCAAGCCATTCGTTGACCTTGTCCGGGTTGTTTTCTACCCACTCTTCAGCGGCCGCTGCGGGATCATTGCCTTCTTCCTGCATCAGCATGACTTCGTTCATGTCGTCCGAAGACCACTCGAACGCGTCCAGAATCGCATAGGCGCCGGGCATGTCGTCTTCAAGGCCCTGGCGGGCAATGGTGTGGATCTTTTCGGAGCCGCCGTAGGTTTCCTTGGGGTCGTCGAGGAACTTGAGGTCCCAGCGAGCCAGCATCCAGTGCGGCGTCCAGCCGGTCACGGCGATGTCCTCGTTGCTGTCGATGGCGGACTTGAGCGCGGCAGTCATGGTCGCGCCGCTGCCGCTGACCAGGTCGTAGTCCAGGTCGTATTCGTCGATGGTTTTTTCGGTCAGGCGCATGACGCCGGCGCCCGGATCGATGCCGGTGATCTTGCCGTTGAAGCTGTCGACGTGATCGTTCATGTCTTCGATGGAGTCGACGTCGCTGTATTCGGGCACCACCATGCCGAGCTTGGCGCCCTCAAGGTTGGGGCCGAGATCGTTTAGCTCATCCTCGAGCTCGGCGTAGTAGTCCTCGTGGGTGGCGGGCAGCCAGCCGGCGAGGAAAGCGTCGGTATCGCCGGTCGCAACGGACTGCCACATGGCCGCGGCAGACAGCGAGGAGGTTTCCACGTCGTAGCCGGCCTGCTCGAGGACGACCTTCATGACCTCGGTGGAGGCGACGGTAGAGGCCCACTCGACGTAGGACAGGTTGACCGTACCCTTGTCCTGGGCATGGACGGTGCTGCCGGCCGCCAGGCCTGCGCCGGCGAGCAGGGCAAGCGAAGTTACGCGAATGCGTTTTGTCAGCATTGATGTTGTCATTAGCGTTGCTCCCTTGGTGATAGTCAGGCGCCGCTCAGCGGCGCCCTGGATTTGTGATACAGCAGTGTGTTCGTTGCATCACTCCGGTACAGGATGGCAAGGCCGTCGCGACTTGGCAAGCCGGGGCGCATCGCCATCGATAACGCTTAGCGGCGCAGCGACTGGGTCAGGCGGTCCAGCAGCATGGCCAGAATCACCACGGCGATGCCGGCTTCGAAGCCGTCGCCCGGGCGCAGACGCTGGATCGCACGCCAGACTTCGCTACCCAGGCCGTCAGCGCCGATCATCGCGGCGATGACCACCATGGAAAGCGCCAGCATGATGGTCTGGTTGATACCCGCCATCAGCGTCGGCAGGGAAAGCGGTAGCTGCACCTTGACCAGCTTCTGACCGCGGGTGGCGCCGTAGGCATCGGCGGCTTCGATGAGGTCGCCCGGTACCTGGCGGATGCCCAGGGTGGTAAAGCGAATGGCCGGCGGCATGGAGAAAATCACCGTGGCAAAGATCGCCGAGACCGAGCCGATACCGAAAAACGGAATAGCCGGAATCAGGTAGACGAACGCCGGCATGGTCTGCATGAAGTCCAGCACCGGCATGAGCGCTCGGTAAAGCCGCTCGGAAAGCGCCGCGGCGATTCCCACCGGCACCGCGATGATCACCGCCACCAGGGTGGCGATCACCACCAGCGTCAGCGTTTCGATCATCGGGAACCAGAGCCCCATGTTCCAGATAAGCGCCAGGCCGACGGCCGCGCCGATGCCCAGGCGGATGGAAGAGGCGCGCCAGCACAGCAGCACGATGATCGCCATCAGCCCCCATTCGGGGAGCCACATCAGCGCATCGTTGAGACCGTCGATGCCGCTTTGGGTCACCCGGGAGATGCTCCGGGTGACCACGGAATATTCGCTGGTCAGCCAGTCCAGGCCGCCTTCGATCCAGTCCCCGAGGGGGATGCGTACGATATCCATCATTGATCTCCTGCCCGTGCGAGTTCATCCAGGACGGCGCCTTTCACCACAACGCCCAGCAGGCGCTGCTCGTCGTCTACCACGGCGATGGGAAAGCTCTTCTCGGTGAACAAGGCAAACAGGTTCTGCATCGGCTCGTCGGGCGTAACGCGACGGAAGTCCTGGGTCATGTAGTCAGCGATGGTGTCGGCGCCCTGGTCGACGGCCCGGCTGGCCTCATCGACCTCGAGCAGGCCAAGCAGCTTGCGGTTGCGATCGACGACGTAGATGGAATCGATGCTGTTTTCGCGCATCTTGTGCAGCGCCGTGCGCGGCCCGTCGCTGCTGCGAGCGGTGGAGCGAACCCGGCGCATGGCGCTTTCCGCGGTCAGAATGCGCGACATGTCCACGCCTTCGATAAAGCGGCGGACATAGTCATCTGCCGGGTTGGTAAGAATTTCTTCGGGAGTGCCGATCTGAACGATCTCGCCGCCCTTGAGCAACACGATGCGGTCACCGATGTTGAGCGCCTCGTCGAGGTCGTGGGTAATGAACACCGTGGTTTTCTGGGTTTCGGCCTGCAGCTGCATCAGCTCCTGCTGCATGTCCTTGCGGATCAGCGGGTCAAGCGCCGAGAAGGCTTCGTCCATCAGCAGAACGCTGGCGTCGTTGGCCAGCGCCCGGGCAAGGCCGACACGCTGCTGCATGCCGCCGGAAAGCTGATTGGGGTAGGCGTCTTCCCAGCCGTCTAGGCCGACCTGGTGTAGCGAGTTTCGTGCCAGCTTGTGTCGCTCGGATTTGCTGATGCCGCGAATTTCCAGGCCGAATTCGGCGTTTTTCTGCACCGTACGGTGGGGGAAGAGAGCAAAGTTCTGGAATACCATGGAAAAGTGTCGGCGGCGGCATTCCAGCAGCGCCTTGTCGCTAAGCTTGGGGATGTTTTCGTCGTCAATGACGACTTCCCCTTCGGTAATATCAATCAGGCGGTTGAGGCAGCGAATCAGGGTGGATTTACCCGAGCCCGAGAGCCCCATGATGACCAGCAGCTCACCTTCATACACGTCGAAGTCGATGTTGGAAAGCGCCAGCGTCTGGCCGGTTTTTTCGAGAATTTCGGGACGTCCGAAGCCTTGATCACGCAGTTCCAAGGCGCTTTTGGGGTGTTTGCCAAAAACCTTGCTTAACCCGCGCACCTTTATTTTGACGTCTTGTGTGTCGTCCATCAGCGATGCCTGGTTGGTGAAAAGACAACACGCCCTCATTAGGGCACGGCCCTAGCGCACCGCCCCGGAATCTACCGGACGGCCCGCCTGGCGCCGCGCACCATAATGAAAAAAGGCGTGCAATACATAAACAGTATTATCGTTTATTATACATGGGTGCCGCGACCCTGTCACAACGGCTGGCTAACGGTGGTTGGACGCTGCGCTTAGCGCCTGTCTCATCCCGGCCAGCCGTCGTGCATCTGACTCCAGGGCTAAAATTCAGGGCGGAGCGGTCGACTCGGCGACGCGAACCAATCGCGCATCCAGGGACACGGGAATGGCATTGCGTATATCGTCGTAGCCCAGCAGGGCCAGCACGCTGCGGCCCACTGGATCGCTGCGCACTTCCCGGGCATCCAGCGACAGCGGCTCGGCCTGAGTCACGCGAATGCTTTCCTCATCCAGCCGGCTGAAGCGTAGCCGCACCGGTGCCTGCTGCCCCTGGGCCTGAAACACCACGTTCTCCACCAGCTCGCTGCCCGGCGTCAGGGCATCCAGGCGGCTCGTGTCCACGTTGGCGGACAGTGTGAGTAGCGGCTTGTCCGCCAGCCCGGCAAGCCAGGCCGGCAGCTCGTCAAAGCGGTCCAGCACCTCAAGCTGGCTCAGCCGCAGCGGCAGGCGCAGCGTACCGTCATCGGCGATCTGGCCGTCAAGCCCGCGCAGCCGATGCCGGTGAGCCACCGTATCCGAAGCCGTACGCTCGGTGATCGTGACCCCGACCTGGGAGGCCGATGGCGCCAGCGCCCACTCTGCCTGAGCCGGCAGTACCATACTCATACAGGCGATACCCAGCAAGCAGGCCCGGCGATGACTGTGATGCCACATAGGCAGACTCCTGTGTCCGCTGTTTATCGGAGCGAGAATGACTAGCCTCACCCCACCGTATTCGGTATCATACGCCCCCGCGCAAAGGGCCTATAGCTCAGTGGTTAGAGCAGGGGACTCATAATCCCTTGGTCGCTGGTTCGAGTCCAGCTGGGCCCACCAATGAAATCAGCACCTTATGAATTTTGACTGGTGAGTCCCATAGTCCAAGGGTACAGTTTCGGTACAGTGCCGATCCTTCAGTCCCCTGGAGACTTTCATGGCCACCATCGTCAAGACCCCTGCCGGTAGCTGGAAAGCCGTCATTCGCAAGACCGGCTGGCCCACCACCGCCAAGACCTTCCGTACCAAGCGAGATGCCCAGGACTGGGCACGCCGCACCGAAGACGAAATGGTGCGCGGTGTCTATATCCAGCGCAGCGCCTCGGAGCGTATGACGCTCGAAGTCGCGCTCAAGCGCTACCTGGCCGACGTTACCCCTACCAAGAAGCCCAGCACCCAGAAGAGCGAACGCCACAAGGCCAACACGCTGATTGAGCACTTGGGCAAGTACTCCCTCGCGGCCCTGACGCCGGAGCTGATCGCCAACTTCCGTGACACCCGTCTGAACAGCATTGGCCATCGTGGTCAGCCTATCAGCCCCAACACCGTGCGCCTGGAGCTTGCCTTGCTGGGCCATCTCTACACCGTGGCCATCCAGGAATGGGGCCTGGGCTTGACCTACAACCCCGTCCAGAACATCCGCAAGCCCAGCCCCGGGGAAGGACGCGATCGGCGCCTGAGCCCCGACGAAGAGAAGCGGCTGTTCACGGTGCTGCGTCAGCACAGCAATCCCATGCTGGCCTGGATCGCCAGAATCGCCCTGGAGACGGGCATGCGCTCGTCGGAGATCCTGACCCTCACTCGCTCCCAGGTCGACGTGAAACGCCGCGTGGTGCTCCTCACGGACACCAAGAACAACGAAGCCCGCCTGGTGCCGCTGACCCAGTCCGCCACCGAGGTGTTCAAGCAGGCGCTGAACAATCCGGTGCGACCGCTTGAATGTGACCTGGTGTTCTTTGGCGAGCCTGGAAAGGATGGCAAACGCGGCCCCTGGTATGGATTGACCCGTCAAGGGGTCGGTTGACTCTGCTACGTGTGATTGTCCTCAATGCCTACGGATCAGGAAGCGAGGGGCTATCAGCGACGGTGGATCTCTCTGGTATTCGTGGGTTGGTTACCGACCTGTCATCACTTCGTCGCGGAGCTACCCTGGTCTACGAGCGAGGGTCACCCCGCCCCGCAGGGCGGGGGCCTCATAGGAGCGTCAGGGGTTCTCCCACCGGCCCGACGCTCCCTGAATCGTAGGCACTGAGGCGCGATCATCATGCGGTGGCCCGGCTGCCGTGCGGTTTGCCCATCGCTTCGCAGGCAATCGCCCACAGGAAGCCGGCCATTTCTCGCGCCACCGCCGTGGTGACTTGCTGCTTGGCCTTGCCCGTGGCAGCCAGGCGGCGGTAGCGCCCGCACAGTCGCTTCTGTGCCTCCCAGGCGATCGCCTGCACCGTTGGCGAGGTCTTCTCGGCGCGCTGCTCAATAATGCGCGTCTTGCGGGCCGGGAACCGGTAGCTCCAGGCCGCCTCCACCAGCACTCGTCGCACATGGCCGTTGCCGGTCTTGGTGATGCCGCCCTGGCGCCGACTGCCCCCGCTCGAGTGCTCGCTGGGCACCAGGCCCAGGTAGGCCATCAGCTGGCGGGGCGAGTCGAAGCGACTGATGTCACCCAGCTCGGCCAGCACCGTCATCGCCGTGATCAGGCTCACGCCCCGCATCGCCTGAACGGCCTCGACCACCGGAGCCAGTGACCAGTTTGGTAACACCGCTCTCATCTGTTTTTCGAGACCCGCCACACGGCGCTGGGCATCTTTCACGTTGTCGACGTACTCCTGCAACACAACCTGCTGAACCGGGGTGTCGAAGCGCACCGTCTCCAGCCAGCGGAAGTGTGCCGGTATCCACTTGCTCTTGCCGGGGTAGATCTTGCTGTGCCGCAACAAGAAGGCGTTGAGTCGCTGTCGGGCGCGGAGCTCAGCGGCTTTCATGTCTTCCCGGGCACGCGTCAGATCGCGAATCGCCTCCTGTTCCGGCGTTGGCACCCAGACCGGTGTCAGCTCTCCTGAGCGCGACAGGCGAGCCAGCATCTTGGCATCGCGACGGTCGGTCTTGATGCGATCCCCTGCGCGCTGAGGAATCAGCGTCGGGGCAACGACCTCGCAATCATGGCCGCTGGCCTGAATCTGGTGATAGACCCCGTAGCCACAGGGGCCAGCTTCGTAGCTGAATAACAGCGGCTGCCCATCGAAACGCTGACTCAACTGACGAACCAGCTTATCGATGGCCTGAGGCTCGTTCGGAATTTCGCCGCGGAACTCGGGAGCTTGGCGTCCGGCCTCGGCGATTGCCACGGAGATACTCGCCTTGTGCACGTCCAGGCCAATATAAGCGGCGTGGACGTTGCTGGCAGCACTAACCCGCTGGGCAACAGTGCGCTCGACAATAGCTGGCTGAGTTGCGTTAGACTGTTTCATGACCTGCCTCCCTCAATAGTGGCTCTGTGTTGTTGCCCTACCTCAACATAACCCACGACGTTGAGGTGGGGCAGGTCAATCCATGATGTCTACGCCTACACCAAGCTCTGGAACCAGGCGAAGAAGAAGGCCGGGCTCGATGACTTTCGGTTTCACGACCTACGCCATGAGGCTGTCAGCCGGTTGGTGGAGGCCGGATTGTCCGATCAGGAGGTCGCCGCGATCAGTGGCCACAAGTCGATGCAGATGCTGCGACGGTATACCCACCTGAGGGCGGAGGACTTGGTTATAAAACTGGATCGTATAAGGGATCATTAGTTACGAGTTTTCTAAATCTTGCATGGAGAGTGAAAAATGCTGGGTGTTTCATTAAACGATGGCTACCTAGGCGGTCTCAATGACCAAGTGCAACACATGACCCATCAGGTACGGTGTTGCCATGACTCATTGCTATCGCCATCTCACTGCTGAAGACCGAGCCGCCATCATGATGATGCGAGCGACTCATTCAATCCGATCCATCGCCACTCATCTGGGCCGTGCACCGAGCACCGTGTCGCGAGAACTCGCTCGCCACACGGTCGACCCCCTCAAGGGCTACGATGCCGGCTTGGCGGGCTACCGGGCTCGCCTGACGCGGCATCGGCCACGTCAGCGTCCCAAGCTGCATCCCGACGGGGAACTCTTCGAGGTGGTGGTCTACCTGCTGCGCAAGTACTGGTCACCGGAACAGATAGCCCGCACACTGAAGCGCATGTCTCCTAGGGTGTGTTAACAATCATTAGTTTCGTTTAAACTGATTTAGTATTCATAGATTTTGATGGGCCATGAGTCGGTTGAAGTTACGCGATGATCAGTGGGAGCGAATCGAGCACCTGCTCCCCGGCAAAGCCTCAGACTGTGGGGTAACTGCCAAGGACAATCGCCTGTTCGTGGAAGCCGTGCTCTGGATCGCTCGGACCGGCGCCCCGTGGCGTGATCTTCCCGAATCTTTTGGGCGCTGGCACACCGTCTACATGCGGTATAACCGTTGGTCACGAAAGGGCGTTTGGCAGCGTATTTTTGACACAGTAGCCGACGATCCCGATCTAGAGCAGCTGATGATCGACGGTAGCATCGTCAGGGTGCACCAGCATGGAGCGTCAAAAAAAACACGCAAGACGTCGAAGCCATGGGCAAATCTCGAGGCGGATTGAGCACCAAAATTCATGCCGCAGTCGATGCGTTAGGTAACCCAGTACGATTGGTTCTCACACCGGGCCAGGCGTCGGAGTATGGTGCTGCTCCCGCTCTACTGGAAGGTTTTTCCCCGCAAGCAGTGCTGGGCGACAAGGGGTATGACTCCACTGCTCTGCGGGACATGATTCAGGCCGCAGGTGCCGAGCCGGTGATTCCTCCGAAAAAGAATCGTTTGGCGCGCATTGAAGTAGACTGGCACTGTTACCAAGATCGCAATCTGGTGGAGAGGTTCTTTCAGAAAATCAAGAAGTTCCGGCGGTTATCTACACGCTATGAGCGACTGGCAAGAAACTACCAGTCACTCCTCTGCCTCGTGTCAGCCGCCATATGGCTGGCCTAATTGTTAACGCCCCCTAACGAATCACGTCGACAGGTCTCGCATGAGGCCATCTACAACGCGCTCTATGTGATGCCCCGTGGCAGCCTCAAGAAAGAGCTCATCGCCTGCCTGCGGCAGGGCAACGGCAAGCGTCGGCCACGTAGCCGTGGCAAGGATCGACGCCAGCAGATTCCCGAGCTCGTTAGCATCCATATGCGGCCGCCTGAGATCGAAGACCGCCTGATGCCTGGCCATTGGGAGGGCGATCTCATCATCGGTGCCAACAATCGCTCCGCCGTCGGTACGCTGGTGGAGCGCACCACGCGCTTGGTGATCCTGGCGAAGATGGATGGCACCACGGCCACCGCGGCGGCCGTTGGCTTCAGCGACAAGCTCAATGAGGTGCCGCGAGCTCTGCGCCTGTCCATGACGTACGACCAAGGCAGAGAGATGGTGAAGCATGCCGAGATCACTCAGAAAACCGGTACGGCGATCTACTTCGCTGACCCGCATAGCCCATGGCAGCGAGGCTCCAATGAGAATACCAACGGGCTGTTGCGGCAGTACCTGCCGAAGGGCACGGATCTGTCGGTCTACAGCCAGGAAGAACTCGACGAGATCGCTGACTCACTGAACACCCGGCCGCGCAAGACACTGGACTGGCGAACGCCGCTGGAAGTTTACGCCGAGGTGCTCAAGAAATCCGTCGCCGGTCCGAGCACCCTTCAATAGCGTTGCACTTGGAACTTGAGACCGCCCTACCTAAGGAGATGTACGTTTTCTTGGGAGCTGTTATCGGTGCGGTTGCCGCATACATAACGACAAAAATAACAGTTAGAAATCAGGTAAGGATTGCTGAGATTACTGCCCAAAAGGATGTTGCTCTTCAATCAGATAGATTGCTGCATGAGCGTGTTATGGCAGAAGTGGCCATTGAGAGAGAAGAGTTAAGAAAAATGCATGCGATATTGTCAAGAGTTTCGCTAGAGACATCTCTAACTATGAGTTATATGCAGTCTGATAATAACATGAAACTCCATGAGTTTCGGGATAGATATGTAGAGAGCTGTCATCGGCTTCATGAGGCTAAAGCCATTTCAGATATTTATTATCCTGAGATGAGTGATTCTGTCTGCAAGATTTATGGGCAAGCTAATGTTTTCTGGGGGCACCAAGAGAGCGTTTTGCGAACTGATATTAAAGATGAAAGAGGCGTATGGGAAACTAGTTTGTCCAAAGTGATTAAAACGGGAGATGAAATATCAAGCTATTCTCGCGTTCTTCAAGAAAAGATAGCTACTCGTGGAAAAGAGCTGAAGAATGCGGTGGGGGAGAAAATTGATTAACAGTTGGCTGAGGCTAAGGAAAGCGTGAAGTGACCTGGTGTTCTTCGGTGAACCTAGCGGAGACGGTAAGCGCGGCCCCTATGCCTACACCAAGCTCTGGAACCAGGCGAAGAAGAAGGCCGGACTCGATGACTTCCGCTTCCATGAGCTGCGCCATGAGGCCGTGAGTCGGTTGGTGGAAGCTGGGCTATCCGATCAGGAAGTCGCCGCGATCAGCGGTCACAAGTCGATGCAGATGTTGCGACGGTATACCCATCTGAGAGCAGAAGATCTTGTCTCGAAGCTAGACCGAATTCATATTCAATAGCCAAACTTCTTGACCATTGTTTGCTGCGCGGATGCCGGTGCTTTGTCACCGGTGGTAAAAGGAGTGTTGAGCACCCTGCCAAAAGGAGGATTTCTTTCAGAAATAATAAGAATAATAATGCTATTATTATTCTTATTATTGCTCCGCTTGAGCTCCTTGTCTTCGCGTCTGTGCAATTTGTTAAATTTTGTTATTTATTTAAGTTGCTGTAATGTCTCGTGTTTTTAGTGCGGCTTTTCTTCAAGATAATACACTTTGATCATCAATATCTAGTGCATTGATTGCTATGCAAGAGGCGCGTGCTTGAGCTTTGGCTTTGCTTGGTTAGCATTGATTACGTCGATATGTGATTGATGGAGTGCTAGCCATGAAAGTCGAAGACTATCTTGTTGGTCGGTTCGGCCTACTGATGAGCATAACAGACCTGGCGGATCTTCTTGGTCGTTCGCCCGATGGTGTGCGAGTTTCTCTTTATTCAGATACTGAGGTCTCTCGAAAGCTGAAGCCGACGATGGTGAAGGTAGGGCGTCGTGTCTATTTCCGGACGCTCCAAGTCAAAGACGCTCTGGATTTGGAGCCTTCTGAATATGGCGCGTGTTAGTCCCTCGGTAGTACAGAAGATCCTGGGTAGGGTAGTTGCTTATCATGCCGCATTCACGCTCCTTCCCGGCGTTTCAGTTCCTGGTGCAGTTTTCCTCAGCCAAGCATTTTACTGGACGCGTAACACCAAGGCGGAGGAAAGAGGCGGGTGGTTTTATAAAAATCAGCGTGGCAGAGATAGCTGGGAGTCAGAAACAGGACTGTCTCCAAAGCAGCAGGCTAATGCTAGGAAATCGCTAGTGGAAATTGGCGTATTGGAAGAGGAAAGAAGAGATGTACCTGCAAAAATGTGGTATAGGGTGAACTGCGAGCGCTTGCTTGAGCTTCTGGCGGAGCAATTCGACGACGAGCCTTCTGGAAGTGATTGTAATTCCCAGTTTTTCCCTTTGGTCGATTCTACTATCCCTTCTGGCCAATCTGGTGATCAGGATGGTCAAACCTTGATTCGACCAAAGGGCAAATCTATTACAGAGAATACAACACAGAGTACATCAAGAAATAAAAGCGAGGCGGCCAAGGCCAAGAGTTATCTTGGGTCCGAATCACAATTAACTCGGGCGGAGATGGCTGAGTTATTGGGCCAGCAAAGAGCAGACCTCATAGCCAGGAATTACGGCAGCGACAAGGTTGGAGCTCCTGCAGTAGAAGAAATGCGCAGAACCCTTCGCACATAGAACTCAAGCGGCGCGGAACGGGGGTGATGGCCCCGACCGCGCCTAACCACGACTGCCTGCATAGGAGGCATCCATGGCTAACAAACAGGGTATCACACCCGCCTACACCGATAGTGGGCTGTCGCGGCTGTACCGGTCACACGCGGTCGAACAGCATGCCATCCAGAGCGAGATTCGAGCTCTGGTGATCATCGCCGGCTACGCAAGCGATTTTCTGACCGAGGAGTTGGAAATCCTTCCCGAGGATTTCTTCACCTGCATCGAGGAGATGAAAGAGGTGATGGAGTCCATCGACTTGAAAAGCCTGGATTTTGAAAAACGGTCGCTCACGCTCCAGAGAACGAAGCGGCGTCTGGAGGCCAAGGCGACCCGCCAGAATCGTCAAAAGGAGGTTTGATCATGAGCATCACAATTTCGTGCGCACGAAAAATCGCTGGTGTCGCTCTCGCGGCCACCGTCGGTCTTTCGCAGCCAGCCATGGCGGGCGGGATTCCCGTGATCGACCTGTCGAGCCTGACTCAGCAGATTTTGCAGGTCGAGCACATGCTTAACCAAATCGAGCAACTGAAAAGCCAGCTCGAAACGGCCAACAAAGAGTTGGACAGCATGAGCGGGGTTCGTGGCCTGGGCAACGTCATCGACTCGGCCTATGACACTGCCGTGAACGTCGATCCTAACCAGATGCTGAGCGACGCCGGTATCAGGAGCGCCAACGAACACGGCCTGTCCGGTGACGTGGCGGACCTGTACGACAGCGGCAACCAGAACACGGCGACGTGGCTTGGCCAGTCCCAAAAGTCCCTGGAACAGGCTCAGGAGCGTTTCAGCGAGCTGACCGGCTTGGTGGCTGAGGTCAACAACAGCCCCGACCAGAAAGACGTTCTGGATCTCCAGGCCCGTATCGGCGCCGAACAAGTCATGCTGCAAAACGAGATGGCCAAGCTGTCCATGCTCCGTTCGCAGGCCGAGGCCAACCAGGCGCTTCGCGCTCAGCGGGTTCAGCAGATGCGTGTCGCGTCATCAGGGGAACCGTTCGAACTTGATTGGTAAGGAGGCCTTATGAGTACCAGAAAAATTTCGTGCGCACGAAATATTGCCGTTGTGGTTCTGGTCAGCGTTGCGCAGTCCGGGTGCTTTGATGACACCCCGGATACTGGCCCGGTGCAGACCGTAGACTGGTACAAAGTGCATGACGACGAGCGCAAGGTGACACTGGAGACGTGTGGCAACAACCCTGGCGAACTCCAGGAGGCGCCGAATTGCATTAATGCACTCCAAGCGGAGCGGGCACTGTCTAGCGGTGAGCCCTTCGAGCTCGATCTGTCTAGCCTAAAAAGCGAGGAAGACTCATGAACCTGTTTGAAGGCATGTTCTCCGTGGTTGATCAGGCACTGGACCAGTACATCGTCAAAACGGCTACTGACCTCATCGCTTACATCACGCCAATTTTTACCAGCATGTTGATCGTCTGGATTGCCATCTGGGGCTATTTGATGATGTTTGGCAAAGTCAGTGAGCCCTTGCAGGAGGGTGTTTTTCGCATCCTTCGCATCGGCTTCATCATGACATTGGGACTGACGGTCGGTACCTATATGGGCGTCGTGGTGGACGTGCTGGCTCACGGCCCGGAAAAGGTAGCAGCAGTCATCACGGGGTCCAATGGAGGTGCCGCGGCCATTTTGGACAGCCTGTTCTCCCGCGTTCTCGCCGTAGCTGATCAGGCCTGGGATAAAGCGGGAGTCATGAGTGGTGATTTCGGCATGTATTTAGTGGCAATTCTGATCATGGTGTTTGGTGGTGGTGTTGCCATCGTAGTGGCGTTCCTCTTACTGGCCAGCAAGGTCGCTACCACAGTGCTGCTGGCAATTGGTCCGCTCTTCATCATCGGCCTGCTGTTTAACAGCACCCAACGCTTTTTCGAGAGCTGGCTGGGCATGGTGATCAATTTCGGCATGCTGCTGGTTTTGGGTTCCGCCATTGGGCGCATGGTCATCGATGTCAGCGAAGCGTTCATGAACATCGTGGAATCCTCGGCAGGCAGCATGGCCAGTATGACCACAAGCGCCTATCTGATTGCTTTTTTTGCTCTTGGCATCCTCGTGCTTAAGCAGGTGCCGGGCATTGCTTCTGCATTGGGCGGTGGTGTGGCATTGGCAACTCAGGGCGCTCTGGGCTCTGCTATGTCCGCGATGCGTCCCTCAGCCATCCGCCGTCAGTATCGCGGCGTTCAACGTGATGCACGCTTAGCAGGCAGTGCGGCAACCTCTCCTTACCGTGGCGCCAAGTCTGCCTATCGTGCCTACCAGAAGCGTTTCGGTGCTGGCAACACGATGACAGGAGGCTAAGTCATGAATACCAATATCAAGTGGTTAGATACCTGTCGCGTCCGCTGGGCACGGATAAAGCGAGGCGGTGAGCTAGGACTCTCCGGGATGCTACTGGTGGTGGGTATCCTGCTGTCCGTGGCGTTGCTCCCTGAACTACCTGGCTTGGTCAGTGGCACCCTTGCTGGCGACGGTGATATTGCTAGAACCTTTTTTGTCTGTGCGACAGGTATCGCCGTGTGCGTGCTCCAATGGCGATGGCGCGCAGCGATATATCCCGGGCTCCGGCGTGCTACCCGACAGAAGGAGACACCGTGAGCTACCGACGCTTGACACCCGAGGAGATCGAAGAGCTGCGAGCCGAGATGCGTGCCGCCGGCCATTGGATGAAAGCTGAAATGGCCAGGCGTCGGCGCGTGCGTACTGAAACTGAAGCTTCACCACCGGGAGCCGGACCAACCGAGAGTGTTCAAAGTCCCTTCCCTATGTCTAATGGCAAAGCCTCTGACTCAGCCCCAGGCGACGAGCAGGTGTGAGACAGGTCCGTCCGTATTACTAATGGAGAAGCCCTGCGGGTTGAGGACGATAACGCAGCCTGGAGGGCATGCGGCTTTTCGTGCGCACGAAACGAAGTGGTTATAACGAGGCAAGTCCGGGAAGCTTGAGACAGGACCGTGCGTATTACTAACGGAGCAGCCTAGCACGTCCCCGAGATCTTTTTCGTGCGTACGAAAAGAATGAATGGGTTTAGAGCTAGGGCAGGATTCGCGAAGTGCCAGCACATGGTACCGCCGCCCTATTTGGAGCGTCGAGAGAGTACTGCTGAAGCCAAAATTTCGTGCGTACGAAAAACATAACCGATTCTGAGGCTAGGGCAGGATTCGCAAAGTGGTAGCAGTTGCCGGCAGC
This sequence comes from Halomonas piscis, assembly GCF_031886125.1. Lineage (NCBI taxonomy): Bacteria > Pseudomonadati > Pseudomonadota > Gammaproteobacteria > Oceanospirillales > Halomonadaceae > Halomonas > Halomonas piscis. The sequence goes on from NZ_CP119391.1 coordinate 938,328, forward strand.
GTGCTGGCATTTGGTACCAGATTCGATGGGCAGTACCTGATGAAGGATGACGAAATGACAGAAACAGTAGTGGTCAAGACCAGGCTGAAACCAGCCGAGAAGGAAGCCTGGCAGCGCCTTTGTGATGCATCTGGCCGTTCGGAGTCAGACGTACTACGGGAGATGATTCAGCGCGTCTGCGGGGAGAGCATTGCCGAAGAAGGGCGAGACATGATGCGGGGCCCCAAGTCCTGCAAGTTATCGATTCGACTAACTCGCCAGGAGCAGGAGTTGATCGCAGAGCGAGCCGCCTATGAGGGGTTCCCAAATCGCACTCGTTGGTCTTCGGCACTGATTCGGGCCACGCTGCTACGCCAGCCAGTCATGAACGAGGAAGAGCTCTCGGCCCTGATCCAGGCCTCTCTTTCACTGACTGACGTGATTGAAAACTCGGGCGGCAGACGTTTGGGCTTACCTCGTATGCGGATCAAGGGTCAGAGTGAGGGAGAAATCAGCATCAAGGAGCTACAGGACAGAGTCTGGGAGGTTAACGAGCGCGTGATGGCACTGGTCTCCGGTGGACGAAAGCGTTGGAATCTGGTTTGAGCATAGGAGAATTGCAATGCCGCGATATAGTTTCAAGATCGATCCGTGCCCTCAAGAAGACGGCTATGGCTGGGTCCTGAGGTATTTTGAGGGTGATTGGGAGATCCCAGGATATGAGATCTTTGCTGTACCTCACGATGTTGAGTGGATGAAGAGAGTTGAATACGAAAATGCCAAGTTTTCCGGAGAGCTATGGGTCGAAGAGATGGTAGAAGGAGGAGTGAATGCAGTAGAAGCTCAGGCTGAGAGCGAGCCGGGCCCTAGTCAACTAAGCTTCAAGCTCGAAAGATAATTGAAAGTGTGTCCAAGCTCCCACATTGCTGCCAACTGGGATTGGCATATCAGTCTATGTCCCATAACTGCTTTAGGCGCGTCACTGTATGCTCCCATTTTGGTGTCGTGGGTTTGCAGACAGTGTTCTGATTGCCGAACAGGCCGACTTCGCTGAATGCCTGCGAGGCAGGAAATGAGGCGATCCAGCGGACCGGCACGAGATATTCCGCTGCCTCCTCGTCGTCTTCATCGGTCGCCCGGTGGATCTGCGGATACTCGGTGGCCGTAGTGAGATCCTGGAGTCGCTGACATGCCTGATCAGTTTGCACCGTGAAATGGTCGCCTCGGCAACGCTCTCCGGTCACCTCGGCCACGCCCACATAGCCGGTCTTGGGGATGTTGACCCAGACCCGGTCCCCCTCAGAGAGCATGGCGAGGGTCTTCGAATACCAGGCCGCACCACCGCCGGCAATGAAGCCGTAGCGTCGTGCCAGCTCCCAAGGGCGGTTATCGCCAAAGGAGGCGTAGAATTCGCCGTTCCAAGGCTCTTTACGTGCCTTGCGGGCGGCCGGCTGGGGTGGTTCGTCCGGGTCGATCATCCAGGCGCGGCTCAGGTAATGGTTGCCCTGGTCCTCGAAGGCGGCGAAGAACATGGCGTTGATCGAGAGCTGGGCATGCTCGTTGAGGTAATTGATGATCCGCTCGCTGCTGGCGTCGAGCTGGGTGGCCACGACGACCAGCTGGTGATTCTCGTTGAGGGTGACACTGTCCAGCGTGATGCCGAACTTGGCCTCGAAGGCGTCCTCGAGAGACGCGTGAGGGCGCTGATAGCGTTCGGCGAAGGCCTGGTAGATCTCAATCAGCTGGTAGTCGGCCAGGGTGACGACCCAGGAGGCATAGTCGATGGCCTGAGCCACCACGTCGCGGGGCGTCTTGTCGCGCTTGAGCTCGATGACGATGACCGTGCCGTTGGCGTCGATGGCCAGCAGGTCGATCAGCTTGTCGAAGCCGGTGCGTACCTGCCGACCGATCAGCAGCCAATCCCGGTTGAGGATCGAGACATCCTGCATGATCTGATCTTCCAGCTGCCCCTCGTCGGCGAGCCCAGTGGGCCGCAGCTTCTGCGGCAGCTCGCCCGTAGTACCTGCCAGCTTCCAGATTCCTTGCTCGATGGCCATCCAGGTGCCTCCTTGCGTTTGGTAGAGAAAAGCGTTGCCTCGCCCAGGGTGGTGCTCTATCATAGGTATCAACACGGCCCCCGCCTCTTGGCTCTCACGAGCTTACGCGGGGGTTCTTATTTGTGTTCTCACCGCCTCACTCGGTCCACCAGCGCTCCCAGCCCGGTGGAGCCCCCATGTCCTCCAGCGATAGCCTCCGCCTGGAATGCGGCACCGGGAAACGTTCCAGATGTGCCTGTAGGCGTCGATGCCACTCGGTATTGGGGCAGACCACCAGGGTCATGTGCCGCACGATACTCAATAGCAGGAAGGGGCGGGCGAGGCGCTTTGCGTCTCTGAACCCATCGCACCACGGTACCTCACCCTGCTTGGGCAGCATGGGCTGGTCGATGACGTTGCGATTCCAGAGTCGGCTGTGATGAGCGCAGACGTTACGCAGGTAGTTCAGCGACCTAAGCCAGGTCTGAAAGACCTCCCAGTCTTGCACGCCGTATTTATGCGCTATGTGGCTCTGGTCCGGCACCTTCATCATGGCAAACAGATGTGAGAGGGTGCCGAAGTCCCAAGTCTCGATAGCGACCCAGATCGGCAGTCGCGGCCCGTGCTTCTGCCGATAGTGCTTGACGAAGTCTTCTTTAGAGCGATCTTCTAGCCGTTTGGCATGCCCCTGCCAGCTTACAAAAGCTTCTATACGCTTCTTTCCGACAGGCTTTCGAGCAAAAGACTTGTGGAAAGTGCCTCGGTGAAGATGCGCGAAGGCGTCCCGCTCCCCCAGCCGATAGGCGATATCCACGCGCAGCGAGATCTCGATGCGCTCCAGGGCATCGGTCAGGCGAAGTCGAAGCTCCTTGTCGAAGAGATATAGCCGCACCGCGTCGACGAACTGGGTTTCAGGAACGAAGCTATCCGTTGCGTGGGTGATTGGCCGGTCATGTTGGTCATGACCTACCGTCTCGAAGACCCTGAAGGGGTACCAGTAAGCGCTTAGACGGTAGTAGCCGACGCGTTCCAGGTATTCCAAAGCGGCGCTTTCATCGCCGACCTGCATTCCGCGCTCCATGAGTAGGGCTAACTGCTCTTGAAACGACTTCCAAGGGCGATCGTAGGTCATCAGCTCACCGCCTGTTCCACTACCGTCTCGGCGAGCTGGGACCGGGTCTTGCCGCACTCGCTCAGGCGCGTTTTTAGCTGGTCGCAGAGGGCCATCAGCTCATTGACCTTTTCGACGATACGGTTTTGTTCATTCAATGGTGGAACAGGAATAGCGAGTGCTTCTACGTCACCTACCCTTAGGTGCTTTACTGTTGAACCAATTGCCTTTTCAGTAGCACGATTCAGAAGGTTGGGTTCAGTTAATGCGAGTAGTAAATACTCTTCATTGATGTGATTAAGCATGGGGCGAATCAGCATGGTTCTCTGCCCCAGGCACCACCTTTCGCCTTCTGGAATAATTGCGGCTTCACCCATCGGTGCTTCGCGAGTAAAGATTATGTCTTTTGGTTCGGGAGGGCAGCGCCGTGACCAGTATTCATAGGTCTCCTTGCTAACGTACTTTACGTCATTTAGTCGAAATTCTCTTTCCCTTATATTTGAGGTTCGAATGATAGGAATGCCGGACGGAGTATAAGGTGCGGTCTTGTTATGACAGTCAACAAGTATCTTGCATAGTTGGATTAAATGAGCAGCTGCCCAGCCTGAAGGGAGGTCGAAAGGCGGATTCGGCGAGCTAAGCTTCTTGAGCTTGCGAAGCATCGTTGCGCACTCAGGGTTTTTGTCTTTATTTTCTTCTAACCACGCTTGCCGCTCCTTACTCAATCGAGCCAGCAAGCTACTTGCAGATTCATCATCCGAATTTTGTTCCATCAGCCGCCCCATCACCGCCAGCTGAAGAATGGTCTGCTTAAGCTTTTCGATACTGGCTTCGGTGGTGAAGAGGGTATCGAAATGTTCGGCAACGCGGGCCCAGTTCTCAGCCAGCTCGGTGGCGTCCGACGAGCGAGTCAGGGCATCGAGCAAGGTGTCGACCAGCACCTCATGGGCTTCCAACTGGTTGCCGACCTGCTGCTCTAAGCGGTCGCAGAGGGTCATCAGCTCGTCGACCTTTTTGACGATGCGGTGTTGTTCTGGCAAAGGTGCGAAAGGAAGTGGATCTCCCGCAAAGAAGTCTTTAGGGACACGTTTCTGTCCTGCGGAGCCAGTCATTTTTCGTTCTCCGTTGCTCAGAAAGCGAGGAGATTTTAGACAGAGAAGCACATAGCGAGGGTTCAGTGTATTTCCAAAGGGACGAGCAACATGAAGTTCAGTGGTGCCAGCACCAATACCATTTTTTAAGCTGCTAAAGATTGCTGCCTTGCTGTTTTCGAAACAAGGAGTTATTTTTGCAATGGCAATGTCACCATCAGCAAAGTGTGTGTAGCCTTTTTTCATCTCCCTCCATGGGCGTGGCTCTTGGTCATGTTCGCCATTATATGAAGTCGATATCAGCGGCATGGGGATGAAAGATGCTTGTAAGTCATCTTCAGCATCGTTTCTTGGATTGATTTGACTTATATTGCCAAGCCGTATCCAGGACCAAGTCTCTGGTAATTCAAATGGCTTCTCTTCCTCCGAAATCTCCGGCAGTTTTCTAGGGCCTGTTGACGTTTCATGGCAGGGGTATTGGCAGGATAGGGGCAAGCTCGCAGAATAAAGGTTCCCACACCAACAAACTGCAAGCCTGCCATGCCCCGACAAATGCTCACGGATGAACACTGGTCGAAGCTGAAACCTATCCTGCTTCAACAAGGTATTTATGACAAGGCCGACTTGCGTACCACGATAGAAGGCATCCTTTATCGGATGCGCACCGGCTGCCCGTGGCGGGACCTACCGGAGACGTTTGGCCCCTGGAACACGGTCTACAAGCGTTTTAACGCCTGGTCAGCGAGTGGAAAGCTGATGAGGCTTTTCAGCTCTCTGGTGGAGGAGCCTGATGTTGAGTGGCTGTTCATTGATGGCTCCTACGTCAAGGCCCACCAGGACAGCACCGGAGCTGCCACGGAAGACGCAGAAGCCATTGGCAAAAGTCGTGCAGGCAATACCAGCAAGATCCACTTGACCGTAGATGCCTATGGGCTACCGATAACCTTCAGAATAACCGGGGGTGAGGTGCACGACAGCACGGAAGCCCGGGCATTGATTGACGATTTGCCAGCGGGTGATGCATTGGTGGCTGACAAGGGCTATGACAGCGAGCGTATCCGTGAACAGATCGAAGCCAAGGGCATGGCTGCCGTCATTCCACGCAAACGCAACTCAAAGAAAGGAAATGCCAATCTGGACAGAGGCTTATATCGCTATCGGCATCTGGTTGAGAATGCCTTTGCTCGATTGAAGCCGTATCGCGCCATCGCAACGCGTTACGACAAGCTCAAGCGAAACTACGAAAGCATGGTGGCCTTGGCCTGCGGCTTTTTATGGCTGCCCATGTGAAACGTCAACACGCCCTAGGCTTCTTGATCTTCCCTTCTTTGACCAACCGGGCCTTTTCCTCGGCGATACGGTCCAGTAGCGCGCTGGCGGGTTCGTCACTCGGGTCCTGCTGCACCAACTTGCCGCGCACAGCCAGCTCGAGGATCAGCTCGCGCAGCTTCTTGATGCCGGTGAGCTCGATTTTCCCGTGGTTGCCTCGCCCAGTGCCGCTTTTGTGCTTCACGGCGCCGGTCCAGAGGTCGAGGTGCTCGGTGATCATCTCCTGAGCGCTCATGCCGGCTCCTCCGCTTGCTGCGGTTTGGTCTGGTCTTGCGGCTCATGACTGAGCGCATCGCCGAGCACGGTCTTCAGCTGATCACGCAGCTCCTGGGTCTCGGCCTGCTGGCGAGCGTATTGCGCGAGCAGCTCGTCCGGGTCGTGGCTGACCTGCTCTTCCTGCCAGGGATTCTTGATGTCCAGGTTGTAGTTGCGTGCCTTGATCTCATCGATGCAGACCTTCCAGGCCTGCTCGGTTTCCTTGCGGCTGGCGAAGCCGTCGGCCTCATCGCCCCACCAGTCGATCTCGGTGGCGAACTCCTCGGCGCGCATGGGCTTGGTCTTGCTGTAGTTCTTGTAGCCCTCGGGGTAGGGGTGCTCGTAGTACCACACCTGTTCGGTGGGCTGCCCCTTGGTGAAGAACAGCAGGTTGGTCTTGATGCCGGTGTAGGGGTTGAACACGCCGTTGGGCAAGCGAACGATGGTGTGCAGGTTGCACTCGCTGAGCAGCTTTTCCTTGAGGCGCGTCTTCATGCCCTCGCCGAACAGGAAGCCGTCCGGCAGCACAACGGCGGCGCGGCCGTTATTTTTCAGCAGGCGAATGAACAGCGCCATGAACAGGTCGGCAGTCTCACGGGTGCGGAATTCCGCCGGGAAGTTGTTCTCGATACCGTCTTCCTCGGTGCCGCCGAACGGTGGGTTGGCAACGATCACATCGACCCGCTCCTTCGGGCCCCAGTCCCGGTAGGGACGGTTCAGGGTGTTGTCGTGACGAATCTGGCTGGGGACCTCGATGCCGTGCAGGATCATGTTGGTGGTGGCCAGCAGGTGCGGCAGCGGTTTCTTCTCCCAGCCGTAGATGCTGAGTTGCAGCGTCTGCTCGTCGGCGGGCGTCCGCACATAGTGGTTGCGCTTGTGCTCGATTGCACAGGTGAGGAAGCCGCCGGTGCCGCAGGCCGGGTCCATCACGCTCTCGGCAAGCTTGGGATCGACGCGGTTGACCATGAACTCGGTCACGGCGCGCGGCGTGTAGAACTCACCGGCATTACCGGCGCTTTGCAGGTCCTTGAGGAGCTGCTCGTACATGTCGCCGAAAGCGTGACGCTGCTGAGAGGCGTTGAAGTCGATGCCTTCTTGAATGCGGTTGATCACCTGGCGCAGCAGATGGCCGGACTTCATGTAGTTGTAGGCATCCTCGAACACGCTGCGGATGACGGCGGCGCGGGCGTCGCCGCCGGCATCCAGCTGTTGCAGCCCGGGAAAGAGGGTGTTGTCGATGAAGCTCTTCAGGCCCTCGCCCGTCAGCCCCTCTGGATCGGCGGCCCAGCTGCTCCAGCGCAGATGTTCGGGGATGGGGCTGACGTAGTCGTCGTAGTCCAGCTCCCACTCCTTCTCGCGGTCATCGTAGATCTTCAGAAAAAGCATCCAGACCAGCTGGCCTATGCGCTGGGCGTCGCCGTCGACGCCGACGTCCTTGCGCATGATGTCCTGAATGCTCTTGATGGTGGTGCTGATGCTCATGGGAATCCCGTCTCGATAACCGAAAGCGCGCCGGCATGGCTGCCGGCGCGCAGAATGCGACGTATTGTACCTAGCTGTGTCAGCCGGCTGTAGCGGCGTCGGCGTAGAGGGTTTCCTCGAGGGCTCTCACGGCCTCGCGATAGCCGGCTTTGCCGCCGAAGGCCTTGGCGAGCTCCACGGGGGTACCGAGCCGGTCCAGTGGTGCCAGCTTCAATACCTTGGTGTCCTCGATGGTGGCCACGCCGTTGTCGGCGTACTTGTCGAGCAGGGCGTCCAGCACGGCGCGGGCCTGGCCCTCGTAGCGAGTGAAATAGTCCGACTGTCGGGCCTTGGCCGCGCGCTGGCGACGGGTGAGTGCAGGCTGGCCGTAGACGATGTGCACGATGGCATCGAAGGGGTCCGGTGTATCGCCGAGTGTCTTTTCGACCTCGCTGGTGAGGTCTTCCCAGAACACGCCTTGTTCAGCCAGCTCATCCAGCACGGCCTGCTTGCGGTCGCTGGCCTCCCAACGGCGCAGGAAGTCCTTCAGGGTGGCGTAGTGGGCGCGTACCGTCTTGCGAGTGTAGTCGGTCAGCTCTTCGGTGATCAGCTTGCCGTCCGGCCCCAGGTACTGCACGCGCCGGCCGATGACCGCCACGGTGACGTCATCGACGACGTATCGCTTGGGCGGCTCGCCGATGCCGCCGTCTTCGTCATCCTCCCAGCCCCCTTCGGGGGGCAAGGCGGGATCGCTCGGTGACTCGTCGTCGGGGGATGCGCCGTCTTCGTCAGCGGGCGCGTTTCCATCGACGCTGTCCTCGGTTTCATCGTCGTCGTCCGGTAGTAGCGGGTCGCCTTCGCCGGGTACGTAGACCTTTTCTGGTTCGCCGTCGAAGGCGGGGTCGGCGAAAAGCTCCGTGGCCTTGCGGAAATCGAGGATGGTGAACCAGAACTTGTTGTGGTCGGCGTCAATCCGCGTGCCGCGTCCGATGATCTGCTTGAACTCGGTCATCGACTGGATGCGCTGGTCGAGCACGATCAGCTTGCAGGTCTTGGCGTCGACGCCGGTGGTCATCAGCTTGCTGGTGACGGCGATGACGGGGTAGGGCTCTTCGGGGTCGATGAAGTGGTCGAGCTCGGCCTTTCCCTCGAGCTCGTCGCCGGTGATGCGCATCACGTACTTGCGGTTCTTGGCCACGTGCTGAGGGTTGAGATTGACCAGCGCCTGGCGCATCCGCTCCGCATGATCGATATTCTCGCAGAAGACGATGGTCTTCTGCATCGGGTCGGTCTGGGTCAGATAATCGGTGACGGTTCGAGCGACCAGCTTGGTGCGTTGCGTCAGGATCAGGTGACGGTCAAAGTCGCGCTGGTTGTAGATACGATCCTCGATCACCTCGCCGTGGATGTCGGTCTGGCCGTCGCTGGGGCGCCATCCTTGCAGGTCACGGTCCAGGTCGACCCGAATCACCTTGTAGGGCGCCAGATAGCCGTCGTCGATGCCCTGCTTGAGCGAGTAGGTGTAGATGGGCTCGCCGAAGTAGTGGATGTTGGAAACCTCGGTGGTCTCCTTGGGCGTCGCGGTCAGCCCGATATGGGTGGCCCCGCTGAAGTAGTCCAGGATGGCGCGCCAGGCAGAGTCTTCTGCGGCGCTGCCACGGTGGCATTCGTCGATGACGACCAGGTCGAAGAAGTCCGGACTGAACTGCTTGTAGATGTTCTTTTCTTCCTCGCTGCCGGTGACTGCCTGATACAGCGAGAGGTAGATCTCGTGCGACTTCTCGATCTGGCGCTTGGATATCTTGGTCATGGCCGCGCCGAAGGGCTTGAAGTCGCCACTCTTGGTCTGGTCGACGAGTACGTTACGGTCGGCCAGAAACAGGATGCGCTGCTTGCGGCCGGCCTTCCACAGTCTCCAGATCAGCTGGAAAGCGGTATAGGTCTTGCCGGTGCCGGTGGCCATTACCAGCAGCAGGCGATCCTGCCCTTTGGCGATGGCTTCGACCGTGCGATTGACCGCGACCATCTGGTAGTAGCGGGGCGTGCGGCCGCTGCCGTCATCGTAGAAAGGCTGCTCGACGACCGGGCGTGTCTCTTCACTCAGGCCTTTCCAGCGGCGGTAGCCGTGCCAGAGCGTATCGGGCCCGGGGAGCTGATCGAGCGCCAGGTTGGTCTCGGCCTGATCGAAGACAAGGCGGTGGGGGTCGCTGAACAGGAAGCCGCTGCCGTTGGAGCTAATGGCGAAGGGGACATCGAGCTTCTCCGCGTAGGCCTGGGCCTGCTGCATGCCATGGCCCAGGCTGTGGCTGGCGTCCTTGGCCTCGATGACGGCGATGGGCTGGTTCTTCTGGAAAGACAGCACGTAATCCGCCCGACGCGGGTGAGCCCGGTGGTGCATGCGGCCGCGTACCGTGATGCGGCCATCGCTAACCGGGTACTCTTCACGTACCTGGGTGTGGATGTTCCAGCCCGCCTGCTTGATGGCGGGGGTGATGAACTTGGTGCAGATGTCCCGTTCGCTGAAAGCTTGCCTTGTCATAGCTGCTTCCCTGCTGCGTTCATAGATTACTTATCACTTTTTACGCTAGCTTACGTGAAGCTGAGCAGATACGCATGGGGGAGGAGAGGAGGGGCCGGCAAGCCTCACGATTTTGCGAAGCAGCGCGCCTGGCTGGGATCATCAACCGGCTCAACGACCCCCATGGCACCGAGTTCAGCGACGATAACAAGCTGCTGTTCGGGAAAATTATCAAGCTTTCGGTTTAAAGTTTATAGAGAAAGCGGCCATTTCTGGCGATTCTGTGTTTGAAGATAAACCAGCCTAGTTTATTCTCCTCTCTGAAGACGGAATTTAAGGCCGCTTTTTAACGTGAAAATAAACCAGCTGCTGCACAAGATCCCGTATGGCGCCGTCGTGACGACCGCCTGGCTCGCGTCACACGGCGTCACCTCGGATCAGGCGCGTAAGCTGGCCGGCAGTGGCTGGCTGCAGCGCGTGGGGTATGGCGCCTACTGCCAAACGGGGGAGCCTCTTACCTGGGAGAGCGCTGTTTTCGCCTTGCAGGCGAGCGACGACACGGGCTTACCACCGCTTTGGCCGGGTGGCCAGACTGCCCTCGCACTGCATGGCTTTTCCCACTATCTGCACATGGGGGAGCGCACGACGCACCTGTATCGCAAGGAAGCCGTTCGGCTGCCCCGTTGGTTGAGTGATGCCGAGTGGGCAGGGCGGATGATGCTTCACTCCGAAAAGGGCCTGCCGGTGCAGCTTCCCGGCAGCTTCACGGACTACGCGCCGGATGGCAGGGCCTTCAGCTTGCAGGTATCGACCCCCGAACGAGCGGCCCTGGAGTGGATCGCCGCGACGCCGAATGAGCTGCTGTTCAGCAGTGAGCTGGTGGATACCTTCGGCGGGCTCAATACGCTGCGTCCGCGCCGGCTGCAGGCATTGCTGGAGGGATGCCGTTCGGTGAGAACCAAGCGGGCCTTCCTGGTGCTGGCTCGCCACGCCGGGCATGCCTGGTACGCTCGCCTGGAACCACGCCGACTGAATCTCGGCAAAGGCAAGCGGCAGTTCTGCCAAGGCGGCAGGCTGGATAGGGAATATCACGTGACGGTGCCGGAGGCGTTCCTGCATGCCGATTGAAGCTCGCTACCACGAACAGGTCAGTCTGTTGGTCTCGCTGCTGCCATTTCTCAATGAAGAGCCGTGCTTCGCCCTCAAGGGAGGCACAGCCATCAACTTTTTCGTGCAGCCATTACCTCGCCTATCGGTCGACATCGACCTGGCCTACTTGCCGCTGGAGCCCCGTGACGAGGCATTGCGACGCTGTCGCGAGGCGCTGCAGCGACTGGCAGAGACTTTCAGCGCCCGACTGCCAGGTGTGCAGGCCGAGCTTCAGGATAATCGCCGGGACGAGCTGAGGATCCTGGTGCGCCCTGGGGCGTAGCCAAGTGAAGGTGGAGGTATCGCCCGTACTGCGTGGCACTCTGAACCATAGCGTTGCAGCAAGTACGAAATTAGGTAAAGGGCTTGCAATTCAGGATAAGCAGTGCGAGCTTGGGCATGCGTGCACTCTCCACAATGCTCTTGGTGACGGAGACGTCAGAAGGCGTCGGTGACCGAGGATTGCTGGAGACCAGCGCCTCTTTCGAGGTGGCTGGCCGGATAGTCGCTGTCATGGCTCAACGCGAGCCAAGCGGCACCGGGGAGCGCAAGCAGTCCTTGGCCACTAGCTTTACCTTGACCGTTACTCTCCTCAGAATCGGGGCCTTCCGGGCGGTGATAGAGCTTAAATTTCGGCCAGGCTGTGACGGGTGGCATGCTCGGGACGGAGGCTGTCCGGCCGCTCCAGGAGCGCCGAAATGTCTGTCAGAGATGCTCCGAGAGCCCTGTTTCGGTCCTCGTTTGACGCGGAGGCCCAAAAAGCTACTCTCCGCAAGGGGATCTTTAGTGGAGGCAGGCAGATGTTCGGAGGTTTCACCTGGGCATGCAAAAACGTGCCAACCGTTTGTCGCGGCTCTGCTGGACACTCGGGAAGGCGGCCCTCATCTCCACAATGCTCTTGGTGACGGAGACGTCAGAAGGCGTCGGTGACCGAGGATTGCTGGAGACCAGCGCCTCTTTCGAGGTGGCTGGCCGGATAGTCGCTGTCATGGCTCAACGCGAGCCAAGCGGCACCGGGGAGCGCAAGCAGTCCTTGGCCACTAGCTTTACCTTGACCGTTACTCTCCTCAGAATCGGGGCCTTCCGGGCGGTGATAGAGCTTAAATTTCGGCCAGGCTGTGACGGGTGGCATGCTCGGGACGGAGGCTGTCCGGCCGCTCCAGGAGCGCCGAAATGTCTGTCAGAGATGCTCCGAGAGCCCTGTTTCGGTCCTCGTTTGACGCGGAGGCCCAAAAAGCTACTCTCCGCAAGGGGATCTTTAGTGGAGGCAGGCAGATGTTCGGAGGTTTCACCTGGGCATGCAAAAACGTGCCAACCGTTTGTCGCGGCTCTGCTGGACACTCGGGAAGGCGGCCCTCATCTCCACAATGCTCTTGGTGACGGAGACGTCAGAAGGCGTCGGTGACCGAGGATTGCTGGAGACCAGCGCCTCTTTCGAGGTGGCTGGCCGGATAGTCGCTGTCATGGCTCAACGCGAGCCAAGCGGCACCGGGGAGCGCAAGCAGCTGTGGTCGGGGTGGGTGACCGGAAGACCTCGTTCCCCAAGGGGGAGAAGATATGCAAATTTACAAGGAGCTAAGTAAGTTTGCCACTTTAGAAAAGGCTTGGAAAAGCGTCAGGAAAAATGCTCAAGCTAGCAACTCAGCTAACAAGCCTAAAGGGTTAGATGAGTTTGAAGCAAATACGAGCTCCCGTCTAAAAAGCATCCAGTCAAGAATTGCTCGAAGAAGCTATAAGTTTCATCAGCAAAAAGGTGTCGTTCTGGAAAAAGAAAGTGGCGGATATAGGCCTATAGTTGTATATGCTTTAGAAGATAGGATTGTTCAGCGAGCTATACTCGATGTTCTCCAAGAAAATGTCCCTAAGGTAGAAGAGGTGTTGAGAACACCAACAAGCTTTGGCGCTATTCCTCAGGACTTTTCACCGAGTGGTCCTAGTGGTGTAAAAAATGCCATTGAAGAAGTGATGACCTATTCGAGAAAAGGTTACAGGTTTTTTTACAGAACTGATATACCCGGGTTTTTTACCAAGGTTGAGAAGAGAAGAGTTATAAGATTTATAGAGAATGAGATTGATGATTTTCTGTTCTTAGATATATTCAACAGAGCGCTGGATGTATCTATTGAAGGGGCTGAATCACTGAAAGAAGAGGTTTTTTCAATATTTCCAAGTGAAGAGCTTGGGATTAGTCAGGGGTCTTCTCTTTCTCCTCTTTTGGCAAATATATACTTATATGAATTTGATCGAGCGATGATTGAATCAGAAAATTGTGTCTGCCTTCGTTATTTGGATGACTTGCTTATACTTTCAGATTCTAATGGTGGGTTGCAGAAATCGGTTCATCTTGCGAAAAGGAAGCTAGGAGAAATTGGTCTTTCAATATACTCTCAGCAAGATGGAAATAAAGAAAAGTATTCTTCTGGAGATCTCGCTAAAAGGTCTTTTGAGTTCTTGGGGTGTGATATTACTAACGGTAGTGTTATTCCCTCTAGAAAGAGCAAAGAAAGATTGCTAAGTAAGGTTGAGGCTAAATGTAGAAATTTTAAGTTTGGCCTTTCTATGATGGAGAAAGGAAGTGATAACCTCTCCATGACCTATCCTGAGTTTTTAGAGGGTGTCAGGCGGACTGTGTTGGGCTGGTCCATGAGCTATCGGTTCTGCAATCATGAGCATTATTTTAAGAGTGTCGATAAAAAAGTTGCCGGGAAAGTGCAAGTTGTTGCTAATCAGGTTGGTAGGCTGTCAGGTAACGAGAAGTATTTTTCTTTAATGTATGGCATATCGACGCATAAAAACATTTTTGATTAATATTGGTTTGTTTTAGGTTAGTTGTTTTTTGAGTGGTTTTCTGCTTTTCATAGTTGAGATTGGTGGTATTCTAGGGTTGTTCTTAATTGCTTCGTTCAAATGATCCGTCCACAAGTGGACATAGTACACGGTCGTCTGAATGGATTGGTGGCCCAGGATCTTCTGAAGTGTGAGCAGATTTCCATCGCTCATCATGAAGTGGATCTATGGTAATTTTTGGTGCACGAGAGAAGGTGGGAATAGTGACATATCCTGTCGATTGATAAAGACCAAAAGCTCAATCAACACAAACGGATACGTCATGACCGGTTCTACCCTCTAGACTCTTTCACAACCAGAATCCTAGGGGGCGTTAACAATTAGGCCAGCCATATGGCGGCTGACACGAGGCAGAGGAGTGACTGGTAGTTTCTTGCCAGTCGCTCATAGCGTGTAGATAACCGCCGGAACTTCTTGATTTTCTGAAAGAACCTCTCCACCAGATTGCGATCTTGGTAACAGTGCCAGTCTACTTCAATGCGCGCCAAACGATTCTTTTTCGGAGGAATCACCGGCTCGGCACCTGCGGCCTGAATCATGTCCCGCAGAGCAGTGGAGTCATACCCCTTGTCGCCCAGCACTGCTTGCGGGGAAAAACCTTCCAGTAGAGCGGGAGCAGCACCATACTCCGACGCCTGGCCCGGTGTGAGAACCAATCGTACTGGGTTACCTAACGCATCGACTGCGGCATGAATTTTGGTGCTCAATCCGCCTCGAGATTTGCCCATGGCTTCGACGTCTTGCGTGTTTTTTTTGACGCTCCATGCTGGTGCACCCTGACGATGCTACCGTCGATCATTAGCTGCTCTAGATCGGGATCGTCGGCTACTGTGTCAAAAATACGCTGCCAAACGCCCTTTCGTGACCAACGGTTATACCGCATGTAGACGGTGTGCCAGCGCCCAAAAGATTCGGGAAGATCACGCCACGGGGCGCCGGTCCGAGCGATCCAGAGCACGGCTTCCACGAACAGGCGATTGTCCTTGGCAGTTACCCCACAGTCTGAGGCTTTGCCGGGGAGCAGGTGCTCGATTCGCTCCCACTGATCATCGCGTAACTTCAACCGACTCATGGCCCACCAAAATCTATGAATACTAAATCAGTTTAAACGAAACTAATGATTGTTAACACACCCTAGGTGACAGACCACGCTGCGCGAGCTGTTACGGCAGGGAGTTAGAAACTTGATCGCCAAGGCCGTTGAGGCGGAATTGGCCAGCCTCCTGGAGCAGTTGTGAAGCAGTGTAGATCGACCCCCGTGGATATGGTCTGGAACAGCTGTCGAAGTGGTTGGGTGGCGATGGTGTGGTCGGGTGAGCTGGGGCTGAGCAATGTATTCCTGAGACTAAGCATCAACGTTGCTGAGCTCATGGCTGCTATCGTCACATCGTGGGCTATACCATACCGAGGTGGAATGGTGGTCTAGCTTCAGCTATAAGAGGTGAAAAAAGTGGAAATATATGATAGAGTATATAAATATATTCTATCATTGTTTATAATATTTCAGTGACTTGAAGGTGTTGATGCCAATGATGCGATATAGAGAGCTGGAAAATATATGCCTTTAAGTACGACACAGCTTTCGGCGCTTTCTCGCCTTTTCTCATCGAGTGTTTTCCGAGAGTTGGCAAGAAAGGGGCGTTCCCCACTATTTGCTCGGTTGTTTGCCGAGACTGGGTTGTTGAGTCGATATACGGTTGCTGGTGGTACTGTGAGCTCTGCATTTGAATCTGCATTCGCAGCATTGCGAAAGTCTGGAATTCGTGACGAGTATGTGTATCGTGCAGCATTGACTCATAATATCCTATTGGGGCGTCACTCTCTTAATACGGCTAGCATGTTGACGGAGTTTCGAGTAGGTGCAAGTAAAGCCGATCTTGTTATATTGAACGGCACAGGCACTGTCTATGAGATAAAATCAGACAGGGATTCTTTGTTACGACTGAGCAAGCAAGTTGAAGATTATAAAAAAGTATTCTCCCATGTTTATGTGATAGCTGGCGAAGCGCACATTCCAGAGGTTCTTGATAGTACGCCAAATGATATTGGTGTAATGAGTCTTGTGCGATGGAATCGCATTCGCACCATTCGCAAAGCTGTTGACCGAACAGATTTGGTCTGTCCTGATGCTATTTTTCAGTCACTAAGAATGACTGAGGCTAGTGAAATATTGAAGAGTTTGAATGTAAAGATTCCAGATGTCCCTAATACAATGTTATGGGAAGCAATGCGCGCGTGTTTTTCGGATTTAACACCTGCCGATGTACACCAACAAATGGTTTGGACATTAAAGAAGACGCGAAACTTATCAACACTTAGCTCTTTGGTTGACCAGTTGCCGACGTCGCTCCAACCTGCGGCACTTTCCATTAATGTACGTCGAGCGGATCACAATCGCCTGATCGATGCGGTGCATACTCCACTCTACAAGGCAATGGCTTGGAGATAACTAGATGTACTACCCGTATTTTCGTGGAAAGCAGTTTGAGCTAGTTACTATCCGTGAAATCGCAGAATTGTTGGCTGAGTCAGGATTCGTTCCGGTTATTGAGCCCGTAAAAGAGGCGTTAAATGGTTTGGAACGTACGCTACGTGCAATATGTGATGCGCGAGGCCAAGTGATTGTTATCGTTAATCCTGGCTATGGCGACCATTCTGAAAACGGAGTGGATATTGCTGAACTACTGAATGATAAATTTGCAGATGCGGACGGTGTGTCAGTAGGTGTGTTGTTAAAAAATGATATGAGTGTTGATGATGCTCTTGCGTATTATGAACAGCACAATGATAAGAAACCTTTCTTTATTCATGCGGGTTTCACAGAACCGAAGGCTTTAGCAGAGAGATTAGGCGTTGATCTGGATGATACACAACATATATTTGTAGCAGATCATGCTAAAAAGTTGTACCGGAAGCACTTTCGAGGCAGTCGCCGAATTCTACTGGACGATGGGTTTAGGCGCAGGAGAAATGCTGACCATCCAGAGTCTGAAGATTTTTCCGATCTTCATATTACTTATGAAGACGAGGGAATGGATGGTTTTGGTGACTTTCTTATTGTTGGAGATGATTATAGTGAAGGTGGCGGTCCGGCGTATGCGGTCGCAATTCACTTAACATATATTGATCCTGACCGAGATGATGTGATGTATATTTATCATTTCGTTTCTATAACTAATGATACACCCACTAATCCGGCTGGTAAGTTTGGCCAAGCTCTTGAAAAGCTTATCGAAAAACTTGATTCCGGAGCGTCGAACTTGTTTGAAGGCGAGGCTATCAGAGAGTTTCGGGAGCTACACGCTAAAGGGCATTTTCCGGGCCTTGGGTATGTCAAGAAGCTCTCAATGAAGCATCATGTTGAAACTTTGGCAAATTATTTAGATTGAGTGGTTTTTTATGCCGAAAATGTGTTGCTCAGAGTGTTTTGGTGATCGTGGTCTCCGGAAAAATATTGTTCCTTCCTTGAGCCTGGATCGTGGAAAGTGTAACTTTTGTGGTGCGGCTGATGTTGATTTGGTTGATCCCGGCCAGCTAACTGATTTTTTTGAAATTCTCATTAGTGTTTACGAGCCATGTACCCGCCTTATTCACGAAGACGCTGACTGGGCGGCGTGAAGAGGCTGGCTGGCGGCGTCGCTCATCAGGATCGGCCTCTCCGACGCGAGAGGCCGCTGAGTAATGCCCGAACATGGCTTTCTTCCCGGTTTCTTATAGCTCTTGGGAATCCATTGCGACCGTCAAAGCAGCCGTGACCGCCGGCCGCTGCAGCGGTCGCTCGATTTCAGGTCCTGAAGCCGTCTCGCCGGGCGTCAACTCAGCGCCGTCAGCTTCGGCAGCCCCTTCAGCAACGTCGGCCACCACTTATCGGCGGCGGCACCCAGATGAAGGGTGATCCGCCGGGCATGCAGCTTCAGTGTGGCGGCGACCTTAAGCACCTGCTCGCGCATCCGACTCAGGCTCCAGCCTTGCCGAGTCTGCCGCTCCAGCAGGCAACGCAGACCATGCAGGACCTGGTAAGCATAGAGGCTGAGTAGCAGGCTCACCTCGTTACGCGCCATCACGTCCTGAACCGTGGAGGCGCCACGATCCGTCGACGAGAGGTGTACGTCGAGCGCTGATTTCACCTCGCCCATGTGCGCTTCGGCGCTACCGCGCTTGCGGTACAGTGCCAGGACCTTCTCCGGCGGCCAGTCGAACTTGTTGAGGTTGGTGACCAGGAAGAAGGCATGCAACAGCAGGTCATCGGGTCGCTCTTGCACGACCAGTACCACGCGCCGTGGTTCAGGCCAGGTGCCGGCCTGGTACTCCAGGTCATGACACCATTCCCGTGGCTGCTCGGGCGGCCGACCTCGGGGCCGCTTCAGGTACGGCGCCGCCAGTGTCTGCAGCCCCGTGTGACTGCGCAGCCGGCCCAGGTACTCGATGCCGCGATCTTCCAACGCCTCCAGCGTGTCGTTGTCGGTGAACCCGGCGTCGATACGCACCCGAACCTGGGCGCCGGTGCTTTCGTTGAGCCGCTTCACCAGGTGCGGGATCCAGGTATCGGCGTTCTCGGCCGGGCCGGCGTTGCCTTCGCGTAGTAGGCCGCCCACCATGTCACCGGTTTCGGCCAGCGAGGCGACCAGCGGCGAGTAGATGCGGACCCCGTAAAGGCCATGATAGGCCGAGCCACCTTGGTGACCGTGGACCTCGATCGGCAGGCCGTCGATGTCGAGGGTCAACTGCTTGGGTCGCTCGCCGTTCTTCAGCGAGGTCAGGCGCCAGACTACCAGTCGCAGCAGGCCTTCATGCACGGCATCGATGTTGTCGTTGCGTCCAAGGCAAGTCAGCAGCCGCGACAGCGTGGCTTGAGACGGCCGGTCCTGGGCCAGTGGCGTCATTCCACGCGCATCGCTGCAGGCCAGCTGCCAGAGGGGATCACGCCGCAACGTGTCGGTATCGCTGAGGTCGATCCAGCCCATCGCGCGCTGCAGCACCAGGGTTCGCAGCTGGCTGGCCAGCGAGTGGCGGATGCGTAGCGGGTGGCGTTGATCGACCAGATTGTCTTCGAGCGCCTCGATCACACCGCTGTTGTCGAGGGCTTCACGCAGCAGCAGAGCGCCGCTGTCACTGGTGGTGCGGTGGCCGCTCAGCTCGACACGGACGGAGCCGTTGCACGAGGGCGTCCAGGTAGCCCCCTCTGTCAGCCTAGTTGTCCAGTTGGCGATTTCGCCTGAACCAATATCAGAATGGGCGGCACAGGATGGTTTATGCCACGTTATTCCGAAGAGCGTAAGGCCGCGGTACTCAAAAAATTGTTACCGCCAGAAAGCCGCAGTGTGGCGTCGGTTGCCACCGAGGAAGGCATCGCGAACGCAACCCTGTATGGTTGGCTGAAAGCATGCCGACAACAAGGAGTGCCTGTGCCAGGCAAGCGTAAAACCGGGGATGAATGGACAGCTGACGCCAAGCTGGCCGTCGTGATCGAAACCGCCCCTCTGTCAGCGACCGAGCTGGGCGCCTATTGCCGCGAAAAAGGGCTGTATCCCGAGCAAGTGCAGCGCTGGAAGGAGGCGTGCCTTCAAGGGGCGGGCCAGCAGGAGGCGCAGGAAAAGGCGGCTCGGCAGCAGCGTAAAAAAGATCGTCAGACGATCAAGACCCTACAGTCGGAGCTCCAGAAAAAAGAGCACGTTCTGGCAGAGACAACGTCGTTACTGGTGCTCTCAAAAAAGCTCGAGGCCTTGTACGGGGAAGCCCCGGACAACGAGGACGACTGACGTCGCTGAACGAACGTACAAGGCTGTTGAAGGACTTTGACGAAGCGGTCGCCAGTGGTGCCGCCCGCTACAAGGCGGCAGAGCTGATGGGGCTCAGTCAGCGCACGTTGAAACGCTGGCGGTATGCCAGCGGCCAGGTGGCACCAGACCGGCGCCCACAAGCGGAGCGAGTGACACAGCCTCATCAGCTCACCCAGGCGGAGGAAACGGCCATGTTGACGCTATGCAGCGAACCCGAATATCAAAGCTTGCCGCCGTCACAGATCGTCCCGCGCCTGGCCGACCAGGGCCGCTATCTCGCCTCGGAGTCGTCATTTTATCGGGTACTGAAAAAGCATCGGCAGCTGAATCACCGTGGCCGGATGGCACCGGTCCGTCAGGTGACCCAGCCGACCAGTTTTACCGCGTCGGAGCCAAACCAGGTCTGGAGCTGGGACATCAGTTACTGTCCCTCTGCGGTTCGTGGCGAGCACTGGTACCTGTATCTGATCCTGGACGTGTATAGCCGCAAGATAATCGCCTGGGAAGTGCATGACAACGAGTCCGGTGAGCTGGCGAAGCGGTTGATGGAGCGTGCCCTGTTGCGTGAGCGCTGCTGGCACACGCCGCCGATACTGCACTCGGATAACGGCGCGCCCATGACCTCGTACACCCTGCGCGCCCGGCTGGCAGAACTGGGCATGTTGATGTCGCATAGCCGTCCTCGGGTCAGCAACGACAACCCTTACTCGGAGGCGTTGTTCCGTACGGTCAAGTACTGCCCGGCATGGCCAACAAAGGGCTTCACCTCGCTGGGTGCGGTGCGTCAATGGATGCTGACGTTCGAGCATGCCTATAACGAGCGACACCTTCATAGCGGTATCAACTTCGTGACGCCGGCCGACCGGCATCAAGGTAAAGATAAGCAACGTCTGCTCGATCGAAGAGCAGTCTATGAACGTGCCAAGCGTCAGAATCCCGGGCGCTGGTCAGGCGATATCCGGTGCTGGGAAGCCACTGGATCGGTATCGCTCAACCCAGGCAGGCCGCAGGAAATAGAGGGCAATAAAGAGGCTGCTTAGTGGCAGCCATATGGACAACTAGGTTGAAAACTACCGGTAGATAGGCTTTCACCCATAGCGGATGGCTCTCTTGGTTCAGGTTCTTGGCGGAACACATTGAATTTTCAAGAGAATACCATCCGCTATCTTCGTTTTCAGGCCGGCCTCATGAATAGGCCGGGATGTAATGATGGCAAAACCCTTGCTGAATGGATGAAAGAGGACTGGCAGCTCTTTTCTCACCCTCGCATGGACATTGCGCATGCTAAGGAGCTACTTGCCGAGATCTTTGATGATGGCGATATGGTTAGACGAAATTTTTCACCATCTGAATCTTACAGCAGCGAAGGGCTTGCTCAGTGGGAAACATTGAGGCACGAGCTGTTGCATAGGAACCGCTATTTTCTTGATGAAGAGCTTGACACCTATCGGCTAAAAGAACTTCTCGACCACCTCCTCGCCGATGACATACCGGATACTTGGTATCGGGCGCGTATCATGACCGATAAATCACCTTATTCACTTGAAGAAATGGGAGCTCCCCCCAATCATCTTGCCAACCATGGTCGCGCTAACCCTGTTGGTATTCCATACCTCTATCTTGGATCTCACCCCAAAACAGCCGTGTCAGAAGTGCGTCCTCATACAGGCGAAGTGGCATGTGTTGCAGAGTTCGAAATGCCAAGGCCCTTGGTAGCAGTTGATCTTCGCAACCCACGTAAACTTGTTTCCCCATTTGTCCTTGCCGATGCAGGTGCGATCGGACAACTACGCGCTGACATTCCTTTCTTGGAGAGACTTGGCGAAGAGCTAACCCGTCCAGTTCTTCCTCGAAGTGCTGCGATTGACTACATACCAAGCCAATATTTATGTGAGTTTATTAAAAAGAATGGCTATGACGGCGTAGTGTATCGTAGCTCGGTTCATGATGGTATGAATCTCGCATTATTCAATCCGGAAAAAGCCATGGCTAGGTCAGTATCAACCTACGAAATTAGCCGTGTAACAGTAGATGCTGATGTCATGTAGTGTGACTCGGCTTTACTGATTCTCAAAGCGTATAGGCATTGTGACTGCGGGGGCCTGTAAGGGCTGTTGCCTGTCTAGGCACAGCTAACGTTCTGTCTTGATAGGTACACCACCGGTACACACACCAGCTTCGTGTGCTATCCTCAATCTTCGCTAAGCTACTGATTCCAAAGAACTGTACCTTTCGCTTGATTACGGTTGCTTTTCCTTGTGCGTCAGTAACTTATTGTTTTAAAAGCGAACTCATAATCCCTTGGTCGGCGGTTCAAGTCCGCCTGGGCTTATGAGTCCTTGCCTTCTTGTTAAGCCTCTCCGCTTGTGCATACCGGTTTGGCTAAACGCTGAGGTAGGGCTTTTAGCCCTGTGCGACGGCCTGTTCCAGGCCGGCCGAGACCAGAATGAAGAGCACAAATCCGCCGGTGAACGCCAGCGGCGATATTCGGGTATCGGCCCGGGTTTCGTGAGCTTCGGCGATCATCTCTTCGATGGTGGCTACCGTCAGCAGCCCGGCGGTGAAGGTTAAGGCCGCCAGCTGAAAGCTTTTCGGCTGATGTCTGAGGACAAAATAAGCCAAGAGGGCAGCGGCAAGCACGGGAATAATGAAAAAGGCGAGCAGGAGCAACCGCTTGGGCCGGGGGATGGCCTTGTCTTTCATGTTGGCGATAGTGGCAAAGCCTTCGGGAACGTCGGCGAGTACCTGGCCCGCTGCCAGTATCAGGGCCATGGAGGGCGCGATGGCGGAGCCTGCGCCGATCAACAGGCCGTCGCTGAACAGATCGACAGAGACAGCGATATAGATCATCCACACGCTGGTTTGAGCGCCCGCGCCTCGGTTTTCCTGGACGCTGTCTACCAGTTTTTCCAGACCGACGTAGGCAAGGCCGCCCAGGGCGAAGGCTGCGGCGATCAGCCAGGCCGGAAGCGTTGTCAGCACGGGTGGCATGATTTCTACCGCCACTACGGCCATCACCAGGCCGGCCGCGCCATGCAGGGCGTAATTGAGGTGGCGCCCGGTAGCTCTGCAGACCTCTGCTGCAAGGCCGCCGCTGATATTGCCAAGGGCAGGCATTAATGCCAGTCCTACTACCAGCCAGATGCTATCTGTCAACATGGCAGTTTCAGCTTTTTGCTGTGGCGTTTTAATGGGTGGCGAGGTGCCGGGGTTGGCCCGGCACTGTTCTCGTGGGCCAACCTAAAGCTGCGTAGCTTTATTGGCTGCTGGGCGTGCGTTCTATCGTCTATTTATCGTCTACGGGCTTGAGAGGGTCCCAGTTCTTGCGCGTAGCAAGAAACTCCGGGCGCGGCTTGTTACCGCAGTAGGGGTCGTGAAGCGTATTCTCCACGCTGTTGTAGACGAAGAAGAGGTTACTCCTTGGCCAGCAGGACATGTTGGTATTGGAGCCGTGAAGCGTGTTGCATTCGAACATCACAAGCGAGCCCGATGCGCCCTTGGGTGCCTCGATACTGTTTTCCATCATCAGCTGCTTGAGGCTGGCCGCGTCCGGCACGCCGATTTCCTGGCTTTTCAACGACGCCTTGTAGTTGTTCTCCGGCGTACGCCCTACGCAGGGAATAAAATACTTGTGGGAGCCGGGGATCAGCATCAGCGGACCGTTGAACTCGCCGTTGTCCGTCAGAATGATCGAGCAGCTCAAGGAGCGCATGCGCGGCATGCCGTCTTCGCTGTGCCAGGTCTCGAAGTCGGAATGCCAGTCAAAGCCTTTACCCTTGAAGCCCGGCTTGTAGTTAATGCGCGACTGGTGAATATACACGTCGCTGCCCAGGATTTGCTGCACCATGGCCAGAAGCCGCGGGTCGCGTGTCAGCCGGCTAAAGCGCTCGGAGAGGTCATGGATGCCGAAAATGGAGCGAATTTCCTCCTTGCCCGGCTCCAGGATGGTCCCTTCCGAAAGCTTCAGGTCTTCATCATCCTCGTAATCGCGCAGCTCCTGGATAAAGGCCTGCATGTCGTCTTCGTTAAAGAAGTTTTCGAAGGATAGAAACCCCTTTCTGTCGAACTCATCCAGCTCTTCGGTGCTCAGTGGCCCGTTTGCGCGCTGTTTTTCATCGCTGTGGACAACAGGATCAATGCGCTCAAACATGCCCAGCTTGCGTTCCAAACGGGTCGGAAAAAGATCTTGCGTATCTCGCATGGTTACTTCCTCCTAGTTTGATTAGCCAGGTAAAGCTAACCCAGTGGTCGTCACATATTCAACTACTTGTTGATCCCGGTGGGTTGATATACTGCTTAAAGCGTGACGTGCAGGGTGCGTATCCCGTGGCAGGTCGCTCGGGCACTACTCGTCTGAACTCGGCTGAAGGTGCCGCTTTCTTTCATGTCGGGTTTAACGTATGGGGTGAGGCTGCCTCAAGTTTCAGGCGCAATGCCATGGTCAATTGAGCCGCTGTGGCAATAGGCTTCCGTGCCCGAGATGCCTTTGAGCATGGGTCGAGCAGTGGGCAGGGCCGGAACGGAAAAGCGCATTGCGTTCCGGGCGACCTGCCCTCGCGCTACTATAGGTACGAAGCGTATCGTGTTAACTGACCGCAGCACGCCGCAAGGAGGCCTGAATGCTTCGCTTTCTGCACACCGCCGACTGGCAGATCGGCCGACAGTATGCCCGCTTCGAGGTCGAGGATGCCGCCGCCCTGGCGGAGGCCCGCTTCACCGCGGTGGAGCGCCTGGCCGGGCTGGCGACGGAGGAGCAGGTCAGCGCCGTGCTGGTCGCCGGCGATATCTTCGATGCCCAGGGCCTGAGCAACCGCACCCTGCACCGCACGTTTCAGGCCATGAGCGGCTTTGCCGGCCCCTGGGTGCTGCTCCCCGGCAACCACGATGCCGCCCTGGCCGAAAGCATCTGGAGCCGGGCGCAGCGCATTGGCGCCGTACCGGACAACGTCCATGTGCTCACCCGGCCCGAGCCGCTGCGGCTGGACGCGATCGGCGCCGCTATCCTCCCCGCGCCGCTGACCCAGCGGCAAACCCACGAAGACTTGACCGCCTGGTTTGACGACGCCGCCACGCCCGACGGCCTGGTACGCATCGGACTGGCCCACGGCAGCGTTGAAGGCCAGCTGCCCGAATCGGCGGATTCGCCCAACCCCATCGCCGCCGACCGCGCCGCCACGGCAAGGCTGGACTACCTGGCCCTGGGTGACTGGCACGGCCTCAAGCAGGTCGACGCGCGCACCTGGTACAGCGGCACGCCGGAGCAGGAACGCTTCAAGAACAACGGCGCCGGCCAGGCGCTGCTGGTGGAAATTGACCGCCCCGGCGCCGTGCCGCGGGTCGAGGCCCGGGCGACAGGGCAGTACGGCTGGTATCAGTGGCGCCGCCGCCTGGCTGTGGCCTCGGACCTCGACGCCCTGCTGGAGGAGCTGGCGGCACTGCCCGCGATGTCGGTGATCGACCTGACGCTTGCCGGCGAGCTGGACCTGGCCGGCAAGCAGCACCTGGATCAGGCCTTGAGCGCCGCTGCCGGCCGCCACCGCAGCCTTCAGGTCGACACCGCCGAGCTGGCGCTTTCGCCCACGGCGGAAGACCTCGCCGATCTCCACGCCGACGGCTACGTGGGCCATGTGATCCGCGAGCTTCAGGAGCAGCAGACAGGGGACGGCGAAGGCGCCGATACCGCTCGCCGGGCGCTGGGCATTCTTGCCGGCCTGCTGCGGGAACGGCCGTCCGCCAAGGAGAGCTCCTCATGAAGCTGACGCGCTTGTATATCAACCAGTTCCAGCAGTTTCGCACGCCGCTGGACGTCACCGGCCTCGAGGCCGGCCTCAACCTTTTTGTCGGCCCCAACGAGTCGGGCAAGAGCACCCTGGTGCGCGCCATTCGCGCCGCTTTTTTCGAGCGCCATAAAACCGGCAGCGTGACCGAGCTGCAGCCCTGGGGGGACAGCTCCGCCGGCCCCGAAATCCAGCTGGAGTTTGACTGGCAGGGCAGCCGCTGGACCCTGAACAAGCGCTTTTTGCAAAGCAAACGCTGCGACCTTCAGGGCGGCGGAGAGCACTACCGCGGCGACGAGGCCGACGACCGCCTGGCCGAGCTGCTGGGCTACGAGTTTCCCGGCCGCGGCGCGAGCAAGGCCGAGCACTGGGGCATTCCCGGTCTGCTATGGGTGGAGCAGGGCGCGGTTCAGGAGATGCGCGAACCCGTGGGTCACGCCGGCGAGCACTTGCAGGCGGCGCTGAGCCGCAACCTGAGCGAGGCCCTGGGCGACGTTGCCAGCACCGGCGGCGATGCGCTGATCGCCCGAGTGGAACAGGAGCGCGGCAAGCTGCTGACCGCCACCGGCCGCAGCACCGGCGAGCTCAAACAGGCCGAGCAGGAAAGCGCAAGGCTGGCCGCCGAGCAGGACAGGCTCGACAGCCAGGTAGACGAGTACCGCGAGCTGGTGGATCGCCTCGGCGAGCTTCAGCGCCAGCAGCGAGAGATCGACGCCGCCCGACCCTGGGAGGCGCAGCAGGCCAGGGCGGAAAAGGCCCGACAAGCGCTGGACGCCGTTCAGGCCCAGCAGCAGCGTCAGGCGCAGGAGCGCAGCGAGCTCGACGCCTGCCGGCGCAGCCAGCAGCTTTATCGCCAGCAGCTGCAGGATATGGAAGACCAGGCCCGGCAGCTGGCAAGGCGCGAAGAGGAAAAGGCCCGGGCCCAGCAGCAGCGGGAGCAGCACCGGGCCAACGACGGCGGCATTCGCCAGCGCCTGGAAGATGCCAAGGCCGACTATGCCCGAGCGGAAGAGGCCCTAGCGAGCGCCCGCCAGCACGCGCGCCGGCAAGCGCTGCAGGCAGAGCAGGAGCGGCTGCGCGAGCAGAGCAGCCGGCTTGGCGCGACCCTGGCGGATGCCCGGCGCCTGCGCGATACGCTGCAGCAGCTGAGCGAGCAGCATCAGGCCATCCGCATCGACGACGAAGCGCTGCGTCAGCTGCAGCGCACCGAAGACGAGCGGGAGAAACTCGGCATTCAGCAGCAGGCGCTCGCCACCCGGCTGGCCTATCGGCTGGAAGATGGCCAGCAGCTGATGCTCGGCGATCAGCCGCTAAGCGGCGAAGGCGAGAAAGAGCTGTTGGCGGCTGCCGAGCTGCGCATTCCCGGCGTGGGCACGCTGACCGTCACCCCCGGCGGCAGCGACGTGGCCGAGCTTTCGCGCCGGCAGCAGCGTCACGCCGCGGACCGCGATGCCCTGCTGCATGAGCTGGGAGCGGCGAGCCTGGCCGATGCCGGGGCCCGGGCCAGAAAGGCCGACGAGCTGAACCGCCGCATGGAGCGCGAGCGCGCCGAGCTCAAGGGCCTGGCGCCCCAGGGGCTGGATGCCCTGGAAAGCGAGCAGCGCCTGGCCGAGCAGCGCCAGAAGCAGCTGGCCGACGAGCTGACCCAGCTTTCCGACGCGCCCCGGGCCGCTGCCCCTCTCGATGAAGCGCAGGCGCAGGCCGCCCTAGCCAACGCCGGTGAGCAGCTCAAGGCCGCCGAGCACGCCGAGCAGGCGCACCGCCAGGCGCTTGGCCTGGCGCAGCAGGCGCTGGCGACCGCCGAGGCCGAATGGCAAAGCCTGCACGACGAGCTCAACGCCCCGGACCGCCAGCAGCGCCAGCAGCAGGCCCGGGACGCGCTGACCGACCTCCACGCCCAGGACGAGCGCCTGCAGGCCTCGCTCGAGCGGCGCCAGAGCGAGATCGAGGCCGCCAACCCCGAATTGCTGGAGCAGGACCTGGAGCGCTTCACCCGCGCGGCAGAGGCCCAGCTGCAGCAGGCTCGGGGACGGGAACGCGAGGTTCACGACCTGCAGATTCGTCTGGATACCCAGGGCGCCCAGGGGCTGGACGAGCAGCGTGACGACGCCCGTCGCCAGCAGCAGCAAATACAGCGCCGCCGGGATGAGCTAAGCCGCCGCGCCGAGGCCCTGGACCTGCTGCTGACCCGGCTCAAGCAGCAGCGCCAGACAGTGACCCGCCGCCTGCAGGCGCCGCTGCAGAAACACCTGGGCCGCTATCTGAAGCTATTGTTCCCCGGCGCCGAGCTCACCGTGGATGAAGACCTCAAGCCCGAGGCCCTGATCCGCGACGGCACCGGCGGCGAAGAGCGGGGCTCACTGGAGGCGCTGAGCTTTGGCGCTCGGGAGCAAATGGGCCTGATTACCCGCCTGGCCTACGCCGACCTGCTCAAGGAAGCCGGCCGGCCCACCCTGATCATCCTTGACGATGCTCTGGTGCACTGCGACCGGGCGCGGCGCGAACAGATGAAGCGTATCCTTTTCGACGCCGCCCGGCGCCATCAGGTGCTGCTGTTCACCTGCCATCCGGAAAACTGGCAGGACCTGGGCGTGGCCCCCCGGGAGATGCAAGCGCTCAAGACCGCCGGCAGCACCGCCGACATGCTGGCGCCCCAGGCCGGCGGCGATGCGCCCCGGCCGGGCGTCACCGCCCGCCATGAATAAAATTAAAGTTCATCATGAGAAACTTCAGCTTGCTTCATGCAGCCCCGGTTTCGATAATCCATCGTTGATTTGCCGCGGACGCCTCAGCTGGCGGATGCCTTGGATTCATGCCTTTGGAACCAGGACGGTCATTCTCGATGAACAACGATTTTGCATTTTCCGTCAAGCGGATTCGCTTCGATGAGAACTATCGCCCGGCGGACACTACCCGCATCACCACCAACTTTGCCAACCTGGCCCGGGGGGAGATGCGCGAAGAGAACCTGCGCAACACCCTGCGGATGATCAACAACCGCTTCAACGCCATGGCCGACTGGGACAATCCCAATGGCGACCGCTATGGCGTGGAGCTGGATATCGTCTCGGTGGAAATGGCCGTGGACGCCGCCGCCCGCGACGAGGCCTTGCCGCTCATCGAGATTTTGCAGACCCACATTGTGGACAAGGCCACCAACCAAAGAGTGGAAGGTATCGCGGGGAACAACTTCTCTTCCTACGTGCGCGATTACGACTTCAGCGTGGTGCTCAAAGAGCACAACCGGGGCCGGGAGTCGTTCAGCGTGCCGGAAGACTTCGGCGTGCTGCACGGCCAGCTGTTCCGGGCCTTTCTGCACTCCGACGCCTACCGGGAAAACTTCGCCAAGCCGCCGGTGATCTGCATCAGCGTTTCCAGCACCAGAACCTACTACCGCACGGACAACGTCCACCCGGTGCTGGGCGTGGAGTACCGCAAGGAAGAAAGCTCCCTGACCGATGCCTACTTCCACGAGATGGGCCTGCGGGTGCGCTACTTCATGCCGCCGGGCAGCGTGGCGCCGCTGGCCTTCTACTTCATGGGCGATCTGCTCGGCGACTACACCAATCTGGAGCTGATCAGCACCATCAGCACCATGGACTCCTTCCAGAAGATCTACCGCCCGGAAATCTACAACGCCAACGCGGCGGCGGGTCAAGTCTATCGGCCGAGTCTGGAGGAGCCGGACTACTCCCTGACCCGCATCGTCTACGACCGCGAAGAGCGCACCCGGCTGGCCAGCGAGCAGGGGCAGTTCGTGGAAGAGCATTTCATCAAGCCCAACCGCCAGGTGCTCGAACAGTGGACCGCCCGCCAGGCGTCCTGATTTCCGTCTTACGAGGTTTTTATCATGGCAAGATTGTTACCCACGTCCACCGCCGGCAGCCTGCCCAAACCTTCCTGGCTGGCCGAGCCCGAGGTGCTGTGGTCGCCCTGGAAGCTGGAAGGCGAAGGGCTGGCGGAAGGCAAGCGGGACGCCCTGCGCCTGGCCCTGCACGAGCAGCGCCACGCCGGCATCGACATCGCAAGCGACGGCGAGCAGTCGCGCCAGCACTTTGTCACCACCTTTATCGAGCACCTGAGCGGCGTGGATTTCAACCAGCGCGAAACCGTGCGCATCCGCGACCGCTACGAAGCCAGCGTGCCCTCGGTGGTGGGTGAGG
The DNA here is from genome assembly GCF_031886125.1 of Halomonas piscis. Classification (NCBI taxonomy): domain Bacteria; kingdom Pseudomonadati; phylum Pseudomonadota; class Gammaproteobacteria; order Oceanospirillales; family Halomonadaceae; genus Halomonas; species Halomonas piscis. Next base: position 967,824 of record NZ_CP119391.1, read on the forward strand.
TCTCCCGCCAAAAGCCGGTGTTTGTGGAAGACGCCAGGTTCCTGCGCGGGCAAACCGACCAGCCCATCAAGTGGGCGCTGCCCGGCCCCATGACCATGGTGGACACCCTGTACGACGGCCACTACAAAAGCCGCGAGAAGCTGGCCTGGGAGTTTGCCAAGGCGCTGAACGAAGAAGCCCGGGAGCTGGAAGCCGCGGGCGTGGATATCATCCAGTTCGACGAGCCGGCGTTCAACGTCTTCTTCGACGAGGTCAACGACTGGGGCATCGCCACCCTGGAAAAGGCCATCGACGGCCTCACGTGCGAGACCGCCGTGCACATCTGCTACGGCTACGGCATCAAGGCCAACACCGACTGGAAAAAAACGCTGGGCTCCGAGTGGCGCCAGTACGAAGAAGTCTTTCCCAGGCTGCAAAAGTCCAACATCGACATCGTCTCGCTGGAGTGCCAGAACGCTCGCGTGCCCATGGAGCTCATCGAGCTTATCCGCGGCAAGAAGGTGATGGTGGGCGCGATTGACGTCGCCACCCAGGAGATCGAAACGCCGGAAGAGGTCGCCGCCACCCTGCGCAAGGCGCTTCAGTTTGTCGACGCCGAGAACCTCTATCCCTCCACCAACTGCGGCATGGCCCCGCTGCCGCGCCACGTTGCCCGGGGCAAGATGCAGGCGCTTGCCGCCGGCGCGGCCATCGTGCGCAAGGAGGTCGAAGGTTAAACAAGCCTCCAGGACGGGGCCTCAGGCCCCCGCAAGCGGACGCTGCGGGGGTTTTTGTGTGTCTGGCTTCCCTGCACGCACCCGCGGCGCTGTGTATCATATTGCCCTTTTGTCATTTTTTGCGCGGGCGTCACGCCGCGCGGCCAATGGAGAGGGGTAGCACAGTGGATACCGAGAGCCATTCGCAGCTGGCGGGGTTTATCTGGGCCGTGGCGGATCTGCTGCGCGGCGACTTCAAGCAGTCCCAGTACGGCCGTATCATTCTGCCGCTGACGCTGCTGCGCCGGCTGGAATGCGTGCTGGAGCCCACCAAGTCGCAGGTGGTCCAGGCCGCCGAGACGCACCGCAACAAGGCCGATGCGGTGCGCGACAAGCTGCTGCGCAACGCCGCCGGCCAGCCGTTTTTCAACGCCAGCCCGCTGACGCTGGGCACGCTTTCCGCCACCCAGACCGCCGACGACCTGATGAGCTACGTGCGCGCCTTCAGCGCCGACGCCCGGGAGATCTTCGAGCACTTCGAGTTTGAGAACTACGTCCACCAGCTCGACGCTGCCAACCTGCTGTACGGCGTGGTCGAGCGCTTTGCTGCCACCGACCTGAGCCCCGCGCGGCTCTCCAACTACGGCATGGGGCTGGTGTTTGAAGAGCTGATCCGCAAGTTTGCCGAAAGCTCCAACGAGACGGCCGGCGAGCACTTTACCCCGCGGGACGTGGTGCACCTGACCACCTCGCTGGTGCTCACCGGCCAGGACGACAAGATCAAGACCGGCGGCATCGTCACCGTTTATGATCCCACCGCGGGCACCGGCGGCTTTCTCTCGGAAAGCGACGCCTACATGCAGGAGGTCAGCGGCGGCATGAGCGTCTCGCTCCACGGCCAGGAGCTCAATCCCGAATCCTACGCCATCTGCAAGGCCGACATGCTGATCAAAGGCCAGACCGTGGGCCGCATCAAGCTGGGCAACACGCTTTCGGACGACCAGCTGGCCGACCAGCGTTTCGACTTCATGCTGGCCAATCCGCCGTTCGGCGTGGACTGGAAAAAGGTGCAAAAGGGCGTGGTGGACGAGCACCGGCGCAAAGGCTTTGAGGGCCGCTTTGGCCCCGGGCTGCCCCGGGTGTCCGACGGCTCGCTGCTGTTTCTCATGCACCTGGTCAGCAAGATGCGGCCGACAAAGGAAGGCGGCTCGCGCATCGGCATCATTCTCAACGGCTCGCCGCTGTTTACCGGCGGGGCGGGCAGCGGCGAGTCCGAGATCCGCCGCTACCTGCTGCAGCACGACCTGGTCGAGGCGATTGTCGGCCTGCCCACGGACCTGTTCTACAACACCGGCATTGCCACCTACGTCTGGGTGCTGTCCAACCACAAGACCGCCGAGCGCCGGGGCAAGGTGCAGCTGATTGACGCTACCGCTCGGGGCAGCAAGATGCGCAAGTCGCTGGGTAGCAAGCGCCACTACATCGCCGAGCGCGATCTGGACGAAATTGTGCGCCTTTACGGCCGCTTTGCCGAAAGCGACGAGAGCAAGGTTTTCCCCGTCGAGGCCTTTGGCTATCGCCGCATCACCGTGGAGCGCCCGCTGCGCCTGAACTTCCAGGCAAGCCCCGAGCGCCTGGCCCGGCTGGGCGAACAAAAGCCCGTGCAAAAGCTCGAAGCTGCCGAACGCGAAGCGTTAATCCGCGCCTGCGCAAGCCTGGGCGAAGCGCAAGCATTCACCAACCGCGAGGCGTTTCTCAAGGCGTTGAAGGCGGCCTTTGCCGAGCACCTGCCTGCCGGCATGAAAGTCGGCGCGCCGCTGCAAAGGGCCGTGTTCACTGCGCTTGCCGAGCGCGACGCCGAGGCCGACATCTGCCGCGACAGGAAGGGCCACCCGGAACCCGACACCGGCCTGCGCGACCACGAAAACGTCCCGCTCGACGAGCTGGTGACCGACTATTTCGAGCGCGAAGTAAAGCCCCACGTCCCCGACGCCTGGATCGACAAGGGCAAGCGCGACCCGCTGGACGAGCGCCTGGGTATCGTCGGCTTCGAGATCCCTTTCAACCCTGAGGAATCCCCATGAAATGGGTAATAAAATCAGCATGATAGGATTGAAAAAGCCTGCATGAGTCATGCATGTTGTGAGTTACGACACACAACAACATGCGAAGGAGACCCATGCAGGCCCCTCGATTCTTGCATAACTTGCTGACGTCTTCACTCTCCGTGATCCATGCCAAGCGGCTACAGACCGTCCTCGATACCGTTGGCGCTCTGCTGGGCGAGCGACGTCTGGGATTAACGGCCATTGGCCGTGCGTTGCCGAGCTCGACGGATGCCAAGCACGCCATCAAACGAGTCGATCGACTATTAGGCAACCCTCACCTTCATCAGGAACGACCGCTGTTCTATTGGCTCATGGCCTCGCTGCTGATCGGCCATACAACGCGCCCACTGATTCTGGTGGACTGGTCGCCGATTGATGACCGCGGCAGGCATTTCCTGCTGCGTGCGGCGGTGCCCTTCGCCGGGCGATCGCTGCCCATCTTCGAGAAGGTTCATCACAAGGAAGGATGCCCATACTGTGAAGCCTATCTGCTGGATGCGCTGGCAAGGATCCTGCCCGACAAGGCCACGCCGATCCTGGTGACCGATGCCGGCTTTCGTAACCCGTGGTTTCGGGCCGTTGAAGCGCGCGGCTGGTATATCGTTGGACGGGTCCGTCAGCCCGCCCGTTACCAGGCGTCAGGCGAAGCATGGCAACCCGTGAAGACCCTGTTTCAACACGCGACATCGGAACCGCAGGCGTGGGGCTCCGTCCGGATCGCCGAAAACCATCCGTTCCGCGCTCAGATGGTGCTCTATTATCGACCGCCACGGGGACGTAAGCATCGCAATAAACAAGGCCGGATCTCTCGGGACGGCGGCAGCCGGACGATCGCCCGGCGTCAGCAGGAGCCCTGGGTGCTGGTCAGCAATCTGCCGGACCGCTCAACGCTGGCGAATAAAGTGGTAACGATCTACCGACAGCGCATGCAGATTGAGGAAGGGTTTCGCGATGTCAAAAGTCCCTTGTTCGGGCTGGGCTTCGGCATGCATCAGTCTCGCCAGGGCAAGCGCATCGAGGTCCTGCTGCTGATCGCCATGTTGGCGAACGTGGCCATGATGGTGGCCGGCCTGGATGTCCGAGCCCGGGGGCAACAGCGGCGCTATCAGAGCAACAGTATCCGGCACCGGAGCGTGCTTTCCGTGTGGCGCCTGGGCTTGGAATGTCTTCGTCGTCATCAACCCGACGCCGTGCCTTGGCCTGCTTGGACAACCCTCCGAGCACGACTTCGCGAGGAAGTCAGGGAGCAGAGCCTATGCGGCGAGTAGCAACATATTCGTGGGGATTCGTCAGGGATTACTCCGGTGACGGGGTAGCCTTTCAGAAAGGAGATGTTCTTTTCGGAAAGCTTCGCCCTTATTTGGCCAAAGTTTATCTTGCTGGTGGCTATGGTGAAGCGGTCGGGGACTTTCATGTTATGAGACCGTCCCAAAATATGTCGGGAAGGTTCTCTTTATCCCGGCTTATTCACCGGAACGCTGACTGGGCATCCTGAAGCCCCGGGGAGCCGGTAGCTCGTCGCCGAACGCCGATTTCGAGACGGCACCGTCTTCCGGTGACGCTCTGTCCGGCTGCTATCGCCGTTATTCAGCCCCTTCCCTGCCTTGTCGTCGGTCATCCGGGCAGCCGGAACCGCCGGTCATCGACAGGACCGGCGTCTCACTGTCTTGCTTATGCGACCGCTGAGGCGTCAGCGCAACGCTGTCAGTTTTGGTAGCCCTTTCAGCAGAGTCGGCCACCATTTATCGGCTGCGGCGCCGAGGTGGACCGTGATACGTCGGGCGTGGAGGATCAGGGTGGCGGCCACCTTGAGGACCTGCTCACGCATTCGGATCAGGCTCCAGCCCTGTCGGGTTTGCCGTTCCAGCACGCAACGCAGACCATGCAGCACCTGATAGGCGTAAAGGCTCAGCAGAAGACTCGCCTCGTTGCGATCCATCACGTTCTGCTCGGTGGAGGCGCCGCGATCGGTCGACGAGAGGTGAACATCCAGCGCCGACTTGACCTCGCCCATGTGCGCCTCGGCGCTGCCGCGCTTGCGGTACAGTGATAACACCTTTTCCGGCGGCCAGTGGTACCGACTCAGGTTGGTCACCAGGAAGAAGGCGTGGAGCAACAGGTCGTCGGGGCGCTCCTGAACCACCAGCACGACGCGCCGTGGCTCGGGCCAGCTGTCGGCCCGGTATTCAAGGTCATGGCACCATTCCCGGGGCTGGTCCGGGGGTCGGCCGGGCGGCCGCTTGAGATACGGCGCCGCCAGCGTCTGAAGGGTGTTGTTGCTGCGCAGCCGGCCCAGGTACCCGATATCACGCTCTTCCATGGCCAGCAGCGTATCGTTGCCGGTAAACCCGGCATCGATACGCACTGTCACTGTCGCACCGGTGCCTTCATTGAGGCGCCGTACCAGGTGAGGGATCCAGGTATCGGCGTTCTCGGCAGGGCCCGCGTTACCCTCGCGCAGCAGGCCGCCGACCATGTCACCGGTTTCGGCCAGCGAGGCCACCAGCGGCGAATAAATGCGTGTGCCGTACAGCCCGTGAAAGGCCGACCCGCCCTGACGACCATGGACCTCGATCGGCAGGCCGTCGATGTCCAGCGTCAGGTTATCGGGCTGCTCGCCGTGGTTCAGCGATGCCAGGCGCCAGATCGCCAGGCGCAACAGGCCTTCATGCACGGTATCGATGTTGTCATGACTCCCAAGGCACGCCAGCAGCCGCGACAGCGTCGCCTGCGACGGACGGTCCTGTGCCAGAGGCGTCATTCCGCGTGCATCGCTGCACGCCAGCTGCCAGAGCGGATCGTGACGCAGCGTGTCGGTATCGTCCAGGTCGATCCACCCCATGGCGCGCTGCAACACGACGGTTCGCAGCTGGCTGGCCAGGGAATGACGAATACGCAGTGGATCACGCCGGTCGACCAGGCTTTCTTCCAGCGCCTGGATAACACCGCTGTTGTCGAGGGCTTCACGCAGCAGCAAGGCGCCGCTGTCGCTGGTGGTGCGGTGGCCGCTTAGCTCGGCCCGAACAGAACCATTGCAGGAAGGCGTCCACGACGATAATCTTTCACCCATGGCGAGAGGTCCTCTTGAATCAAGTTCTGGCTGGAACATCCTGATTCTACAAGAGAAACCCCTCGCCATCTTTATTTTCAAGCCAGCCTCATGAATAAGCCGGGTTTATACCAATTTTTACAGTCTCAATTTATGGTTCTTCGTCGTTTCATGTGGATTTGGCCTGATCGAACAGGCGCCCCACCGGGCTGCCAATCAGGTAGATCATGGCGATGAAGTTGGCTTCGTTCCGGTAACCCCGTGCGCGTGACCGAGCCGCCTGAAACAGACCGTTCATGCCTTCCAGTCGTGCGTTCGTCAGTCCCGAAATCCAACGCCTAACCACCGCATCGGCGTGGCGCTCCAACGTCGCCAGGGCCTTTCCCATCGGCTTCAGCAATGGCTTCTCCGAGACCGCCGCCTTCATGACCCTGAGGTAGTGCGTGATGCGCCATCGAGCCGCTCGTGGCGTCGGCGCCTTCTGGATCCAGCGCAGCTTCTCCTTGATCACCCAGGCATCGGACGTGGCGCTCTGGTCAGCCACCAGCTCCTGGAGAGCCGCCAGCTGCTTGGGCGTCAGGTTCTCGTTGTCCAGGCTCTTCAGCAGGGCCCAGCGCAGCGACTTGGGGTGTTCCTGCTCGCGGCGCTCCTTCTTGCGCACCTCGTCTAGCCGCTTGGTGAAGGTCTGCACGATATGGAACCAGTCGACCGTGACCTCGGCCTTGGGAAGGTACTCAGCCACGCCGCTGAGGAAGGCTTGTGACATGTCGCAGACGACCTCGACCACGTTGTCCGGATCGCCGCCATGGGCCGCCAGGAAGGCGCTAAAGGCCTTGATGGCGTCCTTGCCGTGGCCGGGGACGGCGAAGATCACCGGTTCCTGCTTGCGTTGCATATCAAGGAACACCGTCACATAGCGCTGGCCACGCCGGGACGCGGTTTCGTCCACGCCAACGGTGGCCACGTTGCTCAGATCCAGCTGCCCCAGCATCCGACCGACGTAGTGATGCACGATGCGCCACAGCCGCTTGTCGGAGATCTCCAGCTGTCGGGAGACGGCCAACACCGGCATCTCCTTGACCAGTGACATGGCCGCCTGCTCGAACAGCAGGGTGAAGTCGCTGCCCGGCCTCGCCCAAGGGACCTCGATACGCTTGACGCCATGCTCCGGGCACTTGGTACGCGGCACGCGAGCATGCAAGTAGCAGTGATGCTGGAAGAAGTTCAGGTGCCGCCACGTCTTGTCAGCGAAGTCATGAGCCGGACAGGCCTCGCCGCACTCAGGGCAGGGGTAGAGGCTGCCACGCTCGGCCTCGACGTAGAGGTCCAGACGGTGGGGCGATACGGAGGTGTCCAGGTGCTGGTCCTTGAGAATCCAGGGCGCTTCCAAGCCCAGGCCGAGGGTCAGAATCTGGGTGCCGTCCATGTCATACCTCCTGTCGTCGTGGAGGTCATATTCTGGCCCAGCTCAGGGGGCGAATTCCACACCCAACGACGAAGAGCCCAATTTATATCAGCAGTTGATGGGGCCACTTATGGCGCGAAAATGCCACGGGTCGGCTGGGAAACAATGGGTAACATGCCTTATGTTACGCCACCTGAGCACGAGCAAGCTCAGGTAGCCGCCTTCCTCGACCACGAAACCACCCGCATCGACGCGCTGATCGCCGAGCAGCAGCGCTTGATCGCGCTGCTCAAGGAAAAGCGCCAGGCGGTGATTTCCCACGCCGTGACCAAGGGCCTCGACCCCGACGTGCCGATGAAGGACTCCGGCGTGGAGTGGCTGGGTGATGTGCCGGCGCATTGGGATGTTGTGGCCTTACGCCTGACGAATCCCCACGAATATGTTGCTACTCGCCGCATAGGCTCTGCTCCCTGACTTCCTCGCGAAGTCGTGCTCGGAGGGTTGTCCAAGCAGGCCAAGGCACGGCGTCGGGTTGATGACGACGAAGACATTCCAAGCCCAGGCGCCACACGGAAAGCACGCTCCGGTGCCGGATACTGTTGCTCTGATAGCGCCGCTGTTGCCCCCGGGCTCGGACATCCAGGCCGGCCACCATCATGGCCACGTTCGCCAACATGGCGATCAGCAGCAGGACCTCGATGCGCTTGCCCTGGCGAGACTGATGCATGCCGAAGCCCAGCCCGAACAAGGGACTTTTGACATCGCGGAACCCTTCCTCAATCTGCATGCGCTGTCGGTAGATCGTTACCACTTTATTCGCCAGCGTTGAGCGGTCCGGCAGATTGCTGACCAGCACCCAGGGCTCCTGCTGACGCCGGGCGATCGTCCGGCTGCCGCCGTCCCGAGAGATCCGGCCTTGTTTATTGCGATGCTTACGTCCCCGTGGCGGTCGATAATAGAGCACCATCTGAGCGCGGAACGGATGGTTTTCGGCGATCCGGACGGAGCCCCACGCCTGCGGTTCCGATGTCGCGTGTTGAAACAGGGTCTTCACGGGTTGCCATGCTTCGCCTGACGCCTGGTAACGGGCGGGCTGACGGACCCGTCCAACGATATACCAGCCGCGCGCTTCAACGGCCCGAAACCACGGGTTACGAAAGCCGGCATCGGTCACCAGGATCGGCGTGGCCTTGTCGGGCAGGATCCTTGCCAGCGCATCCAGCAGATAGGCTTCACAGTATGGGCATCCTTCCTTGTGATGAACCTTCTCGAAGATGGGCAGCGATCGCCCGGCGAAGGGCACCGCCGCACGCAGCAGGAAATGCCTGCCGCGGTCATCAATCGGCGACCAGTCCACCAGAATCAGTGGGCGCGTTGTATGGCCGATCAGCAGCGAGGCCATGAGCCAATAGAACAGCGGTCGTTCCTGATGAAGGTGAGGGTTGCCTAATAGTCGATCGACTCGTTTGATGGCGTGCTTGGCATCCGTCGAGCTCGGCAACGCACGGCCAATGGCCGTTAATCCCAGACGTCGCTCGCCCAGCAGAGCGCCAACGGTATCGAGGACGGTCTGTAGCCGCTTGGCATGGATCACGGAGAGTGAAGACGTCAGCAAGTTATGCAAGAATCGAGGGGCCTGCATGGGTCTCCTTCGCATGTTGTTGTGTGTCGTAACTCACAACATGCATGACTCATGCAGGCTTTTTCAATCCTATCATGCTGATTTTATTACCCATTTCATGGGGATTCCTCAGGAGTAATCCGATTCTTTCTTTATGTAACGACCAGACCACCCTTCGATATTCTCAAGAGCGATAGGGTTTGCCCGATTGGCAGCGCGATCTGTCACCAAAGTCAGTACATGTTTTAGGCGACGAACCACCCAATGCGCCGGCACTTCACCCAGCCACTCGATACCGGAATCCTTGTATTCGGGGTATGCGGGACGGGTACTCGGGCTATCCCTGCCCTCGCCCTTCGGGCCAGCCGCCTTGCGGCTGTTCAAATTTGCTCCAGACAAATTTGTCATACCGCCATCTCCTCGATCATCTGCTTGATGCGGTCGGTACAGGCCTTGAGGTCGGCGTCGATTTCCTCCAGCGGGCGCGGGGGCTCGAAGGTGTAGAAATGCCGGTTGAAAGCTGACGAATCCCCACGAATATGTTGCTACTCGCCGCATAGGCTCTGCTCCCTGACTTCCTCGCGAAGTCGTGCTCGGAGGGTTGTCCAAGCAGGCCAAGGCACGGCGTCGGGTTGATGACGACGAAGACATTCCAAGCCCAGGCGCCACACGGAAAGCACGCTCCGGTGCCGGATACTGTTGCTCTGATAGCGCCGCTGTTGCCCCCGGGCTCGGACATCCAGGCCGGCCACCATCATGGCCACGTTCGCCAACATGGCGATCAGCAGCAGGACCTCGATGCGCTTGCCCTGGCGAGACTGATGCATGCCGAAGCCCAGCCCGAACAAGGGACTTTTGACATCGCGAAACCCTTCCTCAATCTGCATGCGCTGTCGGTAGATCGTTACCACTTTATTCGCCAGCGTTGAGCGGTCCGGCAGATTGCTGACCAGCACCCAGGGCTCCTGCTGACGCCGGGCGATCGTCCGGCTGCCGCCGTCCCGAGAGATCCGGCCTTGTTTATTGCGATGCTTACGTCCCCGTGGCGGTCGATAATAGAGCACCATCTGAGCGCGGAACGGATGGTTTTCGGCGATCCGGACGGAGCCCCACGCCTGCGGTTCCGATGTCGCGTGTTGAAACAGGGTCTTCACGGGTTGCCATGCTTCGCCTGACGCCTGGTAACGGGCGGGCTGACGGACCCGTCCAACGATATACCAGCCGCGCGCTTCAACGGCCCGAAACCACGGGTTACGAAAGCCGGCATCGGTCACCAGGATCGGCGTGGCCTTGTCGGGCAGGATCCTTGCCAGCGCATCCAGCAGATAGGCTTCACAGTATGGGCATCCTTCCTTGTGATGAACCTTCTCGAAGATGGGCAGCGATCGCCCGGCGAAGGGCACCGCCGCACGCAGCAGGAAATGCCTGCCGCGGTCATCAATCGGCGACCAGTCCACCAGAATCAGTGGGCGCGTTGTATGGCCGATCAGCAGCGAGGCCATGAGCCAATAGAACAGCGGTCGTTCCTGATGAAGGTGAGGGTTGCCTAATAGTCGATCGACTCGTTTGATGGCGTGCTTGGCATCCGTCGAGCTCGGCAACGCACGGCCAATGGCCGTTAATCCCAGACGTCGCTCGCCCAGCAGAGCGCCAACGGTATCGAGGACGGTCTGTAGCCGCTTGGCATGGATCACGGAGAGTGAAGACGTCAGCAAGTTATGCAAGAATCGAGGGGCCTGCATGGGTCTCCTTCGCATGTTGTTGTGTGTCGTAACTCACAACATGCATGACTCATGCAGGCTTTTTCAATCCTATCATGCTGATTTTATTACCCATTTCATGGGGATTCCTCAGGCGTGAACCCTTGCCCACTTGGGTATCAACGTGCTGTCTCACGGCTGTTATGCTCCCAGCAGAATCCCAAACTCCGTAAACAGGAGGGCCGTCACATGACCGATGAGATCAAGCCGCCAGTTCCGCCTTTCGACTCGGCGTCAGCCGCTGAGAAGGTGCGTCTTGCAGAGGATGCCTGGAATACGCGCGACGCCCAAAAAGTGGCGCTTGCTTACACCACGGACAGCCAGTGGCGTAATCGCAATGAGTTTATCAAGGGGCGTGAGCAGATTGTGGCATTTTTGCAGCGCAAGTGGCGTAGGGAGCTGGACTATCGGCTTATCAAGGAGCTGTGGATTGCCGATGGCCATAAGATTGCCGTGCGCTTTGCCTACGAGTGGCACAACGATTCGGGGCTATGGTTCCGGTCCTACGGGAATGAAAACTGGGAGTTCAACGACGCGGGTCTGATGAAGCGCCGCATTGCAAGTATCAACGATCTGCCAATAGAAGAGTCCGAGCGAAAGTTCCGTTGGCCGCTCGGCCGCCGTCCGGATGACCATCCGGGGTTGTCAGAGCTCGGCCTATAGGCGCCCGCTCAGCGTTAACGCCGCTGGCTGTCGCGATAGCGGGGCAGCGGATGCTACAGTTCCACGGAGACCCTGCCATTAGCCGGAAAGGCCTGCCATGCCTATCGAATCGCCCCCCTTGTCCCTTGAACGCCTGAACGCCACCCGAAACAGCCTTCGCGACGCCGTCGTTCATACGGCGCAGTGGCACAACGATGCGCTGTCTGCGACGTTGAACACCTCGCTGGCCTTCAAGTACGAGAACCTGCAGCGCGCGGGCTCCTTCAAGATACGCGGGGCCACCAACAAGATTGCTCGGTTATTGGCAACCGGGGCGCAGGGCAACGGGGTGATCGCCGCCTCGGCCGGCAACCACGCTCAGGGGGTGGCGCGGGCGGCCGGCCTTGCCGGGCTTCGCGCCGTCGTGGTGATGCCGGTCAACGCGCCTTTAACCAAGGTAGAAGCCTGCCGCAAGATGGGGGCGGAGGTTCACCTGCACGGTACCAATCTGGAGCAGGCTACCGAGCTTGCCCAGGAGGTTGCCCGCCGGGATAACCTGGCGTTTCTCTCGCCCTACGATGACTGGGATGTGATCGCCGGCCAGGCCAGCTGCGGTCTGGAAATGTTCGAGGACGACCCGGACGTGACGCTGGCGGTGGTGCCCCTGGGCGGCGGCGGTCTGCTGTCCGGCGTGGCGCTGGCGCTCAAGCTGCAAAATCCGGCCATTCGCGTGGTCGGCGTACAGACCGACACCGTGGCGCCCTGGCGGCGCTTTCTAGCCGATGGCAGCATCGAGGAAGTTGCACCCGATGCCCACACCATCGCCGATGGCATCAAGGTCAAGCGCGCCGGTGAGCTCACCCGCCAGGTCATCGCGCGTTACGTGGACGACATCGTCACCGTCAGCGACAACGCCATCGCCGAGGCCATCGTCACCCTGCTCGAGCATACCCATACCATCGGCGAAGGGGCCGGGGTCATCGGCCTGGCAGCCCTGATGAGCGGCAGGATCCCGGTCAGTGAGCGAGACCGGGTGGTCTGCGTGATCTCGGGAGGGAACGTGGATACCAGCCTGGTAGGCCGCTCCATCGACTACGGCCTCGCTTCCAGCGGCCGCCTGATCAACCTGTCGGTGACCATCCAGGACACGCCGGGCAACCTTGCCCACCTGCTCGATACCGTCGCCAGGCTCAGCGTGAACATCCGTCACGTGGAGCATCGCCGCGGCGAGCTTCACGTGCCTGTGGGCATGACGCAGGTGATTCTCGAAATGGAAGCCCGGGGTCCCGAGCACCAGGAACAGCTGGTTACCCTGTTCCAGGAAGAAGGGCTCCAGGTCAACACGCTGACGACCCGCCAGCCCAAAGGCCAGGCGTGATCTCTCGGCGGCACCCGGTCGACGATGATTCTTTCCCATGTCCAAGGGAGGTTAACGCGCTATGCAATCTGTCGTACTGCTTGATGGCGGCCTGGGTCAGGAGGTTTACCGGCGTGCGCGCGATATAAGCTCGCCGCTGTGGTCGGTTGCCGTGATGCAGGAGCAGCCCGAGGTGGTCACCGGCGTACACGCGGATTTCATCCGTGCCGGGGCCAAGACTCTGACCCTGAATACCTACGCCGCCACCCCGACTCGCTTGCGCAGGCAGGGCATGCAAGAGCAGCTGGCCGGCGTTCATCAGCAGGCCTTTGACGTGCTGAGGCAGGCCATGGACAGCGCGGCAACCGAGGTGGATATCGCCGGGTGCCTGCCGCCCCTGGCGGCGAGCTATCAGGGCCAGCCGGAGCGCTCTTTCGAGGATCTACTGGAAGAGTACGCCCAGCTGGTGGGGCTTCAGGCCGCGGCGGATGTGCTGCTGATCGAAACCATGACCAACACCCTGGAGGCGCGGGCCGCCTGCGCCGCCGCCCGCCGTCTGGACAAGCCCTACGGCGTCGCGTTTCGGCTGGAAGCGAACGGCAGGCTCAAATCCGGCGAGACGCTGGACGAAGCGGTCGCGGCCGTCATCCCTTATGCGCCCACCGCGGTGATGCTGAACTGCTGCGATCCTCAGTGGATAGCCACTGCCATGCCCGCCCTGGCCAACCGCTATGCGTGCGTCGGCGGCTATGCCAATGCCTTCAAGTCCGTGGAGGCCCTGGCCAAAGGCGGCTCGGTGGACGCGCTGGAGGCACGAGAGGACCTTTCCCCGGCGGCGTATCATGCCTATGTCAGCCAATGGCTGGACAGCGGCGCTACGATTGTCGGCGGCTGCTGCGATATCACCCCGGCGCACATTGCGCATACGGCGACGCGGCTCGCGGAGGCGTACGAGATCGTGCCGTTTTCTAGCCTCCGGGATGGTCAGGCCTCCGGCGCCAGCGGGCGATAGTCAGGTGTTGAGCACCACGCCTCCGTTGAGGTGCAGGGTTTGCCCGGTCATGTACGACGATTCTTCGCTTGCCAGATAGACGTAGGCCGGGCCCATTTCGCTGGGCTGGCCGGCGCGGTCCATGGGCACCTGCCCGCCAAAGCTTTCGACCTTTTCGGCATCGAAGCTTGCGGGGATCAGCGGTGTCCATACCGGCCCCGGGGCCACGGCGTTGACGCGGATGCCCTTGTCGACCAGGGAGATGGCCAGCGAGCGCACCAGCCCCTGAATCGCCCCTTTGGTAGCGGAGTAGTCAATCAAGGTGTCGTTGCCCTTGAAAGCGTTGATGGACGAGGTGGCGATGATGCTGTCGCCTTCCTGCATGTGGGGCAGGGCGGCCTTGCTCATATAGAAATGGCTGAAGATGTTGGTCTGGAAGGTGCGCTGGAGCTGATCGTCGGGAATCTGGGTGATGTCGTCCCAGTCGTACTGCTCTGCCGCGTTGTTGACCAGGATATTCAGCCTGCCGAAGGTTTTCAGGGTCTGGTCGACCACCTCGCGGCAGAAGGCGGCTTCGCCCACGTCGCCCTGAAGCAGCAAACAGCGCCGGCCCTCTGCCTCCACCAGGTCCCGGGTTTCATCGAGGTAGGCAAGCACGCAATCGGCGCCTTCGCGGGCGAAGTGCAGCGCTACCGCGCGGCCGATGCCGCTGTCGCCGCCGGTGATGACGGCCACCTTTTGGTGGAGTTTGTGACTGCCGCGGTAGCCGGCGCGGATGTACTCGGGCTCCGGCGCCATGGCGTGCTCTTTGCCGGGCTGATGCGCCTGCTGCTGGGGTGGCTGTTTCCGTTCTGTCATGATAAACACTCCGTTTGACTGTAATTGTTGCTCTGACAGAGAGGGGGGAAGGTCAGTATGCCGGCAAAATCCAAAGCACAGCAAATGGCGGCCGGCGCTGCGCTGGCAGCCAGGCGCGGCGAGCAGAAGGTCAGCGAGCTGGATGGCGCCGCCAGGTCCATGTATGACTCCATGAGCGAAGAAGAGCTGGAGAAAATGGCATCGACCCAGCGTAGCGGCAAGCCCCGGCACGACGCTCAGTCCGACTGAGCCCGGGTGGCGCCCGGCGTTTCGCCTGGCCATCCCTTTCTGCTAGATATTTTTTGCTGTAAAATCGCCGACTTATAGATTGTTTTATTCAGGCGGGCAGCCTAGGCCTGCTTTATGGAGTGACCATGGAAAACGCTTCGGCGGAGCAGACGAAGGCCAGCAAGCGCAATTTGTTGATGTTTGTGCTTCCCTCATTGCTGGGCGTTTTTCTGTTCATGACGCCGGTGAGCTATCAAGGCGAGCTCACCATCATGATAGCGGTGCTGGCAAAAAGCCTGCAGGCTGCCTTGTCGGGGGCACTGCCCAGCATTGTGACCGCCTTGATCTGTGTCTCGGCGGTGATGTCGCTGCTGGTGACCGTGTTCAAGCCAAGGTCGATCGTCAGCTATCCGTTTTTGAACACCTTGTTCAATACGTCGCCGGTGTGGCTGATCAGCCGACTGGTGGGCGCGGCGTTTGTGGTGATGGTTTACGCCCGCCTGGGGCCGGAGATTCTGTATGGCAGCGATACCGGCGGGCTGGTGCTGAACGATCTGCTGCCCGTGCTGTTTGCGGTGTTTGTGTTTGCCGGTTTGCTGCTGCCGCTACTGCTCGATTTTGGCCTGCTGGAGTTTATTGGCACCTTGCTGACCGGCATCATGCGCCCGATTTTTCGCCTGCCCGGCCGCTCCGCCGTGGACTGCATGGCTTCCTGGCTGGGTGACGGCAGCGTGGGCATTCTGCTCACCAGCAAGCAGTATGAAACCAATCATTACACCCATCGCGAGGCGGCGGTCATTGGTACCACGTTTTCCGCGGTGTCGATCACCTTTAGCCTGGTGGTGTTGGCCCAGGTAAAACTGGAACACCTGTTTCTGCCGTTCTATTTTACGGTATGCCTGGCCGGGGTGGTGGCCGCCATCGTCGTACCGCGCCTGCCGCCGCTAAGCTGGAAAAAAGACACCTTTATCAACGGTGAAACCCGTTCACCCGAAAGCGAAGCCACGCCTGCGGGCTATTCGCCGCTAAGCCACGGCTATGCGCTGGCTCTGGCTCGGGCCAGCCGGATTGACAGCCTCGGTCTGGTGGTCCGCACCGGCATTCACAACGCGCTGGATATGGTGCTGGGGGTGTTACCCGTGGTGATGGCGTTTGGCACCCTGGCACTGGTGATCGCCGAGACCACGCCGCTGTTTCACTGGCTGGGCTTGCCGTTCGTGCCGCTGCTCGAATGGTTGCGCATCCCCGAAGCCGCCGCCGCCTCCGAGACCATGGTGGTCGGCTTTGCCGACATGTTTATTCCGGCTATTTTGGCAAGCGCCATCGAAAACGACATGACGCGCTTTGTGATTGCCGCCCTGTCTGTCACTCAGCTGATTTATATGTCGGAAGTGGGTGCCCTGCTGCTTGGCAGCAAGGTCCCGGTCAACGTGATCGAGCTGTTTGTGATCTTCCTGCAGCGCACCCTGGTGACCTTGCCGGTTATAGCCCTGGTGGCACACGGGGTGTTTTAAGCGGCCTTGCGGCTGGCGTTAAGCCGCTGGCGATTCCAGCGGCTTTTGCTGGCGCGCGATGGGCGTAGAAGCGTTCCGTTCCCGCCATCAGACGACTGCCCCGCCCAGCACGTTTTTCACGTGCTCGAGCGCTACCTCGTGGCCGGGCTGGTTGAAGCTGGCCACGCCCTTTTCGTGCACGACGATGTCAAAGCCCTTGTTGTAGGCGTCTATCGCCGTGTGGAGGATGCAGATATCGGTGCACACGCCCACCAGGTGCAGCTCGGTGATGCCGCGCTCGCGCAGCTTGGTCTCCAGCGGGGTGCCGACAAAGGCGCTGTAGCGGGTCTTGTCAGAGTTGTGCACGTGGGGCTTGTCGCGATGCTTCTCGTACGCCTCGGCCAGCTTGCCGTAGAGTTCGCGTCCCGGAGTGCCCATGATGTTGTGCGGCGGGAAGAGCCTGGCTTCCGGGTGGTAGGGATCGTCCGCGAGATGGGCGTCGATGGCGAAGAAGACGTCGTCGCCGGCTTCGATGAAGGCCTCGGTAAGATCGACGATGTCGTCCTCCAGCGCCTGGCCCGGGGCGCCGCAGGAGAGTTTGCCGTCTTCGGCGACAAAGTCGTGGGTGTAGTCGATGTTCAGCAGGGCTTTCTTGCTCATCTTCTACCATAGCGAAGTCGTTCGCGGGCAGAAAGCCGCGCCAAACGCAGCGTCCGCTTTTTCGCCGGAGCCGAGAGGAGGAAATGCCATGCCTATTCCTGCGACCATGCAGGCCGCTTTTATACGCGAAACGGGCGGCACTGATCGCATCGAAATCGGCGAGCTGCCGGTGCCGCCGCTCGGGCCGACCGACGTGCTGGTACGCATGGAAGCCAGCGAAGTCAATCACGTGGATCTGTTCGTGCGCTCGGGGGCGTTTCCCACCCATACGCCGTTTCCCTTTGTCATCGGCCGTGACCTGGTGGGCACCGTGGTCGAAGCGGGATCCGGCGTGGCGGCGTTTGCGGCTAACGACAGGGTGTGGTGCAACAGCCTGGGCCACGACGGCCGCCAGGGCGCGTTTGCCGAGTATGCCGTGGTGAGCGCGGAGCGGCTGTATCCGCTGCCGCCGGGCGTGGCGCCGCTGGAAGCGGCGGCGGTGCTGCACGGGGCAGCGACGGCGCATATCGGCCTTACGCGCGAAGCGAGGCTTGCCGCCGGAGAAACGCTGCTGGTGGAAGGCGCCGGCGGCGGCGTGGGAAGTGCGGTGGTGCAGATGGCCGCGGCCAGGGGCGCGCGGGTGATCGCCACCGCCTCCGCCGAGGATGCGGACTGGTGTCGCCGCTGCGGCGCCGAAGCCGTGTTCGACTATCATCGCGACGACCTTTACCGGCAGGTGCAAGACGCTGCCCCCGAAGGGGTCAACGTCTGGTGGGACTGCAGCGGTCGCCATGACTTTGCTCACTGCCTGCCGCTGATGGCGCCGGGCGGCCGCGCGGTGGTCATGGCCGGGCTGCAGGGAGCGGCACCGGCGCTGCCGGTGGGGGCCATGTACACGCGCGAGATAACGCTGCACGGCTTTGCCCTCAGCAATGCCGGCGTGAGCGATCTGGCTCAGGCCGCCAGAGCGATCAATCGTCTGCTTGCCGCCGGGCGGCTCAAGGGCCGCATCGGCGCGACCTACCCGCTTGCCCAGGCGGCCGCGGCGCACGAGGCCATGGCCGCCGGCGCAGTGCGCGGGCGAATCGCGGTGCGCTCTCCGTGAAGGCAGCGTGCATAAACCCGGGCAAAAGCGGTGAAAACCCGCCATGCGCCTTCAAGTGCGGGGCGGACGTGGTTATGCTCCGACCAGACCGCCGACTGTATACAGCGGCCATAGACAATCTGAGGCATTTACCCGGAGGTTGAGGTAATGAGCAAGTCCATTGTTGTGGGGTCGACGCTCGCCGTATTGGGCCTGGGCGGCCTGGCGTTTGGCGCCTGGCAGATGCAGGATCAGGCCCAGGGGCCGGCGTACGCCGACATCGTCAACGTCCAGGAGATTACCCGTACCGTCGAGACGCCTCGGGAGGTGTGCGAAGACGTGCAGAAGCAGGTGCCCGTCAAGCAGCCGCCGCAGCAAGCCCAAAGCAGCGACCCCAACAAGCTGCTGGGCTCGGCGGCCGGCGCGGTTGTCGGCGGCCTGCTGGGTAACCAGGTAGGCGGCGGCACGGGCAAGAAACTGGCCACCGCGGCCGGCGCCATCGGCGGAGGCCTGGCCGGGCGAGAAGTTCAGGAGCGGGTGGAAAACCGCCAGCGCGCCCAGGCCGGTGCCGGCCAGCCGCAGACGCGCACGGTGACCCGCGAAGAATGCCGCACCGTGGTGGATACCCACCAGGAGTCCGAAGGCTACAAGGTGTCCTGGCGCGACGACAGCGGCACCCATACCACGCGCCTGGAAGAAAGGCCCGAGGGCGACCAGGTAGAGCTCGAGGAAGGCTCGCCCAACTGGCAGAAGACCCGCACTGCCCGGCAGGAAGCCTAGCCCTGACGGCTCACCCAAGTAGTAGCACTACCACCCCGTACGTCGCCACCCCCGCCGCCACCGGCCAGCCCAGCGAGCGCACCCGCCGCCACACGGCCAGGGTCACCAACACTCCGAGCCCCGTGGCCAGCCAGGAGCCGGTATCGGGGTGGCGCGGCACCAGCGAGACGCCGAGCACGGCCGCGATCATCAGCGGGCCCAGAATGCTGAGCCACTGGGGGAGCGCTTCGGCGCCTTCCGAATCATCCAGCCGGCTGAGCCGCCGGCGCATCCACAACAGCGGCAGCAGCCGCAGCAGCAGGGTGCCCAGCGCCGAGGCCAGAACGGCAAGCCAGAGGGCGCTACTCATGGCGGCCTCGCGACAAGCCGGGGCCGTGCTTGACCAGATAGAAGCACAGGGCGCCGCAGAGGGCGGCAAAGGGAATGCCCGGGTTGGTCAGCCCCGCCAGGGCGCTGGCCAGGGCCACACCGATGCTGACGCTCAGCGCCAGCCCCCAGCGCCAGGAAGTGAAGCGCGGCGCCACCAGCACGATAAAGAGCGACGGCAGGGCAAAGGGCAGCACCTCGCCGAGCAGCGGCCAGCGCGACATCAGCCAGCCGCCGGAGAAGGCGCCGAGCGCGGTGCCGCCAACCCACCCGGCCCAGGCGAACAGCGAGACCCCGGCGAACCAGCCCAGACGCTGGTCCACCGGCAGCTGGGGCAGGCGCTGGTGCGCCAGGGCAAAAACCTGATCGGTGAGGCCGTGAATCAGCCACGGCCAGCCGCGGCTCGCCGTCATCCAGGGCGCCAGGTTGGGCGCATAGACCAGGTGGCGGACGTTGATCAGCAGCGTCATGATGATCACCAGCCACAGCGGAGCGCCGCCGGCGACCATCCCCACGAACAGAAACTGCGAGGCGCCGGCGTAGAATAGCGTCGAGATGACAATCGCCTCCCAGGGGGCGAACTCCGCCTGGACCGCAATCAGGCCGAATGAGACGGCAACCGGCACGTAGCCGCCCATCAGGGGAAAGGTCTCGCGTATTCCCGTGAGCGCCGGGCGGGAAGGGGTAGCTTGCAGGGCCAAGAAGCGTCTCCTTGCGCGGCGTGAAACGTCACGCCAGTTTGCCCGAAGCGCCGTCGAAGGGCCAACCTTGGGGTTCGGCAATGAGTGAGGGGAGAGGATGACACGCAAGCGCACGACGCCGCTGAGCGATGGCCATGTGAGTCCCGGCAGCTGTTCGGCCGAGCTGCGCGCGCAGATACTGGGCAATGCGCCGTACTTCCGGGGCTTGCCGACGCCGGCTCGGGAGGCCGTTAACCGTCTTTTCCGCAGCGTCGACTATCCCGCCGGCAAAATGATTTACCACGAAGGCGAGCCCGCCGAGACGCTCTTCCTGGTCGCTCATGGCAAGGTCAAGCTGCTTCAGCACAGTCGCTCCGGCGATGAGGTCGTGCTCGACCTGCTGAGCCAGGGCGACCCCTTCGGCGGGCTGACGGTGCTCGGCCGGCGCCGCTACCCGCAGAGCGCGGTGGCGCAGACGGCGTGCTGCGTGCTTCTGATCACGCTTTCGGACTTCCGCAGTCTGCTGCATTGCTACCCGGCGGTGGCGCTGAGCGCGCTCGACGGCGTGGCGCAGGATCTCGAAGCGGCCCAGGATACCATCCGCTCGCTCAGCACCCTGGCGGTAGAGGCGCGGATCGCCCAGGCACTGCTTGACCTGGCCGAGCGGCTGGGCGAGGCCGACGAGGCCGGCATGCTCATTCAGTCGCCGCTGTCCCAGCAGGACCTGGCCGCCATGGTGGCCACCACCGCGGCGACCGTAAGCCGAGTGATTTCCGACCTGCGGCGCCGCGGCTACGTGGAGACCGGTCGCCAGTGGATACGCCTGCGCGACCGCGAAGGCCTCGCTCGCCTGGTCGAAGAGAGCGAGCCGGGGCGCTGACGTTGCCAGGCGCCCGGATTGCCCGATAAATCGGCCTCCCACAGGGACAGCGCGCTCCTTTTTGCCCTTGTTCTGCCAATCGCTGGAGCAACTTGTTCCGGCGCATGTTGTGTTCCCTCCCTGTCGCGCATCCTGTCTGTGACACGCACAGAGACAGGAGACAAGCGATGAAAACCCTGCTGAGAAGCGACGACCTCAACTGCCCGTCCTGCATCCCCAAGATCGAAAAGGCGCTTGGCCGGCTCGGCGGCGTCACCCACGCCCGGGTGCATTTTGCCACCGGGCGGATCGAGGTCGAGCACGACCCCGAGAGGGTCAAGGCCGAGCGCCTGGCATCAGCGGTGCGCGACGTTGGCTACGAGGCGCGCGTCAGCGCATTTTGAACTGTCCGGGTTGGAGGTAAGCCATCATGACTATCAGACGTTTTTTATCCCGCTGGCGCTCTCCCGCTCGTCGGCGCGGCGCGGTGGCGCTGGTCGCCGGGGCGGCCGGTCTGGGCGGCGTCGCCGGCCATTTTCTCGGCGGCCCGGCCTGGCTCACCGATGCGCTGTGGCTCTTTGCCGCCGCCGTCGCGGGAACCGAGGTCGCCCTGCGGGCGTTTTCCGCGCTGAGGGCGGGCAGCATCAGCATCGAGCTGCTGGTCACCGTTGCTGCCGTAGACATCATGGATTGACCTGCCCCACCTCAACGTCGTGGGTTATGTTGAGGTAGGGCAACAACACAGAGCCACTATTGAGGGAGGCAGGTCATGAAACAGTCTAACGCAACTCAGCCAGCTATTGTCGAGCGCACTGTTGCCCAGCGGGTTAGTGCTGCCAGCAACGTCCACGCCGCTTATATTGGCCTGGACGTGCACAAGGCGAGTATCTCCGTGGCAATCGCCGAGGCCGGACGCCAAGCTCCCGAGTTCCGCGGCGAAATTCCGAACGAGCCTCAGGCCATCGATAAGCTGGTTCGTCAGTTGAGTCAGCGTTTCGATGGGCAGCCGCTGTTATTCAGCTACGAAGCTGGCCCCTGTGGCTACGGGGTCTATCACCAGATTCAGGCCAGCGGCCATGATTGCGAGGTCGTTGCCCCGACGCTGATTCCTCAGCGCGCAGGGGATCGCATCAAGACCGACCGTCGCGATGCCAAGATGCTGGCTCGCCTGTCGCGCTCAGGAGAGCTGACACCGGTCTGGGTGCCAACGCCGGAACAGGAGGCGATTCGCGATCTGACGCGTGCCCGGGAAGACATGAAAGCCGCTGAGCTCCGCGCCCGACAGCGACTCAACGCCTTCTTGTTGCGGCACAGCAAGATCTACCCCGGCAAGAGCAAGTGGATACCGGCACACTTCCGCTGGCTGGAGACGGTGCGCTTCGACACCCCGGTTCAGCAGGTTGTGTTGCAGGAGTACGTCGACAACGTGAAAGATGCCCAGCGCCGTGTGGCGGGTCTCGAAAAACAGATGAGAGCGGTGTTACCAAACTGGTCACTGGCTCCGGTGGTCGAGGCCGTTCAGGCGATGCGGGGCGTGAGCCTGATCACGGCGATGACGGTGCTGGCCGAGCTGGGTGACATCAGTCGCTTCGACTCGCCCCGCCAGCTGATGGCCTACCTGGGCCTGGTGCCCAGCGAGCACTCGAGCGGGGGCAGTCGGCGCCAGGGCGGCATCACCAAGACCGGCAACGGCCATGTGCGACGAGTGCTGGTGGAGGCGGCCTGGAGCTACCGGTTCCCGGCCCGCAAGACGCGCATTATTGAGCAGCGCGCCGAGAAGACCTCGCCAACGGTGCAGGCGATCGCCTGGGAGGCACAGAAGCGACTGTGCGGGCGCTACCGCCGCCTGGCTGCCACGGGCAAGGCCAAGCAGCAAGTCACCACGGCGGTGGCGCGAGAAATGGCCGGCTTCCTGTGGGCGATTGCCTGCGAAGCGATGGGCAAACCGCACGGCAGCCGGGCCACCGCATGATGATCGCGCCTCAGTGCCTACGATTCAGGGAGCGTCGGGCCGGTGGGAGAACCCCTGACGCTCCTATGAGGCCCCCGCCCTGCGGGGCGGGGTGACCCTCGCTCGTAGACCAGGGTAGCTCCGCGACGAAGTGATGACAGGTCGGTAACCAACCCACGAATACCAGAGAGATCCACCGTCGCTGATAGCCCCTCGCTTCCTGATCCGTAGGCATTGAGGACAATCACACGTAGCAGAGTCAACCGACCCCTTGACGGGTCAATCCATACCAGGGGCGCTGTTCATCGGCGAGTACTGGGAATCCGCGGCGGTTACCTTCCTGTTCGTGCTGGGCGGCTATCTGGAGGCGCGGACTCTGGCCAGGACCCGTTCGGCGCTCAAGGACCTGCTGGCGCTGGCGCCCGTTGAGGTGGTCGTGCGTCGGGAGGGCGACGAGGTGACGGTGGCACCCCACGAGGTCGAGCCCGGCGAGACGGTCATCGTGCGGCCGGGCGGGCGCATCGGCGTCGACGGCAGTATTCTCGGCGGCCGCGCCGCCATCGACGAAAGTGCCATCACCGGCGAGCCCATCCCCGCCGAGAAGCAGGAGGCAGACAGCGTTTTTGCCGGCACCGTGAGCCACGACGGCTATCTCGAGATCCGCGCCGAAGGCGTCGGCGCCGACACCACGCTTGCGCGCATCATCCAGCGCGTGGAAGAGGCCCAGGAAGCCAAGGCGCCGACCCAGCGGTTTATCGAGCGCTTCGCCGCCTGGTACACGCCGGCCATTATCGTCATGGCCCTGGGCGCCTACGCGCTCACCCGGGATGCCCCGCTGGCCCTGACGCTGCTGGTGATCGCCTGCCCCGGGGCGCTGGTGATTTCCACGCCGATCTCGGTGATCGCCGGCATCGGCCGCTCGGCCCGCGGCGGTATTCTGATCAAGGGCGGCGAGTACCTGGAAACCGCCGGGCGCATCCGCGCCGTGGCCTTCGACAAGACCGGGACGCTTACCCAGGGGCGCCCCGAGGTCATGACGGTCACGCCGCTTGCCGGTATCCCGGCGCTTTCCGCGGCTGAAAATACGCAGCCGCGCCAGCGGCTGCTGCACTGGGCGGCGCTGGCCGAGAGCGGCTCGGAGCACCCGCTCGGCCGGGCGGTGGAGCGGGCGCTGCCGGCGGACTACGCGGGCCCGCGTGCCGACGATTTCGAGACCGCGGCGGGCGGCGGCATCAGCGCCCGCTGGCGGGGTCGGCGGGTCGAGATCGGCCGCCCGGACTGGCTCGGGGAGCGGGTCGACGAATGGCCCGACGCGGCGGCCGCGGCGCTTGAGGACATCCGCGAGCGCGGCGAAACCGTTGCCGCGGTGGCCGTGGACGGCGCGCTGGTCGGCCTGCTGGGCTTTGCCGACCGCATTCGTCCCGAAGCGGTGGAAGCGCTGAAGGCCCTGCGCGCGACCGGCGTCAAGCGCCTGGTGATGCTGACCGGCGATCACGCCGCCAGCGCCCGGCGCATTGCCCGGGAGCTGGGCATCGAGGAGGTGCAGGCCGGGCTCTTGCCCGAGCAGAAGCTTGAAGCTATCGAGACGCTTCAGCGCGAAAGCGGTACTACCGCCATGGTCGGCGACGGCATCAACGACGCCCCGGCGCTGGCTACCGCGGATATCGGCATCGCCATGGGCGCGGCGGGTACCGATGTCGCCATCGAGAGCGCCGACGTGGCGCTGATGGCCGACGATCTGGGCAAGATCGCCGAAGCGGTGGGCATGGCCAGGGCGACCCTGAACAACATCCGCCAGAACGTGGTGATTGCGCTGCTGACCGTGGCGGGGCTGCTCGCCGGCGTCTTCGCCAACGAGGTGCACATGGCCGGCGGCATGTTTATCCACCAGGTCTCGGTGCTGGTGGTGGTGGTCAACGGCATGCGGCTGATGCGCGCCCGCCCACTTCGCCAGCGTTCGGCGTTAGCCGCCGGAAGGCTGGCGCCGGCTGCCTAGCCGTTCGCGCCCTGTATCGCTGAGACGGGAAGGCCTCGCTGCGGCGAGGCCTGTGTCGTTCAGGGCGCCGGATCTCTCGGCTGGGGCAGTTTTCGCCCGGGCGCGGGTTTCCTCGTCGGCGGTGGCGCAGACCAGCCGGCCGTTGGCAAACTCCAGAATGTACTGCTCGAGCAGGGCGTTCTCGCTTGCCCGCAGCAGCAGCGTCAGCCGGCTGCCGCTGAGCTTGGCCGTTTTTACCCGGGCTTTTCGGCCGTTGCGCCAGGCGCTGGCAGTCACGTGCTGGTATTTCTGCTCGAGCGTGACGCGATACCGTCCGCCGTCCGGGGTCGGCCACTCCCAGGTGCCGGCAACCCGGGCGGGGACTATCCACAGGTAGACGATGGCGCCGCTGAAGGTGCGCCGCTCGTCTGCCTGCCAGTCGCCCATGTTGAAGGCGTGGGAGACGATCCGCGTGCCCGGGGCAAGCTCGCTGAGCAGCCGGGGGCGCAGCTCCACGTTGATTGAGTCGAGCAGATAGAGGGTGACGACGGTGGCTTCGCTGATGTCCGCGCTGAAAATATCGTCCTCGACAAAGTCGACCATGTATTCGACGCCCGCGGAGCCCGCGTACTCCATGGCATCGGCCACGCGCAGCGGGTCAAGCTCGATCCCCACGGCGCGGGCATCGCGCTGCATGGCGGCGGCCACGACGATGCGGCCGTCGCCGGAGCCCAGGTCGTAGAGCACGTCCCGGCGGCCGACGTCGGCCAGACTCAGCATTTCGTCGACGACTTTCTCGTCCGTGGGCACGTAGGGCACATTTAAAAGCAGGTCCGGCTCAACCGAATAGTGATCAAGATCGCTGACTAAATCGCTGAACAATGGCGTTTCCTATGTCGTTATTGGCTTATGTTTCCTCCGTGCCGGGGCAAAACAAGAGGTCGTTGGCTGCCGGGCGGTCGCGCGCCCGGGCGGGGCTCAGAGCGCCGGGTCCTCCACGTACCGGTTTCTGCCCGCCCCGAGCCCGGCAAGGGTCAGCAGCGCATAGACGCCGATCATGGTGATGATGGGCCCGGTCCAGGCGCCGGTGAGGTCGTACAGAAAGCCGATCAGCAGCGGGCCGCTGGCGGCCAGCACATAGCCCACCGACTGGGCCATGCCCGAAAGCTTGGCTGCCAGCACGGCGTTTCGCGTGCGCATGCCGAGAAAGGCCAGCGACAGGCTGATCGACGACCCCGAGGCGAGCCCCAAAATGGTGATCCAGAAGAGGACAAGCGGCAGCGGGCCGCCGAACAGCAGCCCGGCAAAGCCGACGATGCCGCCGCTGCCGATAAGGGCAATAATGCCCAGCTGATGGGGGAATTTCTCGGCGAGTATCGGGGCAAAAAAGGTGCCCGGCAGGCTGATGAACTGAATATAGGAGAGCATCCAGCCCGAGGCGGCTCTCGAAAAACCGAAGTCGTGCATCATCTCCGGCAGCCAGGAGACGAGCACGTAGAAAACGAACGACTGCAGGCCCATGAACAAGGTCACCTGCCAGGCCAGGGGCGACTTCCACAGGCTGACGGGCGGCGGCGGCTGCACCGCCGGCGCCGCAGCGCTGCCGTGGCGTTCGGTACGATCGACGATCACCCATACGGCGACGCCCACAAGCGCCATCAGCCCCCAGGCGAGCAGGGAAAAGCTCCAGCCAAGCCCGCCGAGGCTGGCCAGGGGGACGGAAAGGCCGGCGGCGGTGGCGGCCAGGATGGCCATGGCCGTGGAGTAGAGGCTGGTCGTCCGGCCCACGCGATGGGGCAGCTTGTCCTTGATGAAGGCCGGCAGCAGCACGTTCATCACGGCAATGCCGACGCCGATCACGGCCGTGCCGACAAACAGCGTGGCCGTCCACGGCATGGAGCGCACGGCGATGCCGCCGGCAAGCAGCATAAGGCCGGCAAGGATGCTGCGCGCGTTGCCCAGCCGGCCGCCGATGGCCGGGGCCAGAGGCGACATGACGGCAAACGCGACCAGGGGCAGGCCGGTGAGGATGCCGGCGCTCCAGTTGGCCAGGCCCAGGTGGTCGCGGATGGTGCCGAGCAGCGGCCCCACCGACGTAATGGCCGGGCGCAGGTTAAAGCCGACGAGAATGATGGCCAGCATGACCAGCGCCTGCTGCCGGGACTGCCCCGCCTGTGCCGTCATCGTGATGCCTCCCTGCCGGGTGCCCAAGCGGGCCGAGATATCGGTCGCGGACTCAGCCCAGCAGGGCCTGATAGCGCTCGAACGCTTCCCGGCTCTCGGGGTGGGGGAGGTGAACCACGTCGATGCCCTGATGGCCAAAGTTGCCCTGCATCTGCCGGTACAGCGACTCGGTGGAAAAACCGTAGGGGCCGCCCAGGTCGTCGTCTGCGGCGAACACAATGCGCGCCACGCCGGCCTGGATCATCGCCGCCATGCACATGGCGCAAGGTTTGCCGCTGGCGTACATGGTCGTGCCCGTATGGCTCGCCTGGCGCTGGGCCTTGCCCGCATGGCGCAGCGCCTGGATTTCGGCGTGGGCGGTCAGGTCGTGGTCGATGTGGGCATCGTTGACCCCTTCGGCGACGATCTCGGTCCCCCGGGTCAGAACGGCGCCGAACGGCTCGCCGCCCTTGTCCGCGTTGGTCAGCGCCAGGGTGACGGCCTGATGGATCATTTGCTCATCAAAGCGTGACGTTTCCGAGGTCATCAGCTATTCCTTTTTCTTGAAATACCAACTTTTATTATACGTTAGGGTAATAAAACAGGGCGGGGCTGGCAAACGACCCCGCTCGAGTCAACATATCGATAACAACAGGGTGATAACGATGGCGACCTATCCGGCAGATAAAAACCGCGTTCTCAATAACCACTACAGCAGCAGCGCAAATTTTTATGAAAGCGATCTGATGCTGCAGGATTTTTTAAGGCGCAAGCTCTCCGCTGAAGCCTACGAGTCGGTTGAAGGCAGGCTTGAGCAAATGGGGGAGACGGCAGCCCGGGAAATGGATGCCTTGTCCCTGAAAGCGGATCGTCAGAGTCCCCGGCTTCATAAACGCGACGCCTGGGGGGAAGCTGTCGATCACATCGAGTTTCATCCCGCCTACCATCGGCTGATGGAAATCGCCGCGGAAAGCGGCATGTTCACGGTGAAGTGGAGCCCGGCGTGGAGGCAGCGCTACCCCGATGAGCGCCATCTGCTGAGCTTTGGCATCAGCTCCCTGTACGGCCTGGCGGAAACGGGGGTCTATTGCCCGCTGTGCATGACCGACGGCGCGGCGGTGCTCATCGACCGGTTCTGTGACGAAGCGGATAAAGCGCGCCTGCTGCCCGCTGTTTACGCCTCCTCTCTTGAGGAGATGAAAACGGGCGCCATGTACCTGACCGAAAAGGCGGGCGGCTCCGACGTCGGCGCGACGCTGGCGGTCGCCGAGCATTGGGAGGGCAAAACCTATGCGCTGACCGGGGAAAAATGGTTTTGCAGCAACGCCGACGGCGATATTGCCTTTGTTCTGGCGCGCACTCACTCTGATGATACCCGCCCTGACAAAACCAGCCCTGATAACAGGCGAACGGCAGGGCTTTCGATTTTCCTGGTGGAAAAAGCGCTTCCCGATGGCAAAAGAAATCCGATGGATATCATCCGGCTGAAAGACAAGCTGGGCGTGCGCTCCATGGCCAGCGCAGAAATCATGCTGCAAAAAACCCGGGGGACGCTGGTCGGCGAAGAAGGCCAGGGCTTTAAAATCATGACGGCCATGATCAATCTTTCCCGGGTGTATAACTCGATGGCCGCTCATTCGGCGTCCAAGCGCGCCTTGATGGAGGCCTATCAGTTTTTGCGGGGCCGCGACACCTTTGGCCGTAACGCCCTGGATCATCCGCTTGTTCGCAAAAAGCTCGAGGAGCTGGGCGCCTTGAATACCGCCTGCTTTTATCTGGTGTGGCGGGCCGTCGAAGCGCTGGACAGCGAGGACGAAAAGGAAAGCAGCCTGCTTCGGTTGCTGACGCCCATGGCCAAGAAGTGGTCGGCGGAAATCGGCGTTTACCTGACGCGCGAAGCCATGGAGCTAACGGGCGGTATCGGCTATATCGAAGATCACATCATGCCCAGGCTGATGCGCGACGTGATGGTGCTGCCCATCTGGGAGGGGGCCGGCAATATCATGCTGCTCGATATGCTCCGCGCCTCGGGCAAGTCGGAGGGGCTCGCCGTGATGCTGGAACACATTGCGCGCTCCGTCTCCGATCCGGTGCACGGCAGCTGGGTAAAAAGGGAAAGCGAGGCGCTGAGGGCGTATTCGAAAGAGCTTTTCGCGATGGAGAGCGAGGCCATGCAGTATAACGCCCCCGCCTTTTTCAATCGGCTTACCCGCCTGTTTCAAATGAGCGTGATGATCGAGGCGCGTGACGGCGCCAATGAGCGTTGGATCGATCCGGCGCTTCGGGTGCTGCGCCGTCAAGGCGAAGGCGAAACCCTGGCCCCTGAAGCGGTGCCTTCCAGGGAGGTGATAGAAGACATGTTAGCCTGGAAGGCGTGATTGATACGATAAAGTAATAACGCCGCGGGCGGGAAAGCGGCCACCGTGCGGTTGCCGACCCCGCAGAGCGGCGCGACAAGAGGAGGGCAGAGAGGAGGACGGAATGACACAGACAAACGTCAGACCCTTTTCGGGAAAGGCAGTGATCGATACCGAGGCGCTGCCGATCAAGCTGTGGCTCGACGAAAGCGAGCTGGGGCAGGGGGCGCTGGATCAGGCCCGGGATCTGGCCAATCTGCCCTATGCCTTTCGCCATATTGCCATCATGCCCGACAGCCACCAGGGCTACGGCATGCCCATTGGCGGAGTGCTGGCCACCCGGGACGCCATTGTACCCAACGCCGTGGGCGTGGATATCGGCTGCGGCATGGGCTCGCTGCGCACGGACCTTGACGATATCGGCACGGCGGACCTGAAAGCGATCATGAAGCAGATCCGCAAAACGGTTCCCGTGGGGTCGGCGCACCACAAAACGCCCCAGGATGAAGCCTGGATGCCCGAGCGCAAGGGCGAGCTGCCCGTGGTGGAGGCGCAGTACGACAGGGCGCTTTACCAGCTGGGCACTCTGGGCGGCGGCAACCACTTCATCGAGGTGCAGAAAGGCTCGGATGGCCATGTCTGGATCATGGTGCATTCCGGTTCGCGAAACCTGGGCTTCACCGTGGCGAGCCACTACCACGAGGTGGCCAAAAGCCTGAACGAGGCGGATGGCGACCCGCTGCCGCCGGACCTGTCGCACCTGCCGAAAACGTCCGAATTCTTCGCCCTCTATCGGGACGAAATGAACTACTGCCTCGAGTTTGCCCTGGCCAACCGGCAGCTGATGATGGAGCGCGTCAAACAGGCGTTTGTCGAGGTGATGGGCGACATCGACTTCTCGCACTTTATCAACAAGCCCCATAACTTCGCCGCCGAGGAAGCGCATTTCGGCGAGCGGGTGATGGTCCACCGCAAGGGCGCGACCCGGGCCCGGGCCGGCGAGTGGGGCATGATCCCCGGCTCCCAGGGCACGCGCTCCTTTCTGGTCACGGGCAAGGGCGAGGCCTTTTCCTTCCACTCCTGCTCCCACGGCGCCGGGCGGGTGATGAGCCGTGCCCGGGCGCGCAAGACGCTGGACTTCAAGGCCGAAGCGAAGCGGCTCAAGGAGCAGGGGGTGCTTCACGCCCTGCGCGGGCGCAAGGATCTGGACGAGGCGCCGGGCTCGTACAAGGACATCGATACGGTGATGCGCAACCAGAAAGACCTTGTCGATGTTCAGGTCGAGCTTGCGCCGCTGGCCGTGGTCAAGGGCTGAGGCCAAAGGCTGGGCCAGAGGTACGGCTAAAGTCGATAGGCGAACGGCCAAACCGATAGTTGACCTTTTGGTCAGCTTTGACAGACACTCGGCCTGTCGCCAGTGCACAACAAGACGCCAGAGCGGTATACAAGGCACGGTGACAGACTCCGTAGACAACGACTGCCACCGGCACTATGCAAGGCACCTGAACCACCGAGCCGTGGGTAACCCTTCGTTGCGGTAAAAGGGCGGTCTTTCCCGAGCCGAGGAAAGTTCCATGACTGATAGCTCTCGCACTCTGTGGGTGCGCAATCCGCTGGCCTGCCTGGATAACGAGGCGCGCGGCGGCGTGGTGATACGCGGCACGCGCATTATCGAAAAGGTTGCCGCCGGCGCCCGGCCCCGGGCGCCGATAGACGAGGTGTTCGATGCCTCCCGGCACGTGCTGCTGCCGGGGCTGGTGAACACCCACCACCATTTCTACCAGACCCTGACCCGAGCCTATTCGCCGGCGCTGAACAAGGCGCTGTTCCCCTGGCTGACCACGCTTTACGACGTCTGGGCCAGGCTCGACGAAGATCAGCTGGGCCTGGCAAGCGAGCTTGCCATGGTCGAGCTTTTACTCTCCGGCTGCACCACCGTGGCCGATCACCACTACGTGTTTTCCGGCAAGCTCACCGGCGCCATCGATCGCCAGGTCGAGACCGCCGAGCGGCTGGGCGTGCGCGCTTCGCTGACCCGGGGGTCCATGAGCCTGGGCAAGGAAGACGGCGGGCTGCCGCCGCAGTCCGTGGTCCAGGACGAGGCGTCGATCCTTGCCGACAGCGAGCGGCTGATCGAGCGTTATCATCAGCGCGGCGACGGCGCCATGATCACCGTGGCACTGGCGCCGTGCTCGCCGTTTTCCGTGAGCCGCGAGCTGATGCGCGAAAGCGCTCGGCTGGCGCGGGACAAGGACGTGCGCCTGCATACCCACCTGGCGGAAACCGCCGACGAAACTGCCTACTGCGTAAAGCTCTTTGGCATGCGCCCGCTGGACTACGTGGAAGACTGCGGCTGGCTGTCCGACCGCACCTGGCTTGCCCACGGCATCCATTTCAACGACGACGAGATCGAGCGCCTGGGCCAGGCGGGTACCGGCATTGCCCACTGCCCGTCGTCCAACATGGTGCTGGGCTCGGGGCTGTGCCGCACCCTGGAGCTTGAGCGCGCCGGCGCACCGGTGGGCATCGCCGTCGACGGCTCGGCCTCCAACGACCATTCCAACCTCGCCGAGGAAATGCGCCAGGCCCTGCTGCTCGGACGGCTACATTACGGCCCCGATCAGCTGTCCCACGAGACGGTGCTGCGCTGGGCGACCCAGGGCAGCGCGGCCTGCCTGGGGCGCAGTGACATCGGCGGGCTGGAGCCTGGCCAGCAGGCGGATCTGGCGCTTTTCACCCTGGACGAGGCGCGCTTTTCCGGCGCGGAGAACCCGCTGGCCGCGCTGCTTTTGTGCGGCGCCCACCGGGCCGACCGGGTGATGGTGGCCGGCCGCTGGAAGGTCACGAACGGTGAACCCTGCGGCGTGGATCTTGACGCGCTGCTGCACCGCCACGACGCGGCGGCCCGCCGGCTGACAAGCTGAGGCTCTGCGTCGCGATTTCTTACCGCTAAAGCACGACA
Organism: Halomonas piscis; assembly: GCF_031886125.1. Taxonomy (NCBI): domain Bacteria; kingdom Pseudomonadati; phylum Pseudomonadota; class Gammaproteobacteria; order Oceanospirillales; family Halomonadaceae; genus Halomonas; species Halomonas piscis. Next base: position 999,847 of record NZ_CP119391.1, read on the forward strand.
ACAACAACGCCAATCGGCAGGAGATATAGCCATGTCTGATGCGAACGCAGCACCCGGAGATAACACGGCGCCCGGCTCCGGCCAGAAGCCGGTGCGCAGCACCCACGACGTCAACGCCATGCCGCCTTTGGGGCGTGCCATACCGCTGGGGATCCAGCACGTGCTGGCGATGTTTGTGAGCAACGTCGCGGTTCCCATCATCATCGCCAACGCGGCGGATCTTTCCGAGGCGCGAACCACGTTGATGATCCAGGCGGCGATGTTCGTCGCCGGGGTGGCGACGCTGATCCAGTCGCTGGGGGTTGGCCGCATCGGCGCGCGGCTGCCCATTGTCATGGGAACGAGCTTCGGCTTTGTGCCCATCCTCATCCCCATCGCCGTGGGCATGGGCGTCCCCGCCGCGCTGGGCGCGGCGCTGTGCGGAGGCATCGCCATGGCGGTGGTCGGGCTGCTGCTGCCCTGGTTCCGCTTTCTCTTTCCGCCGGTGGTCACCGGTACCTTCGTGATCATGATCGGGGTGCTGCTGATGCCGGTGGCGTTTTCTCACGTGGGCGGCGGCTTTGGCGTGAGCGACTTCGGCGCGCCCCGCCATATCCTCATGGCGGCAGTGGTGCTGGTCGTGACTCTGGGCATGCACCAGTTCGGCCGGGGCATCTGGTCGGAAATCGCCCCGCTGGCCGGGCTGCTGCTGGGCTATGTGGTCGCGCTGTTGATGGGCGCGGTGGACTTCTCAAGCGTCGGCGAGGCGGCGTGGTTTTCGCTGCCCGTCCCGCTGGCCATCGGCATCGAATTCAAGCTGGCGGCGATCCTGCCCATTGTGCTTTTGTCCCTGGTGACCTGCGCGGAGTCCATCGGCGACATCGTCGGTACCACGGCGGGCGGGCTGAACCGCGAGCCCACCCAGAGAGAGCTTTCCGGCGGCGTGATGGCCGACGGGCTGTGCAGCGTCTTTGCCGCCATCTTCAACGCCTACCCGCAGATCAGCTTCAGCCAGAACGTCGGCGTGGTGGCGCTGACCGGGGTGGTCAGCCGCTACGTGGTGGCCATTGGCGGTAATGCCAGTCAGTTAACGCTGACTGGCATTTTTCTTAGTGGGGTATTTCTGTGGTCGCCGCCTGACTGAGCGAGGATAAGATCGTTCGCGTCGTTCAGGCAGGACGAAGGAAGGTGCCATGTCCAGCATCGACTGAACCACGCCGGGCACGCGTCCTGGCGAGACCCAGGGCAGGATCGTTAACTCCTTGATGAGCCAGTGAGCAGCCTGATGGAAGCTGAGCTGATTGGGATGCACGGCATCCAGGCTATAGGCCATGCGAGCCATCTGGAAGCGGATCAGGTTATAGGCTAACAACGTGCCCCAGAGCTCCTGAAAGACCATCTCCGGGGTGCGGCTACGCAGTGTCAGGCGGTTACCCAGCAGAGATTGCTTCATTTCCCGGTAGCCCAGTTCGATTTCCCAGCGGTGGCTGTAGAGATCGACGATATCCGCCGCCGGAAAGCGCAGCGGGTCGGTCATCGAGGTCAGGATCTGCACTTCCTTGCCGTTCACCTTGCGGCGTAACAGCCGCGCCGTCATCGTCGGCGGCAAGGCTGGCCACTTCTTGCGCGCCTGAGGTGACGTCGACAGGGTCACCAGGCGATCCTGCCGGCCTAGTGAGCGCTCTTCCTGATACTGTGTTCCCTTCTTTAGAGGAATCAGCCAATGCCGCTGCTCGCCGGCGCTCTGCCAGGCATGCAGCAAACCCAGTGAGTAGAACCCACGATCAAACAGCGTCAGGGAGTGATCCGGGGTGCTGCCGATGAGCTGAGTGGTCAGCTCCATTTCACTGCTCGCGACACTGTCGAAGGCGGATCCCGTCAGCAGGTGGCTGGTCAGCTCCATCTGGCACACCATGCGAATCTGCGGATAGCTCGCCTCCCCCTGAGCATTGCGCGTGCGCGCAAAGGCTGCCTGATTCTCGGGAGAGTCAGGAGTACGCCAGACCACACCATCAACGCCCAGTAACGTCAGACCACTCCAGTGGGGGTGAGGGGTCTGCTGATGCCACAGGGCCTGGGTCTGCTCGAAGACGCGCTTGACGGGCTCCACTCCAAGCCGTTGACGTGCCTGCACCACGGCACTGGGCGCGACGAAGGGACGCTTGCCGGGCAGCATGATGTCGAGGTGATTGACGATCTGCCCCATCGGGATATGCCGAAACAAGGCCATCCCGACAACCGCCCAGACCACCATGTCCAACGGCAGGCGACGCTTGCGCAGTGTGGCCACGCCGGCTTCTTCAAGACAGGTGTCGATCAGTTCAGGGGAGAGCACCTCGGAGAGGCTGGAGAAATCGTCGGGTACCGACTTGGCGATGGCATCAATAGCGTCGCTGAAATGCATGGACCTTCCCGTGTCAGTGTGCCTGACACGGGAAGGTCTCATGATCAACTTATTGAGAACAGGCTTAACTGACTGGCATTAGGCCATTGGCGGCACCTTTTTGATGCTCGCCGGGCTCTTTCCCAAGCTCGGCGGCGTGGTGTCGAGCATACCCGATGCGGTGCTCGGCGGCGCCGTGCTGATCATGTTCGGCATGATTGCCAGCGCCGGCATCAAGATGCTCAGCGGCATCGAGTTCAACAAGCGCAACATGGTCATCATTGGGCTGTCGCTGTCGGCGGCGATCGGCCTGCCGGCCCAGGAAGAGCTGTTCGCCACCTATTCGGAAAACGTGCGCGCGATCATCGAGTCGGGGCTGATTCCCGGCGCGCTGATCGCCATCGTGCTCAACCTGGTGCTGCCGCACGACAGGGGCAGCGTCGCTGAAAGCGCCTAGCGGCGCCCGGTGTTTCCATTTGCCTGAACGCAGCGAAAGGGACAGCGCCCGCCGACAAGGCGGGCGCTTCTGGTATCAGCCGCCGGACGGCGTCAGGCGGTATTCCACAATGGTCTGCGACTGGCGCAGGGTCGCCGCCAGCCGGGCCAGGTTCTTGTGGCCGTGGGTTTGCAGCACCATGGAATAGTGAAACAGCTGACCGTTTTCGCTCAGCCGGTAGCTCATGGTCTTGACCTTGCAGCCGTGGCGGGCGATCAGCGCGCGCACCTGGTCTTCGTCTGCCACGGCGTCGATGGGGTAGCACAGCTCGTGGTCGGCAAAGAGCTCGGTGGGGATGAGCGTCTCCACCCGGCGGAAAAGCGACAGCGTCAACAGCGTCGCCGCCGTGGCCACCACCGCCGGCAGGAGAAAGCCCACGCCGTAGAGGATGCCCAGTACCGAGGTCATCCAGATCGAGGCGGCGGTGGTCAGCCCGTGCACCGTGAGCCCTTCCTTGAAGATGACCCCGGCGCCGAGAAAGCCGATGCCGGTCATGATGTCCTGGGACATGCGGGTGGGGTCGGCGCGGATCGACGACATCGGCAGGCTGGGGTCGAGCCACTGGGCCTGGTGGGTGGAAAGCAGCATCAACAGCGCCGAGGCGGCGCACACCAGGGCGTGGGTGCGAAAGCCCGCCGGGCGGCCGTGAAAGCTGCGCTCAAGGCCGATCAGGCTGCCCGCCAGCCAGGCGGCGCCAAGGTAGAGCAGCAGGGTCGTGGTGTCGTCGGACATGGCAAGCTCCTGAAGCGCGCGGAAGAAACGCCGCTTGATCAGCGCATTGGGGTCAGGTCACCTAGGGTGTGTTAACAATCATTAGTTTCGTTTAAACTGATTTAGTATTCATAGATTTTGGTGGGCCATGAGTCGGTTGAAGTTACGCGATGATCAGTGGGAGCGAATCGAGCACCTGCTCCCCGGCAAAGCCTCAGACTGTGGGGTAACTGCCAAGGACAATCGCCTGTTCGTGGAAGCCGTGCTCTGGATCGCTCGGACCGGCGCCCCGTGGCGTGATCTTCCCGAATCTTTTGGGCGCTGGCACACCGTCTACATGCGGTATAACCGTTGGTCACGAAAGGGCGTTTGGCAGCGTATTTTTGACACAGTAGCCGACGATCCCGATCTAGGGCCTGTTGACGTTTCATGGCAGGGGTATTGGCAGGATAGGGGCAAGCTCGCAGAATAAAGGTTCCCACACCAACAAACTGCAAGCCTGCCATGCCCCGACAAATGCTCACGGATGAACACTGGTCGAAGCTGAAACCTATCCTGCTTCAACAAGGTATTTATGACAAGGCCGACTTGCGTACCACGATAGAAGGCATCCTTTATCGGATGCGCACCGGCTGCCCGTGGCGGGACCTACCGGAGACGTTTGGCCCCTGGAACACGGTCTACAAGCGTTTTAACGCCTGGTCAGCGAGTGGAAAGCTGATGAGGCTTTTCAGCTCTCTGGTGGAGGAGCCTGATGTTGAGTGGCTGTTCATTGATGGCTCCTACGTCAAGGCCCACCAGGACAGCACCGGAGCTGCCACGGAAGACGCAGAAGCCATTGGCAAAAGTCGTGCAGGCAATACCAGCAAGATCCACTTGACCGTAGATGCCTATGGGCTACCGATCACCTTCAGAATAACCGGGGGTGAGGTGCACGACAGCACGGAAGCCCGGGCATTGATTGACGATTTGCCAGCGGGTGATGCATTGGTGGCTGACAAGGGCTATGACAGCGAGCGTATCCGTGGACAGATCGAAGCCAAGGGCATGGCTGCCGTCATTCCACGCAAACGCAACTCAAAGAAAGGAAATGCCAATCTGGACAGAGGCTTATATCGCTATCGGCATCTGGTTGAGAATGCCTTTGCTCGATTGAAGCCGTATCGCGCCATCGCAACGCGTTACGACAAGCTCAAGCGAAACTACGAAAGCATGGTGGCCTTGGCCTGCGGCTTTTTATGGCTGCCCATGTGAAACGTCAACACGCCCTAGCAATACCGCCTGCTCGGGCGTGGGATAAAACCGTTCTTTGTAGGCGCGTTTTGTCATGCTGTATAAATATCAGGCTATGCTCAGGATTTCAACCGGGCACCGCATGGCGGTGCGCGCTTATACCACCGCCCGCATTGGGCGATGCTTTACGCGCAGGTTGGTAAAAAATCGCTATCCGGCTCGGCGCTGGCGGCCTTTCTCCCGTGACGCCCCGCGACGACCGCCAGCGCGGCCCTTTGACGTACGTCAAGGAAAGCGCGGATTTTTGAGGCTATCGGCTTTCAAACTACCTCTTTTGGGTTATCTTCAAGGTTAAAAAGACATTAAAGAAGACATTAAAAAAGCACGGCGTGCGATGCTATCGCGCTCGCCTAACGCCCGTGCACCGCACCGTGAAGCATAAAATCAAGGGAGCACTCCATGGCACACCGCACACTGGGCACGCTGGCCGCTGCCGGCCTGCTGGTGATAGCCGCCGGCGCCGGCGCCGACGACCTGCAGCAGCGCGCCGCCAAGCAGTTCAAGCCCATCCCCCAGTACCCGCCGGTGATCGACGGCAACGAAATGACCGACGACAAGATCACCCTGGGCAAAATGCTGTTCTTCGAGCCGCGCCTGTCGGCCAGCCACCTGATCAGCTGCAACACCTGCCACAACGTCGGCATGGGCGGCCATGACTACCTGCCGGTCGCCATCGGCCACGGCTGGCAGAAGGGCCCGCGCAACTCGCCCACGGTGTATAACGCCGTGTTCAACGCCGCCCAGTTCTGGGACGGCCGCGCTGCCGACCTCGCCGAACAGGCCAAGGGCCCGGTGCAGGCCGGCGTGGAAATGAGCAGCACCCCCCAGCGCGTCGAGGACACGCTTTCCAGCATGCCCGAGTACGTCGAGCGCTTCCGCCGGGCCTTCCCCGGCGAAGAGAACCCGGTCAGCTTCGACCACATGGCTACCGCCATCGAAGCCTTTGAAGCCACGCTGATCACCCCGGACGCGCCCTTCGACCGCTACCTGCGCGGCGACACCGGTGCCCTGGACGATCAGGAGCAGCGCGGGCTGGCGCTGTTCATGGACAAGGGCTGCGTCTCCTGTCACAGCGGCATCAACCTGGGCGGTCAGAACTACTATCCGTTCGGCCTTGTGGCCCGCCCTGACGGCAAGATTCTACCCAGCGGCGACAAGGGCCGCTTTGCGGTAACCGAAACCGAGTCGGACGAATACGTGTTCCGCGCCGCGCCGCTGCGCAACATTGCGCTGACCGCGCCCTACTTCCACTCGGGCGCCGTCTGGGACCTGGAAGAGGCCGTGGCGGTGATGGGCACGGCCCAGCTGGGCGCCGAGCTTGGCGAGGAGGAAGTCACCGACATTACCGCCTTCCTGCACACCCTGACCGGCGACGTGCCGAGCATCACCTACCCCGAGCTTCCGCCCAGCACCGACGCCACCCCGCGCCCGGACCCGAGCGCGCCCACGCCGTAACGCCGGCCTTGTGGCACCTTTCATGTACGGGCAGCCTTTTGGCTGCCCGCTTTTTTGGGCGGCACTGGCAGCCGGCGTCACGGCGCATTAAGCTAGGGTCTGTTGACGTTTCATGGCAGGGGTATTGGCAGGATAGGGGCAAGCTCACAGAATAAAGGTTCCTAAGCCAACAAACTGCAAGCCTGCCATGCCCCGACAAATGCTCACGGATGAACACTGGCCGAAGCTGAAATCTATCCTGCTTCAACAAGGTATTTATGACAAGACCGATCTGCGTACCACGGTGGAAGGCATCCTTTATCGGATGCGAACCGGCTGCCCGTGGCGGGACCTACCGGAGGCGTTTGGCCCCTGGAACACGGTCTACAAGCGCTTCAACGCCTGGTCAGCGAGTGGAAAGCTGATGAGGATTTTCATCTCTCTGGTGGAAGATCCTGATGTCGAGTGGCTATTTATTGATGGTTCCTACGTCAAGGCTCACCAAGATAGCACTGGGGCTGCCACGGAAGATGCAGAAGCCATTGGCAAAAGTCGTGCAGGCAATACCAGCAAGATCCACTTGGCCGTGGATGCTTATGGGTTGCCGATCGCCTTCAGAATAACCGGGGGTGAAGTGCACGACAGCACGGAAGCCCAGGCATTGATTGACGGTTTGCCGGCAGGTGACGCGCTGGTGGCTGACAAAGGCTATGACAGTGAACGTATCCGTGAGCAGGTCGAAGCCAAAGGAATGGCTGCCGTCATTCCACGCAGGCGTAACTCGAAAAAAGGAAATGCCAATCTGGACAGAGGGTTATATCGCTACCGGCATCTGGTTGAGAATGCCTTTGCTCGATTGAAACCGTATCGCGCCATTGCGACGCGCTACGATAAGCTCAAACGAAATTACGAAAGCATGGTGGCCTTGGCATGCGGCTTTTTATGGCTACCAATGTGAAACGTCAACAGGCCCTAGCGCAATCGTTTGGCTGTGTGCGTTTTGTCTGGAACAACACCCTGGCATATCGCACCGAGGCCTACCAGGAGCGCGAAGAAACCATCTCGCACTCGGCAGCGGAAAAGCGGCTGGTGGCCCTCAAGGCGGAATACCCATGGCTGCAGGACGTGTCCAGCGTCATTCTGCAACAGGCCCTGCGCGATCAAAATTCCGCCTTCGACAACTTCTTCAACCCAAAGCTGAAAGCGCGGTATCCGCGTTTCAAGGCCAAGGACGGTCGGCAATCCATCCGGCTGACCAGGGCGGCCTTCCGCTATCGGGACGGAGAGATCACTATCGCCAAGACGAAGACGCCCTTGCCGATCCGCTGGAGCCGGCCTCTGCCCAGCGCCCCATCCAGCGTGACGATTTCGCGCGACCGGGCCGGACGCTATTTCATCAGTTGCCTGTGCGAATTCACGCCCGAGCCATTGCCGACCTCTCCCCGCGCCGTCGGCATCGATCTGGGGCTGACCGATCTGTTCATCACCAGCAACGGGCAGAAGGCCGGCAATCCGCGCCACCTCAAGCGGTATGCCGCCAGGCTGGCGTATCGGCAACGCCGGCTGGCGAAAAAGCAGAAGGGCTCGAACAACCGCCACAAAATGCGCCGGAAAGTGGCGCGTCTGCATGCCAAAATCGCGGACTGCCGCCGCGATGCGATCCACAAGGCCACTCGTGCACTGATCAACGAAAACCAAGTGATCTGTGTCGAGTCGCTGAACATCACCGGCATGGTCAAGAACCGTGCCCTGGCCAGAGCTATCAGCGATGCCGGCTGGGGCGAGTTCGTGCGCCAGCTTGCCTACAAAGCCGAATGGGCCGGCCGTCAACTGGTTCAGGTGAGCCAGTGGCTGCCCAGCAGCAAAATATGCCACGGCTGCGGCCATCGAGTCGAAAAGCTGCCGTTGTCGCAGCGCCATTGGCACTGTGATGGCTGTGGCCGAGCCATCGACCGCGACATCAACGCGGCGAACAATATCCGAACCGCCGGACTGGCGGGGCTAGCCTGTGGAGCGACCGGAGCGGGGGCCGTGGCCTAGCCACGGTCTAGTGAAGGCGTGTCGAAGCAGGAAGGTTCTCGGGGTGACCCAAGAACCCTCGCCCAAAGCGCTTGGCGCGGCGGGCGGGGAGTGTCAGCCGCAATAAACATTCGTGGGTGTATGATAGTTGGGCCCCGGCGCTCGGACGCCGGCTATTTTTCGCTTGTCTTTCAGGAAGTCATGCTCATGTTGAAAAAATCTGCCGCGCTGCTGGCGTCGACAGCCGCGCTGTTTGCCTTCAGCCAGAGCGCCCTGGCGCTCAGCGTATCGGCCAATGCCCACCAGGACGGCTACGGCGTCCAGGCAAGCCAAAGCATCCTGCCTACCGTGCGCGCCGGTGCGGGGTACTTCACCTCGGACGACAGCGGTCACCATGCGGATATTTATTCCGGCTCGCTGATGTTTTCACCGCCCCTGCCGGTGGCCGACGTCGACGTCGGCGCCCGCTACCAGTACCAGGACACCTACTACGGCGACGGCGGCGGCGTGGGGATCGGCGGCTCGGTGTTTGTACCCACGCCGGTGCCGCTGCTGCGGGTGGGCGGCTACGGTTTTTATACGCCCGAAGGGTTGACCCACGGCAGCCTCAAGGAAAGCTACGACTACGGCGCCGAAGCGCGTATCCGGCTGACGTCGCACACCTACGCCTTCGGCGGCTATCGCTACTACCGTACGCAGTTTGACCACCAGAGCACCCGCACCCTGGACCGCGGAACGGTCTTTGGCATCAGCGTAGGCTTTTAAGCCGGCGCCGCGGGGTGGTTGACGCCGGGGTGGACGTCTGCGACATATGAGGGTTCACAACAAAACCGCAATCCGTGAAGGGAACCATTCATGAGTGCAGTCATTATATTGGCGCTGGGCCTTGCCGTGATGGCGCTCGGGTACCTGGTGTACTCGAAGCTGATCGTCGAGAAAATATTCCGCCTGGATCCGGACTTCAAAACCCCGGCCCACGAGTTCGAGGACGGCGTGGACTTCGTGCCCACCAACCGCTATGTGCTCTGGGGCCACCACTTTACCTCGGTAGCCGGAGCCGCGCCCATTGTGGGGCCCGCCATTGCGGTGATCTGGGGCTGGCTGCCGGCCTTTCTATGGGTGGTCTTCGGCACCGTGCTGTTCGCCGGCGTGCACGATACCGGCGCGGTCTGGGCCAGCGTGCGCAACAAGGCGCGCTCGGTAGGGGCGCTGACCGGCGACGTGGTCGGCAAGCGCGCGCGCAGCGTGTTCATGATCGTGATCTTTTTGCTGCTGCTGATGGTCAACGCGGTGTTCGCCGTGGTCATCGCCGGGCTGATGATGAAATACCCCAGCGCCGTGGTGCCGGTGTGGGGGGCGATTGCGGTGGCGCTGGTGATCGGCCAGCTGATCTACCGGCGTATTCTCAGCCTGGCCGTGGTCTCCCTTCTCGGCGTGGTGGCGCTTTACGCCCTGATCGGCATCGGCCCCTCGGTGCCGGTGCAGATGCCCGAGCAGGTGGGGGCGATGTCCGGCAACGCGGTGTGGATTCTGATCCTGTTCGGCTACGCCGCCGTGGCCTCGCTGTTGCCGGTGTGGATGCTGCTCCAGCCCCGGGACTACATCAACGGCCTGCAGCTGTTCATCGGCCTGATCATCCTTTACGGCGCGCTGGTGGTGTTCAACCCCACGCTGGTCGCGCCCATGGTCAACGCCGACGTGCCCGAGGGCACGCCGTCCATGCTGCCACTCTTGTTCGTGACCATCGCCTGCGGGGCGATCTCGGGTTTCCACGGCCTGGTGGCCGGCGGCACCACCTCCAAGCAGCTCGACAAGGAAACCGACGCGCGCTTTGTCGGCTACTTCGGCGCCGTGGGCGAGGGCATGCTGGCGCTGGGGGCGATTCTTGCCGCCACCGCGGGCTTTGCCACCTACGGCGACTGGAGCGCGATGTACGACGCCTTCGGCAAGGGCGGGGTCAACGCCTTTGTCGACGGCGGCGCCTACATCATCAACAACGGCATGGGCCTGCCGGAAACCACCGCGGCGACGCTTCTCACCGTGATGGCCGCGCTCTTTGCCGGCACCACCATGGATACCGGCCTGCGCCTGCAGCGCTACATCTTCCAGGAGTGGGGCGAGATCTATAACCAGCAGTGGATGAAAAAGCCGGCGGTGGCCACCCTGCTGGCCGTGGGCACCTGTCTGGTGCTGGCCTTCGGCGCGGGAGCCGACGGCTCCGGCGGGCTGCTCATCTGGCCGCTGTTCGGCACCACCAACCAGCTGCTGGCGGGGCTGACCCTGCTGGTGGTCTCGGTGATGCTGATGCGCCTGGGCCGGCCGGTGTGGTACACCCTGGCGCCGCTGATCTTTTTGCTGGTGATGACGGTGCTGGCGCTGTTCACCCAGCTGAAGAGCTTCTATGAAGCGGAAAACTACTTCCTGCTGGGGCTGGATATCGTGGTGCTGATCGCCTCGATTCTGGTGGCCATGGAGTGTGCCGCCACGCTCAAGCGCCTGCGCCAGGAAAAGGCCGAGCAGGTCGGCTGATCGCGGCGACGCCGCGCTGGCGACTTGTTCCACTTCAAGGGCGGCCTGCGGGCCGCTCTTTTGCGTTATCCTGTTCGATGAACTGACCCCTGGGGGAGGACGCATGTCTGACGACGATCTGTCACGCGGCGAAAAGCTCAAGGCCTGGCTGGGTCGCGCCCGCTATCTGGCCGAGGAGTACTACAGCGCGCCGTACCGGGGCGCCATCGCCCGCGCCAAGCGCGACGAAGACGATCTTTTCATGCTGATGGTGTTTTCCGAGCTCATGGGCGTGCCCAACCCGGTGGGGTATTACACCCTGGAGCTGCAGCCGCTGATGCTCGAGCGCTTTCACGACTGGCATCTGCGCATGGGCATGGAGCATTCGCCCCTGGACGAGATGCGCTGCTGCTGACCCACCGTGCCCCATTGTTTGAGAGAAAAAGGCCAACCATGAAACAACTTCTCGAGCGCCGCCTGCTGTGGATAGGCGGCAAGGGCGGCGTGGGGAAAACCAGCGTCGCGGCGGCGCTGGCGCTTGTGGCCGCTCGGCGCGGGCGCAGAACCCTGGTGGTCTCCACCGACCCGGCCCACAGTCTGGGCGACGTGTTCGACCGCGAGCTGGGCGATGCGCCGCGCCGGCTGGTGCCGGGGCTTGACGCCATGGAGATCGACCCCGATGCCGAAGTCGAGGCGCACCTGAAGCGCGTTACCGGCCAGATGCGCCGCTTTACCGTGCCGCGGATGATGGACGAGATGGAGCGCCAGATGCGCCTGTCGCGCCAGTCGCCGGGCACCCAGGAGGCCGCGCTTTTGGAGCGTATCGCCCGGCTGGTGGTGGACGAAGGCGCCGATTACGACCTGATCGTGTTCGACACCGCGCCCACCGGCCACACCCTGCGCCTTCTAAGCCTGCCCGAGGCCATGGCCGCCTGGACCGACGGGCTTCTGTCCCACAGCCGCAAGTCCGAGGAGCTGGGCAAGGTGCTCAAGCACTTGACGCCCAAGGGCGGCCAGGACGTGGCCTCGCCCTTTGCCGACCCGGCCAGCGAAGGCGAAAGCGACCTTGATGACCGCGCCCGCTCCATCGCCGAGACGCTGAAAGACCGCCGACGGCTGTTCCTCCAGGCCCGCCGGGCGGTAGAAGACAAGGGCGTGAGCAACTTCGTGTTCGTGCTGACGCCGGAGCGGCTGCCGATTCTGGAAACCGTGCGCTCGGTCGAGGCGCTGAAGGAGGCGGGGATTCCGGTGGCGGCCACCCTGGTGAACCGGGTGATACCGGCAAGCGCCGACGGCGAGTTCTTACGCCGCCGCCGGGCGCAGGAGGCGCAGTACCTGGCGCGCATCGACCGCGAGCTTGAAGGCTACCCGCGCCCGCGGCTGCCCCTGCTTGAAACCGACGTCCAGGGGCTCGAGGTGCTCGAAGCGCTGGCCGGCCATCTGGAAGCCGCCGGCTTTTGACCGCCGCGCGGCCCTAAAACCACTTGGCTGCCATCTGGAGCATGGATTCGCGGATAACGTGTTTGGCGTCGCTGTCACCGCTGGCCATCGAGCTCATGAAGCTCTTGGCCTGGTCAAGGCTGATGTGCGGCGGCAGCGGCGCGATTTCGGCGTCGGTATAGGCATTGATGACCACCGGGCGGTCGGCGGCCAGCGCTTCGGCCCAGACGCGCTCGATATCCTCCGGACGTTCCAGCCGCAGCCCCTTCAGCCCCAGCAGCTCGGCATATTCGTCAAAGGCGAAGTCGGGCAGATCCTGGGAGGTGTCAAAGCGGGGCTCGCCTTCCATGACCCGCTGCTCCCAGCTGACCTGGTTCAGGTCGCGGTTGTTGAGCACCAGCACAATCGCCGTGGGGTTTTCCCACTCCTGCCAGTATTTGGCCAGGCTGAGCAGGCCCTGATTGCCCAGCATCTGCATGGCACCGTCGCCCACCATGGCAACGCCCGGACGGTCGGGGAAGGCAAACTTGGCGGCGATCAGATAGGGCACGCCGTTGCCCATGGAGGCAAGCCCCCCGGAGACCGAGCCCATTACCCCGCGCTTGATTTTCAAATGCCGGGCATACCAGTTGGTGCCCGAGCCCACGTCGCAGGCAAGCAGGGCGTTTTCCGGCATCTGGCGCGATAGCCCGGCAAACACCGCCTGGGGGTTGATGGGGCTGGCCCTGACCTGTGCCCGCTCGTCCATCAGCGCCCACCAGTCGCGGGTTTTCTTGATCAGCTTTTCCTGCCACTGGCGGTCTTTCTTGTGTTCGATCCGCTCGCTCAGGGCCGCCACCGTGGCGCGGGCATCGCCTGCCAGGTTGACCTCGGTGGGGTAGCGCAGCCCCAGCGCTTCGGCGTCAATATCGATTTGCACCGCCCGAGCCTGGCCTTCCACGGGCAGAAACTCGGCGTAGGGAAAGCGGGTGCCGATCAGCAGCAGGGTATCGCAGCCGGCCATCATGTCGGCGCTGGGCTCGGTGCCGAGCAGGCCTACCGTGCCGGTGACGTACTCCACGTCGTCGGGGATCATGGTCTTGGCCAGAATGGCCTTGGCCACGCCAGCGCCCAGCTTGTCGGCCAGGGCGAGCACTTCGTCGACCGCATGCTTGCAGCCGGCGCCGGCGAGAATGGCGACCTTGTTGCCGGCATTGAGCACCTCGGCGGCCTGGTCAAGGTCAGCGGCGTCGGGGAGGGTGTGGGGCGTGCGGTAGCCGCTGCCGGAAAACACCGCGCCGTGCTCGTGGGGCGGGTCGGCCATGGGCAGATCCTGAACGTCGTTGGGCACGACAATGGCCGTTACCGTGCGCCGGGCAATGGCGATGCGGATCGCCTGGTCGATGAGATGGCGCGCCTGCGCCGGCTCGCTGACCATGTGCACATAGTCACCGGCGACGTCCTTGTAAAGCGAGACCAGGTCGATTTCCTGCTGGTAGTCGGTGCCCAGGCTCATGCGCGCCTGCTGTCCGACAATGGCCACCGCCGGCATGTGATCCTTCTTGGCATCGTAAAGGCCGTTGAGCAGGTGCACCGCACCCGGCCCGGAAGTAGCAATGCACACGCCCACCTCGTCGGTGAACTTGGCGTGGCCGCTGGCCATGAAGGCGGCCAGCTCCTCGTGGCGTGGCTGCACCATGCGCGGATTGCCGTCGGCGCGGCGCAGCGCGGCCATCATGCCGTTGATGCCGTCGCCGGAGTAGCCGTAAACCCGGTGGATGCCCCATTGCCGAAGCCGTTTGACGATAAAATCGCTGACGGTATCACTCATGTACTGCTCCTTTTTCAGCGGATGAAGGTTCAGTGGTGAAGGCGGCATGGCTCAAAAGTGCTCGGCCCGGGCCATCTCCCAGGCCTCGGCGTACTCCACCGGCACCTCGCCCTTGAGGAAGTCGCCGGATTGCACCCGTGGATGGAGAAAGGTGCAGGAGCGCGACGGGCCTTTCAGCGAACGGCGATACACGTGCTGGGGGCCCAGCTCGTCGGGGCTGTCGAGCCCCAGCGTGCCGACGATATCCATGAACGAGGCCACGGTGGCCTTGTGATAGTTGTGCACCTGCTTCGACTTGGCCTCCACGTCCAGCGAGCGGCTGCGCGCCGGATCCTGAGTGGCGACCCCGGTGGGGCAGGTGTTGGTGTGGCAGCGCAGCGCCTGGATGCAGCCCACCGAGAACATGAAGGGGCGGGCAGCGTTGCACATGTCCGCGCCCAGGGCGATTTTTTCCACCATGTCAAAGCCCATGGCCACCTTGCCGCTGGCGATGACGGTAACGTCGTCGCGCTTGCCGATGCCCACCAGGCAGTTGTGCACAAAGGGCAGCGCTTCGTTGATGTAGGTGCCGATAAAATCGGAAAACTCCGTGGGCGCCGCCCCGGTGCCGCCTTCGGCGCCGTCCACGGTGATGAAGTCGGGGACGATACCGGTTTCCAGCATGGCCTTGCACACCGCCATGAACTCGTGGTGGCGGCCCAGGCACAGCTTGAAACCTGCCGGCTTGCCGCCGCTGAGCTCGCGCAGGCTCTGGAGAAAGCGCAGCATGCCCGCGGGCGTGTCGAACTCCGGATGGCTCGCCGGCGAGGCGCAGTCGCGGCCCACCGGGATATCCCGGGTGCTGGCGATTTCGCGGTTGACCTTGGTGCCGGGCAGAAGCCCGCCGTGCCCCGGCTTGGCTCCCTGGGACAGCTTGAGCTCGATCATCCTGACCTGGTCGCGAGTGGCCTTTTGCGCGAAACGCTCGGCGTTGAACGTGCCGTCGTCGTTGCGACAGCCAAAGTAGGCGCTGGCAATTTCCCAGATCAAGTCGCCGCCGTGGGCCTCGTGGTAGGGGCTGATGGCCCCTTCGCCGGTGTCCTGGGCAAAGCCGCCGAGCCTGGCCCCCTTGTTCATGGCGGCTACGGCGTTGGCGGAAAGCGAGCCAAAGCTCATCGCGGAGATGTTCAGCCGCGAAGAGCTGTAGGGCTGGGTGCACTGGGCATTGCCGATGGTGAGCCGCGCATGGCGAACAGGCACCGCTTTCGGGGCCATGGAGTGCTGCACGAAGTGAAAGCCGGTATCTTCCATGTCACGCCGGGTGCCGAACGGCGAGGTGGAGCCTTCCCCCCGGGCCCGGGAGTAGACGATTTCACGCTGTTCGCGGTTGAACGGCCGTCCGCTCAGGTCAGACTCGAAGAAATACTGGCGCAGCTCCGGGCGGATGAACTCGAACAGGTAGCGCAAATGGCCGACGACGGGGTAGTTGCGCAGGACGTTGCTGTGAGAGTTGAGGTCCCACGCCCCCAGCGCGGTAAGCGCCGGCAGCACGCACCAAAGCCACAGCCACTGAGGCGCCTGAAAGGCGAGGACGATCCCCAGCAGGGCCGAAAGTGCCAGAAACGCGTAGTAAATCAACCTTGGATTGCCGAACATGGGTCTCCTCAAGCGGCGGTATGGAACGGGCGGGTAACAGGGTCTGGATATAGTGCGCGTCTCGGCGAAAACCTTCAATTCATCGGTTTCCCGCCATAAAAAAAGCGGCCGCTGGGGCCGCTTGGGTTGGCGTTTTGCTGGCTGGGCGGTGGCGCCTAGCCCATTACGAGAAGGCTTGCCGCGCCGCCGCCGCCGATCAGCAGAGCGAAGAGGATCAGGCCGAGAATAAACGGGCGGATGCCCAGCGCCCGAAGCTTTTCGATGCGGGTTTCAAAGCCCAGCGCGGCCATGGCCATGGCCAGGCCGAGCTGGCCGGCGAGCACCAGGGCGTTGTGGAGCAGGGCAGGAAGGGGCAGCACGCTGTTGACCCCGACCATGGCCATGAAGCCGAAGGCAAACCAGGGGATCGGCAGCTTGGCCGCCTCGCCGCTCTCGGTGGCCCGGGCTTCATTCTTGCGCAGCCACCACTGGCCGACAATCAGCAGGAAGGGAATCAGCAGCATCACCCGCACCAGCTTGACCACGATGGCGTTGGTCAATGCTTCGGGGCCTACCGCGTCGCCGGCGGCGACTACCTGGGCCACTTCGTGAACGGTGGCGCCGATGTACACGCCGTAGAGGCCCTCGGCCATGTGCAGAACCGAATAGAGCAGCGGGTGGATCAGCATGGCCAGCGTACCGAACAGCACCACCGTGGCCACCGCCATGGACGCCGCTGCCGGCCGCGAACGAATGGTGGTTTCCGTGGCCAGCACCGCCGCCGCGCCGCAGATCGCGCTGCCGGCGCTGGTCAGCAGGGTGGTTTCCCGGTCCATGCCCAAAAGGCGCGTGCCGATGAAGTAGCCTACCACCACCACGCAGGCGATCACGATCGCATCGAGCAGGATGATTTTCGGCCCCAGATGAAAAATCTGCTGCACGGTGAGCGAGAAGCCGAACAGCACGATACCGCCGCGCAGCAGCCAGCGGGTGGCAAACTTGAGCCCCGGCTGTGCAGAAGCGGCAAGCCCGCGGGCGGCGGGCAGGTTACCCAGCACCAGCCCCAGCAGCAGGGCAAACACCAGCGGGCTGATGCCGCTCTCGGCGATGCCGGGCAGTATGGAGATACCAAAGCCCGCAAGGGTCAGGACGGCGCACAGAAACAGGCCTTGCCACATGACGTTACTCCTGAAAAGTGAAATCTGCGGCACAGTCTATGCGCTGACGGGTTATATGATTATCGTAAAATAACCATATGACTATTCGGTAAAAGCGATAAGCTTGATGATTCGTCGTTGCCTTTTGCCGATCAGCTACGCCACTTACTGCCTCCGGAGAGCGCGCCGCCATGCGCCACGCCGTCACCTTTCGCCAGCTGGAAGTCTTCGTTGCCGTCACCCGGGAGGGCACGGTGGTGGCCGCCGCCCGGGCGCTGCGCCTGTCCCAGTCGGCCACCAGCCAGGCGCTTGGCGACCTGGAGCGCCACCTGGGCGTGGCGCTGTTCGAGCGGCTGGGCCGCCGTCTGCGGCTCAACGACATGGGGCGGGCGCTGCTCCCCCGGGCCGAGCGGCTGCTCGACGGCATGGCGGACTTCGTCGCCGCCGCCGAAGAGCCGGACGGCACGCTGCAGGGCACGCTCAACGTCTCGGCCAGCGCTACCGTGGGCACCTATCTGCTGCCGCCCCTGGCCGGGCGCTTCAGCGATACGCACCCGGGCGCCGATCTGCGGCTGAAGCTGCGCAACACCGGCGAGGTCGTCAACGACCTGCTGCGCTTCGATGCCGATCTGGGGCTGATCGAAGGGCTTTGCCACGAACCTCGGCTGCAAAGCGAAGCCTGGTGCGAGGATCGGCTGGTGATCATTGCCGCGCCCGGGCATCCGCTGGCGCAAAAGCCCGCGCCCCGGGTCAGCGATGCCGAGCTTGCCAGGGCCCAGTGGATCCTGCGCGAGAACGGCTCGGGCACTCGGGAGATCTTCGAGTCGGCGGCGCTTGGCCACGTCAAGCAGCTCAACGTACGCATGGAGCTGAGCCAGCACGAGGCTATCAAACAGGCGGTCAAGGCCGGGTTCGGGCTGGGCTGCCTGTCCCGGCTGAGCGTGGCCGGCGAGCTGGCCCGGGGCGAGCTGGTGGCGCTTGAAAGCGAGCTTGCGCTGTCGCGGACGTTCTCGCTGGTGTGGCATCCGGAGCGCTACAGAAGCCCCCTGTGGCAGGCGTTCAAGGTGTTTCTGGTCGAGCAGCGCGACACCGTGCTAGCGGCGTAGGGCGCGGTAGCCGCCCCACAGACGGGTAGCGGTGGTGACCAGGCAGGCCAGGGCAAACAGCGTGGCAAGCCAGGCAAAGTGCCCGGGAAAGAGGCAGAACAGCGCCAGAGCGGCCAGGGTTTCGGTGCCTTCGGTGAGCCCTTCCATGTAGTAAAAGGCCTTTTGCGGAAAGCGCGGGCGCCGGATGCCGCGCCGGTTGGCGGCGATGGCAAAGGCCAGAAACGACGTCCCGGTGCCGATAAAGGCCAGCAGCAAAAACGCGGCGGCGAGCGCATTGGCCGCCGGGTCGGCCAGGGCAAAGCCGAACACCACCGCGGCGTAGAAAACGAAATCCAGCCCGATGTCGAGAAAGCCGCCGGCATCGCTGGTTTCGCCGGCAAGCCGGGCAAGCGCCCCGTCCAGGCCGTCGCCCAGACGGTTGAGCGCAATCGCCACAAGCGCGGCGCCGTAGTACTCAAGCGCCAGCAGCGGCAGGGCGATTATGCCCACGACAAAGGCTCCGAGGGTAACCTGGTCCGGCGTCAGCCGGCCGTAGAGCCGGCGGGCGAGCCGCTCGAGCGGGCGTTGGGTCAGCGGCATGGTAAAGCGGTCGAGCATAGGGTATTCCTGTAGCGTAGCGGTTGAACGTACGATCGTAGTTTCGACATGCGTGCATGATGCACTGACAGACGACGGTGGGAAGGAGAATGCCATGAATGCGAGCCAAATATTTCAGCAGGTGATGAAGCAGGCCGGCGGCCAGGGCCGCAGCCAGGACAGTGCCCAGAGCGGCAGCGGCTCGGGGGTCAAGGACATGGTAGACGGCCTTTCACGGCAGCTGAGCGGCGGCGGCTCCGGCAGCGGAGTGGACATGAAAAGCCTGCTGGGCGGCGGTACGCTGGGCGCGCTGCTGGGCTCCAAAGGCGGGCGCAAGATGGGCGGCAAGGCGCTCAAGTACGGCGCCATTGCCGGGGTCGGGGCGCTGGCCTGGAAGGCCTGGAAAAGCTCGCAGCAGTCTTCCTCTGGCGACGAGAACGGCGAGAATGACGGCGCTGATCGTGTCGAGGTGCTCGACGGCGATGGCCAGGAGCGGCGCAGCCTGGAGCTGCTCAAGGCCATGATCATGGCCGCCCGGGCGGATGGCCACATCGACGAAGACGAGCAGGCGCTGATTTCCGGACAGATCGAAGACATGGGCGCCGACGAGGAGCTCAGCCGCTGGGTAGAGCAGACGCTCAAGGAACCGCTGGATGCCAAGGCCCTGGCCAGCGAAGCCGATTCGCCCCAGGCCGCCCGGGAAATGTACCTGGTCAGCGTGGCCGTGGTGGATGAGCAAAACCCCATGGAGCGCGCCTGGCTGGATCAGCTGGGCAGCGCCCTGGAGCTTGGCGATGACGTTACTGCCGAGCTCGAGCGCCAGGCGCAGCAGGCCGGCTGAGTGGACACCTTGACGCTATGGCTGGCAACGGGGCTGGGCGTCGGCTTTATGCCGGTGGCCCCGGGCACGTTCGGTTCGCTGTGGGGGCTGCCGCTGGCATGGTGGCTGGGCGATAAAACGCCCGGGCGCCAGGCGTCCCTTGTCGCGATCATGGCGCTGCTGGCGGTACCGATATGCCACTGGGCCTCGGTCACGCACTTTGCCGGCGGCGACGCCGGGAGCATCGTGCTCGACGAGATCGTGGCGTTTCCGCTGGCGCTGCTGGGGCTTGCCTTCACGGGGCGGCCCGCCGCGCGGCAGCTTTCCTGGCTGGCGCTGGCCTTCGCGCTGTTTCGCGCCTTTGATGCGCTCAAGCCGCCCCCGGTCAGCTGGGTGGAAACGCTGCCCGGCGGGATCGGCATCGTCGCCGACGACCTGGTGGCCGCCGGGCTTGCCTGGGGTTGCATGGCGTTGATCATGCGCGCCGGGCAGCGCTATCGCCAGGCCTGACGGGGTTGGCGCGAGCTAGTCAAACGTGGGGCCGCCGGCCTCGTCGCCCCAGATCTCTTCCAGGCGGTCATCGCGGCCGCAGCGGAAACGGTAGAACTTGTAGCGCAGCGGGTTTTTCTCGTAATAGTTCTGATGGTAGTCCTCGGCTTCCCAGAACGTGCCGGCGGGGGCAATTTCGGTAGCGATGGCCCGGTCGAAACGCTCCTGCATCTCGGCCAGCGACGCTTCGGCAAGCTCCCGCTGGCGGTCGTTTCGGTAGAAAATGGCCGAACGATACTGGGCGCCGGTGTCGCAGAACTGGCGATCTTCGGCGAAGGGGTCGACGTTGCGCCAGAAAATCTCCAGCAGTTCGGCGTAGCCGATCTCGTCGGGGTCGTAGGTGATCCTGACCGCCTCGGCGTGGCCGGTGCCGCCGCCCGAAACGGTTTCATAGTCGGGGTTTTCCCGCTCGCCGCCGGTGTAGCCCGAGGTGGTCGCCGTGACGCCGGGCTGGCGGTCATAGGGCGGCTCCATGCACCAGAAGCAGCCGCCGGCAAAAATCGCCGTGGCGAGGTCCTCGGCGGCGCTGTCGGCCGGCGCCTCGGGGCTATCGGCGGCGTGCGCCGTGGGGAAAGCCAGGCCGGCGGCGAGCAGCCCGGCAAGCGGTAGGGAGCGAAGCAATAGTGAACGAAGCAACAGCGGCATAGGGGCTCCTGTGGCGCAGCGCGCCGGCGCAGGGTGTCAGGGTGAGCCGAAAGTGTACGGCTTTCTTGCTATGTATCATATTTGTATATGAAAGGGGATGGCAACAATATTTTGCGGTTTGTGTTGACGCGGGTCCGGGGAAAGGCCATGATGCCTCTCAGTTGGTTAGCAAGTGGAACGTTGTCAGCAGCATCGAAGCGCCTCAAGCGTTGAGTCTGGTGAAAGTTTCTTGTTCTACCCACTGCAATTCGGGTATTACCCGGCTCTATATTTCGCTACATCGAGGATATCGATCATGGCAACTGGTACCGTCAAGTGGTTCAACGACACTAAAGGCTTCGGCTTTATTTCTCCGGACGACAACGGCGACGATCTGTTCGTCCACTTCTCCGAAATTCAGGCTGAAGGCTTCAAATCCCTGCAGGACGGCCAGAAGGTTTCCTTCGACGTCACCCAGGGCAAGAAAGGCCTTCAGGCGTCCAACGTCGTAGCCGAAGACTAAGCGCTACGCCGCTAACGGCCAGCATCAGGCCGGCTGGACAAGAAAACCCCGCTACGGCGGGGTTTTTTGCTGTCCGGCTTTTGGCCGGTGAGGCATTGCGCTAGGGTAGCGTGGACAATGCGAGTCAAGAGGGGAGAGATACCGAGCCATGACGCAACAAAGTGAGCTGATTATCGAACCGTTGTCGGGGCGGCCGGCCAACGCCTGCGTGTTTATCCTGCACGGGCTGGGCGCCGACGGCTACGACTTCGAGCCGCTGGTGCCCCAGCTTGACCTGCCCGCCGGCGCCGAGGTCCGCTTTGTCATGCCCCATGCGCCGCGGCTGGCGGTCAGCGTCAACAACGGCATGACCATGCCGGCCTGGTACGACATTCTGTCCGTGGATCTGGGGCGCGAGGTGGATAGCGGACAGCTGGCAAGCTCGGCAGAGCGCATCCAGCAGCTGATGCGGCGCCAGATCGAAGGGGGAATCGACAGCCGGCGCCTCGTCGTTGCCGGGTTTTCCCAGGGCGGCGCGGTAGCCTATCAGGCCGCGCTTACCTTTGAGCAGCCGCTTGCCGGGCTGCTGGCCATGTCCACCTACCTGGCCGACCGCGACGTGCCGGGCCCGGGTGACGGCGCTGCGCTGCCCATTGAGGCGCACCACGGCACCGCCGATCCGGTGGTGCCCGAAAGCCTCGGCCGGCAGAGCGTCGAGACGCTGCGCGCGCTGGGTTACGCGGTGGAGTATCGCACCTATGAAATGGCCCATGCGCTGTGCCCGGAGCAAATCGGCGACATCAGCCGCTTTTTGGGCGCGCGGCTCGCGTAGGCGATGGGCGGCGCATCGCGAGGGCGCAACGCCCGTCACCCCGAGCAGATCCCGCGGCGCGGCTGGCGCGACGTCGCCTGGCGCGTGTATCACGAGGCCGGGCAGGATCGCATTACCCTGCTGGCGGCGGGCGTGGCGTTCTACGCGCTGCTGGCGCTGTTTCCCGCTATTGCCGTGGTGGTCTCCGTCGGCGGGCTGCTGTTCGACCCCTATGAAGCCGGGCAGCAGCTGCGCGATCTGACCCGCTTCATGCCGCCGGACGCCGCCGGGCTGATTGCTCGCCAGGCGCAAAAAGTGGCCCAGAGCGCGGAAGATCGCGGCGGCGTGGCGGCGCTGATCAGCGGGGTAGTGGCGCTGTTCGTGGCGTCGAAAGGCGTGCGCGGGCTGATCGCGGGGCTCAACGTGGTATACGGCGAAGGCGACAAGCGCAGCCGCGTCAAGCGCAGTGCGATGGTGATGGCGCTAACCCTGGGGATGATCGTGATGACGCTTTTGACCCTTGGGTTTATCGCGCTGGTGCCGTTTGGCATGGCGTACATGCCGCTCTCGTCGCTCATGGAGCGGCTGCTTTACTGGCTGCGCTGGCCGGTGTTGCTGGTGGTGATGAGCCTGGGCATTGCGCTGCTGTACCGCTTTGCGCCGTATCGGCGGGCGCCGCGCTGGCAGTGGCTGAGCGTGGGTACGCTGCTGGCGACGGTGCTGTGGCTGCTGGGCTCGGGCGGGCTTTCGCTTTACGCGCGGTACTTTTCCCGCTTCAGCGAGCTGTACGGCTCGCTGGGGGCCGTGGTGGTGTTGATGCTGTGGTTCTGGTTGTCGGCGTTTGTGGTTTTGCTGGGGGCGGAAATCAACGCCCAGATGGAGCGCCAGACGCGCAGGGATACCACTGTGGGGCGCGAGCGCCCCATGGGCAGCCGGCGTGCCCACGCAGCCGATACGCTGGGCGCGGAGCACCCCTGGCACGCGGATGCGAGCCCTGACGGAATGAACCATGAGGACAGCGACAAGAGCCGGGAAAAAGCCGATGGCGAAAAACCGGGAGCGAAGCAGCCGCCACAAGCCTGACCGCGCGTGGCGCGGTCAGGAAGTCGCAAGCAGGGCTGGCTACAACAGTTCTTCGGCGGCCAGCGCCAGGCGCGAACGCTCCACGCTTTTCAGCGTGATGTGGCCGGCGTGGGGCCAGTCGCGAAAGCGCTCGACCACGGCGGCCATGCCGCAGGTATTGGCGGTGAGGTAGGGCGTGTCAATCTGGCCGACGTTGCCCAGGCAGACGATCTTGGTGTTTTTCCCCGCACGGCTGATGAGCCCCTTGAGCTGCTTGGGAGTGAAGTTCTGCGCTTCGTCGATAATCAGCAGCGTATCGTTGAGCGTGCGTCCGCGCATGAAAGTGGGCGAGCGGATTTGCACCCGAGAGCCGATCAGCTGGCGGGTGGCGCTGTCGTCCCAGCTGGACTCGCCTTCCTCGCTGCGCAGTAGATTATCCATGTTGTCGTGGAAGGCGCCCATCCACGGTGACATTTTCTCTTCTTCGGTGCCGGGCAGAAAGCCGATGTCTTCCCCCATGGCAATGGGCGCGCGAGTAAACACGATGCGCTCGAAGTCACGATGATCCAGTGTCTGCTGGAATGCCGCGGCGAGTGTCATGAATGTCTTGCCGGTACCCGCGTTGCCGGCGATGGTAACCAGGTCAATGTCTTTGTCCATCAGCAGGTTGAGGGTAAAGTTCTGCCGGCTGTCATGGGCGTGAACGCCCCATACGCCGCCGTGATGGCGGTAGTTGGTGAGCAGTTCAAGACGTGCGGTGGAGGGAGATATATCGCGCACGATGGCTTCGAATTCGGCGCCGTTTTCGCTGTCCGATACCAGCATGCCCGCATGCCATTCCTTGGGAATGTCGCCTTTCATCTGGTAAAAGGTGCGCTGTTCCACGCGCTCGACGTTGACCTGCACATCCAGCGTCTCCCACAGCGGGGCAGCGTGTTGGTCGCGGCTGTAAACCGCCGCGCCTTCGATCATGCTGTCGCTGTCGTCGAAGGCGCGGTCGCTCAGGTAGTCTTCTACCGGAACGTTCAGGGCCGCTGCCTTGATGCGCAGGTTGATGTCTTTCGACACCAGAATCACCGAGGCATCGGGGCGCTCATCCCGCAACCGGCAGGTTTCCGCCAGCAGGCGGTTGTCGGCGCTGGAGAACAGGCGCTCAAGCGGCTTCAGGTCGTCGTAGCATAAAAAGCGCAGTCGGCCGGGTTCGCCGGTGGCGCGGGGGAGAGGGATGCCGCGTTCAATATCGGCAAAGCTGGCTCGGTGGGTCAGGTCGGACAGCGTGCGGCTGACCTGACGGGCAGTGCGGGCAATATCACGGATGCCGTTTTTGTGCTTGTCCAGCTCTTCAAGCACTGTCATGGGGATCACCACGTCGTGCTCGTCAAAGTGGTAAAGCGCCATGGGGTCGTGGATCAGTACGTTCGTGTCGAGCACATAAAGCCGTGTGGCTTTCTTTTCGAGTCGGACCATCGTTGGAAGCACTCCTGCGTTGACAGCAACATCGACACGGGCGAGGCCGTTGGCATGGCCGTGTCGTTCCCTGGCGTGTTCCGGTGGCTCCTTCTTCTGTGGGTTCTGTGGGGCCTGGTGTCACAGGCCGTTGCCTGTGAAGCACATGGAGGCGGTTGACTCAGTTCTAGTGTCGGTCAGCGCCAACGCTTTTACCATACCGCGCCAGGCGAAAGGCTTAAAGGCAATGTGTTCACGGCGGGTGTTCGTCCGAATAATGTTCCCTGATATCGTCGGATCAGCGATAATAGTGTTGCAATGATGCGTTTTTTTCAGGAGATATTACGGTGAGTGCCGTAACGATTGAGCGTCGCGCCCTGCGGTTTTCCGCTATTTCTGCCGCGGTGTTTGCCTTTTCCGGGCTGGCGCTGGGTGTGGCCAGCGGCTCCATGACCATTCTGTTTGACAGCGGCTATTCGCTGATGAGCCTTGCGCTGGTGGTGCTGTCGCTCTGGGCGCACCGCTGTGTGCAGCGCCCGGCCTGCGGGCGCTACCCCTTTGGACGCCTGACGGTGGAGCCGCTGACGGTGCTGCTCAAGGGCGTGATGATCGGGCTGGTGTGTCTGGCATCGCTGGGTGCTGCCCTGTGGAGCCTGGCGCACGGCGGTCGCACTGTCAGCCTTGACCTCGCGCTGGCGTTTGGCGTGTTGAACGTGGTGGGTTGCGCACTTAGCTGGGGGTACCTCAAGCGCTGCGCAGCAAGGGTTAACGCACCGCTGCTGGCGGCCGAGATTCGCCAGTGGCAAATGGATACCTGGCTGAGCGCGGCGGTGCTGATCGGCTTTGCCGTGACCTTTCTCCTCAGCCTGACGCCCTGGGCGGCATGGGCGCGCTTTGCCGATCCGGTGATGGTGCTGCTGATCGTGGGATATTTCCTGCCGATCCCCTGGCGCATGAATCGCGACGCGCTGCGTGAAGTGATGCTGGCAACGCCCGGCGATGCCCTGCGTCAGGCGCTGATAGCGCAGGATACGCTGGCGGTAGCGCCCGAGAATATCCGGCTGGCGCAGGTAGGCAGTTTCATGCTGCTGGATATCAAGCTCGCCAAGGATGAGCTCAAGGATGCCGATAGTATCGTCGCCACGCTGGAGCAGCGCTGTCGCCAGCTGGAGCTGCGGCCGGTCACTTCGATTACCCTGACTTGAAGCCTGGAGGTTAGCCATGACACCGGCCATTGACGCCGCCAAAAAAGCTCGCGTCGCCTTTGCGACTCACACCTACACCCACGATGAAAGCGCGGTCTCTTACGGCCTCGAAGCGGCGGAGAAGCTGGGCGTGACACCCGAGTGCATCTTCAAAACGCTGGTGGTGCTGCTGGACGGCAAGCGCTTGGCGGTAGGCATCGTGCCGGTCGAAAGCCAGCTTGGCTTAAAACAGCTCGCCCGGGTGGCAGGCGCGAAAAAAGCCGCCATGGCGCCACCTGCCGAGGTCGAACGTGCCACCGGCTACGTGCTGGGTGGAGTGAGCCCGCTGGGGCAGAAAAAGCGCCTGCCCACGTTTATTGATACGTCGGCCGAGGCGCTTGAGCAGGTCTATGTGAGTGCCGGCAAACGCGGGCTTGAAATCGCTCTGGCCCCGGCGGATCTGGCGGGGCTCATCGGGGCAGAGTTTGCTTCGCTTGCCGTATAGCCGCGAGCTTTTCTGGTAAACTGCGGGGCATTGGCGGCGATCTCTATGGGGTAGCCGCTCCCTTCTTCAGATGCCCTCTTTTTTCAGGTAACTCTTTTGTCGATCACTGCTTTCTCGCGTCTGGCCCTGCCCGACGCTTTGCTTTCGAATCTGGATTCGCTTGGCTATAACGCCATGACGCCGGTACAGGCCCAGGCGCTGCCCGCCGCCCTTGAGGGGCGCGACGTGCTGGCCCAGGCGCAAACCGGCTCGGGCAAAACCGCCGCCTTTGGCCTTTCGCTGCTGGCTCGTTTGGATTTAGCCTCATCCCGCGTCCAGTCGCTGGTGCTGTGCCCCACCCGGGAACTCGCCGATCAGGTAGCCGAGGCGCTGCGCACGCTTGCCCGCAAGCTACCCAACGTCAAGGTGCTCACCCTTTGCGGCGGGGCGCCCTTTGGCCCCCAGCTGGCCTCCCTGGAGCACGGCGCGCATATCCTCGTGGGAACGCCGGGGCGGGTGGAGGACCATCTGCGCAAGGGCACGCTCAGGCTGAATGGCCTGACGACGCTGGTGCTCGACGAAGCCGACCGCATGCTGGACATGGGCTTTCAGGCCGCCATTGACGATATCGTGGCGCAAACGCCGGCCCGCCGGCAGACGCTTTTATTCAGCGCCACTTATCCGGCCGACGCGACCGAGGGCGGGCTCTCAGGCTTTACCCGGGGGCTTCTGCGCGAGCCGCATATCGTCCGGGTGGAAGACACCCACGACGATGCCACCATCGAGCAGCACTTTTATCGCCTGGATAAAGGGCGAACAATGGATGTCGAGGCCGCGCGGCTTGATGCGCTGCTGACGCTTTTGTTCCACTACCGGCCGGAAAGCGGGGTGGTGTTTTGCCATACCAAACGTGACACCGTACGCGTGGCGGATAGTCTGAGCGCGGCGGGCATGCAGGCGCTTGCGCTCAACGGCGATCTGGAACAGAAGGACCGCGAGCGCATTCTGGTGATGTTTGCCAACCAAAGCGTGACGCTGCTGGTGGCCACCGACGTCGCCGCCCGGGGGCTGGATATCGACGGCGTGGACGCGGTATTCAACTTAGGCATCGCCCGGGAGCTTGAGGTGCACACCCACCGCGTGGGGCGCACCGGCCGGGCCGGCGAGCGCGGCGTGGCCTGTACGCTGGTGAGCGAAAAAGAGCGCTATCGCCTGTTGCAGCTGGGCGAGAGGCTGGGCGTCGAGTACGAAATGGAGCCGCTGCCCGAGGTAGCTGACACCCGCCCGCTTGCCGCCCCCATGGCCACGCTGCAGCTGGGCGCGGGCAAAAAGGACAAGCTGCGCCCGGGAGATATCCTCGGCGCGCTCACCGGCGACGGCGGCATTGCCGGTGAGCAGGTAGGCAAGATCAAGGTGCTCGCCCGCAGCGCCTACGTGGCGGTGGGGCGGGGCGTGGCCCAACAGGCGCTTGCCAAGCTTGAGCGCGACAGGCTCAAGGGGCGTAACGTTCGCGTGCGCCGCGTGACTCAATAGAATCCGGGAGACACTGACCGATCCATGAAAATCCCCAAGCGATTACAGCCGCTGATCGACGACGGCCTGATCAGCGCGGTCGAGCAGCAGCTGATGAGCGGCAAGGAAGCCCAGGTATACGTCGTGCGCTGCGGCGACGAGCGACGCTGCGCCAAGGTGTTCTAGGAAGCCAGGAAGCGTAGCTTCAAGCAGGCGGTGCAGTATCAGGAAGGCCGCCGGGAGCGCAACAGCCGCCGGGCCCGGGCCATGGCCAAAAAGACCCGCTACGGCCAGCAGCAGCAGGAGCAGGCCTGGCTCACCGCCGAGGTCGATGCCCTCTATCGGCTGGCCGCTGCCGAGGTGCGCGCGCCAAGGCCCCACGGCTTTATCGACGGCGTGCTGCTGATGGACATGATCGTTGATGCCGACGGCGACGTGGCCCCCAGGCTTGACGACGTGGCGCTTGACGCCGACACCGCCCGGGCTTACTACCAGAGCCTTTTGGGCGACGTGGTGAAGATGCTCTGCGCCGGGCTGATCCACGGCGACCTGTCCGAGTTCAACGTGCTCGAAGACGCCCAGGGCCCGGTGATCATCGATCTGCCCCAGGCCGTCGACGCCGCCGGAAACAACAGCGCCGAGGCGATGTTCAAGCGCGACGTCAACAACATGCGCGGCTACTTTGCTCGCTTTGCCCCGGCGCTTGGCGAGACCTACTACGCCGAGGAAATCTGGGCGCTTTATGAAGCCGGCGAGCTGCATCCGGATTCGCCGCTCACCGGCGAGTTTACCTTTGCCACGCACCTGGCCGACGTCGAGGAGGTGCTGGACGTGATCGACGATGCCAAAGAGGAAGAGGCCGAGCGCCTGGAGCGCCTGCGCGACGCCGAAGACGACAGATCCTGGTAGCTGTTATAAGGAGCACGCGGCCCCATGTACGACACTCTGGGCACGGTCGCCGGTCAGTTTTTTGGCCTGGTAGCGCTGATACTCAGCGTTCTGGCTTTTTCCAGCCGGCAGGACGATCGGTTGATGGTACTGCTGCTCTCCGCCAACGTGGCCTTCGCTTTACAGTTCGCCATGTTCCAGAGCTGGACAGCCGCCGCGCTGTCGTTGCTGGTGCTCGCGCGCATCGAGTGCGCGCGCCGCTACCCGCGCAGCAAGATGGCCATGGCCGCCGTGTTGACGGCAAGCCTGGTGGCCGCCTGGCTCACCTGGCAGAGCTGGGCGGATCTGCCCGCCGTTGCGGCCATGGTGCTGGGAACGGTAGGCATGTTCTTGCTTAGCGGTATCCCCATGCGTGTCTTGCTGGGACTGGCGGCGGTGGCCTGGACCCTCAGCCATCTTATCGTGGGCTCGGTTGGCGGGGCGCTGGCCGAAATGATGATCATCGTGACCAACGCCGTCACCGTGTATCGCCTTTATCGAATCCGGCAGCGCTATCCGGGCGTTATCGACTAGCCCTTACAGGTTTGTTTTCCACAGGAGACTCCATGTTCAGGCGTGTGTTGCAGCCGCTGTTCGACTATTTTGAAACGCGTATCTATCCGTATCCCGAAGGCAGCGTGAGCACACCGCCCCGGGGGCTTTTGCCTTTTCTCTGGCACTTTTCACGACCCCTGTTACCCATGCTGTTGTGGATGTCGCTGTTCACCGCCATGGTGTCGGCCTCCGAAGTGGTGTTTTTCCACTACATGGGCGAGCTGGTCGACTGGCTGGCCGGCGTCGAACGCGAGGGCTTCTGGCAGACCCACGGTCTGACGCTCATCGGCCTTGGGCTTTTGGTGCTGGTTGGCCTGCCGCTGCTGGTACTTTTGCAGTCGCTGGTGACCAACCAGAGTATTTTCGGCAACTATCCGATGATCGGCCGCTGGATTTCCCACCGCCACATGCTCAGCCAGAGCCTGGCGTTCTATCAGGACGAGTTTGCCGGCCGGGTCTCACAGAAGGTCATGCAGACCGCGCTTGCCATGCGCGAGACCGTGACCAAGGTGATGGATCTTCTGGTCTACGCCATCGTCTACTTTACCGGCGCGGCGTTTTTGCTGGTGCAGGCGGATATCTGGCTGGCGGTGCCGCTGCTTTTGTGGCTTGCCGGCTATCTGGCCATCATGCGCTTTTTTGTTCCCCGCCTGCGCCGGGTGTCCATGGCCCAGGCCAACGCCCGCGCGGTCATGACCGGGCGGGTGGTAGACAGCTACAGCAATATCCAGACCATCAAGCTGTTCGCCGATACCCGGCACGAGCAGAACTACGCTCGGGATGCCATGCGGGGCTTCATGAAAACGGTGCACGGCCAGATGCGCCTGGTCACGCTTCTGAGCGTGTGTTTGACGCTGCTCAACACGCTGCTGCTGGTGGGCATGGCGGCGACGGTGCTGGTGGCCTGGTATACCCAGGTCATTTCGCTCGGGGTGCTGGCCATCGCCATTGCCCTGGTGATGCGCGTGCGCTTCATGTCCGACTGGATTCTGGACGAAGTCGCCCGGCTGTTTGAGAACATCGGCACCGTCCAGGACGGCATGAACACGATCGCCAATACGCCCCAGGTGCTGGACGCGCCCGACGCCGGCGAACTTGTCGTCCCCCGGGGCGAAATCCGTTTCGAGGACCTGCACTTTGGCTACGTCGAGGCGGACGGCGAGTACAAGTCGGTGTTCGACGGGCTGGATCTGACCATCGCCTCTGGGGAAAAGGTCGGCCTGATCGGCCGCTCCGGGGCGGGCAAGTCGACGCTTGCCAACCTGCTGCTGCGTTTTTACGACCTCCAGGGCGGAGCCATCCGCATCGACGGGCAAAACATTGCCGAGGTCACTCAGGCTTCGCTGCGCCACCAGATCGGCATGGTTACCCAGGATACGTCGCTTCTGCACCGCTCGCTGCGCGACAACATTCGCTATGGCAGCCCCGAGGCCAGCGACGAGGCCGTCTGGGCCGCCGTGTGTCAGGCCCACGCTGACGAGTTCATCGATGACCTGGTGGACCCCCAGGGGCGCCGCGGGCTGGACGCCCACGTCGGCGAGCGGGGGGTGAAGCTCTCCGGGGGCCAGCGCCAGCGCATCGCCATTGCCCGGGTGCTGCTGAAAAACGCGCCGCTTCTGGTGCTGGACGAAGCCACCTCGGCGCTGGACTCCGAGGTCGAGGCGGCGATCCAGGAGCAGCTCGAGCACTTGATGCAGGGCAAGACGGTGATCGCCATCGCCCACCGGCTATCCACCATCGCCATGCTCGATCGGCTGCTGGTGGTCGACGAAGGGCGCATTGTCGAAGCTGGCAGCCACTCGGAGCTGCTGGCCAAGGGCGGTATCTACGCCCGGCTGTGGCAGCACCAGTCGGGCGGGTTTATTGGCCTGGGCGAAGAGGACCAGGCAGAAGGCAGGGAAAGCGCTTAGGCTCCGGCGCTCTCTTCTTCCCCCTCGGGAAACTCGGCGTTGTGGTAGATGTTCTGGACGTCGTCGAGGTCGCGGAGCATCGCCAGCAGCTTTTCCAGCGCCGCCACGTCGTCGCCTTCAACGGGCGTGGTGGTCTGGGGCAGAAACTGGATGTCGTCGGCCTCGAAGTCCAGCTCGCCGAAGGCGTCCACCAGCGCCTGGCGCGCCCTGGCGTACTCGGTGTGCGGGGCGAAGACGGTGATATGGCCGTCTTCGTGCTCGATATCGGTAACGTCGACGTCGGCTGCCATCAGCGCTTCCAGCACGGCCTCTTCGTCGTCACCGGCGAAGGCGAAAATCGCGCAGTGGTCGAAAAGGTGGCTGACGCTGCCCGGCGTGCCGATCTTGCTTTTGGCCTTGGTGAAGCAGCCGCGGACGTCGCCGATGGTGCGGTTGGCGTTGTCGGTCAGGCACTCGATGATGAGCATCACGTTGCCCGGGCCGAAGCCTTCGTAGCGCGCCGGGGAAAAATCCTCGCCGCCGGCGCCGGCGGCCTTGTCCAGCGCCTTGTCGACGACGTGGGCGGGCACCTGGTCCTTCTTGGCGCGGTCAAGCAGGGCGCGCAGCGCCAGGTTGCTGTGAGGGTCGGGGCCGCCGGATTTGGCGCAGACGTAAATCTCGCGCCCGTACTTGCTGTACACCTTGGTCTTGGCGTCGGCCGTTTTGGCCATGGATTCCTTGCGGTTCTGATAAGCCCTACCCATGTTGCAGTCCTGTGTTGGTTCAACGTGGCGGCCGGAAGATCGGCGCGGCATAAAGGTGCCCCGATTTTACGCCACAGCCGCCGGCGAGGCCATGCCGGGTCCGGGAAGCGCTGGCCGGCCGCTGGCCAATGACTGGCCCATGCGCTATGGTCAGACCTGCATGACACGGGGTGTCCCGCCAGCGGCGGGGCTGAGAGAACACCCGCCGAACCTGATCCAGTTCATACCGGCGAAGGGATGTCAGCGCAGTGCTCGCCCGAGCACCCGGCGTGCGCCCTTCGCTGCCACCGTTACGCTAAGGGCCACATCATGAGTACCGCTCCCCACGCCACTTCTTCCACTACTGCGCTGCCGCTCGATCAGCAGATCGTGCTGATCACCGGTGCCGGCCGCGGGCTGGGCGCAAGCCTGGCGCGGGCGTTTCTGGGTGCCGGCGCCCGAGTGGTGATCAACTATCGCCACAGCGCCGCCGGCGCCGAAGCCGTGGCCGCCGAGGCGCCCGATCGGGCGCTGGCAGTCCAGGCCGACGTCTGCGATGCCGAGGCCGTCCAGGCCATGTTCGTTGCCGCGCGTAGACATTTCGCCGCGCCGGTGACCACGGTGGTGAATAACGCGCTGCCGGATTTCTCGTTCAACGGCGATGCCCGCCCGGACGCCGACTCGCTGACCTGGGAGCGGCTCGAGCAGCAGTTCAGAGGGGTGAACGAGGGCGCGCTCAACGTGATTCAGGCGGCCCTCGGCGGCATGCGCGAGCAGGGCTTCGGCCGCGTGATCAACGTCGGCACCAATCTCTTCCAGAATCCGGTCGTGCCGTACCACGACTATACCGCCGGCAAGGCCGCACTCTTGTCGCTGACCCGCACCTTTGCCCATGACCTGGGCCCGGACAACATCACCGTCAACATGATTTCCGGCGGGCTTCTGCGCACCACGGATGCGTCTTCGGCCACGCCGGACGAGGTCTTTGAGCTGATCGCCGCCAACACGCCGCTGCGCCGGGTGGTCACGCCGGACGAATTTGCCGACGCCGCGCTGCTGTTTGCCGCGCCCTGGAGCCGGGCGGTCACCGGACAGAACCTGGTGGTCGACGGCGGACTGGTGAAAAACTGATGGCGACACCTTCGATGCACCTCAATCTTTTCATTATGGGCTGCGGCCATCACCGCGCCGCCTGGCGCCACCCGGACTCCGCCGCCGAAAAAATGGGCGATATTCGCCACTTCGAGTCGCTGGCGCGCACCGCCGAGCGGGGCAGATTCGACGCCGTGTTCTTCGCCGACGGCCACGCCGCGGGCAACGTCGCCGGCGGGCCGCTGTGGTTTCTGGAGCCCTTGACCGCACTGTCCGCCATGGCCCGGGCCACCGAGCACATCGGCCTGATCTCGACGATTTCAAGCACCTTTTATACGCCGTTTCATGCCGCTCGGCTGCTCGCTTCGCTGGACCATATTTCCGGCGGGCGCATGGGCTGGAATCTGGTCACCTCGATGTTCGACACCGAAGCGCGCAATCACGGCCATACGGCCATGCCGCCCCACGCCGAGCGCTATGCCCGGGCCGAGGAGTTTGCCAACGTCGTGCTTGAGCTATGGGACAGCTGGGCCGACGATGCCCTGACGCTTGATCGCGCCGGCAACTTCGCCGATCCGCACAGGGTGCGGCCGATTCGTCATCACGGCGAGCACTTTCTGGTGGATGGTCCGCTCACCGTGCCGCGCCCGCCCCAGGGCAGGCCGGTGCTGTTCCAGGCCGGCGCGTCCGACCAGGGCCGGGACCTGGCCGCCCGCTACGCCGAAGCAATCTACGCCGTGGCCTATGACCTGGCGTCGGCGCAGGATTACTACCGCGATATCCAGGCGAGGGTAGCCGCTGCCGGCCGGCCGCCGGTGGCCATCATGCCGGGTCTGGTGACCTACGTGGGTTCCACCATGGACGAGGCAAGGGCCCGCCAGCGCGAGCTGGATGAGCTTTTGCCCACGGCGGATTCGCTGCAGCAGCTTGCCACCTTCATCGGCCAGGACTGCAGCGACTGGGAGCTTGATGCGCCGGTGCCCGCGCTTCCGCCGCTTGAGGACTTCACCGGGCCGAAAGGGCGCTACGCGACCATTCTGCGCATCGTCGAGTGCGAAAAGCCCACGCTGCGCCAGCTTTTGGGCCGGCTCGCCGCCGGCGGCGGGCACTGCACCATGATCGGCACGCCGGAGAGCATCGCCGACGAAATGCAGCGCTGGGTGGAAAACGGCGGCGCCGACGGCTTCAACCTGATGCCGCCGGCGCTGCCGTCGAGCATCGACGACTTCGTCGATCAGGTGGTGCCGGTGCTGCAAGAGCGCGGGCTCTTCCGTCGCGAGTACACGGCGACTACCCTGCGCGGGCATTTGGGGCTTGAGCGCCCGAGGGCGTGAGGCGTTGCATTCTTGTGTCTGTGCTGTCGCGAACGCTGTTTGCATCTGTGTCATTGCGTATAGGGACTCCTCCCCGGTTGCAAGCCTCGAAAGCCTGAAAAACACAGCCGATGCGTGCGTATAGTCGGTCTTTATACGGGGTCGCTATCCCCTGACCCTGATGAACGTCGCGCACCTTCTCTCCTCAACGAGCATTAGGCCTTTCAGCCATCGCAATGATCAGGTTTTGAGAAGGTCGGTCTGACCTGTTTTTCATCCCTCGTGGCTCGGCAACAAGGTGATGGCACTAGCGTGCCAGCATCCCCTGTACTGGTGGCCAACCGGCCATCAGCACTGGAATTCGGTGTCTACATAATCCGCCCGGTACGTCGTGTTGCCGTGCAGCAGCGCCCAGGCCACTCGCACGGTTTTGTTGGCCAGGGCAACGGCCGCCTTGTTCTTGCCCACGCGGTCGACCAGCGCTCTCAGCCAGTGGCTTTTGCTGTCCTGCTTGTCGCCCAGCCGCTGGATTACCGAATGCGCCCCGCGGATCAGCGCGGCCTTGAGGGAGAGCTGGCCGGTTCGGCCTATCCCCGTCATGGCCACCTTGCCGCCGCTGCTGAACTGGCGCGGTGTCAGGCCCAGGTAGGCCGACGCCTGTCGTCCTTTGCTGAACGCCTTGCCGTTACCCAGGGCGCTGTAGAGCTGGGTGGCAACGACGGGGCCGACGCCTTCCACGGCCTGCAGCCGCTGACACGCCGGAATGGCGCGGCTCAGCTGCTCCATTTGCTTGTCCAGGCGGTGAATGCGCTCATTTTGATGGTCCAGCTCGGCCATTTGGTCGGCCAGCAGCTCGCGTATCGTGAACGTCAGTTCGTTCTCCGCGTCCTCCAGCACACGCCACAGGGTCCGCTTCAGGGCCGCCTGACCGCGCCCGGAGACAATGCCGTATTCCTGCAGCAGGCCATGTACCTGGTTGATCAGCTGGGTGCGCTGTTTGATGTAACGATCTCGGATGCGATGCAGGCTCTGCAGGTCCTGCTGCTCCAGGTTTTTCTGAGGCACAAAACGCATGTGGGGTCGCAACCCGGCCTCCACGATCGCCAGCGCATCGTTGGCATCGGTCTTATGCCCCTTGCGAAACGGGGTGACAAACTGCGGTGCAATAAGCCGTACCTCATGCCCCATGGCCTGGAACTGCCGCGACCAGTGATGCGAGCCGCCGCAGGCCTCCATGAAGACGCGACAGCTTGGCTGACGCCGCAGGTAATCCAGCAGCTCCGCGCGCTTCAGCACTTTGTTGGTACGAACGCGTTGTTGACGGGTATTCACGATGCACACCTGAAACGCCTGCTTTGCCAAATCAATGCCAATCGCCGTATGCTGGTTCATGACTCTTCCCCCTCTTTTGGTGGTCTCAACGCCATTCTGCCCGATGAGGCATCGGAGTGGGGAGGAGTCCCTTTCATTGAGCGTAGCGAAGCAATCTCGGGGTTCTTGCCAGCGGCACCGCAAGGAGACCGCCGCGCTGTCGCTCGCGGTGACACGTAGCGAAAGCGCGGCATGAATCATGACTACGACGCCCGCCCAAAGCGGCGCACCAGCGTAGCCAGCCGTGCAAAGTCGTAATGCTCCCGGGCGGGCATCACCCGCATCAGCACCGCCGAGGCGGCTATCGGCACCAGGGCGGCGAGCAGAAAGCTTTCCAGCAGCGTCTCGGTGCCGGCCCCCGGCGCAGGGAACATGGCAAGCCCGGCAGCAAGCCCGCAGGCGGTGCTGATCACGGCCTGAAGGCCGCTGTAGCGGCGGCTGAACAGGCCGAAAAACACCGGAAACGCCGCCGCCGAGCACAAAAGGTCGGCGAGCAGAAACAGGTAGAGCACGCTGAAACCCTGGGCGGCGACGATGGTGATCGGCACCGCGGCGGCGACGATCAGCCAGCGGGCCAGGCGCATCAGCGTGGTCTCGCTTGCCTCGGGCAAAAGCCGGTGCATGTCCACCGCGATAATGCTCGAGGTGGCGTTGATGGTGGAGTCGGCGCTGCTCATCACCAGCGCCAGCCCCAGCGGAATCAGCGCCAGCGCAAACCACAGCGGCACGCTGTCCAGCAGCACGCTGAACAGCGCCACCGAGCCGTCGCCTTCCAGGCCCAGGCCCACAAAGGCCAGCCCGAAAAGTCCCATCATGATCACGATCGGCAGGTTCAAAAGCCCGCTGATCCAGAAGCTTCTGCGCAGCACGCCAACGTTTTTGGCAGCGTAGATGCGCTGCCAGGTGCCCTGATAGAAAAGCCCCGTGAGTACCACGGCGATAAAGAACGTCAGCCCCGCGCGCACCCCGCCGGCGTCGGTGATATCCAGAAGCTGCGGGGCGTTCTGCTCAAGGCCCTCCAGGGCGGGAGCCACGCCGCCGGCGGCCTGCCAGCCAAAAATCAGCAGGCAGGCGAGCAGCGGGAGAATTACCCCCATCTGCACCTTGTCGGTAAAGATCGAGGCGCGCAGGCCGCCGTAGAAGGTGTAAAGCACCGTGGCCGCCATCACCACGCCTGCCGTCAGCCCCAGCGGAATCGGCGCCAGCAGGGCGACCATGCGCGCCACGGCGGTGAGGCTCGCGGCAAGCCCGATGAACAGATAAAACAGCATGATCGAAAGCGTAAAGGCGTACATGACCCGCCCGTAGCGGTGAATCACGAACTCGGTGAGCCCGTGGCCTTCGGGGATCAGCTGGCGCATGCGCCGGCCCAGCGGAATCATGATCAGCCGCGGCACACAGGAGCCCAGTGCATAGCCCAGAAGCGCGCTGATACCGCCCCAGGTGGCGGCCTGGGCCGGGCCGAACAGCACCCAGGTGCCGAGGGTAGTGGCCAGCAGGGTCATCACGGTAGCTCGGGTACTTTGGGTATTGCGCGCGGCGATATAGGTGTCCAGATCGTCGCGCTGGCGGCGAGCGTAGAGCAGGCCGGGCACGGCAAAGGCGAGGGCGCAGAGCACAAGCCACAGCGCCGTCCAGACGGGATCAAGCTGCATGAAGGTGTGTCCTCTTTCCTTGTGGCAGCCGGGTTCCGGGCGTGTGTCGTATGGTGAATACGTTCGGGAAAGAGGCGCGTTGGCGTGTGCTGTCCTTCCCTGCGCCGGCATGACCCGGATCAGGTTCGAAGGGTTACCGGCGCAAAGCGGCGGATTCTCAGCCCGTCAAGGCTCCCCCAGGAAAACCTGAGCCTAGGCAGGGGCGGCGGCGTTGTCAAATTGGCGTTCAGGCTATCAATTAGGGTGTTGCGCAAGTTTTTAGCTATCGGCTATCGACAGGATAGTGCACTTTTGGGCAGGAAAAGAGTAGCCTGTGGGTATGGCAGTCAGCACTGCCGTACCAACGACTACCTACAAGGAGGCGCTAACGTGGCCGAAGACCCGCGCAAACCAACGACCAACGATGCCGGCAACCCCGTGGCAAGCGACGAATAT
Source organism: Halomonas piscis (assembly GCF_031886125.1). Classification (NCBI taxonomy): domain Bacteria; kingdom Pseudomonadati; phylum Pseudomonadota; class Gammaproteobacteria; order Oceanospirillales; family Halomonadaceae; genus Halomonas; species Halomonas piscis. The sequence continues at coordinate 1,037,347 of NZ_CP119391.1, forward strand.
TCGCTGACCGTAGGGCCAAACGGCCCCATCGTGCTGCACGATCACTATCTGATCGAGCAGATGGCGCAGTTCAACCGCGAGCGCATTCCCGAGCGCCAGCCCCACGCCAAGGGCAGCGGCGCATTCGGTCGCTTCGAGGTGACGGAAGACGTTAGCCGCTACACCCGGGCGGCGGTGTTTCAGCCGGGCACCGAAACCGAGGTGCTGATGCGCTTTTCCACCGTGGCCGGCGAGCGCGGCAGCCCGGATACCTGGCGCGACCCCCGGGGATTTTCCATCAAGTTCTACACCAGTGACGGCAACTACGACATGGTGGGGAACAACACCCCGGTGTTTTTCATGCGCGACCCGATGAAGTTTCAGCACTTCATTCGCTCCCAGAAGCGCCGGGCGGACAATAACCTGCGCGACCACGACATGCAGTGGGATTTCTGGTCGCTGTCGCCGGAGTCGGCCCACCAGGTGACCTGGCTGATGGGCGATCGCGGCATTCCCAGGACCTGGCGGCACATGAACGGCTATTCCAGCCACACCTACCTGTGGGTGAACGCCGAGGGCGAGAAGTTCTGGGTCAAGTATCACTTCAAGACCGATCAGGGGATCGAGTGCCTGACCCAGGAGGAGGCCGATCGCCTGGCCGGGGAAGACAGCGACTACCACATGCGCGATCTCTACGCCGCGATTGACCGGGGCGAGCATCCCAGCTGGACGCTGTACATGCAGATCATGCCGTTCAGGGAGGCCGAGACCTACCGCTTCAACCCCTTCGATCTGACCAAGATCTGGCCCCATGAGGACTACCCGCTGATCAAGGTGGGCAAGCTTACGCTGGACACCAACCCGGTGGACAACCACGCCCAGATCGAGCAGGCGGCGTTCGAGCCCAACAACCTGGTGCCGGGCATCGGCCTGTCCCCGGACAGAATGCTGCTGGCCCGCGGCTTTTCCTACGCCGACGCCCACCGGGCGCGGCTCGGGGTGAACTACAAGCAGATTCCGGTCAACGCGCCCAAGGTGCCGGTGCACAGCTACACCAAGGACGGCGCCATGCAGACGCGCACGGTAACCGATCCGGTGTACGCGCCCAACTCCAAGGGCGGCCCCCGGGCCGATGGCGAGCGCTACCCCGACGACACCACCTGGGAGACCGACGGCGACATGGTGCGCACGGCCTATACCCTGCGCGAGGACGATGACGACTTCGGCCAGGCCAACGCCCTGGTCAACCAGGTGATGGACGAGCCCGCTCGGGAGCGGCTGGTCAGCAACGTCGTCAAGCACCTGCTCGACGGCGTCACCCAGCCGGTGCTCGAGCGCGCCTTCGACTACTGGCGCAGCGTCGACGCCGAGATCGGCGAGCGCATCGCCCGGGGCGTGCGCGAGAAGCAGTCTTAAGCAAGCCAGGCGCTACACAAGCCTGACGCAGCCTGAGCGGCCCGCCGGCAATTGCCGGCGGGTTTTTTTGTGCTCGCCGTGTTGGTCAATGCCTTGCGCTGACGCATACTGGGCCCCTCTTTTCTAGGCGGCTGATGCGCGGCATCCGGCGCGACGTATATTTTTCAGGAGACTTGATGCCGATTTCCCTATGGCTGTCGCTGGCTGCGATATGCGCTGCCGGGGCGATGTCGCCGGGGCCGAGCCTGGCGCTGGTGCTGCGCCATACCCTGGGCGGCGGCCGATCGCCGGGGGTGGTCGCCGGGGTGTTTCATGCGCTGGGCGTGGGCTTCTATGCGCTGCTCACGGTGTTGGGGCTGGGGGCGCTGATGGCGCGCTTTCCGCTGGTGTTCGAGACCATTACCGTGGTCGGCGCGGGGTATCTTGCCTGGCTCGGGATCAAGGCGCTTCGGGCCGGCAGGGCAGCGGCGCTCGATCCCGACACGGCGGCTACCACCCGGCGCCAGGCGGCCCGGGAAGGGGTGCTGGTGGCCCTTGCCAACCCCAAGCTGATTCTGTTTTTTATTGCGCTGCTGAGCCAGTTCGTGCACCCGGAGATGAGCGCCACCGCCCGAGCAATCATCGTCGCCACGGCGATGGTCATCGACGGGGCCTGGTACGTGCTGGTAGCGGTGGCGCTGTCGCAGTCCCGGGTGCTCGAGTGGCTGCGCCTGCGTTCGCACTGGATCAACCGCGCGACCGGCGTCATACTCATTGGCTTGGCGCTGCGCGTGGTCTGGGGACTCTGGGCCTGAGCGCGATCAGGCCGCTTCGCCCCGCGCGACGACCAGCCGGTTCATCAGCTCCTGCCAGCGGTGGCGCACCATCATGGTCGTCAGGCCGGAGAACAGTGCCCAGCCCTTGCGCCGCCAGCCCTTGAGCCGCAGGTTGTGCCCGACGAGCTGCTTCATTAGCCGGTAGTCGTCGAACTGGCGCCATTCGCTGGTAATCGATAGCTGGTGGCGCGACATCACCGGCGCCAGCTCCAGACGGAAAATCCACTCAAGCTCGTGCAGGCCAAGACCGTGGTGCTCGATGGTGTTGACCATTATCGCGTAGTCGCGCTCGCCGGGCTCGCGATCCAGCCACAGCGGCGCCAGAGCAAGCCATAGATCGCCGCGCTCGTCGACCAGTTGCTGTGCGTTCATGTGTGCCTCGGGTTGTATGCCCGGCCGTAGCCGGGCAGAAAATGCGCTCATCCAGCCGGATATTATCCTGCCGCATGGGGCGGCTCGCAAGGCGGGCCTGCCCGGCGGCGCTGGGTGGCATGAAGCGGGCGGCGCCCGTCAGGGCTGCTGGAATGACGCCAGCGACCATGTTTTACTGCTTTATTAATGACTTGAACAGCGAGGTGTAACGTGATTATCAAGCCCAAGGTGCGCGGTTTTATCTGCACTACCACTCATCCCACAGGCTGCGAGCAGAACGTGCGCGAGCAAATCGAGGCGACCCGCGCCCGGGGCCTGGATAAAAGCCGGGGGCCGAAAAAGGTATTGGTGGTCGGCGCGTCCAGCGGCTACGGCCTGGCGGCAAGGATTACTGCGGCCTTTGGCTACGGCGCCGATACCCTGGGCGTGTTTTTTGAAAAGCCCGGCACCGAGAAGCGTCCCGGCACCGCCGGCTGGTACAACTCGGCGGCGTTTGACAAGTTTGCCAAGGAGGAAGGGCTTTACAGCAAGGCGATCAACGGCGATGCCTTCTCTCACGAAGCCCGGGAAAAGGCCATCGAGCTGATCAAGGAGGATCTGGGCGAGGTGGATCTGGTGGTCTACTCGCTGGCCTCGCCGGTACGCAAGCTCCCCGACAGCGGCGAGGTCAAGCGCTCGGCGCTCAAGCCCATCGGCGACGTCTACCGCGCCACGGCGATCGATACCAACAAGGATGCGATCATCGAAACCGAAGTCGAGCCTGCTACCCAGCAGGAAATCGACGACACCATCGAGGTCATGGGCGGCGAAGACTGGGAGCTGTGGATCCAGGCGCTGGACGAGGCCGGGGTGCTGGCCAAGGGCGCCAAAAGCGTGGCCTTCAGCTATATCGGCACCGAGATCACCTGGCCGATCTACTGGCACGGGGCGCTGGGTAAAGCCAAGGAAGACCTCGACCGCGCCGCCGGCGAGATCGACAAGCGCCTCAGGCAAAGCGGCGGCGGGGCCAACGTCGCGGTGCTGAAGTCGGTGGTCACCCAGGCGAGCGCGGCCATACCGGTGATGCCGCTCTATATCGCCATGGTCTATCGCATCATGAAGGAAGAGGGGCTCCACGAAGGCACCATCGACCAGCTCAACCGCCTGTTCGGCGAGCGCCTCTACGCCGAAGGCCCCGCGCCTACCGACGATCAGGGTCGCCTGCGGCTGGACGACCGGGAGCTGCGCGACGACATCCAGCAGTCGTGCAAGGCGCTGTGGCCCGAAGTCAACACCGACAACCTGTTCGAGATCACCGATTACGCCGGCTACAAGCGCGAGTTTCTCAAGCTGTTCGGCTTCGAGCGCGACGACGTCGACTACGACGCCGACGTCAGTCCGGTGGCGGAGTTCGACGTGGTGAGTCTATAGTAGAGACAGCGCCTCGGGTTTTCCCGGTACGGCGCAACCCCTGTGCGGCCGGCTTGGCGCCGGCCCGTTGAAGGAGGCGTCATGGATACTCGAGAAAGCAAGACCCGCGAAGAGCAGGAAGAGCTGGTCAAAGGTCAGCGCGAACCCGAGCACGGCGTCGATTCGCATCCCGAGGAGCAGCCCGAAGCCCGGCGCTCGGGGCGCGGCATGCACCGGCTGCTACCCATAGCGGTGGCGGTGGCCGTGGTGCTGATTCTCGCGTTCTGGCTGTTTGGCGGCACCCGCTAGCACGCCGCTCACCTTCCTCTTGCCCCGGGCCGGCCCGGGGCGTTCCCTCCGGCTTTTCGTGCGCTGCTATCCGCCGCCGAATGGCGTAAGATGAAGCTTTGTCGAGCTTGAATGAGGCGCCATGCCTGACCGCCACGCCGTTTCCCTGCCGGCCAATGCCCGGTGTCGGGTTGCGTTCTTGTTGCTGCCCGGGTTTTCGCTGCTGGCCCATGCCTGCGCGCTCGAGCCGCTGCACATGGCCAACCAGCTAAGCGGGCGCATGCTGTATCTGACCCGCACGGTGGGACTCGAGGCGGCCGCGGTACGCAGCGCCGGCCAGCTGGAGCTCGCCACCCCCGAAGGGCTGGAAACGCCGCCGGGCGATATCGACATGCTGCTGGTGTGTGCGCCCACGCCGCTGTCCTACCCGCTACCCGCGCGGCTGAACGACTGGCTGCGGCGCCTGGACAGCCGTCGGGTGCTGCTGGGCGGCATTGCCGGCGGCACCGAAGTGCTGGCGCGCTGCGGGCTTTTGGAAGGTTATCGCGCCACGCTGCCCTGGCCGCGCTTTGGCGCCTTTCGCCAGGCCTACCCCGAGGTAGCGCTGTCGCGTCAGCGCTATGAGCTTGACCGCCGCCGGCTGACCTGCGGCGCGGGCACCGCCGCGCTCGACATGATGCTTGAGCTGGTTGCCCTGACCCACGGCGCCGGCCTTGCCGGCGAAGTCTCCGAACACCTGGCCGGCGAGCGTAGCCGCGCAGCCGAGGAGCACCAGCAAGCGGCGCGGCAAAACGGCATCGGCTACGCACCGGAAAGCCTGCGCGACGCCGTGGCGCTGATGGAGGCCAACGTCGAAGAGCCGCTGTCAACCCTGGAGCTGGCCGAGTACCTGGGGATTTCCCGCCGCCAGCTGGAGCGTCTGTTCAAAAAGCATCTGCAGGCGGTGCCCAGCCGCTATTACCTCGACCTGCGCCTGCAGCGGGCGCGCCGGCTGCTGCGCAAGAGCGAGCGCCCGGTGGGCGATATTGCCCTGGCCACGGGGTTTTCGTCCGGCGCGCACTTTTCTACCGCCTATCGCCAGCGTTTCGGTATTGCCCCCCGGGAAGAGCGGCTGCTCTAACGTGGACGGACGGCAAGGCGGTTTTCACAACTCGGCGTCACATTAGTGAAAGCGTAGCGCCGGCGGGGCACCGTATACTGACCTTGTCTACTACTAATCCTATCCACTACTCAACCTATCCACTACTGACCCTTTCCACCCGAACAAACACGGAGACATCCATGAGCACGACCCCGACCCGGCAGGACTTCGACCAGTACATGATGCCCAACTACGCGCCCCAGTCGGTGATTCCCGTGCGTGGCGAAGGCAGCCGCCTGTGGGATCAGGACGGCCGCGAGTACATTGACTTTGCGGCGGGCATCGCGGTCAACGCGCTGGGCCATTGCCATCCGGCGCTGGTGAACGCGCTCGAGTCCCAGGGGGAAACGCTCTGGCATCTGTCCAACGTCTTTACCAACGAGCCGGCGCTCAAGCTGGCCAAAAGCCTGGTCGAGCGCACCTTCGCCGACAAGGTGTTTCTGTGCTCTTCGGGCGGCGAGGCCAACGAGGCCGCGCTCAAGCTCGCGCGCCGCTACGCGGTGGACCACCACGGCGAGCACAAGGACAAGATCATCTCGTTTTACCAGTCGTTCCACGGCCGCACCTTCTTTACCGTCAGCGTCGGCGGCCAGCCCAAGTACTCCCAGGGTTTTGGCCCGGTGCCGGGGGGCATTCTCCACGCCGACTACAACGATCTGGAGAGCGTGCGCCGGCTGATGGGGGACGACACCTGCGCCATTGTGGTCGAGCCCATGCAGGGCGAAGGGGGGCTGATTCCGGCCGACCCCGACTTTCTCCAGGGCCTGCGCGATCTGTGCGACGAGCACGGCGCGCTGCTGGTGTTTGACGAAGTTCAGACCGGCGTGGGGCGTACCGGCAAGCTTTATGCTTACCAGCATTACGGCGTGACGCCGGATATTCTTACCAGCGCCAAGGCCCTGGGCGGCGGCTTCCCCGTGGGCGCGATGCTCGCCACCGACGAGGTGGCCACTTCCCTGGGTCTTGGCACCCACGGCTCGACCTACGGCGGCAACCCGCTGGCCTCAAGCGTGGCACTGGCGGCGCTTGAGTTCATCGATACGCCTGAAGTACTGGAAGGCGTGCAGGAGCGCCACGCGCTGCTGCGCGAGCACCTGGAGCGGATCAACCGGAAACACGGCGTGTTCAGCGATATTCGCGGGCTCGGCTTGCTGATGGGCGCACAGATGTCCGAGGCCTGGGCCGGGCGGGCCAAGGATATTCTGCCGCTGGCGATCGAAGAGGGTGCCATGGCGCTGGTGGCCGGGCCCAACGTGCTGCGCCTGGCGCCGTCGCTGGTGATACCCGAGGCCGACATCGACGAAGGCATGGCTCGGCTCGAACGCGCCATCGAGCGCCTGGTGGCCCAGGGCTGAAGGCGTACCCCCGCGACAGCAAGAGGAGCCGGCGATGCTGATGATTCGACCCGTAGAACCAGCGGACCTGCCCGCGCTTGAAGCGCTGGCGCGGGAGGCCGTGCCGCCGTTGACCAACCTGCCGGCGAACCGCGAGCGGCTGGAGCAGCGCATCGCGCGCTCGCTGGCGGCGTTCGGCGACGAGGTGGACCACCCCGGCGACGAACACTATACCTTCGTGCTGGTGAACACCGCCCCCGAGAAGGAGGGGGAGCGGGAAGTGCTGGGGACCGCTACCGTGCGGGCCCGGGCCGGTGCCCGGGAGGCCTACTATACCTACCGCCAGGAAACCCTGATTCACGCCTCCCAGCAGCTCAACGTGCGCCGGGAAGTGCAGACGCTGGCGCTCTCCCACGAGGTGTCCGACGCGACGCTGCTGTGCGCCATGTCGATCCATCCGCGGTACAAGGGCACCAGCGCAGAAAGTCTGCTGCGCCGGGCGCGGCTGATGTTCATCGCCCAGTACCCCGAGCGCTTTGCCGACGTGCTGGCGGCGGCCTTTCCCGGGTACCTGGATGCCAACAAGGCCTCGCCGTTCTGGGAAAGCGTCGGCCGGCATTTCTTTGCCCGCAGCTACCAGGAGATCAACCATATCGCCGGGGTGCGCTCGAAAAGCTTCATTGCCGAGGTCATGCCCCAGTTTCCGCTGTACCTGCCGCTGCTGACGCCGGCAGCGCGGGCGGCCATCGGCCGCGAGCATCCGGCCCACGAGCCGGCGCTTGGCGAAATGCTCGCCGAGGGCTTTGCGCGCTCGCGCCACGTGGATATCTTCGATGCCGGCCCGGTCATCAAGGCCGACCGCAGCGGGCTTGCCACCGTGCGCCGGGCCGCCTGGCACCCGGTGCGCATTCGCCCCGAGCATGCGCTGCCCGACGCCGAGCCGGCGCTGGTGGCCAACCAGAGGCGCAGCGGCTTTCGCTGCGTGGTGGCGCGCTATGCGCGCTCGCCCACCGGCCAGCTGATGCTGACCGCCGATCAGGCCGAACAGCTGGGCGTGGAAAAGGGCCGCGCCGTGCTCGCCGCGCCGCTTGGCCTGCCCGCTGCCGAAGACCGGTATGATGAAGGAGAGATGTGATGCGCATTCGACCCATTGCGCGCAACGATCTGGACGGGCTTCAGGCGCTTGCGCAGCAGGCCGGCGTCGGCTTTACCTCGCTGCCGGACAACCGCGAGTTTCTCGCCGGCAAGATCGAGTCGGCGGTGAGCGCCTTCGAAGAGCGCACGGCCGAAGACGACCGCCTTTACTTTTTTGTGCTCGAGGACGAAGCCAGCGGCGAGCTCGCCGGCTGCTGCGCCATTGTCGGGCAGGTCGGCCACGAGGTGCCGTTTTACCACTACCGGCTGGGCACGCTGGCGCATTCGTCGGTGCAGCTGGACCTGCACCGCACCCTGGACACGCTGTTTTTAAGCTCGGATCACACCGGCAACGCCGAAGTCTGCTCGCTGTTCGTGCGTCCGGAATACCGCGGTGAGGCCAACCGCCATCTGCGCAACGGCGCGCTGATGTCAAAGGCGCGCTGGCTGTTTATCGCCGAGTTTCGCGACCGTTTTCCCGACAAGGTGCTGGCGGAGATGCGCGGGCTCTTCGACGACGACAACAAAAGTCCGTTCTGGGAGAGCCTGGGCCGGCATTTTTTCCCCATGGACTTTGACGAGGCCGACCGCCTGACCGGGCTGGGGCAGAAGAGTTTCATCGGCGAGCTGATGCCGCGCTTTCCGATTTATACCACCTTCATGCCCGAAGCGGCGCGCGCCTGTATCGGCCAGGTCCACCGGGATACGCGCCCGGCGCTTGCCATGCTCAAGAAGGAAGGGCTGCGCTGGGAAGGCTACATCGATATCTTCGACGGCGGCCCGACGGTGGAAGCCTACATCGACGACGTCCGCGCGGTGCAGCAGTCGCGGCGCTGCCGGGTCGAGATAGACGCTAACGCCGCTGAGGAAAGCGTCAGCCGCTGGCTGGCCGGCACCACCTCCATGCAGCAATTTACCGCCGCCTGGGTCGGCCGCGCGCCCAAGGACGAGTGCATCGTCCTGACCCCGGCCGAGGCCCGGCGGCTGAACGTCAGCGCAGGGGATGCCCTGCGTCTGCTGGAAACCTGACGCTGATACCTTTGAGGCTTGAACCAGGCCTGCACGGTCAAGGGAGACGAATATGCACGCCACGCAGCAGCAGCTGATCAACGGAGAATGGGTAGACGGCCGCGCGCCGACGCTGGCCAAGCACGACGGTGTGTCCGGCGCGCTGCTGTGGCAGGGCGCCGGTGCCGATGACGCCCAGGTAGCGGCGGCGGTGGGCGCCGCCCGGGACGCCTTTGCCCGCTGGGCGAAAACGCCCTTTGCCGAACGCCGGGCGCTGGTCGAGCGCTTTGCCGAGGTGCTGACAGAGCGCCGGGAGCCCCTGGCCGCGGCCATCGCCGGAGAAACCGGCAAGCCGCTTTGGGAAGCGCGCACCGAAGTCGGAGCGATGATCGGCAAGGTCGGGTTTTCGCTTCAGGCCTACGCCGAGCGTACCGGCGAACGCGAAAAAACCGTGGGCGAGGCCCGGGCGGTGCTGCGCCATCGGCCCCACGGCGTCATGGCCGTGTTTGGCCCCTACAACTTTCCTGGCCACCTGCCCAACGGCCATATCGTACCGGCGCTTTTGGCGGGCAATAGCGTGGTGTTCAAGCCCAGCGAACAGGCGCCGCTCAGCGCGGATCTGACCCTGCAGTGCTGGCTGGAGGCCGGCCTGCCCGCCGGCGTGATCAACCTCGTCCAGGGCGGCGTGCCGGTAGGCCAGGCGCTGGCCGGCGCTCCGGACATCGACGGCCTGCTGTTTACCGGCAGCGCCAGGGTCGGCGGTATGCTGCACCGCCAGTTTGCCGGCCAGCCGGACAAGATTCTGGCGCTGGAGCTGGGTGGCAACAATCCATTGGTGGTCAAAAGCGTTCCCGACCAGCGCGCGGCGGTGCTCACCATTCTGCAGTCGGCGTTTGCCTCCGGCGGCCAGCGCTGCACCTGCGCCCGGCGCCTGCTGGTGCCCGAGGGCGAGGTCGGCGATCGGCTCATCGAGGCGCTGGTAGATGCGGCAAGCAGGCTGCGGGTAGCCGAGCCGTTCGACGAGCAGCACCCGCCGTTTTACGCCGGGCTGGTCAGCGCCGCCGCCGCCGACGGTCTGCTCGAGACCCAGCGGGCGCTGGAAGCGCAGGGCGCCACGGTGCTCAGGCGCATGGAGCGCCTGGTCGACGGCACCAGCCTGGTCAGTCCCGGGATTGTCGACGTTACCGGCCTGGACGTACCCGACGAGGAGCACTTCGGGCCGCTTCTGACGGTGCACCGCTACCCCGACTGGGACGAGGCCGTCCGCCTGGCCAACGCTACCCGCTACGGGCTTTCCGCCGGGCTCATCGGCGGCGCGCGGGCCGACTGGGACGACTTTCTGCTGCGCATCCGCGCGGGCATCGTCAACTGGAACCGCCAGACCACCGGTGCCTCGGGGGATGCTCCCTTCGGCGGCGTGGGCGACAGCGGTAACCATCGCCCCAGCGCCTACTACGCGGCGGACTACTGCGCCTACCCGGTGGCGTCCCTGGAAACCGAGTCCCTGGCGCTGCCCGAGAAGCTGCCGCCCGGAGTGACGCTATGAGCGGTGCGATGGAGGTCAACGCCGACGAAGTAAACTTTGACGGCCTGGTAGGGCCTACTCATAACTATGCCGGCCTGGCGGCGGGCAACGTCGCCTCCAGGCGCCACGCGGGGCTTGTGTCGAACCCGCGGGAGGCCGCGCTTCAGGGGCTTGAGAAAATGCATGCGCTGAGCCAGGCCGGCTATGCCCAGGGGGTGCTCCCGCCCCAGCAGCGCCCGGATCTCGGCTTTCTGCGCCGGCTGGGCTTTGCTGGCAGCGACGCCGAGGTGCTGGCGGCGGCGGCCAGGCAGGCGCCGGCCATGCTGCGGGCGGCGTGCTCGGCATCGAGCATGTGGACGGCCAACGCCGCCACGGTAACGCCGGGGGCCGACGCCCCGGACGGGCGAGTGCACTTTACTCCGGCCAACCTGCAGTCCGGTCTGCACCGCTGCCTGGAGCCCGCGACCACCGGGCGCGTTCTGCAGGCGATATTTGCCGATCCCGCGCATTTTGCCCACCATGGGCCGCTGCCGGCGACCCCGGCGCTGGCCGACGAGGGCGCAGCCAACCACACCCGGCTCTGTGCCCGCTACGGCGAGCCCGGCGTGCATCTGTTCGTTTACGGGCGCGACGCCTTCGGCCTCGAGCCCGCTCCGACGCGTTTCAGCGCGCGGCAAACCCGGGAGGCCAGCGAGGCAATCGCCCGCCAGCACGGTCTCGCCGCGGCGCAGACGGTATTCGCCCGCCAGCACCCGGACGCCATCGACGCCGGGGTGTTTCACAACGACGTCATCGCCGTGGGCAACGGCCCGGTGATGCTGTACCACGAGATGGCCTTTGCCGACGAAGCCGCCGTGCTCGACGAGCTGCGGGCAAAGATGCCCGAGCCGCTGATCCCCGTGCGCGTGCCGGCAGAGGCGGTGAGTCTCGACGAGGCCGTGGCGACCTATCTGTTCAACTCCCAGCTATTGTCCAACGCCGACGGCAGCATGACGCTGGTGGTGCCCGGCGAATGCGGGCACCATGAGGCGGTGTGGCGCACGCTGCAGGACCTGGTGCTGGGCGGCCACAACCCGATCGGCGAAGTTCGGGTCAAGGACGTCAAGCAGAGCATGCAGAACGGCGGCGGTCCGGCCTGCCTGCGCCTGCGGGTGGTGCTAAATGACGCCCAGCGCGCGGCGCTTTCCGGCCGGGTGCTGATGGACGACGCCCTCCACGACGCGCTTGCCGACTGGGTGAGGCGTCACTACCGCGATCGCCTGGCGCCGGAAGACCTTGCCGACCCGCAGCTGTTGGCAGAGTCGCTTGCCGCGCTGGACGAGCTGAGCGACATCCTGCAGCTGGGCGCGATATATCCGTTTCAGCGTGAAGCCCGAGTAAAAGGAGTCCCCAACGCGTGAGCCAACTGGTGTACTGGCTGGACATGGCCGGAGTGATCGTCTTTGCGCTGTCCGGGGTGGTGCTGGCGTGCCGCAAGCGCATGGACCCGGTGGGCATGCTGGTGCTGGCGGCGGTGACCGGCATCGGCGGCGGCACCCTGCGCGATTTGGTGATGGGCGTGCGTCCGGTGTTCTGGGTAAGCGACCCCACCTACCTGTGGGTGATCGTGATAACGGTGGGCCTGGCGCTGCTGGGCTTTCACTATATTCACCGACTGTCGCGCGGGTTCATGCCGGTGGCCGACGCCTTTGGCCTGGCGATCTTCACTGCGCTTGGCAGCCACAAGGCGCTGGCGCTGGGCTATGCCGGCGAAGTCGCCACGCTGATGGGCATGATGACCGGGGTCGCCGGCGGGATGATCCGCGACGTGCTCGCCCAGCGCATGCCCATGGTGCTGCGCGAGGAAATCTACGCCACCGCGGCGTTTGCCGGCGGCGTGGCGTACGTGGCGCTGTACAGCCTGGGCGCCCCTGCAGCGTTGACCATCGGCGCCTCGGTGGCGGCCACCCTCGGCCTGCGGCTGCCGGCGATTCACTGGGGGCTGGCGCTGCCGGTGTTTGCCTGGGTCAGCATACCGCCCAAACCGGTGGAGGACGGCGAGGTCGCGGCGCAAAAGGCCCGGGAACGGGTACGAATGATTCGTCGGGCGCGCAAGCGTCGCTGAGTGCCCGCCCGGGCGGCGGCTCACGCGTGTTTGGCTGCCAGGCGCTCTACGGCGCGCCGGGCCAGTGGGTCAAGCTCGGCGGCAATGATGTCAAGATCGGCGACGATACGACGTTTCATGGGCCGGGCCCAGAACTTTTCCATATGGTTGTGAATCTGCTCGACGGCGACCTCTTCGCTGGCGCCGTGGCGCAAGTTATCGGCAATCTGATTCGCCATGTAAGTTAGACTGCTGCGCTGTTCGCTTGCCATCCAGAAACCCCTTAGCCGGTGACAATGGCCGTTGATCCCGCGCCAGCGGTGGCGGGATGGTGATAAATAACGTGCCGTCCCGGGCGAGCAAACCCCACCAGCGTCAGCCCTGCTTCCCGTGCAAGTTCAACGGCCAGCGTGGTAGCTGCCGAGACGGCGACCAGAGCGCCGATGCCGGCGCTGGCGCTTTTGTGAACCATTTCATAGCTGGCCCGGCTTGATACCAGTACGAAGCCATCTTCGTTCCTGCTATGCGCGGACAGGGCGCCAATCAGCTTGTCCAGAGCGTTGTGACGTCCGACGTCTTCGCGTACCAAGCGAATATGGCCGCTGGCGTCACACCAGGCGGCGCCGTGGCTGGCGCCGGTGGCCGCCTGCAAGGGCTGGTGGTCGGCAAGGGCCATCAGCGCGTGCTGGATCGCGCTATCGCTTAGCGGCGGCGCCTGTACCCGGGCAATAGGCTGAATTGCCTGCTCCAGCGACTCGGTGCCGCACAGGCCACAGCCTGTGCGGCCAGCGAGGCTCCGGCGGCGCTGCTTGAGCTCCATCAGCCGCTGTGTGGCAATCTCCAGATGCACGGCAAGGCCCAGCGCTTCCTCGTGGACCCTCAGGTCATAGCATTCGTGGGGGTGCGCCAGGATTCCTTCCGAAAGGCTAAACCCCAGCGCAAAGTCGGCCAAATCGGCCGGGCTTGCCATCATTACCGCGTGGGAGATGCCGTTATAGACCAGCGCTACCGGGATCTCCGCCGCCAAGGTATCTTCAACCCGAGTGCCACCCCAGTTTGCTGTGCCGAGGCGCACATCGACGCTGTGATGCCGGGTCGGCAAACCGATCTCGCCGCGTTTCAAGGCGCGGCCGCCCCTGCGGGCCGATCGGACCTGGCCGTGGCCAGATGCTTTTGCTGCCGGCGGTCGAAGTCTTTGAAACGCTCCTGCCAGGCTGAAGGGCGGCTGACTTTTTCCACCTGGACTGCGGTAACCTTGTATTCGGGGCAGTTGGTCGCCCAGTCAGAACTATCGGTAGTAATCACGTTCGCCCCGCTGTCCGGATGGTGGAAGGTGGTGTAAACCACGCCTGGCTGCATGCGCTCGCTGAGTCTGGCGCGGAGCACCGTATGGCCGGCTCGGCTGGTGATACCCAGCCAGTCGCCGTCCTTGATGCCGCGCACTTCGGCATCAGAGGGGTGCAGGTCCAGGATGTCTTCGTCATGCCATACCTGGTTGTTCGTCCTTCGTGTTTGGGCGCCGACGTTGTACTGGCTGAGGATGCGGCCGGTAGTCAGCAGCAGCGGGAAGCGGCGGCTGGCGCGCTCTTCGGTTGCCATATATTCGGTGATGGTGAAGCGACCCCGGCCGATGGGAAAATCGACCTCGTGCATGGTGGGCATGCCCAGTGGGTACTCGGCGTTACAGGGCCACTGTAGGCTGCCTTGCTCATCCAGCTTGGCGTAGCTCACGCCGGCAAAGCTCGGCGTGAGCCGGGCAATTTCATCCATGATCTCGGAGGGGTGGGCGTAGTCCATGGGATAACCCATGGCGTGAGACAGCTCGAGAGTGACCTCCCAGTCGGCCTTGCCGCCAAGCGGTTCCATAACCTTGCGTACCCGGTTGATGCGCCTCTCCGCGTTGGTGAAGGTGCCGTCCTTTTCCAGAAAGCTGGAACCTGGCAGCAGGACATGGGCATATTTGGCGGTTTCGTTGAGAAAGATATCCTGAACGATCAGGCAGTCTAGGGAGCTAAGTGCCCTCTCTACGTGCTGAGTATTGGGGTCCGACTGAGCAATATCCTCGCCCTGGACGTAGAGCGCCTTGAAGCTTCCGTCAATGGCGGCATCGAACATGTTGGGAATGCGCAGCCCGGGCTCGTCATCAATCGGTGTGCCCCACTCGGCTTCAAAGCGCTCGCGCGCCGTCGTGTCGGCTACGTGCTGGTAGCCGGGCAGCTCGTGGGGAAAAGATCCCATGTCGCAGGATCCCTGGACGTTGTTCTGGCCGCGTAGCGGGTTGACGCCCACGCCTTCACGGCCGAGGTTGCCGGTGGCCATGGCCAGGTTGGCAATACCCATCACCATGGTCGAGCCCTGGCTGTGCTCGGTGACGCCCAGGCCGTAGTAGATCGCACCGTTGCCGGCATTGGCATAAGTGCGTGCAGCATGTCGTACGTCGACGGCCGGCACGCCGGTAATGTCCGCGGTGGCTTCGGGGCTGTGGCGCGTATCGGCGATAAACTGACGCCAGGCTTGGTAGGCCGGGGTATCGCAGCGTGCGGCGATGAAGTCGTGATCCCCCAGGCCTTCATCGACTACTACGTGGGCCAGGGCGTTAACCAGTGCCACGTTTGTACCGGGGCGCAGCGGCAGGTGCTGACCGTCTTTCAGGTGCGGGGTGTTAAGCAGGTCAATGCGCCGCGGGTCGGCGACAATCAGCCTGGCTCCCTCGCGCAGCCGGCGACGCATCAGCGAGCCGAAGACCGGGTGAGCATCAGTAGGATTGGCGCCGATGACGATGATGGCGTCGGCCTTCATCACCGAATCAAAGGTCTGGGTGCCGGCGGATTCGCCTAGTGTTGTCTTGAGTCCGTAACCGGTGGGGGAGTGGCAGACTCGGGCGCAGGTATCGGTATTGTTGTTGCCGAAGGTAGCGCGCACCAGTTTCTGTACCAGATAGGTTTCCTCGTTAGTACAGCGCGACGAAGTAATACCGCCGATGCTCTCGCGGCCATATTGGGCCTGGGTAGCCTTGAGCCGCTCGGCGGCAAAGCCGATGGCTTCCTCCCAGCTGACTTCGCGCCAGGGCTGGTCAATGCTGTCGCGGATCATCGGCGTGGTGATGCGGTCCGGGTGAGTCGCGTAGCCAAACGCAAAGCGGCCCTTGACGCAGGAATGGCCATGGTTGGCGTCGCCTCCCTTGTAGGGCACCATCCGCACCACCTTGTCGCCTTTCATCTGCGCTTCGAAGGAGCAGCCCACGCCGCAGTAGGCGCAGGTGGTGATAACGCTGTGTTCGGGCTGGCCCTGTTCGATCACGCTTTTTTCCATCAGCGTTGAAGTGGGGCAGGCCTGTACGCAAGCGCCGCAGGAGACGCAGTCGGAGTCCATGAAGGCATCGTCTTGGCCGGCCGTGATGCGTGAGTCAAAGCCTCTACCATCAATAGTCAGCGCAAAGGTGCCCTGAATTTCGTCGCAGGCGCGCACGCAGCGCGAGCAGAGAATGCAGCGGCTGGGATCAAAGCTGAAATAGGGGTTGGAATGGTCCTGCTCGGCGGAGATGTGGTTTTCGCCGTCGAAGCCGTAACGAACCTCGCGCAGGCCCACTGCGCCGGCCATGTCCTGAAGCTCACAGTCGCCGTTGGCCGGGCAGGTCAGACAGTCCAGCGGGTGATCGGAGATATAGAGTTCCATGACGTTGCGACGCAGCCGGGCGAGCCGCTCGTTCTGGGTGGTAACCCGCATGCCGGCAGTTACAGTGGTGGTACACGCCGCTGGCGTGCCGCGCTTGCCCTCGACCTGAACGGCGCATAGCCGGCAAGAACCGAAGGGCTCCAGGCTATCGCTGGCGCAAAGTTTGGGGATGTTGATATCGGCCAGCGCTGCGGCGCGCAGCACCGACGTACCCTCGGGTACCGTAATTGCAACACCGTCGATCTCGAGGTCCACGGGTGGGCCATCTTGAGCCGGCGTACCCAGGTCCCTGGTTTGCTGAGGATCAAACTGCTGAATCATGCTTGTTCTCCTTCCGCCTGGCGCAGAAAGTCGTCGGGGAAGTGGGTGAGCGCACTTTGTACCGGATAGGGCGTCATGCCGCCCATGGCACACAGCGAGCCGTCTTCCATGGTTTCGCAGAGTTCGCTGAGCAGTGCCAGATTGCTGTCGCGGTTGTCGTTGCGGCGGATGCGGTCAATAACTTCGACGCCGCGGGCCGAGCCTATACGACAAGGCGTACACTTGCCGCAGGACTCGATGCGGCAGAACTCCATGGAAAAGCGCGCCTGCTCGGCCATGTCGACGCTGTCATCGAACATAACTATGCCGCCGTGGCCGACTACGGCGTCATCAGCGGCGAAGGTTTCGTAGTCCAGTGGCAGATCCCACTGGCTTTCGGGAAGATAGGCGCCGAGGGGGCCACCAACCTGGACGGCGCGTAGCGGCCGGCCGCTTAGGGTACCGCCGCCATAATTTTCCATTAGTTCGCGCAGAGTGGTGCCAAACGCCAGCTCTACCAGGCCGCCGTATTTGACGTTGCCCGCCAGTTGTAGTGCCAGAGTGCCCCGGGAACGGCCCATGCCGTAGTGGGCGTACGCCCTGGCTCCTGACGCGATTATGTAAGGCACGGCGGCCAGTGTCAGCACGTTGTTGACCACGGTGGGCCGACCAAAGAAGCCTTCGATAGCGGGAAGAGGCGGCTTGAAGCGCACCTGCCCGCGCTTGCCCTCAAGGCTTTCCAGTAGTGAAGTTTCTTCGCCGCAGATATAGGCGCCGGCGCCGAGCCGTATTTCAAGATGAAAGGTGTGCCCGCTGTCGCCAATATTGTCGCCCAGGTAGCCGGCTGCCTCGGCGCGGGCGATGGCCGCCTCGAGAATTCGGTGGGCGAGGGGGTACTCGGAACGCAGGTAGATATAGCCCTGGGTGGCGCCGACGGCGAGACCGGCAATAGCCATGCCTTCAATCAGCAGGTAAGGGTCACACTCCATCACCAGGCGATCGGCAAAAGTGCCCGAGTCGCCTTCGTCGGCGTTGCAGACGATATATTTCTGCTCGGCCGGCGCGTCGAGCACAGTTTGCCACTTGATGCCAGTGGGAAAGGCAGCGCCGCCACGGCCGCGAAGGCCGGAATCCTTGACCTCGTCGACCAGATGCTGCGGCGACTCTGCCAAGGCTTTGTCCAGGCCCCGGAAGCCGTCATGGGCCCGGTAGTCGTCAAGGGAGAGCGGATCTGTCACGCCGATACGAGCAAAAGTCAGACGCTGCTGGCGGGCAAGCCAGGGAATGGCGTCGGTGCGCCCCTGAGACAGGGGGTGTTCTGTTCGACCTTCCAGCAGGCCAGCGTCAAGAAGCGATGGCACATCTGCCGAAGTCACCGGGCCGTAGGCCATGCGTCCCTGGGACGTTTCTATTTCCACCAGCGGTTCCAGCCAGGCCATGCCGCGGGAGCCGTTGCGTATCAGCGTAACCTCCAATCCGCGCTCGGCCGCTTCGTATTCGAGCCGTTGCGCTACGCTATCGGCGCCCAGCGATAGTGCAGTGGTGTCGCGGGGAATAAAAATACGCGCGCTCATCACATAATCTCCAACGGCTGGGTACGCAGTTCATCGACCAGGGCATCAAAAGACTCGGGCGTGACTCGGCCGTGCACGCTGTCATCAAGGCGTAGTGAGGGGCCGCAAGCACAGTTGCCCAAACAGTAGACTGCCTCCAGGGTGATTTCCCCGTCGGCTGTGGTCTGATGGTAGTCCACCCCCAAGCGCGCTTTGGCGTGTGCCTCAAGAGCGCGGCTTCCCACCGCCTGGCATGCTTCGGCACGGCAAACCTGCAGTACGTGGTTGCCTGGAGGAGCGGCTCGAAAGTGGTGGTAAAAGCTGATCACGCCGTGCACTTCGGCACGCGTTTGGCTCAAGCCGGCGGCGATGATCGGCACTGCCTCTTGGGGTATAAAACCGAATCGATCCTGAATGGCGTGAAGAATTGGCAGCAAAGCGCCGGGCTTGTGCTTCAGGGCGTCGGTTTCTGCCTGAATCAGCGATGGCGTCCATTCAGGATAAGCGCTCATGAATATCACCTGGATCGTTATTTATTAAATAAGTATTTAGCTACATATTATGAGATATGCGTGCATCACAGCTCCAGTAAAGCTAGCATCGACATCAAAAAGGCAAAATATGAAAATTTATTCACATGAAAAAGATCCAAATTGCCCCGGTATGGCGCTTCAGCGATGAAGCCGGTAACCAGCTCGATCCCAAGCTGTTTGAGCTGCTTAAGGCGGTGCATCGG
Organism: Halomonas piscis; assembly: GCF_031886125.1. Classification (NCBI taxonomy): domain Bacteria; kingdom Pseudomonadati; phylum Pseudomonadota; class Gammaproteobacteria; order Oceanospirillales; family Halomonadaceae; genus Halomonas; species Halomonas piscis. The sequence goes on from NZ_CP119391.1 coordinate 1,056,095, forward strand.
CATGGCAAGCTCACCCTGGCTGCTGATGATGTGAGTATTTCCTACCGCCATGCCTGGAACATGCTTAAACGCTGGCACGAGTTTTTTGGTACTGCGCTGGTTGAGCTTCAGCGCGGGCGAGGAGCTCGATTGCTGCCGCTAGGTGAAAAACTGTTGTGGGCCGAACAGCGGATGAGCGCCCGGTTGGGACCGCAACTGGAAAGCCTGGCATCGGAGCTCAACCTGGCCATTCAGCAGTCGCTCGAAGGCATCAAGCCGGTGCTTCGCTTGCACGCCAGTCACGGCTATGCCGTTGAGTTGCTGCCGAATTATCTTGAGGAGCTGAGGCTTGATCTACAGTACTGCACCCCTCGGGAGGCGTTGGCGGCGCTCAACCGTGGTGGCTGTGATCTAGCCGGCTTTCATCTGCCCAGAGGTGAAGTAGGCGCGGCGGTGAGCCGCGACTATCGGGATCTGCTCAAGCCGCGAAGTCACCGAGTGGTGCGTTTTATCACGCGTCGTCAGGGGTTGATGGTGGCCGCGGGCAACCCGCTTGCCGTTCAGGGACTGGATGACCTGGCCCGCAGGGAGGTGCGCTTTATCAACCGGCAAGCGTCCTCCGGCACGCGAGCGCTTCTGGACGGCTTGCTGGCGTCGGTCGGCCTGCCGGCAGAAAAGGTTTCCGGCTATGAGCTGGAGGAATATACCCACTCAGCTATCGCGGCCTATGTGGCTGCCGGAATGGCAGATGCCGGTTTCGGCGTGGAAGCCGCCGCACGGCGTTTTGGACTAGCGTTTGTGCCTCTGGCGCTTGAGGACTATTTGCTGATTTGCCACCGTCGCAGCTTATATGAGTCAAGGCTTGAGCAGCTACGTGCCATGTTGGCCGGGCAGGCGTTTCAATCAGCGGTGGCAGCACTACCGGGCTATTTTCCCGATCGCTGTGGCGAGGTAGGCGGTCTCGAGGGGCTGCTGCCTCGCTAGGGAGTGGCGGCGCGGGCAGGAGGGAGGTAGCGCCATAAGGCCTGCTTCTGAATAGTTTTTATTTATCCTAAAAGAATAATAATAATATTTTAATTAACTAGGCCGGATCTCTAGTCTCTGGGGCAGTCAATAAAAGACACAAATTAGGTAGCACATAGAACAACAAGGAGTTCTTCAATGACGACCACGACCCCTGATTCTTCCGGAAAGACAGTTACCGATACCCTGATCGTGGGTGGCGGGCAAGCTGGTATTGCCATGAGCGAACACCTTGGCAAGCTGGGTGTCCCTCACCTGGTCCTGGAGCGGAGCCGCATTGCCGAGCGCTGGCGTTCGGAGCGGTGGGATTCGCTGGTGGCCAACGGGCCGGCCTGGCATGACCGTTTTCCCGGAATGGAGTTTGATAAGGGCCGAACAGATCCCGAAGGTTTTGCTTCAAAAGAGAACGTTGCGGCATATTTTGAGAAGTATGCCCAAAAGATCGAGGCACCGATTCGCACCGGCGTTGAGGTCAAGAACGTGGAGCGTAACGTCGGCCGTCTGGGTTATACCATTGACACTTCTGAAGGTATCGTGGAGGCCAATCGCATCGTTGCCGCGACTGGTCCTTTCCAACGGCCTGCTATTCCGCCCATTGCTCCCAAGGATGACGCTCTCTATCAGATGCATACGTCGGATTATCGCAACCCCGATCAGCTTCCCGAAGGAGGGGTGCTGGTAGTAGGGGCCGGTTCTTCAGGCGTGCAAATTGCTGAAGAACTGCAGCGCGCCGGCAAACAGGTCTACCTGTCCGTTGGGGCGCATGACCGTCCTCCGCGTTCCTATCGCAACCGCGATTTCTGCTGGTGGCTGGGCGTTCTAGGCGAATGGGATGCGGAAACCATCAAGCCAGGAATGGAGCATGTCACTATCGCCGTTAGCGGTGCGCACGGCGGCAAGACGGTCGATTTTCGTGCGCTTGCCCATGAGGGCGTAACGCTGGTGGGGCTGACAGAGTCCTTCGACAATGGGGTGGTACGCTTCAAGCCCGACCTTGCGGATAATATTCGGCGTGGCGATGAGAACTACCTGTCCCAGCTGGATGCGGCCGATGACTATATTGCGCGCAACGGGCTTGATCTGCCAGAAGAGCCCGATGCTCGCACGATTCTTCCGGATCCCGAGTGCGTGAAAGACCCCATCCTGGAGCTTGACCTAGAGAAAGCCGGCGTCAAGACGATTGTCTGGGCAACCGGATTTTCCGTCGATTACAGCTGGCTTAAAAACGTGGATGCCTGCGATGAAAACGGCAAGCCAAAACATCATCGGGGTGTGTCAAGCGAGCCGGGCATCTACTTTTTGGGCCTGCCGTGGCTGTCACACCGTGGTTCCAGCTTTATCTGGGGCGTTTGGCATGATGCCAAGTATCTTGCTGATCAGATTGCCAAGCAGCGCAAGTATCTGGAATATCACAATGCTGTCCAAGGCGTAGCCGAGTTCGAGACTGAGTCCGAGTAATATATGAGCACGTTAATGATGATTTATCCTCACAGTCGGGCATAATTCATGGAGGTTCGCTGATGCCTACGCATACTCGAATTCGGATGTTCAATACGAAAGAAACCTACCCCAACCAGGCGCTAGACAATGATTTGTGCCAGGCGGTACGTGCCGGCAATACGGTCTACGTACGTGGTCAGGTAGGTACCGACTTTAACGGTAACCTGGTAGGTTTGGGTGATCCGGGTGCTCAGGCAAAGCAGGCGATGAGCAACGTCAAGCAGCTGCTTGAAGAGGCCGGTTCTGATCTCAATCACATCGTCAAGACGACGACCTATATCACTGACCCGCGTTTCCGCGAGCCGGTTTACCGTGAAGTGGGTGATTGGCTCAGAGGTGTCTTTCCGATCTCTACCGGCCTGGTTGTGTCAGGGCTTGCTCAGCCTGAGTGGCTCATGGAGATCGATGTTATTGCCGTCATACCGGACAAGGAGGAAGCGTAATGACTTTTTCTGTTGCTGGCTTTTGTCGTGAGACCGGCCAGTTTGGTACCGCAATTAGCTCTTCCAGTATTTGCGTTGCCAGCCGCTGTTCTTTTGTAGCTCCTGGGAAAGGCGTTGTGCTGACGCAAAACGTTACTAACCCGGCGCTGGGTCAACTCGGTGTTCAATTGCTAGAGAAAGGCCAGGGAGCTGACGACGTGCTCACGCAGCTGTGTGAGCATGAAGAATTTCCCGAGTGGCGACAGCTGCAGGTGCTGGATGGCAAGGGTGAGAGCGCTGTGCACAGCGGCGAGGAAACGCTGGGCATCTATGCGACGCACCAGGGAAAAGACTGCGTTGCCGGTGGCAACATGCTTGCCGACAAGGCGGTTATCCGAGCTATGGTGGAAGCCTTTGAGGCGCATGAGGGCGAACTTGCTGAGCGTCTACTGGCCGCGATGGATGCCGGCCTGGCCGCCGGGGGTGAGATGGGGCCTGTTTATTCGGCAGGATTGAAAGTAACCGATCAGGCTAGCTGGCCGGTGGTTGATCTGCGAGTAGACTGGCACATTTCTCCACTGAGCGAGCTGCGTATGGTCTGGGAAAACTACCTGCCCCAGCGCGATGCCTATGTGCTCAGGGCGTCGCGGCCCGATCAGTCCCCTTCTTACGGCGTGCCGGGCGATGAGCGTTAAGCAAGCTCGGTTCTTAGAGTTCGCATATTAGTTAAGCAATTAAGAGCAGGGCGGCCATCGAGCTGCCCGTTTTTATTGTTGATGATTCGGTGCTGCCATGTCCCAAACTTCTGTGGTCGATTTGCTTGCCGAGCTGGTGGCCTTTGATACCACCAGCCACCTCACCAATTTACCGCTCATCGATTTTGTTGCAGACTATCTGGCAAGTCACGGTGTGGCGTCGCGACGTATTGTTGATGAAACGGGCGAAAAGGCAAATCTTTACGCAACAATTGGCCCTGCGGAACGAGCTGGCGTCATGCTTTCCGGCCACACCGATGTCGTGCCGGTAAGCGGCCAGAACTGGAGTGTTGACCCCTTTCAGCTAACCGCTGACGGTGAGCGCCTTTACGGCCGCGGCACCGCCGACATGAAGGGGTTTCTCGCCGTTGTGCTAGCTGCCGTACCCGCCTTGGTCGAGGCTAAGCTGGCTGTGCCGGTCCACCTGGCCTTTTCTCACGACGAAGAGGTCGGTTGCCTGGGAGTGCGGACACTGCTCGACGATCTGGCGCATCAGCCGGTTCGACCTGCGGCCTGTCTGGTTGGTGAACCAACCTCAATGCGACTGGCAACCAGCCACAAGGGCAAGCTTGCCGTGCGCCTCCATCTGCGGGGCAAGGCATGCCACTCTGGTATGGCACCCGAAGGCGTTAACGCCATTCATGCCGCTTCGCACCTGATTGGCTGGGTAGAAAACAAGGCCCGGGAGAAGGCGGCAGAAGGACCGTTCGACGAGCGCTTTGCCATTGCTCATACCACTTTGCAGGTGGGCACCGTTCAAGGCGGTGCAGCGCTTAACATCGTGCCTCAAAACTGCTCTTTTGATCTCGAAATACGCAACGTCCCCGAGGATGATGCCGAAGCTTTGCTCGCTGAGCTGATGGAGCTTGCTTCGTCGCTGGAGAAGCAGATGCGTTCCTCACACTCTGAGGCCGGTATTCACCTGGAGCGTTTGACAGATTATCCGGGGCTATCAATGGATGATGATCATGGGATGGTGGAGTTCATCCTTGCCCTGCTTGGCGAGCGTACTCGGGAGCGTATTGGTTTTGGTACCGAGGGAGGGCTCTTTCAACGAGAGCTGGGCTTGCCGACGCTGGTTTGCGGGCCGGGAAGCATGGCACAGGGGCATCAGCCCGATGAGTTTGTAACGCGCGAACAGCTGACACGCTGTGAGAATTTTTTGGCCGGATTGATCGCAGCGCTAGAGGATCCCGAGGCGCGGCGGCTGGTCGAGAATGGCTTTTCAACGGCAGCTAAAGCATAGCTGAGTGGCGGGTAAATCGATTCCTTCCTTTTGGTTAGCCGGGCAAAGTGCCTGTCGCACAAGACGAAAATAGGGGCGCATGATAAGCTCATACCGCTCATCCTGCGCCTAGCGTGGGGCCCCACCATCCGTCCTGTAACGGTGATAATGACCCGATGCGCCAACTTACCCTTAAGCAGCTGCGCTATTTTACGGTAGCCGGAGAGCTATCCAGCGTGACTCAGGCGGCTAAAAAATTACATGTTTCCCAGCCGTCTATTTCGGCAGCGATCCAGCATATAGAAGAAGTTACGGGCCTGCAGCTGTTTGTCCGCCATCATGCCCAGGGTCTTTCCTTGACCCCTACCGGAAAGCTGCTGTTGGATAGGGCTCGCCAGTTCCTGCGTGATGCTGAGGGACTGGAGAAGTTCGCCATCTCCATGGGCGAAAATGTAGGCGGTGAACTTCGGCTGGTCTCTTTTCCTACCTTTGCGCCCGTTTTTCTGCCCCGGCTTCTGCGTTTTTACGCCGACCGCCATCCGACAGTGAGTCTTTACTGCGACGAGATGAACCAGGTAGATATCGTCCGCGGTCTGAATCAAGGAGACTATGAGCTGGCATTCACTTATGACCTTGATATTCCCGGAACTATTGATTTTACCCCACTGTATCGCCTTCCCCCTTATGCCGTCGTTTCCGTTGACCATCCTCTTGGCAATCGCGACAGCATTACCTTAAAAGAGCTGGTGACGCACCCCATGGTGCTGCTGGACTGGCCGTTGAGCCGCGAGTACTTTCTGTCGATTTTTACACATTACGGATTAACACCCAGCGTGGCACACCGTGCCAAGTCGATGGATATGCTGCGCGGACTCGTGGCTAACGGCTTCGGGTTTTCGCTGTTCAATACGCCGCTTGATGCCCTTGAGCACTTCGGTGGTGATCACTTGAAGGCGCTCGCCCTGGAAGATGAAGCGCTCCCATTGACTCTGGGTATTGCCTGCCTGAGCGAGCTACGCTTGCCCCCTAATGCAGAAGCGATGCTTCGTCTGGTTGAAGATGCCGAAGCCCAGACGGCGGTATTTGAGCGCTTTGAGGCGCTGCGCATCAGAAAGGTGTGACGCTTAGGCCTGTGATACTTCCTCTATATCCGCCCCGTCTGCCTTGCCGTCTGAAGCTTTGGATTGGTACCAAACGGTGCTTCATCTACCTGCCCGGCTGGAAAATATAGGTGGCACCGGCCTAAGGCCTGGTATGAGAGCGTTCTCGCCATGGCTTTTGGATAGGATAAGCTGTTCCAGAGGTTAATATAATAATATTTTAGTTAACTACCGCCGTAGGGATATGGTGATTTTCACGGTCGTTCTCTTTGCCGACACGGCCTTTTTATAACAACACTCTGGCCCATGGAGTAGCACTCAATGGCGGTACCTGATCCTCATTACTGGCACGATTTCCGATCCCGCTTGGTGATTCCCAGCGAGGCTTTTATTGATGGCCAAAACACCCCGGCCAGCGATGGCCAAACGCTGACGAATCATAACCCGGCTACCGGTGATGTTCTGGCAGATGTTGCGGCCTGCAGTAGCGAAGATGTGGATCGTGCTGTAGCCGCTGCCCGCAAGAGTTTTGATGCTGGTGAATGGTCCCTGGCCGCCCCGGCAGAGCGCAAGGCAGTACTACAGCGCCTGGCTGCCCTGATGATGGAGCATCAGGAAGAACTGGCGCTGCTCGAGACGCTGGATACAGGCAAGCCGATTCGCGATGCGTTTGAACTTGATATTCCCGGTGCATCGGGTTGTTTTGGTTGGTACGCCGAGGCTATTGACAAGCTCTACGGCGAAGTAGCGCCTACCGATGGTAGCAATCTGGCCACGATTACCCGAGAGCCGGTAGGCGTTGTGGCAGCTGTCATCCCCTGGAACTTTCCCCTCGATATTACCGCCTGGAAGATGGCGCCGGCACTGGCCGCAGGGAATAGCGTCATCCTGAAACCAGCCGAGCAGTCGCCGCTGACAGCGCTGCGCCTGGCTCAGCTGGCCAAGGAGGCTGGCATTCCTGACGGTGTTTTCAACGTGCTGCCCGGTCATGGCCACATTACCGGGCAAGCGCTTGGCCTACACAGCAACGTTGACTGCCTGGCCTTTACCGGCTCCACAGCTACCGGCAAGCGCTTTTTGGAATATTCTGCCCAGTCGAACATGAAGCAGGTTTGGCTGGAGTGCGGTGGCAAGAGCCCCAACCTGATCTTTGCCGATAGTGACCTGGATGAAGCCGCGAAAGTTGCGGTGCAGGGCATTTATTTCAATCAGGGCGAAGTGTGCTCGGCTAATTCGAGGATTCTTATCCAGCGAGAGGTCAAGGATGCGTTTGTCGAACGCTTTGTCGCTGCAGCTTCCCAGCTGAAGGTAGGCGATCCGCTGGATCCCTCTACCGATATAGGCTCGCTGATTGATGACAATCACGCAGGTAAGGTACGCGGCTATATCTCGCTGGGTCTGGAGGAAGGGGCGCGGCTGGCATTGGGCGAAGCGCCGGATGGCAAGGAAAAAGGCGCCTTTGTGACGCCGACCCTGTTTGAGGGCGTGACCGCAGAAATGACGATTGCCCGGGAGGAGATATTTGGTCCGGTGGCGGCGCTGATTGAGTTTGCCGATGAGGATGAAGCAGTAGCGATCGCCAACGACTCTATCTATGGTCTGGCTGCCTCAGTCTGGACCGAGAATCTGTCTCGGGCTCATCGAATTTCTCGCCGCCTGCAGGCCGGTACTGTATCGGTCAATACCGTAGACGCTATCGACTTCATCACGCCGTTTGGCGGCTATAAACAGTCGGGCTTTGGTCGTGATCTTTCTTTGCACGCGCTGGACAAGTTCACTCAGCTCAAGACTACCTGGGTTCGCCTATGATGCGGGCGCAATAAGACCCTGATGACACGCTCGTCTGACTCCCCTGCAGGCGAGCGGTTAACCCCCCCCCCCGACAACAATAATGAGGGTTATTATGAGTCAACAACAGACAGCTGCAGTGAAAGCGACTGCGGCAGCGAACGGTGGTGACGCTACGCAAGCTCGCGGCGCGTTAGGTATCAAATCCCTGATTGCCGTTGCCGTTGGCCTGGTTGTGTCCCAAGGCGCAATGGTGATCATGCTCCAGGGTGTGGGCATTGTCGGCGCTGCCTTCATTGTGCCACTAGCCATTGCCTGGGTGCTGGCACTATGTTACGCCGCTTCATTCTCTGAGCTGGCACTGCTGGTACCTCGAGCCGGAAGCTTGAGTGCCTATACCGAGGTGGCGCTGGGGCATTTCCCGGCTATTCTCTCAGTCTTTTCCGGCTATGTAGTAGTGGCGATGTTTGCGCTTTCGGCCGAACTATTGCTGGTCAATTACTTTCTTGGCGTGCTTTATCCGGCCGTGGAGAGTACCAATTACGTCGCCTTCGGTATTCTCGCCGTGTTTACTGTGCTCAATCTGATGGGCATTGATGTATTTGCCAAGCTGCAATATGTCCTGGCGTTTGCCATGGTGGTAGCGTTGCTGCTGCTTGGCGTAAGCGCGCTAAGCGGTGGCTTTGCACCCCATACCTATAGCGTTTCCAAGCTGGCGGAAGGCTTTAACCTCGGCGATGGTGCTCTCACGCTGATTGCGCTGGCGATCTGGGGCTATGTCGGTGCCGAGTTCGTTTGTCCGATGGTCGGTGATGCACGTAATCCCGCGCGCAATATTCCACGCTCCATGTACATTGGCTTAACTACCATTTTTGTAGTTTTTGCCATCTATTGCCTGGGAGCGCTCTTCTATGTGCCGCGTGACATCCTGACTTCTGCCGAGCTGCCGCACCTGGAATACGCCAGTGCAACCTTTGGCGGATCAGGCACCTTTCTGCTAGCGGTGGCAGCAGTAACTGCGACTTGCAGTACCGTCAATACTTCCTTGGCAGCGGTGCCACGCATGCTGCAGGGGATGGCGGATCAGGGTCAGGCCTTTCCCATGCTTGGTTGGCTGACCCGCACCAGTCGGGTGCCGTGGGTAGCCGTATTGTTTATTGCCGGTGTCACCGGGTTGCCGCTGCTGGTATGGGGTAATGATGCAAGCACCGTGGGCCTGCTGCTGACATCAGCCGCTATCTCCTGGCTTTTGGCCTACATTATCGCGCACATGAACGTGATTGCACTGCGCATCCGCTACCCGAATGTCAAGCGTCCGTATCGCGCACCTTTCTATCCCTTGCCACAGCTCCTGGGCATTGTCGGCATGGTTTACGCCATCGTCTATGCCTCACCGGCTCCGGAACTGACGGTAAAGATCTTCACCAACGCCGGTGTAGTGCTGGGCATCGTCAGTTTGATTGCCGTGGTCTGGATCAAGCTGGTGATGAAAAAGCCGCTATTTAAACCTGAACCCCTGGATGAAATTGCCAGGCTCTAACAATAATCTTTACAGGTAAGCAAAGAGAGAAGAGTCCATGAATACAGGTATCGTCTTACAAGAAGACTACTTTTGGTATGACAGTCTGGGTCAGCCGTTTCCGCCTTTTAAGGCAGAGCCGGGAGCTAACTACGACAGCCCAGAGGTCAAGAAGCGGTTTTATAATCTGCTGAGACAATGCAAAATTGTTGACTCACTGGAAAATTTATTCCCTAGCGAAATAAACGACGAAGATATTTTGCGTGTTCATTCCGCAAGGTATCTTGAAATGCTGAAACAGGAAAATGAAAAGAAAAGTGCCTATGCAGGTCCTGGCGCTGTTTTTGCCGGCGGGGATTTTTCCATAGCTCGACTATCTTCAGGTGGAACGGTTGAAGCGGTTAAAAACGTATTGGAAAATCGAGTTAGCAACGCATTTGCACTAGTGCGTCCCCCAGGGCATCATGCAGAAACCGATCGTGGAGCTGGTTTTTGCGTTTTGAATAATGTTGCTATTGCTGCTAGATATGCGCAGGCCGTTAGCGGTATTGATAAAGTAGCTATTATTGACTGGGATGTTCATCATGGAAACGGTGCCCAGGAAATTTTCTGGGAGGATGCGAGCGTACTGACTATTTCGCTCCATCAGGATTATTATTTCTTAGAGGAGAATGTTGGTACTTCAGAGTATAGCGGTGAAGGTAAAGGGAGCGGATATAATATTAATGTGCCGTTGCCACCCGGTTCGGGAAACGGCGTGTACTCTGCCGCAATAGAACAGGTAGTTGAGCCGGCTGTCAGGAATTTTGAGCCAGATTTGATTATTGTCGCTTCGGGGCTTGATGCAGGCTGCTATGACCCGCTAGGGAGAATGGCGCTGACGCCGTCGGGCTTTAAATCTATGACAGAAAAAGTCAGGCAGCTTGCCGAGGAAGTTTGCAATGGAAGGCTTGTTTTATCTCAAGAAGGTGGATATGACGCAGCTTCAACTCCTTATATGGGGCTTGCCGTAGTCGAAGGGTTATCCGGTATGGATATGCAGATAAGTACGCCTTTTGAGCTATTTGGCACTACAATGAGATATACGAATGACGTGTTTGAGCATCACCAGGCGGTGCTGAATGAGGCTGCGAAGAAAGCCAAGAAAATAAAAGCATAGCTATTGATAGAAAAGATGCATGAGGCAGACTCCAAGTTACCTTCGAATAATGCTAAATAAGGAAGTATGCCATGGGTGTAGAATCAGGTGAATGTTTAAAAAAGGAATCGCCTGAAGGAGTATTTGGCGCAGCACGCGGGCATCCTAAAGGACTCCTTACTCTTGCAAGCGTTGAGCTATGGGAAAGGTTGAGTTTCTATGGCTTACAGGTAATTCTTGCTTATTATCTTTATTATGCGGTAAACGATGGTGGCTTAGGCCTTCCTCAGGAACAAGCCTTGGCCATCACCGGAGCTTATGGGGGTTGCGTATACCTTATGCAGCCCGTTGGAGCCTGGCTTGCCGACCGGGTTTTCCCCGTTCGCCTAGTGGTGCTCGTTAGTGGCTGTTTGATCATGGCTGGACATATAACTATCGCATTAGCACCCGGACTTCAAGGTTTGCTTATGGGGCTAGGGCTGATTGCCTTGGGTACTGGCGGGCTTTTTCCTAATGTAATTGCAATGGTAGGCAAGCTATATAAAGATAAGCCAGTTAGGCGTGACAGTGGCTTTTCACTTTTTTACACAGGAATAATGTTTGGAGCGCTGGCTGGGCCTTTTATAACAGGCTATTTGCATAGCCATTTTGGATTCCACTATGCCTTTACCGCTGCTGCTGTAGGGATGGCTATCGGTCTCATTATCTATGTCGCTAGATGGAGCACGTTACCTGAGGATGCAAAGAGAGTACCAAGGCCACTTGGTCGTAAAGATAAGATAAAGGCCCTGGCGCCAGTTTTCACTATAGCAGCTGCGGCTTTTTTTGCAGGAATAGGAGGCTGGATCACGTTAGATAATGTGGATCTTGTCGTTCTTTTAGCTATTGGTTTGGTGACATTTGCCTATTTTTCGGTCATGATAGCATCAAGCTCAGTAGATAAATCAGAGCGCCGAAAGATTTATTCTTTCATACCTGTTTATATTGCTGCCATTATATTCTGGACAATGGTTCTTCAGTTATTTACAACATTTGCTGTATATGCTGATACACGAGTTGATTTGAGAATTGGATTTTGGGAAATACCACCGGCCTATATCAGCGTTTTCCAAGTGATTGCTGGAATCATTGCAGGACCATTTATCGCCGCTGCCTGGCAGAAAATGGGGGAGCGTCAGCCAAGCACAGCTAGCAAAATGGCAATTGGCTTGGTGGTGATGGCGGCTGCATACGCCACTTTCGCATTGCTGCCGCTTTTGCACGAAGGCTATATTGGTCTCGTCCCGGTTATTATGGGCATGGTGATTTTTGGTATAGCAGAGGTCACCTTTGCACCTTTAATTTTCTCAGCATCGTCGCAGTTAGCGCCTCGTGCCTTTTATTCTCAGATGGTTTCATTGTCAGGGCTGGTTATTGGCGCAGGAGCTAGCCTTTCGGGGTTTGTGGGAAAGTTATATAATGCTTCTTACGAATCAGTATTCTTTAGTGTCATTGCAGCATGCGTGTTAGGAGCTGCTCTGATGCTTTTTCTACTGAGATCATGGCTGCAGCGATGTGGCTTGGGATAATGGTAAAGTTGCCCTGACCAATATGATGATGGGTAGCTACTGATATTAAGATCGTAAAATGAGAGGACTAAGCAATGCGCGACTCACGCTATGACATACTCTTTGAGCCGACCAAAATTGGCCCTTTGACTGCCAAGAACCGGTTCTATCAAGTTCCGCACTGTAACGGCGGCGGTTATCGTGACCCATCGGCAGCGGCTGAAATGCGCAAGATAAAGTCCGAAGGTGGTTGGGGTGTTATTTTCACAGAGCAGTGCGAGATGCACCATACATCAGAGATAACGCCGTTTATCGAGCTAAGGCTATGGGATGACAACGACATTCCGCAGCTGAGGAAGATGTCTGACCGGATGAAGGAGCACGGGGCCCTGGCGGGTATCCAGCTGGCCTATTCCGGTATCAACGGGCCGAACCTCTATACGAAAGAGGTTCCCATGGCGCCATCAGCGCTGCCGATTCGTACTTTTACCAACGATCCGGTTCAGGCGAGGGCTTTGAGTAAGCGCGATATCCGCGATCTGCGCCGCTGGTTTGTTAACGCTGCCAAGCGTTCAAAAGAGGCAGGGTTCGACCTCATTAACCTTTACGGTGCCCATGGCTTCGGTATTTTCCAGCATTTTCTGAGCAGAGCTACCAACCAGCGTACGGATGAATACGGTGGCAGCCTGGAAAATCGGGCACGGTTTTCTCAGGAAGTCATCGCCGATATCCGTGACGCGGTGGGTGACACCATGGCAATTGCCCTGCGCGTAAGCCTTGACGAAACGATCGGAGAATTGGGTTTTTCCAACGCCGAGCTGCGGGACTATGTCGAAATGAACAAGGACCTGCCGGATCTCTGGGATTTGGCACAGGGTACTTGGGAAGATTGTTCAGGGCCGTCGCGCTTCAAGGCGGAAGGTGCCCAGCAGGAGCTGGTGCGCGGCATTCATGAGCTGACTGACAAGCCTATTGTTGGCGTGGGCCGTTTTACCAGTCCCGACGTTATGGCCAAACAGGTGCGCTCAGGTGTGCTTGATTTCATTGGCTGCGCACGCCCGTCAATTGCTGATCCATTCATGCCGAAGAAGATCGAAGAAGGGCGAATTGAGGATATTCGCGAATGTATCGGCTGCAATATCTGCATTACCGGCGACATGACCATGTCGATTAGCCGCTGCACCCAGAATCCCACTTTCATGGAGGAGTGGCGTAAAGGATGGCACCCCGAAAAGATGAATCCCAAAGGCGATAGTGACAACGTGCTGGTGGTTGGTTCTGGGCCGGCTGGCCTGGAGGCAGCTTGGGCACTGTGCCGCCGTGGCTACCAGGTGGCCGTAGCCGAGTCCCGTACGGAAATCGGTGGTCGCGTGACGCGGGAGTCTAAACTTCCCGGACTCAGTGAATGGGGGCGGGTAGTCGACTATCGCCAGTATCAGCTTTCACAGCGTTCTGATGTTGATATCTTCCTGGATAGCAAGCTGAGCGCGGACGATATCATGGAATTTGGCTTCGAGAACGTAGCTATAGCTACCGGTGCTACCTGGCGCCGCGACGGTGTAGCGCGTCAGCATGTAGTACCTCTGCCCATGTCTTCAGATGCCAGGATATATACGCCGGACGACCTAATGGATGGAAATATACCTGAAGGTAAGGTGATTGTTTTTGACGATGACCACTACTATATGGGCGGCGTAATGGCGGAGCTGCTGGCGAAAAACGGCGCCGATGTCACGTTGATTACGCCGGCGGCCTATGTGTCCGACTGGACACGCAACACGCTGGAACAGGTCGCGATTCATCCCCGTCTGGTAGAAGCCGGTGTAGATATCGTGCTTAACCGAGGCATTACGGAAATTGCAGCCGACCACGTTGTCAGCAACTGTGTTTATACTCAGTATACTCAGAAATTTGACGCTGACTCTGTGGTGATGGTCGCCGGCCTCAAGGAAAACAATGAACTGTACGAAGCCTTGTTGGAGCGTGAAGACGAGTGGGAAGACGCGGGCATCAAGTCGGTAAAGCTTATCGGTGACGCCAATGCGCCGGGGCCGATTGCCTGGGCAACCTATGCCGGGCATCGCTATGCTCGCGAGTTGGACAGCGAGGATATCGGTGACGAGCTCCCCTTCCGCCGTGAAATCACCGCAGTCGCTGTGGACTAGGAAGCTTAAATATAAGCTAGCGTTTATTTTAAAGGCCCGCCAGGTTAGGGCGGGCATATCTGAAGTGGAAAGTATACTAACAGCGCTATTGCACGTTGGGAGAAATATCAACTTTTGCTTCTATTCAACCGTCTCTACTTATACGTACTTTATCACTGGTTCTGATTGGGAATGCATCTATGAAAGTACTCGTCGCTGTCAAACGCGTCATTGATTACAACGTCAAGATCCGCGTCAAGCCGGATAACTCCGACGTTGACCTAACCAACGTCAAGATGGCCATGAATCCCTTCTGCGAGATCGCCGTGGAAGAGGCGGTACGCCTGAAAGAGAAGGGGGTGGCTACCGAGGTGGTCGCCGTTACTGTTGGGCCTAAAGCGGCTCAGGAACAGCTGCGAACGTCATTGGCACTGGGTGCGGATCGGGGTATCCATGTACAAACCGATGAGCGCGTTGAATCATTGGGCGCTGCCAAGGCGCTGGCCAAGCTGGTTGAGGAAGAGCAGCCGGAGCTGATCATTCTTGGGAAGCAGGCCATCGATACCGATAACAACCAGACGGGGCAGATGTTGGCGGCGCTGACCGGACGCCCTCAGGGCACCTTTGCGTCCGAGATTACCGTGGAAGACGGCAAGCTGCAGGTGACCCGCGAAATCGACGGCGGCCTGCAGACGCTTGAGCTGGTTTTGCCCGCGGTGGTGACCGCCGATCTGCGTTTGAATGAGCCGCGCTATGCCAAGCTGCCGGATGTCATGAAAGCCAAGAAGAAACCGCTGGACGTCAAAACCCCGGAAGAGCTGGGCCTCGACGTGGCCAGCAAGTTGGCTCTGATCAAGGTTGAACCACCGGCCGAACGTGAAGGTGGCATAAAGGTGGGCTCAGTTGATGAGCTTGTGGACAAACTCCAGAACGAAGCCAAGGTGATTTCATGAGTATTCTGGTTTTGGCAGAGCATCAGGACGGTGAGCTGGACAGTGTGACTGCCCATGTCGTTGCTGCCGCCCAGGCGATCGGCGGCAATATTGATCTGCTGGTAGCCGGCGACAACGTTGACGCCGTGGCGGAGGCGGCCGCCAAACTCGACGGTGTGACCAAGGTGCGCGTGGCCGATAGTAACGTTTTTGCCCACCAGCTGGCCGAGCCGCTAAGCGAACTGCTGGCCATGCTGGCCGATGACTATAGCCACGTATTGGCGGCGGCTTCGACGAATGGCAAAAATGCGCTGCCTCGGGTTGCCGCTTTGAAAGACGTAGCGCAGATATCTGATATCATTGCCGTGGAATCCGCCGATACCTTCAGGCGACCGATCTATGCAGGTAACGCCATCGCCACCGTGCAGAGCAGCGATGCCCTAAAGGTTATCACGGTGCGTGCTACCGGCTTTGACCCGGTGGCCGCAGGTGGCAACGCAAGTATCGAGGCAGTCGAACAGAGCATCGAGAATCGCATATCGGCTTTCGTCAAGGAGTCCTTGGCTGAGAGCGATCGTCCCGAGTTGGGTGCCGCGCGAGCGGTCGTTTCCGGCGGTCGCGGTATGGGAAGTGCCGACAACTTCAAGCTGCTTAACGGCATCGCCGACAAGCTAGGTGCCGCGATTGGCGCTTCCCGAGCCGCGGTGGACTCCGGCTTTGTGCCCAACGACATGCAGGTAGGGCAAACCGGCAAGATCGTTGCCCCCGATCTGTATGTCGCGGTGGGGATTTCCGGCGCCATTCAGCATCTGGCGGGGATGAAAGACGCGAAAGTGATTGTGGCAATCAACAACGATGAGGACGCGCCGATTTTCCAGGTAGCGGATTATGGCCTGGTGGCAGATCTGTTTGAGGCCGTACCGGAGCTTGAGCAAAAACTATAATCGCCCCTCGCCTTGTCACTTTTCTGATTGCCGGCAGTGAATCATGGTGATCATCACTGCCGGCCATTTTCCTAGTGGGTGTCCTATGACTGAGGAAACCGAACGCGACTGCATGGAGTTCGATGTGGTCATCGTTGGCGCCGGCGCATCAGGACTGGCGGCGGCCTGTCGATTAATGCAGCAGGCCAACAGCGCAGAGCGCGAGCTGAGCGTTTGCGTGGTGGAAAAAGGCTCCGAGGTAGGGGCGCATATCCTCTCCGGTGCGGTGTTCGAAGCGCGCGCGCTGGATGAACTGTTTCCCGACTGGCAAGAGCGCGGCGCGCCGCTGACGACGCCCGCTACGCGCGATGAGCTCTATCTGCTGAAAGACGCCGAAAAGGCGCAGAAGCTGCCCCATGCCCTGGTGCCCAGGGCCATGCACAATACCGGCGGCGAGCAGTCGCGCTACGTCACCAGCGCCGGCAATCTGTGCCGCTGGCTCGGCGAGCAGGCCGAAGCGCTGGGCGTCGATATCTTTCCCGGCTTTGCCGCCCAGGACATCCTTCAGGATGAGCAAGGTGCCGTACGCGGCATCGTCACCGGCGATATGGGCGTCGACGCCGACGGCAAGCCCAAGGATGGCTATATGCCGGGCATGGAGCTGCGCGCCAGGTACACGCTGTTTGCCGAAGGCTCCCACGGCCACCTGGGCAAGCGCCTGATCGAGTACTTCAACCTGAATGAAGGGCGTGACCCACAGCATTACGGCATTGGTCTCAAGGAGCTGTGGGACATTCCGGCAGACAGGCACGAACCCGGCCTGATACTGCACGGCTCGGGCTGGCCGCTGGACAAGCACGCCCACGGCGGCTGGTTTCTTTACCACGGCGAGGATAATCAGGTCATGGTTGGGCTGATCATGGACTTGTCCTATCAGAACCCCTGGCTATCGCCCTTTGACGAGTTCCAGCGAATGAAGCACCACCCGGTGTTGGCCAGGCACCTGGAAGGCGGCAAGCGCGTTGCCTACGGCGCTCGCTCCATCACCAAGGGCGGTTTCAACTGCCTGCCCAAGATGACGTTCCCCGGCGGTTTGCTGATCGGCTGCGATGCCGGCACCCTGAACTTTGCCAAGATCAAGGGCCTGCACACGGCGATGAAATCCGGCATGGTCGCCGCGGAAGCCGTATTCGACGCCATCGCCAACGACAGCGAAGGCGGAGAGGAGCTGACCGCTTTCACCGAGAAGTGGGAGCAGAGCTGGGCCTACGCCGAGCTCAAGGAAAGCGCAAGCTTCGGCCCGGCCCTTCACAAATACGGCACCGTGGTGGGTGGCGCCTACAATTTTATCGACCAGTTGCTGGGCGGCGGCAAGCTGCCCAACATCCACGACACCACGCCGGACTACGCCGCTCTCAAGCCGGCGGCCGAGTTCGAAAAAATCGACTATCCCAAGCCTGATGGCAAGCTGTCTTTCGACAAGCTCTCTTCGGTTTATTTGTCCAATACCAACCACGAAGAGAATCAGCCCTGCCATCTCAAGCTTTCCGATCCGGCTGTGCCGATTCGCGATAACCTGCCGGAATACGCCGAACCGGCGACCCGCTACTGTCCTGCCGGCGTCTATGAAGTGGTCGAAGACGACGACGGCCAGCCGCAGTTTCGGATCAATTTCCAGAACTGCGTGCATTGCAAGACCTGCGACATCAAGGACCCGGCGCAAAACATCACCTGGGTGGCACCGGAAGGCGGGGGCGGGCCGAACTATCCCAACATGTGAATAGCAACGCCATGGTTGCCACTGAGCTTAGCTTAATGGATGACCCTGAGCGTAGCATCTTATCTGCATGTCGGCTGCTGTTCACTTTTTCTCCTGAACGCGTCAAAGGCAGGTTCGTTGAGAAGTACCTGCCTTTGGGCTGCTGGGCAGCAGCAAAGAAGAAACTCCCGATGCTTGAAGAGGTGGATAGGATATACTGACTCACAGATTAGAATAATAATATTTTTCCTAATTGCTCTTCCAAGGCTATGGTGGTTCCCTGCCGTGGCGCATATCGGCACGGCGTTACAATAACAAAACCCTGACCAACGGAGTTTTCTATCATGACACCCAGCCTTTTCAATACCATTGCTCTGCCCGTAGGGACCGTGCGTTATAGCCAGGGAGCTCTAGGGGGCGTTAACAATTAGGCCAGCCATATGGCGGCTGACACGAGGCAGAGGAGTGACTGGTAGTTTCTTGCCAGTCGCTCATAGCGTGTAGATAACCGCCGGAACTTCTTGATTTTCTGAAAGAACCTCTCCACCAGATTGCGATCTTGGTAACAGTGCCAGTCTACTTCAATGCGCGCCAAACGATTCTTTTTCGGAGGAATCACCGGCTCGGCACCTGCGGCCTGAATCATGTCCCGCAGAGCAGTGGAGTCATACCCCTTGTCGCCCAGCACTGCTTGCGGGGAAAAACCTTCCAGTAGAGCGGGAGCAGCACCATACTCCGACGCCTGGCCCGGTGTGAGAACCAATCGTACTGGGTTACCTAACGCATCGACTGCGGCATGAATTTTGGTGCTCAATCCGCCTCGAGATTTGCCCATGGCTTCGACGTCTTGCGTGTTTTTTTTGACGCTCCATGCTGGTGCACCCTGACGATGCTACCGTCGATCATCAGCTGCTCTAGATCGGGATCGTCGGCTACTGTGTCAAAAATACGCTGCCAAACGCCCTTTCGTGACCAACGGTTATACCGCATGTAGACGGTGTGCCAGCGCCCAAAAGATTCGGGAAGATCACGCCACGGGGCGCCGGTCCGAGCGATCCAGAGCACGGCTTCCACGAACAGGCGATTGTCCTTGGCAGTTACCCCACAGTCTGAGGCTTTGCCGGGGAGCAGGTGCTCGATTCGCTCCCACTGATCATCGCGTAACTTCAACCGACTCATGGCCCACCAAAATCTATGAATACTAAATCAGTTTAAACGAAACTAATGATTGTTAACACACCCTAGGTATCTCTCGGCCAGACTGCCGTGACGCGCGAGTGACTTTCGTACTGCCATAGACGAGGCTTTCCGCTATCTCGTATATGGTGTCTGGTATTTGTCTTTATTGAATAAGATTGAGAGATGGTAAAATGGAATCCTGGACTTTTGTTGCCTTTGGTATCAGCTCTTTTCTGACGTTGACCCTAGGGTGTGTTAACAATCATTAGTTTCGTTTAAACTGATTTAGTATTCATAGATTTTGGTGGGCCATGAGTCGGTTGAAGTTACGCGATGATCAGTGGGAGCGAATCGAGCACCTGCTCCCCGGCAAAGCCTCAGACTGTGGGGTAACTGCCAAGGACAATCGCCTGTTCGTGGAAGCCGTGCTCTGGATCGCTCGGACCGGCGCCCCGTGGCGTGATCTTCCCGAATCTTTTGGGCGCTGGCACACCGTCTACATGCGGTATAACCGTTGGTCACGAAAGGGCGTTTGGCAGCTGACGAATCCCCACGAATATGTTGCTACTCGCCGCATAGGCTCTGCTCCCTGACTTCCTCGCGAAGTCGTGCTCGGAGGGTTGTCCAAGCAGGCCAAGGCACGGCGTCGGGTTGATGACGACGAAGACATTCCAAGCCCAGGCGCCACACGGAAAGCACGCTCCGGTGCCGGATACTGTTGCTCTGATAGCGCCGCTGTTGCCCCCGGGCTCGGACATCCAGGCCGGCCACCATCATGGCCACGTTCGCCAACATGGCGATCAGCAGCAGGACCTCGATGCGCTTGCCCTGGCGAGACTGATGCATGCCGAAGCCCAGCCCGAACAAGGGACTTTTGACATCGCGGAACCCTTCCTCAATCTGCATGCGCTGTCGGTAGATCGTTACCACTTTATTCGCCAGCGTTGAGCGGTCCGGCAGATTGCTGACCAGCACCCAGGGCTCCTGCTGACGCCGGGCGATCGTCCGGCTGCCGCCGTCCCGAGAGATCCGGCCTTGTTTATTGCGATGCTTACGTCCCCGTGGCGGTCGATAATAGAGCACCATCTGAGCGCGGAACGGATGGTTTTCGGCGATCCGGACGGAGCCCCACGCCTGCGGTTCCGATGTCGCGTGTTGAAACAGGGTCTTCACGGGTTGCCATGCTTCGCCTGACGCCTGGTAACGGGCGGGCTGACGGACCCGTCCAACGATATACCAGCCGCGCGCTTCAACGGCCCGAAACCACGGGTTACGAAAGCCGGCATCGGTCACCAGGATCGGCGTGGCCTTGTCGGGCAGGATCCTTGCCAGCGCATCCAGCAGATAGGCTTCACAGTATGGGCATCCTTCCTTGTGATGAACCTTCTCGAAGATGGGCAGCGATCGCCCGGCGAAGGGCACCGCCGCACGCAGCAGGAAATGCCTGCCGCGGTCATCAATCGGCGACCAGTCCACCAGAATCAGTGGGCGCGTTGTATGGCCGATCAGCAGCGAGGCCATGAGCCAATAGAACAGCGGTCGTTCCTGATGAAGGTGAGGGTTGCCTAATAGTCGATCGACTCGTTTGATGGCGTGCTTGGCATCCGTCGAGCTCGGCAACGCACGGCCAATGGCCGTTAATCCCAGACGTCGCTCGCCCAGCAGAGCGCCAACGGTATCGAGGACGGTCTGTAGCCGCTTGGCATGGATCACGGAGAGTGAAGACGTCAGCAAGTTATGCAAGAATCGAGGGGCCTGCATGGGTCTCCTTCGCATGTTGTTGTGTGTCGTAACTCACAACATGCATGACTCATGCAGGCTTTTTCAATCCTATCATGCTGATTTTATTACCCATTTCATGGGGATTCCTCAGGTTTGGCAGCGTATTTTTGACACAGTAGCCGACGATCCCGATCTAGAGCAGCTGATGATCGACGGTAGCATCGTCAGGGTGCACCAGCATGGAGCGTCAAAAAAAACACGCAAGACGTCGAAGCCATGGGCAAATCTCGAGGCGGATTGAGCACCAAAATTCATGCCGCAGTCGATGCGTTAGGTAACCCAGTACGATTGGTTCTCACACCGGGCCAGGCGTCGGAGTATGGTGCTGCTCCCGCTCTACTGGAAGGTTTTTCCCCGCAAGCAGTGCTGGGCGACAAGGGGTATGACTCCACTGCTCTGCGGGACATGATTCAGGCCGCAGGTGCCGAGCCGGTGATTCCTCCGAAAAAGAATCGTTTGGCGCGCATTGAAGTAGACTGGCACTGTTACCAAGATCGCAATCTGGTGGAGAGGTTCTTTCAGAAAATCAAGAAGTTCCGGCGGTTATCTACACGCTATGAGCGACTGGCAAGAAACTACCAGTCACTCCTCTGCCTCGTGTCAGCCGCCATATGGCTGGCCTAATTGTTAACGCCCCCTAGCTTTAACCGCTTTGGTTTTTTCTAAAATAAGATAAAGCTATTTTATCGAGCATAAAATTAAAAAGATAAAGAGGCCCTCCTGATGTTTAACTGGTTTTTATTAATATTTTCCGCTGCGGTTCTGATCGGCTTATCACTTTACTCTATGCGTGCAGCAGGGGATAAGGATGAGTCAGGTTTTCTCGTCGCCAATAACTCCCTGGGGCCTTTTGTGGCTGCCGCCACGTTAGTAGCTACTGGCTACAGCGGTTTTGTCTTTATTGGCTCTCCCGGAGTGGCCTATGAGTATGGTTCTCTTGAGCTTTTTTCGAACACTTTTTATTCGACTGCCTTTCTGATTGCCACGCTTTTCTTTGCCAATATATTAAGACGCAAAGCATCAACATTGGGTAGTCGCACCATTCCTGAATATATCGCTCAGATCCACTCGGGTGGCTCGGCAGGTCGCTGGCTGCAAGGTATCGTAGCGCTGATCATGGTGCTTTTATTAGGCGTATTTCTGGTATCGCAGATCAAAGCGATCGGCTTGCTGGTATCCGGTTGGTTAGGGGTATCTCCAACGACAGGCTCTCTCCTTATTACGCTTCTGGTTATTGGCTACACGATGTTTGGCGGTCTGCGTGCGGTTGCCTGGACCGATGCCGCCATGATTGTGGGTATGTCGATAGGTTCCTGCGTCATTGCCTATGTGGTTTTTGTTCAGGTAGGGCTCGGTGAACTGATTGGGCGCCTTGACGCTATAGATCCGACCATTGCTAATCCGAAGACGGGTGCGCCTTATGGCGACAGCCCGTCAGCTGCGCTTCTACTGCTACCCTATGCATTTTTGTGGGCAGTTGCCTTGCCTTTCATGTCGGTACGCTTTCTAGCTATCAAGCAGGGCGTAAGCATGGCTCATGTGGGTATCTGGGTGGCGATTCTTGGTGCGCTGCTCAATTTCACGCCGCTGGCGGGCCTCTACGCCAAGGCTTATTTTCCTGACTTAGCCTCTCCTGATCTGGCTATGCCAACTTTTCTTGAGCACGGTGTCAACCCATTAATTTCCAGCTTTATTACCCTGTTTATTCCCTTCGCCATGAAGTCGACGGCTAATTCCCTGATGCATACCGTGTCGACAGCGCTATCGTATGACCTGCGCTCAGCATTGGGGAAAGACAGGGGCTTTATAACTTCAATGACCTTTAACCGGCTGATGGTGTTAATCGTCGGCATTTGCGGATTCGTTGGCATGGCTTATTTGCCGCCCGTCATGATTTTATGGCTGGGCATTCTCGGCAACGGCACTTTGATGGCAGCGCTGTTTGGCGTGACCTTCTGCTCCACTTTTTGGCAGGGTAGCAGTATGGGCGCTCTCACATCGATTGCCGTCGGTTTTGCACTAGCGCTTACCTGCTTTTAGGGACTGACTTAGGATGGGTGCAAGGACCACTTTACGGCTGCGTGGCTTCAGCCATCATCTATATCGGGGTTAGCCTGGTGACTCGCCGTACAGCCGTGCCTGCTGAAGCCTAGCTATAAAGCTTGCTCAACCAGGTAGGTGTTAACTTTTGAACCTGTGTGATGTAGGTTCTCGGGCGCTTCCTAGCGTGAATGGCTGCCTTAATACGTTTGCGGAGCGCCCGGCAATGAGGTTTAGCCTAACCTGAAAGCGAAATTTTATGCGCCAGCCGGCCGTTTTATGGCATGATGCGCGACGTTCAAGAGGGGCTTTCAACAACAACGTTAGGCAGGCAGTTAACGCCATGTTCAAGGATTTTTACACCCAGCACGGCGATACCGTGATCATCTCCGCCGAGCAGGCCAGCCGCTTTGCCAAGGGCGTGGCCGGTGACTATAACCCGATCCACAATCCCGATGCGCGGCGTTTCTGCGTGCCCGGTGACCTACTGTTTGCTCTGGTGCTCGAACGCTTCGGGCTGTCCCAGCACATGGAGTTCTATTTTCTCAGCATGGTCGGCGCGGATACGCCGCTCATGTTCAGTCAGGCGGCCAGCGGCGATATCCACGTGGTCGACGAGGCCGGCAAGCGCTACCTGGAGGTGGTTCGCAGCGGCGCGACGACGTTCGACGGTACCGCCGTGGATGCCTTTACCCGCTGCTACGTGGCGTTTTCGGGGAAAAACTTCCCGCACTACTTGAAGCCGCTGATGGAGGCCCACGGGGTGATGTTCAATCCCAAGCGCCCGCTGGTGATTTACCACAGCATGAGCTTTACCCTGGAGCGGCTTGACGGCTTTGCGCCGGATCTGGCGCTGTCGCGCTCTTCGCTCGAGGTTCAGGGCAAGCGTGCCGATGCGCTGCTCGAATTTGCCATCGAGTCCGCCGGCAAGCCGGTGGGAGTCGGCTCCAAAAAGCTGGTGGTCAGCGGCCTGTGCGACTACGACGCCGGCGAAATGGATGCCATTGTCGACGAGTTCTACCGGCTCAAGGCGGCTTGGGAGACGGCGTAGCGCCTGCCAGCCATTATGCACGATGTGAATACCCTATAAGTTAAATGGCTAAGCGGGCTGGCGCTGTGCTAGGGCCTGTTGACGTTTCACATTGGTAGCCATAAAAAGCCGCATGCCAAGGCCACCATGCTTTCGTAATTTCGTTTGAGCTTATCGTAGCGCGTCGCAATGGCGCGATACGGTTTCAATCGAGCAAAGGCATTCTCAACCAGATGCCGGTAGCGATATAACCCTCTGTCCAGATTGGCATTTCCTTTTTTCGAGTTACGCCTGCGTGGAATGACGGCAGCCATTCCTTTGGCTTCGACCTGCTCACGGATACGTTCACTGTCATAGCCTTTGTCAGCCACCAGCGCGTCACCTGCCGGCAAACCGTCAATCAATGCCTGGGCTTCCGTGCTGTCGTGCACTTCACCCCCGGTTATTCTGAAGGCGATCGGCAACCCATAAGCATCCACGGCCAAGTGGATCTTGCTGGTATTGCCTGCACGACTTTTGCCAATGGCTTCTGCATCTTCCGTGGCAGCCCCAGTGCTATCTTGGTGAGCCTTGACGTAGGAACCATCAATAAATAGCCACTCGACATCAGGATCTTCCACCAGAGAGATGAAAATCCTCATCAGCTTTCCACTCGCTGACCAGGCGTTGAAGCGCTTGTAGACCGTGTTCCAGGGGCCAAACGCCTCCGGTAGGTCCCGCCACGGGCAGCCGGTTCGCATCCGATAAAGGATGCCTTCCACCGTGGTACGCAGATCGGTCTTGTCATAAATACCTTGTTGAAGCAGGATAGATTTCAGCTTCGGCCAGTGTTCATCCGTGAGCATTTGTCGGGGCATGGCAGGCTTGCAGTTTGTTGGCTTAGGAACCTTTATTCTGTGAGCTTGCCCCTATCCTGCCAATACCCCTGCCATGAAACGTCAACAGACCCTAGGGTTTCTGCCTTGCTTTTTCACCTGTCAACCTAACGGTAAACAATAATAGCCCTTGCTTATGACGACATCAGAGAGTTTTTCTGTAAAAAACGGCGCCACTCGGGAAGAGAAGGATCTGCTGGGCCACCTGAACGTGCCCGCCGATGCCTATTACGGTATCCAGACCCTGCGCGCGGTGAACAACTTCCATCTGAGCGGCGTGCCGCTATCGCATCACCCTCAGCTGATCGTCTCCCTGGCCATGGTCAAAAAGGCGGCCGCAGACGCCAACCATCAGCTGGGCGAGCTCGAAACCCGGCGCTTCGAAGCCATTGAGCACGCCTGTCAGCGCCTCATTGACGGCGAGCACCACGACCAGTTCGTGGTCGACATGATTCAGGGCGGCGCCGGCACCTCGACCAACATGAACGCCAACGAGGTGATCGCCAACCTGGGCCTTGAGTATCTGGGGCACGCCAAGGGCGACTACCAGCATCTGCATCCCAACAACGACATCAACATGGCGCAGTCGACCAACGATGCCTATCCCACGGCGATCCGCCTGGGGCTGCTGCTGGGCCATGACGACCTGCTGGAAAGCCTGTCGCATCTGTGCGAGTCGTTTTCCCGCAAGGGCGACGAGTTCGGCGATATCCTCAAGATGGGGCGCACCCAGCTACAGGACGCGGTGCCCATGACCCTGGGCCAGGAATTTCGCGCCTTTGCCACAACGCTGGGCGAAGATCATCGCCTTCTGGCAAAGCGCGTGCCGGAGCTACTGCACGAGGTGAACCTTGGCGGTACCGCCATTGGCACCGGTATCAACACCGACGCGCGCTACCAGAAGCTCGCGGTAGAGCGCCTGGCGGCCATCAGCGAGCATGAGCTGTCCCCGGCCCACGACCTTATTGAAGCCACCTCGGACATGGGCGACTTCGTGATGTTTTCGGGCATGCTCAAGCGCCTGGCGGTCAAGCTATCGAAGGTCTGTAACGATCTGCGCCTGCTCTCCAGCGGGCCGCGTGCCGGCTTCAACGAAATCAACCTGCCGGCCCGCCAGCCGGGAAGCTCGATCATGCCTGGCAAGGTCAACCCGGTGATCCCCGAAGCCGTCAACCAGGTGGCGTTCGAGGTCATCGGAAACGATCTGTCGCTGAGCCTGGCGGCGGAAGGCGGCCAGCTCCAGCTCAACGTCATGGAGCCGCTGATCGTCTACAAGATCTTTGATTCCATTCGCCTGCTGACCCGGGCCATGGACATGCTGCGCGAGCTGTGCGTGGACGGCATTACCGCCAACGAGGCCCACTGCCGCGAGCTGGTCGAGCGCTCCATTGGCCTGGTGACGGCGCTTAACCCGCACATTGGCTACGAGCACGCCACTCGCATTGCCCAGAAGGCGCTGGCAACCGGCCGCGGCGTGCTCGAGCTGGTCCAGGAAGAAAACCTGTTGGACGAAGACACCCTGGCCGAGGCGCTGCGTCCGGAGAACATGGTGATGCCCCGCCAGGTTTTCTAGCGTGTGGCGTGGCGGGCTTCGTGGGCAAGCAGCCACTTCTTGCGCGCAAGCCCGCCGGAATAGCCGGTGAGCCGGCCGTCGGCGCCCACCACCCGGTGGCAGGGCACCACAATAGCCAGCGGATTTTTGCCGTTGGCCATACCCACCGCTCGAGACGCGGTGGGCTTGTCAAGCGCAGCGGCAATCTCGCCGTAATTTCGCGTTTCGCCGTAGGGAATCTCCCTGAGCGCCTGCCATACTGCCTGCTGAAACGCCGTGCCTTCCGCGGCCAGCGGCAGATCGAACGCCGTGCGCGTGCCGGCAAAGTATTGTGCCAGCTGTTCCTTGCAGCGCTCGAGAATCGGGTGTTCGCGCCTGGTGCCCAAAAGCCCCCGAGAAAAATCCACCGCGGTCAGTCCGTCCTCGCTTGCGGTCAGCGTCAGCCATCCCAGTGGCGAGTCCGCCGGCGGTTCGAAATAGTCCAGATACATGCCCCGGCTCTCCCGGCTTTAGTCAAAACGTAACTTTGGTATCGTGATAGCTGAGCTGCCCCTGGGGCAGCCATCCATCGCGGATGGCTGTCAGTATAGCGGCTGCCATCCTCGTCCTGCCAAAGGAGTTTGCCATGCATCGTTCCGCCATGCCCAACGCTCTGCCCGAGACCATGGCCGCGATGTCCCTGACCGGACACGGCGGCGTGGAAAAGCTGGTTTACCGTCAAGACGTGCCGGTGCCGTCTCCGGGGCCAGGCGAAGTGCTGGTTCAGGTGACCGCAACGGCCAAGAACAACACCGATCGCAAGGCTCGGGAAGGGCTTTATCCCACCGAGGACAAGGCTGACGTAACCTCCTTTGCCATGGGCGGCGAGGCCACGCTGACCTTTCCGCGTATCCAGGGGGCAGACGTGGTGGGACGCGTTGCCGCCGTGGGCGAAGGCGTGGAGGATTCGCGCATCGGCGAGCGCGGCCTTTTGGACTTCAACCTCTATCCGAACGCGTGCCGCCATCTGAACCTGACCCCGGACTACTACGGCCACGGCGCCGACGGCGGCTTTGCCGAATACGTGGCCGTGCCCGCCGACCAGTTTCACGCCGTGAACAACCCCGAGCTTGCCGACGCCGAGCTTGCCGCCTTGGGAATGTGCTCCTACCAGACCGCCTACCACATGCTCACCGCCTCCGAGGTGAGCGCCGGCGAGCGCGTGCTGGTCACCGGCGCCAGCGGCGGGGTGGGCACCGCGCTGATTCAGCTGTGCCGCATTATCGGCGCCGTACCCTACGCCGTGAGCACGCCCGCCAAGGCCGACGACCTTCAGGCGCTGGGGGCCGAGGCGGTGATCGACCGTCACGACCTGCCAACTTTCGTCGAGCGGGTGCTTGAAGTCACCGACGGCGCGCCCGTTGATGCGGTGATGGATCTGGTCGGCGGCGAGATGACCACGCTGTTCATCGACACCATGATCCAGAACATGGCGCGCCGAGAGACCTATCCGCGGCTCTCCATTGCCGGGGCCAGCGGCGGCAACGTCAGCGAAATCCTGTGGACGCGGATTTATCTCTACCAGGTGCGCATCAGCGGCGTCTCCCACGGCACCCGCGCTGAGGCCGAGCAGCTAATCGGCTGGATTCGTGAGGGGCAGCTCAAGCCCGTTCTCCACGGCGCGTTTCGGCTCTCGGCGCTTCACGAGGCCGAGCATTACTTTGTCAATCGCGGCAGCGGCTTTCTGGGCAAGATCGTCATCGTGCCCGACAGCCAGTGGGAAACTCACGGCGCGCCGTTTGCCCTGGATCACAAGGAAAGCGGTTCATGAATCGTCCCCATCAGTTTCAGCTAATGGATACCCATGCCGGCGGCGACGTCAGCCGTATCGTCACCGGGGGCATCGATCTTCTGCCCGGAAGCAGCGTGCGCGAACAGATGGAATACCTGCGCGACAGCGCCGACGGCCTGCGCGAGCTTTTGCTCTTTGAGCCCTACGGCATTCCGGAAATGTCGGTGGATCTGCTGGTGCCGGCCACGGACCCGGCCGCCGCCGCGGGCTACATCATCATGGAGGTCATGGGCTACCCGATCTATTCCGGTTCCAACACCCTGTGCGCTGCCACGGCGGTATTGGAAGCCGGCATTGTGCCCAAAAAGGAGGGGCTCTCGCGGTTCAAGCTGGAAGCGCCGGCAGGCCTGGTGCAGATCGAAGCCCGGGTGCACAACGATATAGTCGAATCGGTGACCTGTGAGGGCCTGCCAAGCTATATCGACACCTACCGGGCCACCGTCAACGTGCCGGATCTAGGGGCGGTGGTCTATACGGTAGCTTACAGCGGCGGGTTTTATGCGCTCATCGACGCCCGGGACCTTGGCTTCAACCTGGTGCGCGACGAAGAGCGAGCGCTGGCCGACTGCGCCTATAAAATTGTCGAGGCGATTCAGGCCGAGCGCGGCTTTTCCCACTACACTCTGGGCGACGTGGGGCCGCTGCCGTTTCTTCACTTCATGGGGCCCGAAGAGCACGTAGGAGAAGGCTACTACCGCTCACGCTCGGCCACCTATGTGCACCCGGGGGTGATCTGCCGCAGCACCACCGGCACCGGCACGTCCGCCCGGCTGGCGCTGATGCACTACGAAGGCCGACTTCAGGCCGGCGACCGGCTGGAAACCATTTCCCTGCGCGAAACCGGCTTTATCGGTACCGTTACCGGCATCCGTCAGGAAGACCAACTTCAGGTGGTGGATAACACCATCACCGGGCGCAGCTATGTGCTGGCCCACTCCGACGTAGTGATCAACTGCGACGACCCGCTGGTGGGGTGCGACGGGCTGCATCATATTCTCAGCGACCGCGACACTTCATTGCCGGATAACGCCTGACGCCAAGACCGGCGCCTGTTTTCATGGCTTGGAGCTATAGCTTGACCCTGCCGCGAAGCGCCTTGGTCTGGCCGCGGCGGGTCTTGTTGTCCAGCCGCCTGCGCCTGGCGCTGCGGCTGGGGCGCGTGGGGCGGCGCTTTTTCTGCTCCACCGCTGCGCTTTTGATCAGCGCTTTCAGCCGCGCCAGGGCGTCTTCCCTGTTCCGCTCCAGGGTGCGGTGTTTTTGTGCCTTGATCACGATCACGCCGTCTCGGGTGATGCGCTGGTCGGCGAGCGTCAAAAGCCGCTCCTTGTAAAAGGTCGGCAGCGTCGAGCGGTGAATATCAAAGCGCAGGTGTACCGCCGAGGCTACCTTGTTGACGTTCTGCCCGCCGGGGCCCTGGGCGCGCACCTGCTCGATGTGGATTTCTCGGTCGGCCAGCGTCACGTTGTTGGATATTCGTAGCATGCCACCTCCCATCAGATTGCCGGGCGACCATACGATAGCTGTTTGCCAGGCGCCTGTCCGGTTGACACCCGTGCCGTTCAGCCTCACCTTTGATCAGTGGCAGCGGCTGATGCGGGCCGTGTGCCGGACCATGCCACAGGAGGCAACATGACGACACTGGTAATTGGGGCCAACGGCCAGATCGGCAAGCAGTTTTGCGAACATGCCCACGAGGCAGGCGAGCCGATCAGAGCAATGATTCGTCACGAAGACCAGGCCGACTGGTTCGCCGGACGCGGTATCGAGACGGTCGTGGCTGACCTGGAAGATGACTTTGCCCACGCCCTTGACGGCTGCGACCAGGTGGTATTCACCGCCGGCTCCGGCCCCGATACGGGGCCGGACAAGACGCTGCTGATTGATCTTTACGGGGCTATTCGCGCGGTGGATATTGCCGCGGAAAAGGGTCTTGAGCGCTTTCTCATGGTCAGCGCCATGCGCGCCGAAGACCCCATGACCGCGCCGGAAAAGCTGCGTCCCTACATGGCCGCCAAGTTTGCTGCCGATTCTCATCTGCGCCGGAGTGCGCTGCCTTACGTCATCCTCAAGCCCGGCCGGCTCACCGACGAGGCGGCCACCGAACGCTTTGCCGAAGGCGTCGACGAAGCCGGCGACAACCGGATTTCCCGGGCCAACGTGGCGCTGGCGCTGGTTCATGCGGTGCAGGACAAGGCGCTGCAAAACGCCGAATTCACCCTGCTCGACGGCGAGCGCGGTATCGCCGACGTCATGGTGTGATCAGCGCCTGATCAGCCCTTCCCCAGCCGCGCCTCGAGCGACTCGAGAAAGTCGTGCACGCGCGCGGCGTTGGTGCCCACGTCGCTTTTGCCCAGCCGCGAGGCCGAACGCATGTCCACCCGGGTGGCGTCGTCTTCTTCGCTCAGCCGCACCACGACGTCATCCTTGAAGCCGAACCAGCGCGTGGTGGCCGTGGCCTCGATGCGCCGGGCGCCGACGTCGGCGATCTGCCAGCCGGCGTCCTGCATTTCCGCCTGGGCCGCGGCGAGCACCGTCTTGAGCGGCGCGTCGAGCTCAAGCGGCTGAACCTCGGGATAGGCGGCGCGCTGCTGCTCGGCGGTGCTCTCGCCGGGATAGTCCACCTCGTTGGGCGCTTCTTTCCGGGCCTCGGCGACCGCCTCGAAGGCCGGCGGGTTATCCATGTCGGTGGTAATGTCGTGAATTGCCGGCACCGCCTGGGCGCGCTGCCAGTGCTGCCAGGGCACGTACAAAAGAGCGACGGCGGCGGCCATGACCAGCACCGCGGTAAAGCCCGAGCCGAAGCGGCGCTTGAGCGCAGCGGTAATCAGCGTCACAAGTCCCAGCGCGGCGGCGGCCACGGCGGCGTAGGTGGCGTAGCGCAAAAGGCTGAAGGCGTTGCCCAGTGCCAGCACTTCCATGCGGTAGGCAGGCCCTGCCGCGGCGATCAGCACCGCTGATGCCAGCAGCAGAATCACGCTCAGCCAGGCCAGCCGACGCGGCCAGCGGCTTTTGGCAGGGCGATCAATAATCGGTTGGTGGGCCATGGTGACTCCCGGTTATTGGATAAACGCTTGTATCGTGCAGATGGTAGCTGTGCATAGCTTGGCATCTGACTGCCGTAATTGCACGCCCGAGCGGGCTATGTGGCTGGTATGGCATCACTATTCGCTAACACTCGCCGCCTGGATGCGGCCCTCGTAGCGCCGGGCGAGAAAGGCGCCGACCAGAATCTGGATCTGGTTGTAGCACATGATCGGCAGCACGATCATGCCGAATCCCGGGTTGCCGGCGAACAGCACCTTGGCCATGGGAAGCCCCGAGGCCAGGCTTTTCTTCGAGCCGCAGAACACCACCGCGGCCTCGTCGGCCAGGGTGAAGCCAAAGCGCCGGGAGGCCACCTGGGCGATGACGATCACTACCGCCAGCAGCAGGCCGCACAGGAGGATAGCGGCAAGGATCGCCAGCAGCGGCAGTTTCTGCCACAGCCCGTCGGCCACGGACTGGGAAAAAGCGGTATAGACGATGAGCAGGATCACGCCCTGGTCGTAGCGTCCGGTCAGCGACCGATGGCGGTTGAGAAATCCGCCGATCAGCGGGCGCACGGCCTGGCCGGCGGCGAAGGGCAGCAGCAGCTGCAAAAAGATGTCGCGCAGCGCCTCGCCCACCGCAAAGCTTCCCCCGGACGAGCTCACCAGCAGGATCAGCAGGAAAGGTGTGAGCATCATGCCGAAGACGTTGGACGCCGCGGCGCTGCAGATCGCCGCGGGGACGTTGCCCCTGGCCATGGCGGTAAAGGCAATGGACGACGAGACCGCCGAGGGCAGCACGCCCAGGTACAGAAAGCCTACCGCCAGGTCGTCGGGGATCAGTTCCGGGGCCAGCAGCGTGGTCGGCACCACCAGCAGCGGAAAGACGATAAAGGTAAGCGTGGCAATCACCAGGTGCAGCCGCCAGTGCATGGCGCCGTCGAGGACTTCGTTCCGGGACAGCGCCGCGCCGTGGAGGAAGAACAGCATGGCCACGGCAAACACCCCGGCGTGGTCGAGCCAGCCGTCCAGCGGCGGCCGGGCGGGGAAAAACGAGGCGACGGCGATGGTAGCCAGCAATATCAGCGTAAAGGGATCAAGACGGGCGCGCATGGGGGCTCCTTGTGTCGGGCTTTGCCACCCTGGGTTGCTCAGGAAGTGTCGCTCAGGGCGCTGAGGCTGGGTGCCAGCATGGTTCGGGCAATGTGCTCGGCAGCGTCGGCGCGGCCGGCTTCGATGGCCTCGAGCAGCGCCACGTGCTCGGCGTGGCTGGGCTCGGGCAGATGGCGGTTGCGCTCGGTCTGCTCGATGGTGTGCCCGACAGAGCAGGCGAAGTATTCGTAGAGCGTGGCCAGGGCGGCGTTGTGCGTGGCCCGGACCACGGCCAGGTGAAAGCGCTGGTCGTGTGTGATGCGCGCGTCGATATGCCTGCCGGCGGCTTCGCGGGCGTTGAGGGCCTCGCGCATAACGGCGAGATCCTCGTCGCTGCGGCGCAGAGCGGCCAGCCGGGCGGCCTCGGCTTCCAGCGTCTGGCGGACTTCCAGCTGGTCGCGTAGCCGGGCGCGCTCGACCTCGCGCAGGGTATCGCCGGCGCCGCGCAGGGCCCGTACAAAGGTGCCCGCGCCCTGGCGGGTTTCCAGCACGCCGGTATGGCACAGTACCCGCACCGCCTCGCGGACGGTGTTGCGGCTGACGCCAAAATCCTCGGCCAGGGCGGCCTCAACCGGCAGGCGTTCGCCCACCGCCCAGCGGCCCTGCTGGAGCGCCGACTTGAGGTGGGCAATGACGTCATCCACCAGCGAAGGCCGGTGGCGGCGAGATTGAGCCATGATGAGTACCTTGATTCATGGGATGATTGGTCATCCTATGATTTTTTGCCGGCGAAGGCTAGCCCAGCCCGCTGGCGCGCAGTACCTGGCGGTCGATGGCCTCGCCGAGGATACCGCGGCGGGCTTCGACCAGGCTGAGCCACTGCCGGGCCCGGGTCAGGCCGGTGTAGACCAGCTCCCGGGTGAGCACCGGGGTCATCCGGTCGGGCAGCAGCAGGGCGGCATGGCGAAACTCCGAGCCCTGGGATTTATGCACGGTCATGGCAAACACGGTGTCGATGGCGTCGAGTCTCGAGGGCAGCACCCAGCGCACGGGCGTCTCCGGCTCGCCGCTGGGAAACGCCACGCGCAGCCGTGCCCCACCGGCTTCCACCACTTCGAGCGCGATGCCGATGTCGCCGTTCATCAGCCCGAGGCCGTAGTCGTTTTGGGTGACCAGTACCGGGCGGCCTTCAAACCAGCCGTGCTCCAGGGCGGCGTCGCTTGCCTGTAGCAGCTTCGCCTGGCGCAGCGTCCGGGCAATGCGCAGGTTCAGCTCCTCGATGCCCCAGGGCCCCTTGCGCAGAGCGCACAGCAGCTGGAAGTCGCCGTAGGCGTCAAGCACTGCCTCGGCCCAGGCGCTGTAGGCCTCGGGGCGGCGGGTAAAGTCGGCGTTCTCGTTCGGGCGCCGGGCGTGCATGACGCTTAAATAGTGGCGGTAGCCTGCCGGCCTTGGGGTAGCGGTGGTCGCCTCGCGGGTGGCGCTGCCGTTCCGCACCAGCGAGTCGAGCGCGGGATCACTTTCGCCGCCAAGTACCCGGTGACGCAGGTCGGTATAGCCCTGTTCGAGAACTTGGCGGGCCTCGTCCGGCGCCGAGCGGTTGACCGCCCGCGCCAGCCGGCCGATGCCGCTGCGGGCGCCAAAGCGGTAGCTCTCGCGGAGCATGGCAATGGCCTGATCCAGCGGCCGCCCGTCCGGGTCTCTGTAGCCTTCCGGCAGCGCCTGGCCGGTGGCCTGCGCAAGCCATGCGGCGGTGGCGGGAGTGTAGTGGCCGCCCTCGGCCCGGCGGCACAGGTCGCCCAACACAGAGCCCGCCTCCACCGAGGCCAGCTGGTCCTTGTCGCCGAGCAGGATCAGCCGCGTTCGGGCCGGCAAGGCGCTGAGCACGGCGGTGAGCATCTCGATATCCACCATGGAGGCTTCGTCAATCACCAGGACGTCAAGGCTCAAGGGGTTGTCGGCGTGGTGGCGGAAGTGGCGGGTGTCCGGCCGGGCGCCGAGCAGCCGGTGCAGGGTGGTGACCTCCACGGGGATGGTGGCGCGCAGCGCCGGGCCAAGCGGCAGATCGTTTACCTGATGGGTGATGGACTCGCCAAGCCGGGCGGCGGCCTTGCCGGTGGGCGCGGCCAGGCGAATGGCCAGCGGCTCGGCGTCGCTTGCGGCCTGGCAAAGCGTCTGCAACAGCGCCAGCAGCCGCACTACGGTGGTGGTCTTGCCGGTGCCCGGGCCGCCGGTAATGATGGCAAAGGGGCTCTGGGCGGCCAGCGCGCAGGCGGCTTTCTGCCAGTTGAAGCCGCCGGAGGCTTCGGGATCGGCGCCGGGCGTGCCAAACAGCGTATCCAGGGTGGCGCGAGTCAGGGACGCATCCGGGGCCGTATCGGTCGAGTCGGCAAGCGCCAGCCGCCGGTCAACTTCCGCATGCAGGGTCTGTTCGTACTGCCAGTAGCGGCGCAGGTAGAGCCTTGTGGTAGTGCCGTCATCCCGGCGCACCAGCGGCGAGCTGCCGGGGCCCTGGCCCACCAGCTCGGCGTGTTCGAGGCCGTCCCGCCACTGTGCCAGGGTGAGCGTTTCCAGCACCTCGCCGGGTAGCGGCGGCGGGTCGCTCATGTCGTCGCCCTCCGGCGGCAGCGACAGCGCCAGGGTGGGCGCTTCAAGGGTGGCGGCCAGATCCAGACAGA
This sequence comes from Halomonas piscis, assembly GCF_031886125.1. Classification (NCBI taxonomy): domain Bacteria; kingdom Pseudomonadati; phylum Pseudomonadota; class Gammaproteobacteria; order Oceanospirillales; family Halomonadaceae; genus Halomonas; species Halomonas piscis. The sequence goes on from NZ_CP119391.1 coordinate 1,090,931, forward strand.
CGTGGCCGTGGCCCAGCTGATGGCTGGCAAGGGCCGCACCCAGCAGCAAAAGCGGGGGCGCGTCTTCCACCTCGGCGTGCAGAAAGCGCGCCAGCGCCCGGTCCAGATCGCGCAGCCAGCCGCGCGCCACCCAGCGCTCAAGAAGCCTAAGCAGCGCCCGGGCGTCGCTTAGTGCCGGATGGGGCCGGGGGGCGGCAGGCGGTGGTTGATCGAACAGATCGGCAGTGTAGGGGATGTCGCTCATCGACCGGCCTCCTGGCGAGTGGCGTCGGGGGAAAACAGATTGTCCAGAGCGCCTACCAGCGCCGCCGAAGCGGGCGCGGCGTGAACGCCCCGGGACGGCGTGCGGCTGCCGCGCAGAAATACCGTCATCGCCCCGCCCAGGTGGCGGGCCGGATCGTAGTTCGGCAGACGCGCCTTGAGCAGCCGGTGCATGGCCAGCAGGTACAGCGCCGACTGCACGTCGTAGCGCTTGTCCAGCACCGCTCGGCGCATGGCCTCAGTGCCGTAGGCGGCGTCGTCCCGGCCCAGGTAGTTGGACTTCCAGTCGAGCACGTAAAAGCGCCCCTGGTGGGCAAAGGCCAGGTCGATAAAGCCCTTGAGCATGCCGTTGAGGGTGTCGCGCTCAAGGGCCGGGCGCTCGATGCCGGGCATCAGGTGGGTGCAGACGAGGCGGTCCAGCTCGCGGGTGTCGACCTGATCGGCGGCGAACCAGAATTCCAGCTCCACCTGGTAGTCGCCAAGCTCGGTGAGCGCAACGGTCGAAGCGCCGGCGCCTTCCGGCGCTGGCAGCGGCAGCGAAGCGGCGACAAGCTCACTCAGCCAGTGGGTCAGCACGCCATGCCAGCGCTGCCAGCCGCGCAGCTGCAGGCGTCGGCGCAGGGTATCGTCAAGCGCTTCGCCGTCGCTGAGCGCGGCGGCAAAGCCTTCGCGGCCGGCCCACTCCAGAAGCCCGTGCAAAAAGGTGCCGGGGCCGGGCCCGCGGGGGAAGCGGTGCAGGTGGGCGCTGTCAGTCTCTGCCTTGTCGTCCCGAGGCTCGTCCAGCACTTCAAGCGCCGTGGCCTCGCGCGCGGTGGCCGGCTCGGCGGCCGCGGGCGGCATGTCGGCGGGGCGGGTCAGCGCCCCGGACAGCGCCAGCGCCGAATAGCTGGCGATCCACCAGTGTTCTTTAGCGTGGCGGGCCGGGGTGCGCGCCGAGGCAAGCGCGGCGTTGCCGGCCGGCGGCACAAAGCATTCGTCACTGGCTTCGGGGGCGGGCTTCAGCGCAATGTCGCTACCTTCGACCAGCGCTTCCAGCCCGCCGTCTTCCACGGGCTGGCCGCCCAGCAGGTGGCCCACGGCGCGCGCGTCCATGTCGCCCAGCGGGGCAAGTCCCAGCCAGACGGCGTGGCTGGCACGAGTCAGCGCCACGTAGAGCTTGCGCATGTCTTCGCCCAGGCGCTCGCGGTCGGCGGCGGCGAGCACAGCCTCGTCGGGGGCAAGGCTCAGGCGCGGCGTGCCGTCGGCGGCGTGCCAGCGCAGCGGTGTGTCGGTCGCCTTGGTAGGCCGGTGGTTGGCGATAAACGGCAGAAACACCAGCGGGTACTCAAGCCCCTTGGCCTTGTGAATGGTAACCACTTTGACCAGGTCGGCGTCGCTTTCCAGGCGCAGCCGGTGGCTGTCGCCGTAGCCGTCCGGGTCGGCCATGGCTTCGTGAAGAAAGCGCAGCAGCGCGTGCTCGCCGTCGAGCTCCTGGCTTGCCTGCTGTAAAAGTTCGCCCAGGTGCAAAAGATCGGTGAGCTGACGCTCGCCGCTGTCGCCGGCGCCTCTTTGGGCCAGCAGGCGGGCGGGGATGGCAAAGTCCACCATCATCCGGCGCAAAAGCGGCAGCACGCCTTGGCGCTGCCAGAGGCGGTGGTAGTCGCCGAAGCGCTCGATCTGCTTTTCCCAGGCCAGCTCGTCGCGGGCCAGATGCTCGAGGTCCGCAAGATCAAGCCCCAGCGCCGGGGTGGCGAGCGCGGCGCGCAGCCGGCTCTGGGCCTGGCGGGAGCTTGCCAGGGGCTCGCTGCAGGCGGCGAGCCAGCGCGCCACCTGGGCGGCCATGGGCGAGCTGAAGACCTTGTCCTTGTCCGATAGATAGACGCTTTTGACCCCGCGCCGGGCAAGCGCATCGCGGATCAGCCCGGCTTCGGTGCCGTTGTTGACCAGCACCGCCATGTCCGACGGCCTGAGCGGCGTGAGGCCGTCGTCGCCCTCAAAGCCCGCCTGCCGCCGCTGGCCGGCGTTGAGCAGACGGACCATGTGGCTGGCGCAGCCGTCGGCCATGGCGTCTTGATACTCGCCCTTGCCCAGCGGCTTGCCGTCGTCGCTGTCCAGGTGCCAGAGCGTCATGGCGCTAAGGGTCTCGCCGTCGAGGGTCAGCCGCTCCGGCCGCCCCCGGGCGCGCACCGGAATAAACGGCAGCGGGCTGTCGTCGTCGCTGCTGCCGTCGCCGTCGCGGAACAGAAAAGCGCCGCCGGCGTGACGGTCGGCATAGGCAAAGCAGTGGTTGACCGCCTCGACCATGGCCTGGGTGGAGCGGAAGTTCTTGCCCAGGGTAACGTGGCGTCCGGCGGTGTCTTCCCGGGCCTGGAGGTAGGTGAAGATATCCGCTCCGCGAAAGGCGTAGATGGCCTGCTTGGGATCGCCGATGAGCATGATGGCGCGATCCTCGGCGGGGGTGGCGACGTCGTAGACGGCGTTGAACAGCCGGTACTGTACCGGGTCGGTGTCCTGAAACTCGTCGATCAGCGCCACCGGGAACTGGCGGCGAATCTGCTCGGCCAGCGCTTGGCGGTTGGGTCCCTTGAGCGCGCGGTCAAGGTGGGTGAGCAGCTCAGTGGGCCCCATTTCCGCTCGGCGCTCCTGTTCGCGCTCAAGGCGCGCTCGGCACCAGTGCACGGCGTGGGCGAGCAGTTCGGCGTATGGCCTGGGCAGCTGGGCAAGCGCGGCGGGCAGCGCCTCAACAGCGGCCCAGGCTTCCGGGAAAGGGGGATCGCCGTCTTTCCAGATGTCTCGCATGCCGTCCGGAGTCAGGCGTTCCCAGCCTTTTTTCAGGTCGGGACGGTCGGCGTCGCTTTCGGCCCATTCGCGCAGCGCGCCGAGCCAGGTTTTCCGCCAGTTCTTTTTCAGTTTGGCTCGTTGAAAAGCATTATCCACATCGGCCTGTTCCAGCGTCGGTTCGATTTCGTCGAGCATGGCCGGCCAGGGGGCTTTCAGCTCGGCCAGCATGCGCGCGCGACTCTCCCGCGCGCGTTTGAGAATCGCGCCGGGAGGCGGCGGACAAGGCAGCGCCTCGCTGTCGGCCAGCAGCTTTTTGAGACTTTCGTGCAGCGCCTCGGGCGAAGCCCAGAAGCCGCTGATCTGCCCCAGGCTGTCGGCGTCCAGCGGGTAGTAAAAGCAGCGCCAGTAGTCGCGCACGACTTCCAGCTCCAGCTCTTGCTGGTCGTGCTCAAGCTCCAGCGAGAACAGGCTGCCGCTGTCGAAGGCGTGCTCGCGCAGCATGCGGTAGCACCAGCTGTGAATGGTCGATACCGCGGCTTCGTCCATCCATTCGGCGGCAAGCGCCAGGCGGCGGGCGCAGGCGGTCCAGACGCTGCGCGGATACTGCGCGCGCAGCTCGAGAAGCAGCGAATCGTGGGCGCTGTCGTCCCCTTCCGCAAGAAACGCCTCGGCGGCTTCCACCAACCGCCGGCGGATGCGTTCGCGCAGCTCCTGGGTGGCGGCGTTGGTGAACGTCATCACCAGTATTTCCGGCGGCGTCAGCGGGCGGGAAAAGGCGCTGGGATCGTCGGTATCGCTGCCGCCGAGCACCAGGCGTACGTAGAGCAGGGCAATGGTGAAGGTCTTGCCGGTGCCGGCGCTGGCTTCGATCAGGCGGCTGCCGTGAAGCGGCAGCGTCAAGGGGTCGAGAACGGCGGTGGTCATGGCGTGTCTCCCGAGTCGGCCTGCTTCGGCGCTTTCTTGACGTGGTGGAACAGCGGAGCGTAAAGAGCGTCGGCCAGGCCGGCAAAGGTGTGTCCGTGCTCGCTTTCGGCGGCGCACAGCCGGGCAAGGTCCGGCCACTGGCGAGCGAGATAGGGGCTTTGCCCGACGTCGCCCGAGTGCTTGTGACCGCCTTCATAGGCGCTGCGTGCGGCGTCCAGCGGGTCCTTTTTGCTCCTGCCCTTGTGGGCGCTGTGGTGGGCCTGTAGCCAGGCAAAGGCGGTGCGCGGCGCCAGCGGCAGCGGGGCATCCATGCCGTCCTGCCAGCAATGCGCCAGCGTCTGCATCAGCGCCCGGGCATCGGCGGCGGCCAGCGGTTCCAGGCGCACGTTGCCGGCCTTGGATATCAGCTGCGTGGTCATCGGCGCGTCGGCGTTGCCGGCCAGGTGCGCAACCCAGGGGCGCAGCAGGTGCTGCCAGCGGTATTTTGTCTCGCTGGCTTTGGGGTCGATCAAATTCGAGCTTGACAGCACCAGCCGGCAGCGGCGGCCGTCCGGCGCCTCACGCAGTTCGTCCAGGCGGCCGTCAAGGACGATATCCGGCCTGTGGTCGCCTGCGGCCAGGGTGAGCTGCACGAGTTCGCCGCCTGCTACGGGCCGGGGCCACTCTTCCTGCGCTTCGGCGTAGGCGGCAAACAGCGCCTCCATGGGCTCGGCCAGCGCCGCGCGCATGCGTTCGCCCATGGCGCCGTGGGCCAGTACGCCCTGGCCGGCAAAGCGCTCAAGGGTGGCGTCGAGCGCTTCGATGCGCGAGTCGCCGCGATCCACCGCCCGGCGCTGGGCGGCAATCAGCCGGTCCTGCAGCTGCCAGTTTTCCAGGCCGTTGAGGGTGAAGGGCTCCACGTCAAGCTCGGCGGTCTCCTCCTGCTCGAAGTAGACGCCCAGCCGCTCGTGGAAAAAGGCCCGGGCCGGCTCGCGCAAAAAGCGCGCCAGCTTATCGAGGGTCAGCGTGGCGTCGGCAGCGTCCGCCGCTGCCGGCCGGCGCGTTTCGACCTCCGGCGCGGCTGACTCGGCAGAAGGGAACGAATCCCGGTGCGCCTGGCGCCATTCATGGGCGTAGGTAAACAGCCGGGCGCTGGCCGGCGTGGGCTGGGCCGGCGGCTGAAAATAGGCGCGGCTGAACGGCTGCAGCGGGTGCTCGGTAGTCAGGGCGTCAAGCAGCGGCGTCTCGCCTTCCGCCTGCCAGCCGGCGGCGAGGTGATCGCGCAGCTGGCCTACCAGCACCGAGGGCGGCAGCGCCTCGTTGTCGAGCTGGCTGCGGCCCTTCCAGCTGATGTAGAGCTGGTCCCGGGCCGAGAGCAGCGCTTCGAGAAACAGGTAGCGGTCGTCTTCCCGCCGGGAGCGATCGCCGGGGCGGTAGTCCTGGCCCATGAGATCAAAGTCCAGCGGCGGCTGGCTGCGCGGGTAGTCGCCGTCGTTCATGCCCAAAAGGCACACGCGCCGGAAGGGAATGGCGCGCATGGGCATCAGGGTGGCGAAGTTCACCGCGCCGGCGAGAAAGCGTTGGGAGAGGCTGTGCTCGTCCACCTGGGAAAGCCAGTGTTCGCGCACCATGGAAAGCGGCAGCTCGGCGTCGAGGCGCGCTTCCTGAGTGCTGTCATAAAGCTGCTCAAGGCCGGCTTCCAGCCGGGCGATCAGCGCGATTTCGCCGGGGTCCTCGGTGGAGAAAAACGTCTCCAGCAGGGTGCGCAGCCGGGCTACCCATTCTTCGGCGCTGGCCGGCTGGCACAGGGTTTGCCAGGTCTCTTCGAGCTTTTCCAGCAGAGTGGCCAGGGGGCCCGCCACGGCGGCTTCCAGCCCGCCGATGTCGTCGTAGGGTTCGATACCCTGCCAGCGCTCGCCGCCGCCAACGGCGTAGCCCAGCAGCAGCCGGCGCAGACCGAAAGCCCAGGTGTTGTGCTTAAGCCCTTGTGGCAGGTCAAGGCGCTCGCGCTGCTCGGCGTTGAGCCCCCAGCGAATGCCGGCGCCCTCGATCCAGCGGCCAAGCACGGCCAGGTCGCGCTCGCCAAGCCCGAAGCGCTGGCGCAGCGCGGGCACTTCCAAAAGCGTCAGCACGTCGCTCACCGAAAGGCGAAGCTCGGGCAGGCGCAACAGCGTCTCCAGGGCGATCATCAACGGCTGGCGTCGGCGGCTCGACTGGTCCGAGAGCGTATAGGGAATATGGCGAGTGTCGTTTTGGGGGTACTGGCCGAACACCGCCTGAATGTGCGGCGCGTACTGATCGATATCCGGCACCATGACGATGATATCCCGCGGGCGCAGGGTGTCGTCGGCGCTGAAGGCGGCGAGGAGCTGGTCGTGGAGGATTTCCACCTCGCGCTGGGCGCCGTGGGCCACGTGAAAAACCACGGAGTCGTCGTGGCCGGCCTCCACTGCCGGCCAGTCGCGGCGGGTTTCTTCCAGCGGGCGCAGCTCGCGGATGTCGTCCTGCAGCTGGTGGAGCAGGCGCGGAGCGTGGGCATCGCCAAACGGCTCGAAGATATCGATGCGCAGCGACTGCTGCTCAAACAGGCGCTGATAGTCGCCGGTATCGTCGTGCTCGTCGAGCAGGCGCAGGTAGTCTCGCCCCTGCTTGCCCCAGGCGGCGAGCAGGGGCTGGGCGTGCAGGTGCAGCGCCTCGTCGGCGTCGCCCGTGCCCAGCACGTCGAGCTCGCCGGGCATGCCGGCCTTGCGCGCCTGGCGGTAGCGGGTGGCGCGCAGCAAATCCTTGTGCTCGATGATGTCCGCCCAGTAGAACTGGCAGGGGTTGTGCACGCAGAGCACCACCTGGCAGCAGCGCGAAAGCGCCGCCAGCGCTTCCAGAGTCTGCTGGGGCAGCGAGGAGATACCGAAGATGATCAGCCGGCGGGGCAACGCCGGCGGTCGCGTTTCCGGGGTCAGCGCCTCGGCGGCGGCAAGAAAGCGCCGGTGAACCTCGGCGCGGCTGCCGGCAAGCCCGGCTTCGCCCTGGGTAGCGGCGACGTCGTCGCGCAGGGCGCGCCACAGCGCCGGCTGCCAGCGCTGCTGCTCGCCAAGCGCCACCGCCTGGCCCCGAGCGCTGATCAGCACGTCGTCGCCCCGGGCCCAGGCGTCCAGCCAGTCGGCGCGGTAGACCTGATACTGGTCGAAAAGATCCGCCAGCCGCTCGGCCAGCTGGAAGCGCTTGCGCTGATCGCGATCGACTGCCAGAAAGCGTCTCAGCGGGGCGAAGGTCTCGTCTTCCACAAGGGTGGGCAGCAGGCGCAAAAGCCGCCACACCAGCCGGGACTTGTCGAACGGCGAGGTTTCCGGCACGCCGGCGTGATCGCCGGGGGCGTGCTTGAGCACGGTGCGGTAGGACTGCCATAAAAAGCGCGCGGGAAGCGTCACGTCGAGGGCGGCGGCAATGCCGGCGCCGCCGTCGTCTGGGTCCGCCGCCAGCGCCAGCTTGAGCCACTGGCCGATGCCGTTGCTCTGTACCAGCAGGGTTTCGTTTTCCAGCGGGGCCAGCGGGTGGCGGCGCATCCACTCGATGGCCAGGCCGCGCAAATCTTCCAGACGATTGGCGTGCACCACCATAAAACCGGGGGTAAGCGGCGGGGCGGACAACAGCGGCATGCGGCGTTCCTTCACGGCGTGGGCAACAAACGGCTATGGTGCCACAGACAGGCGCTTTGCGGCAGGCGAGGTATGGCGCCAGGCCATGGCGCTGCGCGATACTAGCCATGGGCAATAGCCACAAGAGTCACCAAGGAGACCAATAGATGACCGACCAGTCCGACAGTACCCGCCGCCATTCCTCCCCGGTGGTCGACGGCCCGGGCAAGTCCGCCAGCCGCGCCATGCTGCGCGCGGTGGGCTTTAGCGACGACGACTTTCAAAAGCCCCAGGTGGGCGTGGCCTCGACCTGGAGCATGGTGACGCCGTGCAACAGCCACATTGGCGAGCTGGCTGAGCACGCCCGGGACGGCGCCGACCGCGCCGGCGGCAAGGGCGTGATCTTCAACACCATCACCATCTCCGACGGCATCGCCAACGGCACCGAAGGCATGAAGTATTCGCTGGTCTCCCGGGAGGTGATCGCCGACTCCATCGAGACCGTGGCCGGCTGCGAGGGCTTTGACGGCCTTGTTGCCATCGGCGGCTGCGACAAGAACATGCCCGGCTGCATGATGGGGCTTTCGCGGCTTGATCGGCCCAGCGTATTTGTTTACGGCGGCACCATTCTGCCCGGCGAAGGCCACACCGATATCGTCTCGGTGTTCGAGGCCATGGGCGCGCACTCCCGGGGCGATATCGACCGCATCGAGCTGAAAAATATCGAAGAGACGGCGATTCCCGGCCCCGGCTCCTGCGGCGGCATGTATACCGCCAACACCATGGCCTCGGCGATTGAAGCGCTGGGCATGAGCCTGCCAGGAAGCTCCGCCCAGAACGCCGTGTCCAACGACAAGCGCGACGACTGCGAAGCCGCCGGCGAGGCGGTGCTCGAGCTTTTGAAGCGCGATATCAAGCCGTCCGACATCATGACCCGGGAAGCGTTTGAAAACGCCATTACCGTGGTGATTGCGCTGGGCGGCTCCACCAACGCCGTGCTTCATCTGGTCGGCATGGCCCGGACCGCCGGCGTGGAACTGTCCCTTGACGACTTCACCGCCATCGGCAAGCGCGTGCCGGTGGTGGCCGACCTGCGCCCCAGCGGCCACTACATGATGAGCGAGCTGGTGGCCATCGGCGGCATTCAGCCGCTGATGAAGCTTTTGCTCGACGCCGGCCTGCTTCACGGCGACTGTCTGACCGTGACCGGCAGGACGCTGGCGGAAAACCTTGCCGAGGTGGAAGGTTACCCCGACGCTCAGGACATTATCGCGCCGCTTGGCGAGCCGGTGAAGGCGGAAAGCCACCTGCGCATTCTCTACGGCAATCTCGCCCCGGAAGGCGCGGTGGCCAAGATCACCGGCAAGGAAGGCACCCACTTTCGCGGTACGGCGCGGGTATTCAACTCCGAGGAAGAGGCCCAGGCGGGCATCAACGACGGCACCGTGGTCGCCGGCGACGTGGTGGTCATCCGCTACGAAGGCCCCAAGGGCGGGCCGGGCATGCGCGAAATGCTCACGCCCACCTCCGCCATCATGGGCCGGGGGCTGGGCAACGACGTGGCGCTGATCACCGACGGTCGCTTCTCCGGCGGCAGCCACGGCTTCGTGGTGGGCCACATGGCGCCCGAAGCCTTCGACGGCGGACCGCTGGCGCTGGTGGAAGACGGCGACGTGATCACCATCGATGCCGAAGCCAACACCATCGACGTGGCCGTCGGCGGCGAGGATATCGAGCAGCGTCACGCCGCCTGGCAGCGCCCGGCGCCGCGCTATACCAAAGGCGTGCTGGCCAAGTACGCAAGGCTTGTCAGCTCGGCCAGCACCGGGGCGGTGACCGACGACGACTGACGCCGCGTGGCGCCAGCCGGCCGGATTATCCTTCTACGCGGCTGACACGGACGGGCAGCCCCTGGCGCACGGAGGCGCCGCTGACGCCCTCAAGCCAGGTGCCCGCCACCCGGCGGGTGGGATCGGCAAAGCCCAGATCGTTGATGTTGATACCGGCGCCGACCCACTGGTTGCCGGAGAAGGCTTCGCCGTCCACCTCGTGCTCGCTGGCGCCAAGCTCGGTATGGCCGAAGCTGTGCTCGATGCCAAGCGCGCCTTTCATCACGCCGTTGCTCACCAGCGCCAGCGCTTTCACCGCCCGCCCCGGGCTTTCGATGCGCACGGTATCGCCGTGGGCAACCCCCGCCCGTTCGGCGTCGTCGGTGTGCATCAGCACCGGGTTGTACGGTTTGATCATGCGCAGCCGCTCAAGGCCGATGGCGTACGAATTCATCAGGTTGGACTTGTAGGAAAACGCCAGCAGCGGCCAGTCGTCTTCGGAGTACACCTCGCGCATGGGCGTGCCGTCAGCCATTTTCGGGGCCTGCAGACAGGGCGTGCCGGACAGGCGCTCGCCGGTCTGGCTGTTGACGGTGGTACCCACCTGGGGGTTATACACGCACAGCGCTCGAGTCCAGGCGTGGGCGAGCTTCTTGTCGCCGTCGAAGGCGTCCTCGTGGTCTTCAAAGCGCCCGCCCCGAGCGTAGAGGTAGGCCACCCGGGCTCGCTCTTCTACCGGCAGGGTGCGCGTGAGTTTGGGCAGCAAAGGCTCGATGCCGCTGTGCATGACGTCGCTCTTGTCGGCCTCGGGCAGGGGCTCGCCCGTATAGGCAATGTTGGCCGCCGCGCGCAGGAAGAAATCCTCGGCGCGGTTGAGCGGGTAGAGCTTGCCGTCGGCGCCGGGGATGGCGTCGTTGCCGAAGCCCGGCAGCCCCAGCCGCTTGGCGGTGGCGATGAAAAAGCTCTCCATGCTGACGGGTTCGCCGTCGGCGGTCTTGTCCTGGCGCGGCTCGATAATCGGCCAGCAGGCGGTGGTCATTTTGGTCAGGGTGCCGCTCCAGGCGCCGGTAAAGCCCCAGACCTCGTACATCACCGAGTCCGGCACGATGTAGTCGGCAAAGCGGTTGGTTTCGTTGATAAAGCCGTCCACCGCCACGTAAAGCCCGAGGTTTTTGGGGTCCTTGAGCTTGTCGACGATCGTATCGTGGAGACCCGCCTGGCCGTACAGCGGGTTGGCCATGCAGCCGATCACCGCCTTGATGGGGTAGGGGTAGCCGTCCAGCGCCGAGGCCAGCTGCTCGGTGAGAATCGGCGGCGCAAGCGGGCGCCAGGGGGCCTTGGCCGGGTAAGGATTTTCCCCGGCCTCCACCTTGCGTCGATACTCCGAGGTGTCCTCGTAGGCAAAGCGCGTGCGCGAGACGAACACGCCCTGGGGGCCGCGCTTGCCGGGGAAGTCGGCGAGATCGTAGCGCGGACCGCTGCCGGTGCCGTTAAACTTGCCGCCGCCCAGCGCGGCGCCGCCCTGGCGGTTGAAGCTGCCGGCGAGCAAGTTGAGCATCATAAGGCCGTAGGCGCCGTAGAAGCCGGTGGCCGACATCATGCCGCCGTGGGTATCTACCACGGCATCGCGGCCGTAGGCGGCAAAGCGCTCGGCGATGTGCTTGATCACCCGGGCGTCGATGCCGCAGTGCTCGGCGTAGTCTTCCAGGCTGTGCTCGTTGGCGGTGTCGCGCAGCTTGGCGAGGCTGCTCTTGACGCGGAGGGTGCCGTCGGCTGTCTCGACGTCGCGCTCGACGAACAGCTCGGCCTTGCGCACCTCGCGGCTGGGCCGAAGCTCGCCTCGGGCATCCACCACCATGACGTCGTCGGCGTCGCTTCCGGCCTCGACGCTACCCTCGAGCGCGCCCAGGTCCGAGCGGCGCAGAAAGTGGCCAAAGCGCGGATGGTCTTCGTTTTCGATGACCAGGTGAGTGGCGTTGGTGTGGCCGTTTTCGCCGGCAGCGTCCACCGCCTCGGGGCTGGGCATCGCCAGGTAGTCGGCGGCGTAGGCTTCGTGCTCGATGAGCCACTGGATCATCGCCATGGCGAAGGCAGTGTCGCTTGCCGGGCGGATGGGTACCCAGCGGCTGCGCTCGGCGGCAGCGTGGGAGGCGCTGGCGTTGAGCCCGGGGTCGATGACCACGTAGTCCAGGCTGCCGGTGGCTCGGGCCTCGGCCAGCAGCCGGCCCTGGCGCTTGAAGGGGTTGCCCGCCTGGCTCGGTGCGGTGCCGATGAACAGCGCGAACTTCGCCCGGGTGTAGTCGGGCTTGACGTGGGCAAACTTGGCCATGTCGTCCATCAGCGCGCCGGAGCCCATGCGGAACGCCAGCCCGCAGTAGGAGCCGTGGTGGCCGTAGTTGCGGGTGCCGAAGGCGTTGAAACCAAAGCGTTTCAAGATCGCCGAGCGGCCGTAGTCGGTGGCCTCCATCAGCAAAAGCTGGTTGGCCTTGGGGCCGTACTCGGGGTTGTCGGCGTCTACCGGCTCGTCGTGGTTGTGAATGGCGCGCAGGCCGTCGACGTGGCCTTCGCCGAACAGGTCGCCGCCTTCGCAGATTTCCTCGATCAGCGTTTCAAAGGAGATGCGCTCCCAGCGCCGCTCGCCGCGCTCGCCCACGCGCTTCAGGCAGTGGGTGACCCGGTGGGGGCTGGTAATTTGCCCGATCATGGCGTTGCCCCGGGCGCAGGCGGTGGAACGCCCGGCAAGCCCCTGCTCGTCAAGGGCGCTGACGTGCTTGAGCGCGTCCACTACCGGGGTGCGCATGGGCAGGTGCGGCTCGCTGGAAAGCGGGTGGTAAGGGTTGCCAATAGTGCGCAGCACTTCGTCGGTATTGTTGTCCACGCGCACCCGTACGCCGCACTTGGTGGTGCAGCCGTAGCACACGGTAAAGGCGGTGCGCTGGTCCGGGTTCAGGGTCAGCTCGCCGGACTTGAGGTCGACGCGGTATTCCGGCGCCAGAGCGTTGCCGTAGATGTTGTGTTCGGGCTTGTCCCCGGCGCTGCCGGTGACCCCCTTGGCCATCTTGACCAGCGGGCCGGAGTAGCCCGCGGCGAAGGCCGCAGCGCCGCCGGTGGCAGCGGCGCCCTTGAGCAGGCGACGACGTGAATTATCCATGGCGAACTCCTTGGGTCGCGGGAGAAACGGAAGCGCTGGGAGCAGGCGCGGCGGAAGTGTCGGCCGGGGCGTCGCGCTCGGGGTCAAGCGAGGCGTCGCGCCAGGGAACGAACAGCTCGATGACCAGCAGGGCGGTGAGCCAGAGGCCAAAGATGCCGATAATGCCGGTCAGCCCGTAGGAGCCGAAGGCCACGTGGTAGTCGTGAAAGCCGGCGCTGTTGCGGGCCACGGTCTGCACGTTCATCAGCACCACCCAGCGGAACATCCAGGCTACGTGCAGGGCGAGCAGGCCCAGCGCCCAGCCGAACAGTTTGCGGCGCGCGGGGCCACGACGCGCCATGAAGGCCAGTACGGCCAGCAGCACGCCGGCAATGCCGCCCTCCACGGCGGTAGAGCGCCAGGCCGCGCTCTGGTCGATGGAGTCAAGCGCAGCGGCCACCGAGCCGTATACCGCGTTGGCGCCGTCGAGGAGCCAGGTCAGGGCGATAAAGCCCGCGGCCACGCAGGCGCCGACGAGAATCGCCAGCATCTGGCGGTTGGTGTCGGCGCTGCGGATGCCGGACACGCGGTTAAGCAGCAGAATCAGCCCGCAGACGCCAATGATGCCGGTGGCGACGAACATGAACGGAAGCCAGGCGGTGTGCCACAGCGGCCGACCCTTGACGATGGCCACCTCGGCGCCGGTGTAGACCATCATGCCGACCGAAGTGGCAAGCGCGGCGAGCCCCGCCAGTATCATGACGCGGCGCGAGACCTGCCAGTCGCCCCAGGCGATCCAGCCGGCAATGCGCGAAAACCAGCCGTCGTCTGCCTGGGCGCGGGCCTTGAGCGCCGGGCGCCAGGCAAGCCAGGCCAGCAGCACCGTGGCGACCAGATGCAGCGGCAGCAGAAAGCTGCCCAGCGACATCCACGACCAGGGTGTGGGGTGGGCGTAGAAGTGCCAGAAGCGCAGCGGCTGGTGCAGGTCGGCCAGAAGCGCTACCGGCGCCACCAGGGTAGTAGAGACGCAGGCGAGAAGCGCAAGCCTCGAGGTGGCAAGCCAGCGCTGCCTGCCCAGAATGATCCCCGGCGCGGCAACCCAGAGGCTTGAGTAGGACAGCGCGATCAAAAAGAAGTACTGCACCGCCCAGGGGTACCAGGCAATGCCGTAGCGCGGCACGACGACTTCAGTGACCAAACTCATAGTCCATCTCCTTGCCCGCCTCGTTGATGATGTCCCAAATGCCGGGGGCGGCTTCGGGGCGCTGGGTAAAGCGCTCGTCCATGCCCAGGTAGAACACCTGGGGGTGGGTGCCTTTTTCCGGCTGCAGCACCATGAGCTCGTCGCGGTGCTCGGCCATCATGCGGCTGATGTGGCTGTCCGGGTCGCGCATGTCGCCGATGATCCGCGCCCCGCCCACGCAGGATTCCACGCAGGCGGGCAAAAGCCCGGCTTCCAGGCGGTGGACGCAGAAGGTGCACTTGTCGGCGGTCTGGGTCTTTTCGTTGATAAAGCGCGCGTCGTAGGGGCAGGCGTTGACGCAGTAGGCGCAGCCCACGCAGCGGTCGCTGTCCACTACCACGATGCCGTCCCGGCGCTGGTAGGTGGCCTGCACCGGGCAGACCGGTACGCAGGGCGGGTTGTCGCAGTGGTTGCAAAGCCTGGGAAGCATGAAGGTAGCGAGCTCACCCGTGTTTTCTTTCTCCACCTCAAACTGCGACACAACCGTGCGGAAATTGCCCAGCGGCGCGTCGTTTTCGATATGGCACGATACTGTGCAGGCCTGGCAGCCGATGCACTGGCGCAGGTCAATGAGCATGCCGTAGCGTTTTTCCGGGTCGCCTTCCCGGCGCGGCGGCTGATCGTTGATGCCGGCGCTGGCGACGCTTGAGAGCGGTACCATGGCGGCACCCGCGCTCAGGCGCGCCAGCTGGCCGAGAAGTGAGCGGCGTATGGGGTCCATGGCGCCTCCTGTGGTTACGGGCAGCGCAGCGGGCTGCCCTGAATGAATCGTCGGGGTAGATTCAGGGTAAGCCCCAGGAGGTACCTAAAAATTGATACGCATCAAGGAAGAGGAAAGGTAATTTAATACTGTCTTAATGCGTCTTTAAATCTTTGATTATATTGGTTAATTATTGAAGTAAGGCAAAGGAGGCGGGCATAAAAAACCAGCCCGGCGGCTGGTTTTGGCTTTCTCGGCGCTCGTGCGCCTTTTTCTGCGGGGAGAACCCATGGCCGGCTCAGTGCAATGGCGCCTCCGGTTCCAGCGTGCGGCGCAGGACGTTGAGCTCGTCGGCGTTCAGATGCTCAAGCCTGCCGGCCAGCAGGTCGCTGACCTTTTGCACGGGCAGCCCGGCACGGCGGGCAATATCGCGGCTGCCAAGCTCTGAAATGGCCATTAGCCGGGTAATGATGCGCATCAGACGCGTACGTTTTTCCAGTTCCCTGACGTCAAAGTCGTCAGGGCCGGTTCGGGGAGGGTCAGTCAGCTCTGCGTGGGCAGACGAACGTGCCGTGCTCATGAGTCTCCATCAATGGGAAGTGACAGTATCAACAATGCCGCCAAGCAGGGCGCTTTGCAATGCCCGGGGCATGAAAATTTACCGCCACGGCAATGTTCGCAGGCAGGGAGGGGCTGGTAAACTCATGACTTCTTTTCCAGGCGGCTGGTTTGGCGGCCTGTTTCGACGCTTTTTTATCACCCGTCACCCGGAGAGCACAGAATGGCCTCAGAAAGCCCCCCCGTTGTCGGCGTCATCATGGGATCGCAGTCGGACTGGCCGGTCATGGAACACGCCGTTGCCATGCTCGAACGCCTGGGTGTGGCCTACGAAACCCGGGTGGTGTCGGCCCACCGCACGCCGGATCTGCTGTTCGACTACGCCAAGGGTGCCGCCGCGCGGGGGGTCCGGGTGATCGTCGCCGGGGCCGGCGGAGCGGCGCACCTGCCGGGCATGGTCGCCTCGCAAACGCCGCTGCCGGTGTTTGGCGTCCCGGTGGAATCCAGGGCGCTCAAGGGGCTGGATTCGCTTTTGTCCATTGCCCAGATGCCCGGCGGCGTGGCCGTAGGGACGCTTGCCATCGGCAAGTCCGGGGCCACCAACGCCGGACTTTTGGCCGCCCAGGTGGTAGGACTGGCCGATGCACAAGTGCGCGCCAACGTCGAGGCGTTTCGCGCCGAGCAGACGCAAACCGTGCTCGACAACCCCGATCCCCGGGCCGGGGCCTGATCATTGACGCCTGATCCGGGCGCCATCCCTTATTGGCAATGAGACTTGCGGAGACGATACATGAACATTGGCATCCTCGGTGCCGGCCAGCTGGGGCAGATGCTCGCCCTGGCCGGCTATCCGCTGGGCAACCGCTTTACCTTTCTCGACACTACCGGCGGCCATAGCGCAGCCATCGGCGAGATCATCAGCGATCCGCAAAACCGCCGCCTGGGCGACTTTCTTGAGCGGGTCGACGTGGTCACCTACGAGTTTGAACACCTTCCGGTGGCCCTGATCCGCGAGATCGAGGCGCACCGGCCGGTGTACCCAAGCAGCCGCGCCATTGCCGTGTGCCAGAACCGCGTGGAGGAGAAGGCGCTGTTCGACCGGCTGAGTATCCCCACCCCCGAGTACCGCGTGGTGGAAAGTGCGGCGGCGCTGGAAGAGGCCGCGCGCGCGCTGGGCTGTCCGGCGGTGGCCAAGTCCACCACCGAAGGTTACGACGGCAAGGGGCAGGCGGTGCTGAAAACGCCCGACGACGCTCCCAGGGCCTGGGATGAGATCGGCCACTCGCAGCTCATCGTCGAGGCGTTCGTGGATTTTGTCCGCGAGGTCTCGATTATCGCCGTGCGCGGCCGGGACGGCGAGGTGCGCTTTTATCCCATGGCGGAAAATCGCCACGCTGACGGCATTCTGCGCTACTCCGTGGCGCCGCTGCCGGATTTGGACGATAGCGTTCAGACAACCGCCGACGGCTACATTCGCGCGCTGCTCGACGAGCTGGACTACGTGGGCGTGCTGGCCCTGGAACTGTTCCAGACCCGTGACGGCCGGCTGCTGGCCAACGAGATGGCCCCCAGGGTGCACAACTCCGGCCACTGGACCATGGACGGCGCGGTGACCAGCCAGTTTGAAAATCACCTGCGCGCGGTGCAGGGCCTGCCCCTGGGCGATACCCGGGCGCGCTTTCCTACCTGCATGGCCAACGTGATCGGCCGGGAGCCGGATAGCGGCGAGGTGCTGCGCCAGGCCGACGTGCACCTGCACCGCTACGGCAAGGCCGAGCGGCCCGGGCGCAAGCTGGGCCACGTCAATCTGGTGGCCCAGGACCACGCCGAGCTGGCGCGCCGGCTTGACGCTTTGGCGTCATTGCTGCCCGACGCGCCGGCCCCGAGGTTCAGCTTCGTTACCTGATGCGACTCGGCGGCGCTACTCGGCGTCGTCAAAGTAGCGTGCCCTGATTTCGTCGTAGGTGCCGTTGTCCCTGAGCGTTTCCAGCGCCTGGTTGAACTCGTCGGCAAGATCGCGGTCGCGCTGGCGGAAGGCGATGCCGAAGCCGTCGCCGAAGTACTGTTTCGGCTCGGTGATCATGTCGCCCACCACCCTGTAGTCGCCGCTGTCGCTTTCCAGCAGCGTTGACTGGCCCACGGGATAGTCGAGGAAGACGATGTCCAGCCGCTCGGCGTCCATGTCCAGCACCATGTCGTCGGCGGTGGAGTAGCGGTTGATGTCGGCCACGCTGCCGTACATGTCGGTGGCGTAGTTATCCTGCAGGGTGCCCCGCTGCACGCCGATAGCCAGGCCGTCGAGAGACGCCTCGCTGGCGCTTTCGAGCTGGCTGTCAGCCGGGGCGAACCAGGCCGAGGGCGGGGTGAAGTAGGGCTCGGAGAAGAGCACCCGTTCGCGCCGTTTGTCGTTGATGGTCATCGACGACATGATGGCGTCGTACTTGCGCGCCATGAGACCGGGGATGATGCCGTCCCAGCCTTGCACGATCCATTCGCAGTCCTTGTTCATCTCGGCGCACAGGGCGTTGCCAAGATCGATATCGAAGCCGGTGAGTTCGCCGCTCGGGGTGCGGTATTCCATGGGCTCGTAGGGCACGTCCACGCCGATGCGGATCTGATCGTCGTTGCGTGCCTGGGCGCTGGTAGCGGCGACGGCAAGGCTCAGCAGGGAAAAGGTCAGCCATTTTTTCATTGTAAGTATCTCCTTGCGAAGGGAAGACACCGCCGGGCGGTGATCCCCCACAACTTACCTTCGCCGGGAAGGCGGGGCAAAGGCTTTTTCCGTCTCGGGTGCCCTCGATCGGCTAGGATGCCGGCTTGAGGTGGCCCAGCAGGCGCTTTTCCAGAAAGCGGAAGAAGTAAAGAGTGGCAAACGTCAGGCACAGGTAGATCGCCGCGACGAACAGAAACGCATCAAAGGGCGCATAGAAGCGCGCGTAGACAAAGCGCGCCGCGCCGGTCAAATCCATCAGCGTAACGACGCTGGCGATGGCGCTGGCGTGAAGCATGAAGATCACTTCGTTGCCGTAGGCCGGCAGCGCCCGGCGAAAGGCGCTGGGCAGCACGATGCGCCTGAGCGTCAGCGCCGGCGACATGCCGTAGGCCCGGGCGGCCTCGATTTCACCCTGGGGCGTGGCCTTGATTGCGCCGCGAAATATTTCCGTGGTGTAGGCCGCCGTATTCAGAGTAAACGCGACGAGCGCGGGCACGAACGGATCCTTGATCAGCGGCCACAGCCAGGACTCCTGCACGCCTTCGACGAACACCACGCCGTAGTAGATCAGATAGAGCTGCACCAGCAGCGGAGTGCCGCGAAATACATAGGTATAGGCAAAAATCGGCCAGTTGATCAGCCGGTGGCGCGAGCAGCGGCCCACGGCCAGCGGCACCGCCAGCACCAGGCCGATGATCAGCGAAAGAAAGACCAGCTGCACGGTGGTAACAAGCCCGTCGCCGTAGTAGGAAAGGGTCTGCAGGGTGAAGATGCTGTTGTCGGCGAGCAGTGCATCGAGTCGCTCAAGAAGTGCCTGCATTATTTACCCTCCCCGTAGCCGATGCTGTAGCGTTTCTGCAGCCGGGCAAAGATCCATTCAGACACGCTGGCGATCAGCAGGTAAATCACGGCCACGACCATCATGAAGGTAAACGGCTCCCGGGTGGCCTTGGAGGCCTCGGCGGCAATGCGCACCATGTCGGAAAGCCCGATAATCGAGACCAGTGCGGTGGTCTTGAGCAGCACCATCCAGTTGTTGGACAGCCCCGGCAGGGCGTGGCGCATCATCTGCGGGAAGCGGATGCGCCAGAACACCAGACGGCTGTTCATGCCGTAGGCCTTGCCGGCCTCGATCTGGCCCTGGTCCACTGCCATGAAGGCGCCGCGAAAGGTTTCGCCCATGTAGGCGCCGAAAATCAGCCCGATGGTGACCACGCCGGCGACAAACTCGTTGATGTTGATGAAGATGTCCACGCCATAGGCGTCGTAGAGCCAGTCGGTGGCGGCGTTGACGCCGATCTGGCCGCCGAAGAACAGAAGCATCATCAGTACCAGATCGGGCACGCCGCGGATCAGCGTGGTGTAAAGCGTCGCGGTGCGGTGGGCGATGACGCTGCGCGACACCTTGGCGCTGGCGGTGACCAGCCCCAGCGCGATGGCCAGCGCCAGCGACAGCACGGCAAGCGACACGGTGACGCCGGCGCCTTCCAGCAGCCGGGGGCCGTAGCCCTGTAAATCCAGCATGGGGAGTCTCCGGATTTTTCGAAAGTCAGTGCCTGAGTCAGTACTTGGCTTGAAGCAGGCAGTACCTGGCTTGAATCAGTATTTGGGCGCCAAGAACTGCTTGAGGCGCGGCGATTGCGGAGTGTCGAGCACCTCGGCGGGCCTGCCGGCTTCTTCCACCCGGCCTTCGTGGAGGTACATCACCTGGCTTGCGACGTTGCGGGCGAAGCTCATTTCGTGGGTGACCACCACCATGGTGCGGCCTTCGTCGGCGAGATCGTGCATGACCCTGAGCACGTCACCCACCAGCTCCGGATCCAGCGCCGAGGTGGGCTCGTCGAACAGCATCACTTCAGGATCCATGGCCAGCGCCCGGGCGATGGCGCCGCGCTGCTGCTGGCCCCCGGAGATCTGCGCCGGGTAGGCGTTGGCGCGGTGGCTCAGACCCACGCGCTCGAGCAGCGCCTCGGCGTGTTCGACGGCGTCCCTTTTCGACTTGCCGAGCACGTGGATCGGCGCCTCGATGATGTTCTCGAGCACCGTCATATGCGCCCAGAGGTTGAACCCCTGAAACACCATGGAAAGCTTGGCGCGCATGCGCACCACCTGCTTCCAGTCGGCGGGTTCGCGCCCTCTGGCGGTGTCCTTGAAGCGAACGGTTTCGCCGTGAACGATCAGCTCGCCGGCGTCGGGCTGTTCGAGCAGGTTCATGCAGCGCAGAAAGGTGCTTTTGCCCGAGCCGGAAGCGCCGATCAGGGTAATGACGTCGCCCTTGCGGGCTTCGAGAGAAAGCCCCTTCAAGACGTCCGTATCGCCAAAGCGCTTGGTAATGTTGCGCACTTCAAGGGGCAGAGGAGTGGCGGCCATAGCAGAGGCTCCAGAACAGGGATGGTGGCAGCAACCGTCGCCTATCGATCAGGGAAAAGCGTAGCAGCGCACGAAAAGCAGGCGATTTTAACAGGCCGCTCCGGCCTGGCGCGTCCTGTGTGAAGGCATGTTTATTCGACCTTGGTGTTGGGCGGCGCGGCCGCCGTTGCCAGCAGGGCCGCCCGAGCGCCGATTTCCACCCGGGCGTTGGGAAAGACCACGTGCAGCGGCGTGTGGTCCACTACCGTATCGCCGGTGCGGGCGTCCCGGGCCAGCCGCGTGCCCGGGGCAAAGGCGGTGAAGTTGGGCGTGTCGTCGGCAAAGCATAGGCAAAATTCGTCGCTTTCGCGCCTGACCTCCCGCTCAACGCGGAAAAAGTCCATGGTGTCGGCGGGTGCCCGGGCGGGGATGGCACCGCCGGCCAGCGCTTTGAGCAGGCCAAGCATGGGCCCAAGCGCTGCCAGGTCATTGCCGCCGAAGGGGGCGACTCGGCCAAGCTCCAGGGTAAAGGCCTGCGCGCCGTGGTAGTGGCGGCTGTAGTGGGAAAGGGTCCAGCTGTGACAGTGCTGGTCGAGCACCGCCTGAATGCCGGCGGCGGCAAGCCACTCCCACTGCTCCGGCGCCGTGGGAGTGGAAGAGTACGGCACCACGGCAAAGCGCGGGTAGAGGCTTTCGCGTATGGCGGTGTGCAGATCGTAGTGCAGCGGCGGCAGCGCTGAGTGGCGGGCGTAGAACGCATCGACCCGGGCGATGAGCTCCCGGGCGCGGTCGGGTTCACTGCCGGCGGTGTCCAGGCCGCGCTTGAAGAGCCGGTTGAGATTGGTAGTGATATAGCGCGTGCCGGCGCGCAGGGCCGGAATATTGCCGAGCATCACCAGCAGCGGCGCGCCCAGGCGCAGCGTGCCGGCTTCAATCGCGGCGAGCAGCTCGCCGATGAGCTCTACCGGCGCGGTTTCGTTACCGTGAACGGCGGCGGAAAATACGCAGGCCCGGGCGTTGGTCGCCCGGGTGTCGGGCACCAGCTCCAGCACGCCCGGGGCGTGTAGCCGGTAGCTGGCCGAGGCCAGCGCGCCTGAGTAAACCGGCGGCGCTTTATCGTTCAGCGTCATGTCCAGCCATTGATCGAGCATCACTATTCCCTCGGGCCTGGCGTTTGATTGTTAAATCGCGCTAATTTTTTTACTCAAAACCATATTTATTGCTATTTTGTGCCGGGCGTCAAACAGGGGTAGGCCGCATGGGGGAGCACGGCCCGCGCAGCGCCACGCCTGCGTTTCTGCGCCCGGTATCTGCCATCGCTGCTGTCCGGATGGCGTCATTCAGGCAGACTTCACTACCACACGCAAACGGACACACGTCATGGACAACGCTTTTTTTGCCACTTTTACCGGGCTGGTCGATGCCGGCAACGGCCTTTTATGGGGTAGCGTGCTGATTTATCTGCTGCTGGGTGCCGGCCTTTACTTCACGGTCATGACCCGGGGCATCCAGCTGCGCTATTTCGGCCACATGTTCAGCCTGCTGCGCCGATCCCGAGAGTCGGACGGGGGGATCTCTTCGTTCCAGGCGCTGTCCACCAGTCTGGCGGCGCGAGTGGGTACTGGCAACCTCGCCGGCGTGGCCGTGGCAATTTCCCTCGGCGGCCCCGGGGCAGTGTTCTGGATGTGGATGACAGCAATGGTGGGCATGGCCACCAGTTTCATCGAGTCGACTCTGGCTCAGGCGTTCAAGACAGACCACGGAGACGGAACTTTTCGCGGTGGTCCGGCGCGCTATATCGAGCGCGGTCTGGGACTCCGCTGGCTCGCCGCGGCGTTTTCGGTGTGCCTGATCATCGCCTTTGGTCTGGCGTTTAACAGCGTTCAGGCCAACTCCATTGCCCAGGCCATGGAGCAGGCGTTTGCTGTGCCTACCTGGGCCATCGGCGTGCTGCTGGTTGCAGTAGTTACTCCGATCATCTTCGGCGGGCTCAAGTCCATCGCTCGGGTGGCCGAGCTCATCGTGCCGCTGATGGCGCTTTTGTACCTGATTCTGGCGTTGGCAGTAGTCGCCATGAACGTCACCGAGCTGCCCGGCGCCATTGGCACTATTGTCAAGAGCGCCTTCGGCCTGGAGCAGGCCGCTGGCGGTGCCGTGGCCTACGCCGTGTCTCAGGCGATCATGAACGGTATTCAGCGCGGGCTGTTTTCCAACGAGGCAGGCATGGGGTCGGCGCCCAACGCTGCGGCCACGGCGACCACCAAGCCCGATCATCCTGCTGCCCAGGGGTTTATTCAGATGCTCGGGGTGTTTCTGGATACGCTAGTGATCTGCACCGCCACCGCGGCGATTATCATCATGGCCGGCCCGGAGCTGCTGGCCGGCGACGAGGCCAGCGGCATTCAGCTGACCCAGATGGCGCTTTCCAGTCACGTGGGCCGGTGGGGCGGCATGTTTGTCGCCGTGGCGATCCTGCTGTTTGCCTTCACCTCGGTGATTGCCAACTATTCCTACGGCGAAGTGAACGTTGAGTATCTGGCCGGCCGCCGTGCGCCGGCGGCGGTACTGATCTACCGGCTGGCGGTACTGGCCATGGTCATGGTCGGCTCCGTGGCGAGTCTTGGCCCCATCTGGAACTTCGCCGATTTGTCCATGGGCATGATGGCTATTATCAACCTGATAGCCATTTTGCTGCTGTCGCCGGTGGCTTTCGCTCTTTTCCGCGACTACGAGCGACAGCTCCGGGCCGGGGCAGAGCCGGTTTTCAATCCGGCGCAGTTCCCCAGGCTTGTTGACAGAGTGGATGCGGACGCCTGGCCGGCTCGCGGGGCGAAGCGCGAGTAGAGGATAAAACGCATCAGTCCAAGAGTTCATCAGTGGCGGGAGGTGACATGGCGCGCTCTGAGCTTCTGGAGCAGATCCATACCGTGGTGGCGCAGATACCGCCGGGGCGGGTCACCACCTACGGCCGCGTGGCGAAAATGACCGAAGGGGCGACGGCGCGAATGGTCGGCACCGCCATGCGCAAGCTGCCGGCGGGCAGTGATTTACCCTGGCATCGAGTGGTGGCAGCCACCCGCAAGCCGGCCGACCACGGCGGCGCCGATCGCCAGCGCGACAGGCTCATGGACGAAGGCGTCGTGTTCGATGCGGCCGGGCGTATCCCGGCGCATCTGCTGTGGCCCTGAGCTGTCCGCGGCGGCTAGTCGCCGTCGTGTTCCAGATTGGCGCCGGATTTCCATGACCAGTCCCGCCAGCGCAGGTCGAACAGGTCCTGGCGGCGGTCCTTGAGGTTGGTCACCGAGCCCTCGGCACGCACCACGGTGAGCCGGGTGAGGTCGAGATCGGAAAAGAAGATCATTTCGGTATTGGGCGTGGTTTCCGCCAGCACCGCGTCGTGGGGGAAGGCAAAGTCCGAGGGCGAAAATACCGCCGACTGGGCGTACTGGATATCGAGATTCTCGATGGACGGCAGGTTGCCTACGCTGCCGCACAGCACCACGTAGCACTCGTTCTCGATAGCTCGGGCCTGGGCGCAGTGGCGCACTCGCAGGTAGCCGTTCTTGGTGTCGGTCCAGAAAGGCACAAACAGGATATCCATGTCCTGGTCGGCCAGCAGGCGCGACAGCTCCGGGAACTCCACGTCGTAGCAGATCAGAATACCCACCCGGCCGGCGTCGGTGTCGAATACCCGGAGGTCATCACCGCCCTCGACCATCCAGTCGCGGCGCTCCTGGGGCGTAATGTGCAGCTTGGCCTGGCGCTCGACGCTGCCGTCGCGGTGGAACAGATAGGCAATGTTGTAAAGCCGGTCGTCGTCGCCGACCTCGACCATGGATCCGCCGATAATATTGATGTTGTAGGCCACTGCCATGCGCGAAAGTTCTGTCTTGAAAGGCTCGGTGAAGCCGGCCAGAAAGCGAATGGCGCCGATGGGGTCCTGCTGGGCGGCGCGATCCTGAAGCCCGATCAGCGGGGCGTTAAAAAGCTCCGGAAAGACGGCAAAGTCGCTCTGGTAGTCCGACAGCGCATCGACGAAGTACTCGATCTGCTGCAGCGCGGCCTCCACGGAGGAAAACTCGCGCATCTGCCACTGTACCGCGCCCACGCGCACCTGGGTGGGGCGGGTGTTGAGCACGCGCTCGGCGGGCTCAAAGAGAATGTTGTTCCATTCGAGCAGGGTGGCGTAGCCCCGGGACTGGGCGTCTTCGGGCAGATACTTGCGCAGCAGCCGCTTGACCTGGAAGTCGTTGGCCAGCTGGAAGGACAGAATCGGGTCGTAGAACTCCTTGCGCGCGACTTTTTCGATGTACTCGCTCGGGGCCAGCGCGTCGGCGTGCTCGTGATACCGGGGAATACGACCGCCGGCCAGAATGGCGCGCAGGTTCATCGAGCGGCACAGCTCCTTGCGCGCTTCATAAAGCCGTCGCCCCAGGCGGTAGCCGCGGTAGTCCGGGTGGATCAGCACGTCCAGCCCGTACATGGCGTCGCCGTCGGCGTTGTTGAGGACAATCTCGCGCTGGTCGATCAGGTCGTCGTAGCGGTGGGGGTTGGAAAACGCGGCGTAGTCCACCTGGACGGTCAGCGCCACGCCGACGATCACGCCGTCGTTTTCAATCGCGATCTGCCCGTCGGGGAAGGCCTGGATCAGCGTGTCGACGGTGCGCTTGGGCCAGGCGCCGCCGAGGCTGTGGTACACGGCGTCCATCAGGGTCTTCAGCTGCGGATAGTCCGCAGGCGCCAGGTTGCGCAGGTTCAGATGCAGGTCTTCAAGCGACATGGCCAGGTCCCGGGAGTCATAAAGGCGCTGAATATAGTAGCACGCGCGTCGAGCGGGACGCAGTCACAGGACGATACAAAAAAACCCGGCTGAAAGCCGGGTTTCGTTCAGGCGATGCAAAGGCGCACCAACGGTAGGGGCGAGGCGTTATTCGTCCAAGGGGACGTTGTCGGAGTTGACGCCGTGGTCCTCGTCCAGGCCGTCATTTTCCGGCAGTTCACCGTTGGGCGACGGCGTGTCGCTGGGGTCGCTTGCGCTGTTGGTGCTGTCCGCGGGGTTGACAGTTGGCTCGTTGGGATCCACCTGGCCCTGGCCCTGCGTCCTGTTCTGCACGTCTTCCGGGTTGTTGGCGGAGTCCGTGGCCTGGTCCGGGTGTACGGCGTTTTGGGGATCGTTGCCGGGCTCGGCGGCGAGCGCCATGCCGGACGCCAGGCTAAAGGCACTGGCAACGGCAACTGTCTTGAGACCATACTTGAGTGACGTTTTCATGGACACCTCTTGTCGTGCGGTTGTTAAGACACTGGTGCTGTAGCGCCGACCCTGCTTGAGGGACGGGCTTGCGTCCACTTACCCTATCAACATAGGCCTTACAAAAAATATTTCAAGTATAGATATTGCAAAAAATAAGGCTTTGCTTTTTTACCCGGCGTCAATCTCGGGCCCACCGTATCTCGTTGAGACCCCGGGTGAAAGCTTTCGTTCACGCCGGTTATCCGCAGCGTTCCTGGACCAGGTGTACGTTTGCCCGTCGATGTCATACGCTTGTTTGAATATGGCCGCAAGGAGAGTCTGATGACGACCTATCCCGGGCTTTTCCAGCCGCTTCGGCTGGGCCCGCTCGAGCTTGAAAACCGCGTGCTGATGGGCTCCATGCATACCAACCTGGAAGAGGCGCCGAACGGCTTTGCACGCCTGGCGGCGTTCTACGCCGAACGCGCTCGGGCCGGCGTTTCGCTGCTGGTCACCGGCGGCATGGCGCCGAATGCGGAAGGTGCCGTGTTTCAGGGTGCGCACGCCTTGACCGGCGACGATCAGCTGGCGGATCACCGCCGGGTGGTGGATGCCGTGCACGCCGAGGGCAGCCATATCTGCCTGCAGATTCTGCACGCCGGACGCTATGCCTATTCGCCGGACGCGGTCGCACCGTCGGCCATCCAGGCGCCGATCAGCCCCTTTGCGCCCCGGGCGCTTGCGGATGATGAAGTCGAGCAGCAGATACAAGACTACGTGCGCTGTGCCGAGCTGGCGCAGCGGGCCGGCTACGACGGCGTCGAGGTCATGGGCTCCGAGGGTTATCTGATCAACCAGTTCCTCTGCCGGCGCACCAATCGACGTACCGACGCCTGGGGCGGAAGCTTTGCCAACCGCATCCGCTTTGCCGTGGAGATCGTGCGCCGCATCCGGGAAGCGACCGGCGACGGCTTCGCGCTGATCTTTCGCCTGTCCATGCTCGACCTGGTGGAGGACGGCAGTACCTGGGAGGAGGTCGTGGCCCTGGGGCGCGCCGTTGAAGCCGCCGGCGCCGATGCGATCAATACCGGTATCGGCTGGCACGAGGCCCGGGTGCCGACCATTGTCACCAGCGTCCCCCGGGCGGCGTTTGCCCGGGTCACCCGGCGCATGCGAGCGGAGCTTGCCATTCCGCTGATTGCCACCAATCGTATCAACATGCCCGACGTCGCCGAGCGCATCGTTGCCGAGGGCCAGGCGGACATGGTCTCCATGGCGCGGCCGTTTCTGGCCGATGCCGAGTGGATTGCCAAGGCCAGAGCCGGCAAGGCGGAAGAAATCAACACCTGCATCGCCTGCAACCAGGCCTGCCTGGACCACGCTTTCGCCGGCAAGCTGACTTCCTGTCTGGTCAATCCGCGCGCCTGCCACGAAACCGAGCTTGTCGTCGAGCCGACGCCGGCGGCGAAAACCGTTGCCGTCGTGGGCGGCGGGCCCGGGGGGCTGGCTGCCGCGGTAACCGCGGCCAGCCGGGGGCACCGAGTGGTGCTGTTTGAGCAGCAGAGCGCGCTTGGCGGCCAGTTCAACTACGCGCGGCAGATTCCCGGCAAGGAGGAGTTCAGCGAAACGCTGCGCTATTACCGCGTCATGCTGGAAAAATACGCCGTGGACGTGCGCCTGAACGCCGCCGCTAACGTCGAAACCCTGGGGGAGTTTGACGAAGTGATACTGGCCACCGGAGTGCGCCCGAGGGAGATTGCGCTGCCGGGCCTGGCGGAAGCCAGAAAAAGAGGTCAAATGCTGACCTACGCGGAGGCCATCGAGCACCCGGAGCGAGTCGGGCAGCGAGTGGCGATCATCGGCGCCGGCGGCATCGGGTTTGACGTCGCCGAGCGGCTGGTCAGTCAGGCGGCGACCGCGCTGGACGTTGACGCCTGGTGCCGCCAGTGGGGGGTGGACCTGAGCGTCGGGGAGCCCGGCGGTTTGCAGGCGCCCAGGCCGCCGCGGGTGCCGCGCCGGGTAACGCTGCTGCAGCGTAAAACCAGCAAGCCGGGCAAAGAGCTCGGGGCAACCACCGGCTGGGTGCACCGGGCGTCGCTCAGAAAGCACGGCGTGACCATGCTCGCCGGGTGCGAGTATCTGAGGGTGGACGTCGCGGGACTGCACATCCGGCGCGACGGCCGGTCAGAGGTATTGGCGGCGGATACCGTTGTGGTATGCGCCGGCCAGGAGCCGGTTCGCGAGCTGTTGGCGCCGCTCGAGCGTCGGGGCAGCCGGGTTCATCTGATTGGCGGCGCCGACCGGGCCGTTGAGCTCGACGCCAAGCGGGCCATCGAGCAGGGCACGCGTCTGGCGGCCGCGCTGTAAGCCGAACCGCGGTGACGGTGGACGCCTGCGGGACTCAGCCGGCCTCGGTCCAGGACTGGCACCAGCCGCCGGAGGCCACGCTGTGCTGGGGAAACAGCTGGCAGCCCTGGGTGTCAGCGGTATAGAACATGCAGTTGGCACACGTCTGGCCCGGCTCGTAGGCCGGATGATCGCTGGCGTCGCTGGCCTTTTCCACGTAGTTGAGCGCCCGGGCGTTGCTGCTGGACGGATCCAGCCGCGGCAGGGACTGTGCCAGCGCTGTGCGCGGCAGAACGCCGGCGCCCAGCGGCAGAGCGGCAAGCCCCAATGCGCCTTGGCGCATGAAACGACGACGGTTTTGATCGGCCATGGTGTCTCCTTGACGGTGTCGTTGGGTAGATAGCGGCCGTGACAGGTTCTGACGACGGTTTCTCATGCTAGCGGAACCGCGCACCGGGTGCGAGCACTCGCAGCGACATCGCCGCCAGATATTGAGCTCCCGGCTTGAGCCGCCAGCAGGGCTGCGAGGGGCGCCATGAATTCACCCCTGGACGCATCAGCTGCGATAGCCCCAGCCGGCGGCTGCGCGGCTCAGCGCCGTGCTGATATACTCGCTGCTATCGCCACTAGGCGTTCGACAGGCCATTTGACACAGCGCTGCGCCAGAGGCGTGCGCGAGAGGAAGCTATGCAAAACGCAGTCATCCTGATCAACACCGAGAAAGGCCAGGTCAAGCCCGTCGCCGAGCGGCTGGCGGAAGTGGAGGGCATCAGCGAGGTGTACTCCACCTGCGGCCGCTACGACCTGGTTGCCATTGCCCGCACCCGGGACTTCGAGAGCCTGGCCGAGCTGGTCACCGAGCGGCTGAACGCCGTGGAAGGCATCAGCGATACGGAAACGCTCAACGCCATGCAGGTGCATTCCCGCCACGACCTGGAAAGCATGTTTTCCCTGGGCTGGTAGCCGGCCCGCCTGTGCTGACAAGGAGCCCGACGTGGCCAAGCCGTTACGCTTTCGACGACACGGACGTCGCCTGGGGATCACGCTGTTATTCGTGGCGGTGATCACGGGGCTCTGGCAGTACCAGGAGCGCCAGTATCGCGACGACTATACCTGGATGGGCGTGCCCACCTGGGACGAGCTGACGCCGACCAGCGTCCACCGCGTGCTGCGTAACGACGGCTATCTGGCGGGCTGGTCCGACGTGCGCGCCGGCGCGCTCTGGGTGAGCTATCAGGTCGAGGCCGTGGACGATAGCCGGATCGGCTCGCGGCCGGGTTTCCGGGCCGACTGGCGCGCGCTCTGGCCGATCACCCCGGCAAGCTACTCGGGCAGCGGCTACGATCGCGGCCATCTGGCCCCCAACTACGCCATTGCCGCGGTGCACGGCCGCGATGCCCAGGTCGATACCTTCCTGATGAGCAACATGCTGCCCCAGACCCCGGAGCTCAACCGCCAGCTCTGGCAGCGCCTGGAAGAGGCGGTCATGGATCACTTCGCGCCGCGTTTCGAGCGGCTGCAGATAGTGGCAGGACCGGTTTATCCGCCCGATTTCATGAGTAACGTGCTCAACCGCGTGGGGCTGGTGGAAGTGCCCGCCGCCTTTTACAAGATTATCGTGGCGCCGAACGGCGGCGACCCCAGAGCGCTGGCGTTTATCATGCCCCAGGACGTGCGGGGCAGCGAACCGCTGGATGAATACCTGGTAAGCATTGACGAGGTAGAGGCAAAAACCGGGCTGGATTTTTTTCCTGAGTTGCCAAAGAGCACGGAAAAGCGTCTGGAAGGGCAGAAAAGCACGGACGGCTGGGCGTTGGACGCGGTGGCGCGCAAGCCCGGGCGTTTTCAATAAGGCAGCAAAAAGGCAGCGCCTGGGGCAGGCGATAAGCGTCTGTGCGGTAAAAAGCGTGAGCGGGAGAAAGCCTGAACAAGAGGGATGATCAGGGAAGACAGATATAGCCTGATGCGCGGGCCGCTATCTTGGCCATGGTGCCCGGGAGAGGACTTGAACCTCCACATCCGCGAGGATACCAGCACCTGAAGCTGGCGCGTCTACCCATTCCGCCACCCGGGCGCATCGTTGACTTGGAATACCTGCTTTGCGGCCGTATTCGCGTGGTGCCCAGGAGAGGACTTGAACCTCCACATCCGCGAGGATACCAGCACCTGAAGCTGGCGCGTCTACCCATTCCGCCACCTGGGCGAATACAACCTTGTGCACCAATGCATGAGCGGCAGCGTAATGAATCATGCTGTCCGTCGATGAATTGGTGCCCGGGAGAGGACTTGAACCTCCACGTCCATACGGACACTAGCACCTGAAGCTAGCGCGTCTACCAATTCCGCCACCCGGGCAAGTGGCGCGTATGATACCGCTGTGATGACAAAACGCAAGCCTTTTTTATCTAGGACAGGCTATCAAGGGCAAGCTGTCGGGCGCACGGCGGCCCGCCGCTATGCGTGTCGAGCATGCCGATCAAAACGAAGCCGCCAGGCGCCGGCCGAGCGGCGAGAGCATTTGGCGGTTGGGTGATGGCGCAGGCAGCGCTATACTGCCCGCATGATGAAAAGAACACTGTCCATGAAAATATCCGAAAGAATGCTTTCTTTCGCCAGCGCCCCGGGCGCTGACCATCGCGGCTCGCCGCGCTCTGCGCCTGCCAGGCTTCACTGCCTTCCATGCACGCCCTCAAGGATGCTTACCGCATGAAAGAATGGACGTTAAGTGATGACGCGCACGCCAAGCGCGAAGCGCACAAGTATCCCAACCCGGCGCCCAGCCGCGAATATCTGCTGGCAGCCCTTGAAGCCTACGGCAAGCCCATCACCCATGAGAACATGAGCCGCATGCTCGGTCTGGATGATGAAGAGCTTCAGGAAGCCGTGCGCCGCCGGCTGGCGGCCATGGAGCGCGACGGCCAGGTGCTGCGCAACCGCGGCGGAGCCTATGCGCTGATCGACAAGCTTGACCTGATCAAGGGCAAGATCATCGGCCACCGCGAAGGCTTCGGGTTTCTGCTGCGCGACGACGGCAAGAAGCCCGACCTGGTGCTCCAGCCCCGGCAGATGCGCCGCGTCTTCCACGGCGACTACGTGCTGGTACGCATCAGCGGGCGCGACCGCCGCGGGCGCGACGAGGCCACGATCGTCGAGGTGCTGGCGCGCAACACCCAGAGTCTGGTGGGCATTTATCGCCGCAACACCCCCGAGTTCGGCGTGCTGATCCCGGAAAATCCGCGTATCACCCAGGAAGTCATCGTGCCGCACAGCGCCTGCGCCGGCGCCCAGGACGGGCAGGTGGTCTCGGTCAACATCACTCAGCAGCCCGAGACTCGGGTGCAGCCGGTAGGCGAGGTGGCCGAAGTGCTGGGCGAGCGCATGGATCCCGGGATGGAAATCGACATTGCCATCCGCAGCTACGAGATTCCCGCCGAGTTTCCGCCCGAGGTGCTCGACCAGATCGCCACAATTCCCGCCGAGGTCGAGGAAGACGACAAGCGTCATCGCATCGACCTGCGCGACGTGCCGCTGGTCACGATCGATGACGAGACCGCCAAGGACTTCGACGACGCCGTCTGCGCCTGGCAGACCGAGGCCGGGGCATGGAAGCTGCTGGTCGCGATTGCCGACGTCTCGCACTACGTGCGTCCGGGAACGCCGCTGGACGCCGAAGGTCGCCGGCGCGGCAACTCGGTCTACTTCCCCGGGCAGGTGGTGCCCATGCTGCCGGAGCTCTTGTCCAACGGGCTCTGTTCGCTGAACCCGAAGGTCGACCGCCTGGTGCTGGTCTGCGAGATGAACATCACCGCCGCGGGAGAAGTGGGGGGGTATCGCTTTTACGAAGCGGTAATGAACTCCCACGCCCGGCTGACCTATAACAAGGTAGCGGCGATCCTCGACAAAAACAGCGACGACGGCGAGGCCCTGCGCGAGGAGTACGCCGACCTGGTCAAGCCCCTGGAGCAGCTGCACGCGCTGTATCGCGTGCTGCGCGAGGCCCGGGAGGCTCGCGGCGCCATCGAGTTCGATACTACCGAAACCGAGATTGTGTTCAACGACGAACGCAAGATCGAAAAGATCGTGCCGCGCAGCCGCAACGATGCCCACAAGATGATCGAGGAGTGCATGCTGGCGGCCAACGTCGCCACCGCGCGCTTTCTCGACACCCACGATCTGCCGGGGCTTTACCGCATTCACGAGAAGCCCTCGGCCGAGCGGCTGGAGAAGCTGCGCCTGTTTCTTAACGAGCTGGGGCTGACCCTGCCCAACGGCGACGATCCGACGCCTCAGGACTTTCAGGCGCTGCGGGAAAGCATCGCCGACCGGCCCGACGCCGACGTCATCCAGACGGTGATGCTGCGCTCGATGAATCAGGCGGCCTATTCTCCCCAGAACGAAGGCCACTTCGGGCTGGCCTACGAGGCCTACGCCCACTTTACCTCGCCGATTCGCCGCTATCCTGACCTGCTGGTGCACCGCGCCATCCGTTCGGTCATTCGCGGGCCGCGCAAGACCGCTACCGTGCTGCGCGCCGAGGGCGCGCCGGTGGAACCGCCGAGCCAGTGGTGCCCCTATACGTTCGAGCAGATGCTCGAATTCGGCGAACACTGCTCGATGACCGAGCGCCGCGCCGACGACGCCACCCGGGACGTGGAAAGCTGGCTCAAGTGCGAGTTCATGTCCGACAAGCTGGGGGAAACCTTCGACGGCAGCGTGGCGGCGGTGACCCAGTTTGGCCTCTTCATTCGTCTGGACGCGTTCTTTGTCGAGGGGCTTTTGCATATCAGCTTGCTGCCCTCGGACTATTACCATTACGAGGCCGAGAAGCACCGCCTCAAGGGCGAGCATACCGGCACCACCTATCGGCTGGGCGACAGCGTCACCGTGCAGGTAGCGCGGGTCGACATGGACGAGCGCAAGATCGACTTCAACCTCGCCGACGAGCGCCCGCCGCGGCCCCGGCGCCCTTCGCGCCGTCGCCGTAGCGGCTCGGACGGAGCGTCGAGCAAGCAGGAAGGTTCGGCGTGAGCGCGAAGTCGTCCGCCCCGCGGCCCCCGAAAGGGCTGGATCACGTCTTCGGCGTCCACGCGCTCGAAAGCCTGCTTGCGCGCGGCGAGGCGCCCCGGGAGCTGTGGGTTCAGCAGGGCGCGGGCAAGCGTCTGCAGGCGCTGATCCGTCGAGCCACTGATAGCGGAGCGACGGTGAAGGAGCATCCCCGAGAGACGCTCGACCAGCTCACTCGAGGGGGCGCCCACCAGGGCGTGGTGGCGTTCTGCCCGCCGCTGGTGGCGGAAAACGAATCCTCGCTCAAGCTCAAGCTCAAGGCCTGGCCCGGCGATGCGCCGCCGCTACTGCTGGTGCTCGACGGCGTCACCGACGTGCACAACTTCGGCGCTTGCCTGCGAAGCGCCGACGCCGCCGGCGCCCACGGCGTGATTGTGCCCAAAGACCGCGCTGCACCGCTTAACGCTACGGTGCGCAAGGTGGCCTGCGGCGCGGCGGAAAGCGTACCGGTCTATCAGGTCACCAACCTGGCGCGTACGCTTGGCGCCCTGCGAGACGCCGGCGTGTGGATTACCGGCACCGCCGGCGAGGCCGACGCCAGCGTCTACGATATCGACTTCAGCGGCCCGATAGCGCTGGTCATGGGCGCCGAGGGCAAGGGCATGCGCCGGCTCACCCGGGAGGCCTGCGACTATCTGGCCAAACTGCCCATGGCCGGGCAGGTCTCGAGCCTCAACGTCTCCGTGGCCACCGGCATTTGCCTGTTCGAGGCGCTGCGCC
This sequence comes from Halomonas piscis, assembly GCF_031886125.1. Taxonomy (NCBI): domain Bacteria; kingdom Pseudomonadati; phylum Pseudomonadota; class Gammaproteobacteria; order Oceanospirillales; family Halomonadaceae; genus Halomonas; species Halomonas piscis. Next base: position 1,124,369 of record NZ_CP119391.1, read on the forward strand.
AGCGCCGGCTTGCAAGTCAAGCCTCGCTTCCCTAGAATGCCTGCGCCCGCTTTTTACCGGCGGGCATTTTATCAGTTCTGCTTGATGCCCGGCAGCGCCCCGCGCGTGCCCGGCGCATTCTAGTATGACTCCTTGCTTCCTTGAGGCTTCGCGCCCAATGGAAGCTGCCAAACCGCAAGGAGATTCCATGCGTCATTATGAAATCGTGTTCATGGCCCACCCGGACCAGAGCGAGCAGGTGCCGGCCATGGTCGAGCGCTACACCGGCATCGTCACCGAAAATAGCGGCACCGTGCATCGCCTGGAAGACTGGGGCCGTCGCCACCTGGCGTACCCGATCAACAAGATCCACAAGGCTCACTACGTGCTGATGAACGTCGAGTGTGAGAGCGAAACGATCGAAGAGCTGGAAAATATCTTCCGTTTCAACGACGCCATCATTCGCAGCCTGGTCATGCGCTGCAACGAAGCCATTACCGAAGCGTCGCCGATGATGAAGCCGGTGGAAGAGAAGCGCCAGCGTCGTGACGACAAGCCGCGTGACGACAAGCCGCGCAGCGAATCCGCGTAACGAATCTGCGTAACACCGCCACGGCTGCTCGACGCGGCCAGCGCCTTACCCCTGCACGCACTCAAGGAGCTATTCCATGGCACGTTTTTTCCGTCGCCGCAAGTTCTGCCGCTTTACCGCTGAAGGCGTCAAGCAGATCGACTACAAGGATCTGGACACGCTGAAGGCTTACATCACCGAGACCGGCAAGATCGTACCCAGCCGCATTACCGGTACCAAGGCGCGCTATCAGCGCCAGCTCGCCGGCGCCGTCAAGCGGGCGCGCTACCTGGCCCTTTTGCCCTATACCGATAGCCACCAGTAAGCCGTCGACGCCATGCTGGCCTTTGCCCGTTGGCTGATGCAGCGCCCGAGCTACGCCGCCGGCGCGGCCGTGCTGGCCTCGTTGGTGCCCTGGCTTTTCTGGCTCGGCGCCGCGATTGCCGCGCTGGTGACGTTGCGCAAGGGGTTTGCCGCCGCGCTGCCGGTGATTCTGGCCGCGGCCATCCCGGCGGGCTGGTGGTGGACCCAGGGCGACGTAGTGCCGCTCTCGAGCATCCTGCTGGCAACGCTGATGAGCGTGGTTTTGCGCGAGCGGATGCGCTGGAGCGAGGCGCTGATCGTCGGCACGCTGGCCTGCGCCGCCATGGTTCAGCTGGGCATTTTCAGCCCGCCCGGCGGCAGCGACGCCATGCTGGAACAGCTGCGCCAGAACTCTGCCGAGTTCGATCGGCTGGTCACCGAGCTTGGCCGTACGGGGTACGACACTTCGCTGCTGGCCGACCTGGTCATCAACGGCGTCACCGGGCTGGTGGTGATACTGCTGGCGGTTGCCTGTCTGGCGCTGGCGCGCAGCTGGCAGGCGGGGCTTTATAACCCCGGCGGCTTTCGCCAGGAGTTTCACGCCCTGCGCCTGACTCCCCGGGAGCTTGCCCTGCTGGTTGGGCTCGGCGCCGTCAGCATGCTGTTCGATATCGCCGGCTTTGCGCTGGTGGGCTGGGTACCGCTGCTGATTGCCGGCGTGGCGCTGGTACACGGTATTATTGGATTAAAGGAGATGAACGGGCTGTGGCTCGGCGCATTTTACCTGCTGCTGATTACCACCTGGCCCATGATTCTCATTGTGCTGCTGTCAGGGCTGATTGATTCGTTCGCCAACGTTCGCGCACGCCTTGCCCGCAGCAACTGACAGTAGCAACTGACAAGAGGTTTACGAGATGGAAGTCATTCTGCTCGACAATATTGGCAAGCTGGGCGGCCTGGGAGATCAGGTCACCGTCAAGCCCGGCTATGGACGCAACTACTTGATCCCTTACGGTCATGCCGTACCGGCCACCAAGGACAACATCGCTGCCTTTGAAGCCCAGCGCGCCGAGCTCGAAGCCCAGGCCGCCGAGCGCCTGAGAGAAGCCGAAGCGCGCGCCGAGCAGCTCAACGATATCGAGCTGTCGCTGGTCTCCAAGGCCGGTGTGGAAGGCAAGCTGTTCGGCTCGATCGGGCCGCGCGACCTGGCCGACGCGATCTCCTCTGCGGGCATCGACGTGTCCAGAAGCGAAGTGCGCATGCCCGAAGGGCCGCTGCGTCAGACCGGCGAATACGACATCACCCTGCACCTGCACGCCGAAGTCGACGCCGTGGTGCGCATTGTGGTGGTGGGGGAGTGATCCCTTGACCGCATAAGCACCGCCGCGCTCCTGCGAGCGCAACAGCGGCGCCTGGCATGACGCTGCAAGGGCGCGGGGAACTCCCCGCGCCCTTTGTGTTCCCGGCTCCCGGCCGGATGCCGTATCCTCTCGTTGATCGTAATGCCAAGGAGCTTCCCATGCCGGACGCCACCCATGAGGCGCTGCCCGTGGATCAGGAAACCGCGGCGCTGAAGCTGCCGCCCCATTCCCTGGAGGCCGAGCAGTCGGTGCTCGGCGGGCTGATGCTCGACAATCCGGCCTGGGATCATGTCGCCGATCACCTGGCGGCGGATGACTTCTACCGCTACGAGCACCGCCTGATCTTCAACGTCATGGCGCACCTGGCCGACGCCGGTCAGCCCCTGGACGTGGTCACGCTCTCCGAGGCCCTGGAAGCTCGGGACCAGCTGAGCGCCGTGGGCGGGCTCGGGTTTCTTGCCGAGCTGGCGCGCAACACGCCCTCGGCCAGCAATATCCGCGCCTATGCCGAGATCGTGCGCGAGCGGGCCACGCTGCGCAAGCTGATCCGCGCGGCCAATCAGATTGCCGACAGCGCCTTTGCCTCCCAGGGCCGCCCGGCGGATGAGCTGCTCAACGAAGCCGAGCGCCTGGTGTTCCAGATCGCCGAGGAGCGCCCCAAGGCCGGCGGCCCCATCGGCATGAGCGATCTTTTGACCAAGGCCGTCGATCGCATCGACGAGCTTTTTAATCTCAAGGGCGAGATGACCGGGCTGCCCACGGGCTTTCGCGATTTCGACGAAATGACCACCGGGCTGCAGCCCTCGGATCTGGTGATCATCGCCGGAAGGCCCTCCATGGGCAAGACCGCCATGGCCATGAACATGGTCGAGCACGCGGTCATTTCCAGCGACAGGCCGGTGATGGTGTTTTCCATGGAGATGCCCGCGGAATCGCTGATGCTGCGCATGCTCTCCTCGCTTGGGCGGATCGACCAGACCCGGGTGCGCACCGGCCAGCTGGAAGACGAGGACTGGCCGCGGCTGACCTCGGCGGTGAATATCCTCAAGGACAAGCAGCTGTTCATCGACGATACCGCGGCGCTGTCGCCCAACGAGATGCGCTCGCGGATTCGCCGGGTGGTGCGCGAGCACGGCAACATGGCGCTGATCATGATCGACTATCTGCAGCTGATGCAGATCCCCGGGTTTGCCGAAAACCGCACCGGCGAGATTTCGGAGATTTCGCGTTCGCTGAAGGGACTGGCCAAGGAGTTCGGCTGCCCGGTGGTGGCGCTTTCCCAGCTCAACCGCTCGCTGGAGCAGCGGCCCAACAAGCGCCCGGTGATGTCGGACCTGCGTGAATCCGGCGCCATCGAGCAGGATGCCGACGTCATCGCCTTTGTCTATCGGGACGAGGTCTACAATCCCGACAACCCCGACAACCAGGGGCTGGCCGAGCTGGTGATCGGCAAGCAGCGTAACGGCCCGATCGGCACCGTCCACATGGCGTTCATCGGCAAGTACACGCGCTTTGAGGACCTGGCGCCGGACAGCTACGGCGAAGCCTTCGGCGAGTGAGCGCCCGGCCCGGACGCTTGAGACTCGCCGGCCGGCACGTATAATGCCCGGCCCGTTGACGACGGCGCCGGTATTTAATCCATACATCATCAAGAGGAAGCACCATGGCAGGTGGTTTTCGCCGCGGTAAACGCACGCCCAAGCTGGAAGCTCGGGGAGAGCTTCAGGCCGTGGAGCGCGAAGGGCCGTTCCAGGAATGGCTGGGCATGCCCGATCTGTATCGCTATACGCTGACGGTAGACGGCGAGGAATACAGCTACCAGACCGAAGACGCGGAGCTTCCCGTGGCCATTGGCGATCGGGTGGTATTTCGCTACAAGGAAACCAAAGCCGGCAAGTGGGTGGATCGAAACTCGCTGGGCAAGGCCATCGACCCGTCCGAATATCAGTAGCCCGGACGTCGCTGAACGCCGTTCGGGAACTTCGCGGCATTTTGACCGTCGCAACAATAATATACCGGTGTCATGGCCGGTCAGCCGGGCGCTACCCTGTAGCGCCCGGCAGTGTCATGACCCGGCGTCGCTTTTTGCTGACAAGCGTGTAATCCACAGGAGGGAGCTTATGGAACTGAAAGAGCTCAGGCAGTTTGCCAGCCAGCACGACAATTTCGATATCCGCGTGATTACCCATACGGGCAGCCAGCTCTACCAGGTCGAACTCGAGGACGTGGAAGGGCGCCGTCACCTGCTGATGCAGGGCAACAAACCCATGCTGTTTCGGGCCCTCGACGAGGTCTATGCCGAGCTCAGACGCGCCGGCATTCGCCGCGCCTGTCTGATCCAGTATATTCCCCACGCCGAGCTGGTCGGCCACGATGCCTTTCACCACAGTCCGGCGGCGGAGCGCCTGCCGCTGACCTTTTAGCGGCGCCTGGGGGTTTCCGAGGTTTGCCAATAGTTATACATCATTAAATCAAGGCACAAGTTTGTGCCGCACTCTGCGGGAAAAATGCTATCATTCGTGCTCATGACTTCGCCGGATTCAGGAGAGACGCCATGAGTACCACGATAGCCAAGGATCAGCCGGGTGAAGGCCGCCTTGAGCATGCCCAGAGTGACCATCCTCCCATTGCCCGGGCGAAAGTCGGCGTGGTGCTGGTTAACCTCGGCACTCCGGACAATACCGACTACGGATCCATGCGCCGGTACCTGAGCGAATTCCTGTCCGACCAGCGCGTGGTGGACTACGCCCGCTGGAAGTGGCAGCCGATCCTGCAGCTGATCGTGCTCACGCGCCGGCCGTTTCTGTCGGGCCAGGCCTATAAAAGCATCTGGAATACCGAGAAGGACGAAAGTCCGCTGCTCACCATTACCCGGGCGCAGACGGAAAAGTTCGCCGCGCAAATGCAGTCGCTTTACGGCGATGAAGTGGTCGTGGACTTCTGCATGCGCTACGGCAACCCCTCGACCGAAAGCGTGCTGACGCGGCTGATGGAAAACGGCTGCGAGCGCATCCTGTTCTTTCCGCTGTATCCGCAGTACGGCTCGCCGACCACGGCCACGGCCAACGATCAGGCCTTTCGGGCGCTGATGAAAATGAAATGGCAGCCGGCCATTCGCACCGTGCCTGCCTATTTCGAGCATCCGGGCTACCTGCGCGCGCTGGCCACCTCCGTGACCGATGTTTATGAGCCGCTGAGCGAGCGGCCGAGCAAGCTGGTGGCCAGCTACCACGGCGTGCCCGAGCGCTTTTTGCACGAGGGCGACCCCTACCATTGCCAGTGCCAGAAAACCACCCGTCTGCTGCGCGAAAAGCTGGGCTGGGAGAAGGGCAGTATCGACACGGCGTTTCAGTCCAAGTTCGGCCCGGAAAAATGGCTAGGGCCGGCGACGGTGGATCATGTGGCCGAGCTTGCCAGGCAGGGCCATAAGCATATTGCCGTGATTTCGCCGGCGTTTACCGCCGACTGCGTGGAGACCCTGGAAGAAATCGAGGATGAAATCCGCGAAAGCTTCATCGCCGCCGGCGGCGAGACCTTTACCTATATTCCCTGCTTGAACGACCGCGACGATCACATCGAAGCGCTGGTGGACATCGCCAACAATGAGCTTGGCGGCTGGGTATTGCCCGTGTCGAGCACGGCCTGACCGGCAGAGAGGCCGCGTTGAGAATGGCGATCTGCGGTCAGGGGTGGTGTTCGCCGCCGTTGTAAGGGATCATCGCTCCTTTGCCCGTTACGCGAGGAGCGCCATGTTGTCTTGTATCCAGGGATTGTCTAGTGCACGGCCGCTTGTCGTCAGACGCCGCTTTGTCCGGGCGTCGCTGCTGGGGCTTGTACTCGCCGCGGGGGCGGTGCAGGCCGACAGCGGGCTGATGAGCGAAGTCGACGCCCGCGCGGCTGACAAGGCTCCGATGGATGAGCGGCAGCGCGCCAGCTTTGAGCAGTGGCTGGCCGATTTTCGTCGCCATGCCGCCGCCGAGGGCATCAGCGAGCAGGCGCTGGCCCGGGCGTTTGACGGCGTGCGCTACCGGCCCAGCATCATCGAGCATGATCGCCACCAGCCGGAGTTTGTTCAGCCTATCTGGGAGTATCTGGATACCGCCGTTTCCAGCACCCGGGTGACCACCGGGCGCGACAAGCTGGCCGCCCACCGCGATACCGCCCGGGAAATGGAGCGTCGCTACGGCGTGCCCGCCGAAGTGATCGTGGCAATCTGGGGCATCGAGAGCAACTACGGCAGCCATTTCGGCGACTACTCCGCCCTGGACGCCTTTGCCACCCTAGCCTTTGACGGCCGCCGGCGCGACTTCGCCCGCCGAGAGCTGCTCGCCGCGCTCAGGATCGTCGACGCAGGCGATATCCCCGCCCGCGACATGGTGGGCTCCTGGGCCGGCGCCATGGGGCATACCCAGTTTATCCCCTCGAGCTTTCGCGCCTACGCCGTCGACGGCGACGGTGACGGCCGGCGCGATATCTGGCACAGCATTCCCGACGTCATGGCCTCCACGGCCAACTACCTCAAGCAGGCCGGCTGGCAGGCGGGGGAACCCTGGGGCGCCGAGGTTCGCCTGCCGGACGGCTTCGACTACGCTCAGACCGGGCGGAAAAGCACTGCAAAATGGCGCCGCCAGGGCATGCGCGCCGTTAGCGGCGCGCTGCCCGAATTCTCAAGCGCCGAGGTGATCGTCCCCGCCGGCGCCCAGGGGCCGGCGTTTCTTACCGGTCCCAACTTCCGCAGCATTCTGCGCTACAACAACGCCACCAGCTACGCGCTGGCCGTGGCCAAGCTCAGCGACGCCATCGCCGGGCGCGACGGCATCGTCCAGGGCTGGCCCCGGGAACAGGCGCCGCTGACTCGGGACGACGTGACCCGGCTTCAGCGGTCGCTCAACCGGCTGGGGTACGACGTCGGCGGTGCCGACGGCATCATGGGCCCCAACACCCGCAAAGGCCTGCGCGCTTTCCAGCGCGATCAGGGGCTGACAGCGGACGGCTTTGCGACCCAGGCGCTGCTCGCGCGGCTGGAAAACGCCTGACGCTGCCGTCAGCTACCTCTCCCTGAAGGGAGAGGCTTGTGAAAGCAAGCCCGGCTGACCAGGGAAAGCGGTAGTCAACCCGCTACGTTGGTAACAGGTCGCCAAGCCCCACCCCGCCGTGCTTCCTCAGCGGCGGGCTCTGGAAGGTCAGGATCATGCTGGCGCAAGGTAAAACGCCGAAGGTCTTGATCGCTGCCGTCAGGCAGGAGCCGGTTATCGACATTCCCGAGGGGAGACGGATCGAACGATCCGCGACACCAGGCCCGTAAGGGCATTAACACAGGAGAAAATCGCATGGCGGTTTTCGTATTGGACAAACAGAAACGGCCCCTGATGCCGTGCAGCGAGAAGCGCGCCCGGTTGTTGCGGGAACGCGGTCGCGCTGTGGTGCATAAGCGCTATCCGTTCACGATCCGGCTCAAGGATCGGGTGGAGGGTGACACCCAGCCGCTGCGACTCGGCATCGACCCCGGCAGCAAGACCACCGGGCTGGCGTTAGTGCGCGAGGATGCCGAGGATCGTCACGTGCTGTGCCTGTTCGATCTTGTCCATCGTGGCTTTCAGATTCGCAAGGCGCTGGAGCAGCGCCGAGCCTTTCGTCGCCGTCGTCGCCGTCAGAACCTGCGCTACCGGGCGCCACGCTTCAACAACCGCACCCGACCCAAGGGCTGGCTGGCTCCCAGCCTGCAGCACCGTGTCGATACCATCACGGCTTGGGTGAACCGGCTGACTCGTCTGGCGCCGGTCACTGCCATCAGTCAGGAGCTGGTGCGCTTCGATACGCAGAAGCTGGACAACCCGGAGATCAGCGGTGTCGAGTACCAGCAGGGCTCGCTGCTCGGCTACGAGGTGCGCGAATACCTGCTGGAAAAGTGGGGGCGCGAGTGCGCCTACTGTGGTGATACCGACACCCCACTGGACGTCGAGCATGTGGTACCTCGTGCTCACGGTGGCTCGCACCGCGTCAGTAACCTGACGCTGGCCTGCCACGCCTGCAACCAGGGCAAAGGCAACGGCACGCTGGACACTTTCTTCACCACCGACAAGGGGCTCAAGAAGCGACTCAAGGCTAACAACCTGTCGGCGGATGCTCGACAGGAGCGCGTGCAACGTGAGCTCAAGCGCCCGTTGCGGGATGCCAGCGCCGTCAACGCGACCCGTTGGGTGCTGTTCGGTGCTCTCAAGGCCACCGGTCTGCCGGTGACAGCAGGTAGCGGCGGGCGCACCAAGTACAACCGCCAGCGCCTCGGCATTCCCAAGACCCATGCCCTCGACGCCGCCTGCGTCGGTCCATTCGGCCGGCTGCATGGCGAAAGTCGCTCCACGCTGGCCATCAAGGGCACCGGGCGCGGCAGCTATCAACGCACCCGATTGACCCGGCACGGTTTCCCGCGTGGCTATCTGATGCGGCAGAAGCAGGTGCACGGTTTTCAGACCGGCGACATGGTGAAAGCCATCGTGCCCACCGGCAAGAAGGCCGGCATCCATACGGGCCGTGTCGCTGTGCGTAAAACAGGCAGCTTCACCATTCAGACCAAGCAGGGGGCGTTGCAAGGCATCTCGCACAAGCACTGCTTGCTGATCCAACGCGGTGATGGCTACGGCTACCGCCTCACCTCATCCATTCAACCAAAGGGAGGAGCGGGGCAGGTGGTGGCGTAACAGGTCGCCCTGCGGGCGACGCGCTATCCCTCCCGGCACTGAAAGTACCGGGTATCCCGCGCAAAATCTGATGATATGCGCAGAGTACCCGGCATTCGGGCCCAGTGGACACCAACGCCAATGGCAAGGCCAGTCGGCCAAGGAGAAGAGCGTATGACATCATCAGCAAAGCGTGTGGTCGCCGGCCTTGCCGCCGGCTGGCTGCTGAGCGCGGGCGCGGCCCTCGCCGACAACGCTACCCCGGTATTCGGCTGGGTGGAAAAGGCCGAGCTCAAGCCCTGGGACATCAAGGTCAAGGCCAAGCTCGACAGCGGCGCGCTGACGTCGTCCATCGACGCCCGAGACATTGAAACCTTTCAAAAGGATGACGAGGACTGGGTGCGCTTTCGCTTCGAGCTGGAGGACGAAGACAGCGGCGATACCGTTACCGAAGAGGTCGAACGTCCGCTTTATCGCACCCTGACCGTGCGCGGGGCCGGCGGCCGGGACGAGCGTCCGGTAGTGCTGCTCAACCTATGCGTGGGCGACACCGTCTATGAAGAGCAGTTCAGCCTGCGCGACCGCGGAGAGATGTTCTACCCGGTGCTGCTGGGGCGGCGCACCATCGGCCATCTGGGGCACCTGGACGTGAGCAAGACGTTTATCCATGACGCCGAGTGCGGAGAGAACGCCGAGTTCGTCGAGCACGAGCCGGAAGAGGACGACTAGGTGTGTAAACTCACCAGGTTGTTCACGGAAAGCCCCAACCGGCTAACCGGAGGGTGATAGTTCAGGCTGGCATGTGGCCGGTGCCAGTTGTACTGGTGAAGCCAGGCGGAAAGGTGTTTGCCTCGCTCCTCCGAGCTGCCATAAGACTGGGCATAGGCCCACTCGCGCAGGGCGGTTTGAATGAACCGTTCTGCCTTGCCATTGGTGCGGGGCGTATAGGGGCGAGTGCGCTTGTGCTTCAGCCCCACCCGCCGGCACAGGCGGTGAAACGCCCGGGACCGGTAGCAGGCGCCATTGTCGGTGAGCACCCGCGTGAAGCGAGTCCCCAAGTCTCGATAATACCGTATGGCCTCCAATAGCGCATAACAGGCGCTCCAGCCGGTTTCATCAGGGTAGCGGGTGCCGAAGGCCACCCGTGAGTGATCGTCGATGGCGATGTGGACATACTCCCACCCTGCGCCGCGCGTGGCCTGTTGGCGATCGCCGGTGACCCGATGCCCCGGGCGCGCGAAGCAGCCGAGCTTCTTGATATCCAGATGCAGGAGATCCCCGGGTGCGTCGTGCTCATAGCGATTGCTGGGCCTTGGCGGTGTCAGAGCCGCCAAGCGATTCAGCCCCTTGCGCTTGAGAATGCGCGCTACCGTGCTCTGGCCAACCCCCTGCGCCTGGGCAATCTGGCAATAGGTCTGGCGTCGCTGACGACGCTCGACGATCTGCTCCACCGTCGTTGCGTCGGTCGCCCAGGGACTTCGGGCAGGGCGTGACCGACGGTCCTGGAGACCCTCGAGTCCCTCCTCACGGAAACGACGCACCCATTTGTAGGCCGTTCTCACACTGACGCCCTGGGCTTGCGCGACCTCTCTGGGCCGCAACCCTTCATCGATGACGCGAGCGACCAGCAGGGCTCGACCGTGCGGAGTGAGTCGGGCATTCTTATGGGTGTTCATCCGGGCCTCCTGGAGGGATTGGTTGGTTTGCATCTCCAGTCTTCCGGGTTGGCTTCGGATGAACAACCTACCGAGAGATCACAACTAGGGCCTGTTGACGTTTCACATGGGCAGCCATAAAAAGCCGCACGCCAAGGCCACCATGCTCTCATAGTTTCGCTTGAGCTTATCGTATCGCGTCGCGATAGCGCGATACGGCTTCAATCGAGCAAAGGCGTTCTCAACCAAATGCCGGTAGCGATATAATCCCCTGTCCAGGTTGGCATTTCCCTTGTTCGAGTTGCGTTTGCGCGGAATCACGGCAGCCATGCCCTTGGCTTCGACCTGCTCACGGATACGCTCGCTGTCATAGCCCTTGTCAGCCACCAACGCATCACCCGCCGGCAAGTCGTCAATCAACGCCGGCGCTTCCCTGCTGTCATGCACCTCACCGCCCGTTATCCCGAAGGCAATCGGCAGCCCACAGGCACCAACGGTCAGATGAATCTTGCTGGTGTTGCCTCCACGACTTTTGCCAATGGCTTCGGCGTCTGCCGTGGCAGCCCCCGTGCTGTCCTGGTGTGCCTTGACGTAAGAGCCATCAATGAACAGCCACTCGACATCAGGATCTTCCACCAGAGAACTGAAAATCTTCATCAGCTTTCCACTCGCTGACCAGGCGTTGAAGCGCTTGTAGACCGTGTTCCAGAAGCCAAACGCCTCCGGTAGGTCCCGCCACGGGCAGCCGGTGCGCATCCGATAAAGGATGCCTTCCACCGTGGTACGCAAGTCGGCCTTGTCATAAATACCGTGTTGAAGCAGGATAGGCTTCAGCTTCGACCAGTGTTCATCCGTGAGCATTTGGCGGGGCATGGCAAGCTTGCAGTTTGTTGGCGTAGGAACCTTTATTCTGCGAGCTTGCCCCTATCCTGCCAATACCCCTGCCATGAAACGTCAACAGGCCCTAGCTCCGGTGCTTGCCGTCCAGCACTAGAACAGGCGCGCCAGCAGGGCGGTGACGGCGGTTTCCACCCGCAGAATGCGCGGGCCCAGGTGCATGCCTTCGCAGCCGGCGGCCAGCAGCCGCTCGATTTCCCAGTCGATGAAGCCGCCCTCCGGTCCCACTGCCAGCAGCGTGGGCCGGGTCACGTTGCGCGGGCAGGCCATGGCCATGCCCGGGTGGGCCACCAGCCCGCGGCGGTGCGTCAGCAGATCGGGCAGCACATCTTCGGCAAAGGGGCGAAAGCCGCGCCGCAGCGTGACCTCGGGCATCACCGTATCCCGAGCCTGTTCGAGGCCCAGCACCAGATGTCGGCGGATTCTGTCGGCCTCGAGCTCCGGCGACTGCCAGTAGCTTTTCTCCACGCGCCGAGTGTGCAGCAGAGAGATTTTTTTCACCCCGAGCGCCGTGACATGTTCGAGGGTGCGCGCCAGCATGCGCGGGCGCGGCAGGGCCAGCACCAGGTGCACCGGCAGCGCTGGCGGCGGGGCTTCCTCCAGCGGCGCCAGGGCAAAACTGGCCCGGTCGGCGTCGAGCGCGGTGAGCTCGGCCCTGCCCATGGCGCCGTTGGCAATGCCCACGGTCAGGCGTTGGCCGGGGGTGGCCCGGTGCACCTCGCGCAGGTGGCGCAGGCGTCGCGGGTCGCGGATCGTGGCGCCACCGTCGGCGGTGATATCGTCGGGGCTGAGTAAAATCAGGTTCATGGCGTATCTGGCTGGTGGCGTATGGGGAGCGGCGGCAGCTTGGCGGGCACGGGCAGGCGGCAAAACGGTCGGCGCGACCCGCCCGGCCGGGCCCCAAGCTGTGGCATAATACGCCCGAGCAGCGCACATGGCGAACGCGTAATGGCTGAACGACGCAAAAGGGACAGCGTCAGCTACCTCTCCCTGAAGGGAGAGGCTTGTGAAAGCAAGCCCGGCTGACCAGGGAAAGCGGTAGTCAACCCGCTACGTTGGTAACAGGTCGCCAAGACCCACCCCGCCGTGCTTCCTCAGCGGCGGGCTCTGGAAGGTCAGGATCATGCTGGCGCAAGGTAAAACGCCGAAGGTCTTGATCGCTGCCGCCAGGCAGGAGCCGGTTATCGACATTCCCGAGGGGAGACGGATCGAATGATCCGCGACACCAGGCCCGTAAGGGCATTAATACAGGAGAAAATCGCATGGCGGTTTTCGTATTGGACAAACAGAAACGGCCCCTGATGCCGTGCAGCGAGAAGCGCGCCCGGTTGTTGCGGGAACGCGGTCGCGCTGTGGTGCATAAGCGCTATCCGTTCACGATCCGGCTCAAGGATCGGGTGGAGGGTGACACCCAGCCGCTGCGACTCGGCATCGACCCCGGCAGCAAGACCACCGGGCTGGCGTTAGTGCGCGAGGATGCCGAGGATCGTCACCTGCTGTGCCTGATCGAGCTTGTCCATCGTGGCTTTCAGATTCGCAAGGCGCTGGAGCAGCGCCGAGCCTTTCGTCGCCGTCGTCGCCGTCAGAACCTGCGCTACCGGGCGCCACGCTTCAACAACCGCACCCGACCCAAGGGCTGGCTGGCTCCCAGCCTGCAGCACCGTGTCGATACCATCACGGCTTGGGTGAACCGGCTGACTCGTCTGGCGCCGGTCACTGCCATCAGTCAGGAGCTGGTGCGCTTCGATACGCAGAAGCTGGACAACCCGGAGATCAGCGGTGTCGAGTACCAGCAGGGCTCGCTGCTCGGCTACGAGGTGCGCGAATACCTGCTGGAAAAGTGGGGGCGCGAGTGCGCCTACTGTGGTGATACCGACACCCCACTGGACGTCGAGCATGTGGTACCTCGTGCTCACGGTGGCTCGCACCGCGTCAGTAACCTGACGCTGGCCTGCCACGCCTGCAACCAGGGCAAGGGCAACGGCACGCTGGACACTTTCTTCACCACCGACAAGGGGCTCAAGAAGCGACTCAAGGCTAACAACCTGTCGGCGGATGCTCGACAGGAGCGCGTGCAACGTGAGCTCAAGCGCCCGTTGCGGGATGCCAGCGCCGTCAACGCGACCCGTTGGGTGCTGTTCGGTGCTCTCAAGGCCACCGGTCTGCCGGTGACAGCAGGTAGCGGCGGGCGCACCAAGTACAACCGCCAGCGCCTCGGCATTCCCAAGACCCACGCCCTCGACGCCGCCTGCGTCGGCCCAATGGACGCCCTGCACCATTGGCAGGTGCCGACGCTGACGATCAAGGCCACCGGGCGCGGCAGCTATCAACGCACCCGATTGACCCGGCACGGTTTCCCGCGTGGCTATCTGGTGCGGCAGAAGCAGGTGCACGGTTTTCAGACCGGCGACATGGTGAAAGCCATCGTGCCCACCGGCAAGAAGGCCGGCATCCATACGGGCCGTGTCGCTGTGCGTAAAACAGGCAGCTTCACCATTCAGACCGAGCAGGGGGCGGTGCAAGGCATCTCGCACAAGCACTGCTTGCTGATCCAACGCGGTGATGGCTACGGCTACCGCCTCACCTCATCCATTCAACCAAAGGGAGGAGCGGGGCAGATGGTGGCGTAACAGGTCGCCCTGCGGGCGACGCGCTATCCCTCCCGGCACTGAAAGTACCGGGTATCCCGCGCAAAATCTGATGAAAGTATTACTAATAGGCGGCGGCGGCCGCGAACACGCGCTGGCGTGGAAAATGGCCCAGTCTCCCAAGGTCGAGCAGGTGCTGGTGGCGCCGGGCAACGCCGGCACTGCCGGCGAGCCCGGGCTTGTCAACGTCGACGTGGCCGCCACCGACATTGACGCTTTGGTAGCGCTGGCCGAAAAAGAGCGGGTGGGGCTGACCGTGGTCGGGCCCGAAGCGCCGCTGGTGGCAGGCGTGGTGGACCGCTTTCGGGCCGCCGGCCTGACGATTTTCGGGCCCACCCGGGCAGCCGCTCAGCTGGAAGGCTCCAAGGCGTTCTCCAAGGATTTTCTTGCTCGTCACGACATCCCCTCGGCGGCCTACGAGACCTTTACCGAGGTCGCCCCGGCGCTGGACTACGTGAGCAAGATCGGCGCGCCCATTGTCGTCAAGGCCGACGGCCTGGCGGCGGGCAAGGGCGTGGTGGTCGCGGCGACCGAGAGCGAAGCCGAAGCGGCCATTCGCGACATGCTGGAAGCTGACGCCTACGGCGCTGCCGGCGCCCGAGTGGTGGTCGAGGAGTTTCTCGAAGGCGAGGAGGCCAGCTATATCGTGCTGGTCGACGGCGAGAACGTCGTGCCCATGGCCACCAGCCAGGATCACAAGCGCGCCTTTGATGGAGACACCGGCCCCAATACCGGCGGCATGGGCGCCTACTCGCCGGCCCCGGTGGTGACGCCGGAGGTAGAGGCGCGCATCATGGCCCGCGTTATCGAACCCACGGTGCGCGGCATGGCAAACGAAGGGATGCCCTACACCGGCTTTCTCTACGCCGGGCTGATGATCGACGCCGCGGGCAACCCGAGCGTGATCGAGTACAACTGCCGTTTCGGCGACCCGGAAACCCAGCCGATCATGCTGCGCCTGACCTCGGACCTTGCCGAGCTGTGCCTGGCCGGCGCTCGTGGCGAACTTGCCGGCCACGAATGTCGCTGGGACAGCCGGACAGCGGTGGGCGTGGTCATGGCCGCCGGCGGCTACCCCGGCAGCTATGAAAAGGGTCACGCGATTACCGGTATCGACGCTGCCGAGGAAAGCGGCTGCAAGGTGTTTCATGCCGGCACCGCGGCCGCCGCCGACGGCAGCACGGCGACCGCCGGCGGGCGTGTCCTCTGCGTGACCGCGCTGGGCGACGGCGTGCTTGAGGCCCGGGAGGCGGTCTATCGGGGCGTGGACTGCGTGCGCTGGGAAGGCGCGGAATATCGCCGCGACATTGCCCACCGCGCCCTCGCGCGGGAAGCCACCCGGGCCAAGGCGCGGGGTAGCTGATGTCGCGCGAATATCCCATTATTGCCGTGACCGGCTCCTCCGGGGCCGGCACCACCACGGTCCGGCGCAGCTTCGAGCGCATGTTTCAGCGGGAGGACGTCCACGCCGCCATGGTCGACGGCGACGCCTTTCACCGCTATACCCGCGACGACCTGCACCGCATGTACTCCGCCGAGCCCGAGCGCTACGAAAAGCTGTCCCACTTTTCGCCGGAGGCCAACCTTCTGGATCGCCTCGAGGCGCTGTTCATGGAATACGGCGAGCACGGCAGCGGCGAATATCGCCACTATATCCACGCCGAGGACAAGCAGAAGATCGAGGCGGGCTACCGGGTCGGAACCTTCACCGAGTGGCGGCCGCTGCCCAGCGGCACCGACCTTTTGTTTTACGAAGGGCTGCACGGCGGGCTGGTCACCGAGGAGTACGACATTGCCCGGCACGTGGATCTGCTGATCGGCGTGGCGCCGGCGATGAACCTGGAGTGGATACAAAAAATCGACCGCGACACGCGGATGCGCGGCTACTCCCAGGAAGCGGTGATCGACACCATCCTCGGTCGCATGGGCGACTACGTGCGCTGCATTCAGCCGCAGTTCACCCGCACGCATATCAATCTGCATCGCGTGCCGGTGGTGGATACCTCGAACCCCTTTGAGGTGCAGGATATTCCCACCGACGGCGAGTCGTTCATCGTCATCCGCTTTCGCGACCATTCCCGGGTGGATTTTCCCTGGTTGCTGGCGATGATCAAAGACTCGTTCATGACCCGGCCGCATACCCTGGTGGTCCCCGGGGCGCGGCTGGCGCTGGCCATGGAGCTGATTCTGGGGCCGCTTCTGCGCCAGCTGCTGGCCGAGCGGCGCTTTTACTAGCCGGGGGGCGATGGCAACGGCCGGGCAAAAACGCTACCGTAAACGCAGCCGTGCGCGGCAGGCCCGCGCCACTGTTGAATGCAAGGAGGGGTGCTGATGGAATGTTTGTTCTGCAAGATGATCGAGCGGGAAGTCCCCGCCGACATCGTCTATGAAGATGAGCACGTGCTGGCGTTCAACGACATCAACCCGCAGGCGCCGACCCATGTGCTGATCATCCCCAAGAAGCATATCGCCACGCTCAACGACCTGAACGAAAGCGATCTGGAAACCGTCGGCCGCCTGCAGTACGTCGCGGCGAAGCTGGCCAAGCAAAACGGCTTTGCCGAGGACGGCTACCGGGTCGTGATGAACTGCAACAAGGATGGCGGCCAGACGGTCTATCACATCCACATGCACCTGCTTGGCGGTCGCGAGTTCACCTGGCCGGCGGGATAAATACAGGTGGCGTATGGAATTGCTGGAGGGCCGGAGGGTTCTTGTGGGAGGGCGATGCAGGCTTGCCGGCTGTCCGGCGGCTATACGTCGCGCGGCGAAGCCGCCCTCCCACAGTTGCCCTGGCGGGCCTTGTGGGAGGCCGGTTTACCGGGCGATGCAGGCCAAAGGCCGTAAACGGTCCACAAACCCCATCTTCTGCCGCTGAATGAGGTTCGTCAGACTGGTACCACCCGATCACAAGGAGGACCACCATGACCGACCTGACCTCGACACAGGCCTTCTGGCTGGGCCATCTGTTCCATGCCTCCTCTCGGCAACTACCGCTGAGCGAGTACGCCGAGCAGCAAGGGCTGGAGCTGGCATCACTGCTGGCATGGGAGAAGCGCCTGGTGGTGCAGGATGTGCCTGTGCCGCCGCGGCATCGGCCGCAGCGCTTCGTCGCCGTGGAGGTAGCGCCATGATTCGGCCAGATACCGGACTGCGAGTCTATCTGTGCCGCGAGCCGGTCGACATGCGCAAGCAGATCGACGGGCTGGCCCTGCTGGTTCAGGAGGCCATGGAGCTCAACCCCTTCGAGGAGGCGGTGTTCGTGTTTGGCAACCGCCAGCGCGACAAGGTGAAGCTGCTGTTCTGGGAGCGTAACGGCTTCGTGGTCTGGTACAAGCGCCTGGAGCGCGAGCGCTTCAAGTGGCCGGACCGTCTGGAGGGCGACACGGTCACCCTGTCGGGCCAGGAGCTGAACTGGCTCCTGGATGGCTATGACCTCAGCGCCATGCGTCCCCATAAGGCGTTGGATTGTCAGTCAGTTGGCTGATTGTCTGCTGCTTCCATCGGCGCCGTTTGGTAAAATAGCGTCATGACTTCATCGGCCTCGACACCTTCCGCCAGCGTCTCCCAGCTGCAGCGCCAAGTACGTGCTCAGCAGGAAGAGATTGCGCGTCTTCATCAGCTGATGGAGAAGAAAGAAGCCGAGTGGGAGGCTGCCAAGGCGGCGTTGTTCGAGCAGTTCCGCCTGGCCGTCGAGCGTCAGTTCGGCCCCTCCACCGAAAAATACCGTGTCGCGCAGGGCGACCTGCTCATCAACGAGGCCGAAGCGGCGGTCGATGAAGAGGACGCCGCCGACCAGGAGATCGTAGCCAACGACGACGTAGACGCGTCAACAGAGCCGTGTCAGCCGGCCAAGCGCCGCAGCCGTGGCGGCCGAGTGGCTTTGCCGCCCGAGCTGCCTCGCGTCGAGGTCGTCCATGAGCTCCCCAAGGAGGCTCGGCATTGCCACGATGACGGCACCGAGCTCAAGGAGATCGGCAAAGAGATCAGCGAGGAGCTGCATGTGGTGCCGGCGCGGGTCGAGGTGGTCCGCCATGTGCGTATCAAGTACGGCTGCCCGGCCTGCGAAGAGGGTGTGCAAACGGCCCCGGCGCCGGCCAAGTTGCTGCCCAAGAGCAATGCCAGCCCGACGCTGCTCGCCTATGTGGCCACCGCCAAGTACCAGGATGCCTTGCCGCTCTACCGGCAGAGTCAGATCTTTGCCCGCCACGGCGCCGAGATTCCACGCAACACCCTGGCCCGTTGGATGGTGCAAACCGGCGAGCGAATGACACCGCTGATCGAGGCGCTACGCCGACACCTGCTGCAAGCCCCGCTGATCCACATGGACGAGACCACACTTCAGGTCAACACGGAACCCGACCGGCCGGCGAGTTCAACGTCCTATATGTGGCTACAGCGCGGTGGCCCACCTGGCCAACAGGTGGTGCTGTTCGACTATGACGCCAGCCGCGCCGGTCGGGTGCCCGTACGCCTGCTGGGTGACTATGCCGGTCGCCTGGTCACCGATGGCTACGAGGGCTATGCCGAGGTGGTGCGCAAGAACAGCATCACCCATGCTGGTTGCTGGGCGCACGCCCGTCGCAAGTTCGTCGAGGCGCAGAAGGTGCAGCCCAAGGGCAAGACCGGCAAGGCCGACTGGGCCCTCAATCAGATTCGCAAGCTCTATGGCGTGGAAAAGCAGGCCAAGGGCCTGGCACCCGAAGCGCTCCAGGCGCTGCGCGAGCAGAAGAGCCGCCCGCTGATCAACCAGCTACGCACCTGGCTCGACAAGTCGCTGACCCAGGTGCTGCCGAAGAGCGCACTGGGCAGAGCATTGCACTACCTGGATGGCCAATGGCAGCGCCTGACCCGCTTCCTCGATGACGGGCTGATCCCGCTCGACAACAACGCCGCGGAAAATGCCATCCGCCCCTTCGTCGTCGGCCGCAAGAACTGGCTCTTCAGCCACACACCGAGCGGTGCCCAGGCCAGCGCCGCCATTTACAGCCTGATCGAGACGGCCAAGGCCAATGGCCTCTCGCCCTACGAATACCTGCAGTTCGTGTTCGAGACCCTGCCAACACTCGGCGAGAACGACGACCTCAACACGCTGCTCCCCTGGCGCTGGAAAGAAACGCTACCGGTCTAAATCACGCCGCACAAGGTGGGGTTGGTGGACCGTTTACCAAAGGCCTGCCGATGACGGCAACGAAAGAGACAAAAAAGGCGCCCTCGGGCGCCTTTTTTTGATCGCGGACTTCGCCGTCAGGCGTCGATGCGCTTGTACTTCATGCGCTTGGGCGTGTCGTTGCCCACACGCTTTTTGTGGTCTTCTTCGTACTCGGTGTAGTTGCCGGCGAAGAACTCCACGTGGGAATCGCCTTCAAACGCCAGGATATGGGTGGCGATGCGGTCGAGAAACCAGCGGTCGTGGGAGATCACCATGGCGCAGCCGGGGAAGGCCAGAAGCGCCTCTTCCAGGGCGCGCAGGGTTTCGATATCCAGGTCGTTGGAGGGCTCGTCAAGCAGCAGCACGTTGGCGCCCTGCTTGAGCGTCTGGGCCAGCTGCAGCCGGCCGCGCTCGCCGCCGGAAAGCTCGTCCAGGCGCTTTTGCTGGTCGTTGCCCTTGAAGTTGAAACGGCCCACGTAGGCCCGGGAGGGCACCTCGTAGCCGTTGATGTTGAGAATGTCCTGACCGTCGGACACCGCTTCCCACACCGTCTGCTTGTTTTCCATGTCGTCGCGCAGCTGCTCGACGTAGGCGATGTCCACGGTCTCGCCGAGCACCACCTCGCCGGCGTCGGGCTGCTCCTTGTCGGTAATCAGCTTGAACAGCGTCGACTTGCCCGCGCCGTTGCCGCCGACGATGCCGACAATGGCGCCGGGGGGGATGGAAAAGCTCAGGTCTTCGTAGAGCAGCTTGTCGTCGAAGCTCTTGGCGACGTTGT
This sequence comes from Halomonas piscis, assembly GCF_031886125.1. Classification (NCBI taxonomy): domain Bacteria; kingdom Pseudomonadati; phylum Pseudomonadota; class Gammaproteobacteria; order Oceanospirillales; family Halomonadaceae; genus Halomonas; species Halomonas piscis. The sequence continues at coordinate 1,144,390 of NZ_CP119391.1, forward strand.
GAAACTCGATGACCTTGTCGCCCAGGCGCGGGCCGGGCGGAATGTAGATCTCGTTGGTTTCGTTGCGTTTCTGGAATTCGCCGGACTGCATCTCCTCGAAGCGATTCAGGCGCGCCTTGCTCTTGGCCTGGCGGCCCTTGACGTTGGAGCGCACCCACTCGAGCTCCTGCTTGATGGCTTTCTGGCGCGAGGCCTCCTGTTTGGATTCCTGAGCCAGGCGGGCCTCCTTCTGCTCCAGCCACTGGGAGTAGTTGCCCTCGAAGGGGATACCTTCGCCGCGGTCGAGCTCGAGAATCCAGCCGGCGACGTTGTCGAGGAAATAGCGGTCGTGGGTGATGGCGACCACGGTGCCGCTGTAGTCGTGAAGAAAGCGCTCGAGCCAGGCCACGGACTCGGCGTCCAGGTGGTTGGTGGGCTCGTCGAGCAGCAGCATGTCGGGGCTGGAAAGCAGCAGACGGCACAGCGCCACCCGGCGGCGCTCGCCGCCGGACAGATTGCCGACGATGGCCTCCCAGGGCGGCAGGCGCAGCGCCTCGGCGGCGACTTCCAGCTTGCGCTCGATGTTGTGCGCGTCGGCGGCTTCGATGACGTCTTCCAGCCGCGCCTGCTCGGCGGCCAGGGCGTCGAAATCGGCATCGGGCTCGGCGTAGGCCATGTACACGGCGTCCAGGTCCGCCTGGGCCTGCTTGATGGCGCCCAGAGCCTCCTCTACCGTCTCGCGGACGTTCTTGTCGTCGTCGAGCTCGGGCTCCTGGGGGAGGTAGCCGATGTTCAGGCCCGGCATCGGGCGGGCTTCCCCTTCAAACTCCGTGTCGACACCGGCCATGATGCGCAGCAGCGTAGACTTGCCCGCACCGTTCAGGCCCAGCACGCCGATTTTGGCGCCGGGGAAAAACGACAGCGAGATGTCCTTGAGGATTTGCTTTTTGGGCGGCACGATCTTGCCGACCCGGTTCATGGTGTAGACGTATTGCGCCATGGATATCCGATCAGTTGGTAAACGAAAGCGGTAGCTGCGCCCGGATGGCTCGCCGGGAAGGGCGCGCCGGGCAGCTCTGGGCCGCGCGGGCAAAGCCAGATTGGGCCACGATGATAGTGCCGAGCGCGGGGAAAGGCCAGCGCTGCCGGCGGCTATCCGGTGGCGTTGGCCCGTTTCAGCGCGTCAAGCTCCTGCTGAGCTTTTACGCGCTCGGTCACGTCCTTCTGCACGCCGATGTAGTACATCAGGTTGTCGGCCTCGTCGAACACCGGGGTGATCGACAGCTCGTTGTAGAACAGGGTGCCGTCCTTGCGGTAGTTGCGCAGCACTTCCCGGGAAGGCTGACCCTGCTTCAGAGCCCGACGAATGGCGCCGAGCGCCTCCTGGTCGCGATCGTCGCCCTGGAGAAAGCGGCAGTCGCGATAGAGGATCTCATCCGCGCCGTAGCCGGTCAGGCGCTCAAAGCCCTTGTTGACGTAAATCAGGATGTGCTCATCGCCTTCCTGCTCGGCAACCACGATGCCGTCTTCCGAGGCGTCGACAATGCGCTCCAGCAGCGCCGGGCTGATCAAGGGAGATCGTGTCATGGTGATGTCCTGTTATGGCTTCAGTCCTTCGTGTTTCACCGACGGGGGTCGTCGCCCGCCGGGCGCTGCCGGCTATTCGACTTCGGGAAGCGTGCGGGCGCTGAAAAAGGCGCCCAGGGCGGCGGCGGCAAACACCGCCAGCAGCGCGGCGCTGCCCAGCCACTGGCCAAGGGCACCGAGCATGCTGCCAAACAGCAACATTAGTATACCCGTCAGCGTATTGGAAAGTGCCACGTAAAGCGCGCGGTTTTCCTGGCTGGCCATGTCGACCACGTAGGTTTTGCGCCCCAGGCGCACGCCGTGGTGAACCACCACCAGCAGCCCGTAGACCACGGCATAGGGCAGCACCTGGTGCGTCCACTCGCCGGGCAGCCAGACAAGGCCCGCGCCCATCAGGCAGCAGGCCACGGTGCCCAGCGCGGCGTTGCACATCACCCGCCGGCTGGAGACGTCGGCGCGCTTGCCCCACACCGGGCTTGCCACCATGGCCGCCACGCCGGAAATCACCACTAAAAGCCCCAGCCCGCCGAGCTCGGCGCCGCTTTGCCGCTGGCCCAGAAGGGCGATATAAGGCAGCGCCAGCGCGCTTGACAAAAGCAGCGTGCGCGACAGGTTGAAGTGCAGAAAGGCGCGGTCGTCGCGCAGCAGGGAAAGCCCCAGCTTGAGGCTGTCCCAGGCGTTTTCGCCGCCCTCCACCGCGCCGGGCTGTTCGGTAATGCGCGCCGCGCACAGCGCGTTCAGCGCCCAGCCAAGCGCCGCCACGCCGAGCAGAACGGCCAGCGCCAGCTTGCCGGGGCGCTCGTCGAACAGCATCAGCACCCCGCCGGCGAGAAGCGTCACCCCGCCGGCCACGCTGCCGCTGTAGCCCATCAGCGTCCCTCGGCGCTTCTTGGCGATGGTCTTGCCCATGACGTCCTTGGTGGCAATGGAGGAAAGTCCCCGGGCCAGCGACAGCGCTGCCAGCACGGCAAGTACCAGCGCGCCGCCCGGGCCGCCGCGCCCCCAAAGGGCCAGCAGCGCCAGGGCCAGCGCCGCGGCCGCCTGCAGCGCGCCGCCGGCCACCCAGACCCACTTGCGTCGGGGTTTCAGGCGGATAAAGCCGGCGACGAACAGCTGGGGCAGCAGGGCGCCGGACTCGCGGATGGGGACCAGCAGCCCCACCATCCACACCGGGGCGCCGATGAGACCCATGAGCCAGGGCAGCACCAGCCGAGCGCTGGAGAGCTCGTCGGCCAGCTTGTTGCCGAGCGCGGCCCAGAGGTGGCGGCCGAAGTTGGCCGGCTGATCGTCGCAGGCAGCCTCGGGGATGTCGTCGCACATGCGGCTGTCTTCGTCGCCGGTCAGCCATTCGTAAAGGCGTGACTGGGAGATGTCCTGATCGGCCATGCTGGCTCCTTGGCTGTTATGCTGCGGGCAGTTCGCGGCGGGTCGTTTACCGAGCCCCGCTGGCGTGAAACGATACTGCCCGCAGCGCTCGGTGGGCACTGTTTCGTTCGCGAAGGCTCGTTCGTTCGCGAAAGCTCGTCTCAAACCGTTTCCGAGCATAGTGTCCCCAGTCCAAGGCGCAATGTCACGTTTTCTGCATGAAGGAACCCGGCGCATGAATCAAGACCGTCAGGCAATGCTTTACGGCCTGGGCGCGGTGGCGCTCTGGTCCACCGTGGCCACCGCGTTCAAAGTGGCGCTTGGCTACATGACGCCGCTGGCGCTGATCTGGTACGCCGCGCTGGTCTCCTGGGCGCTGATGGGCGCGCTGGTGATCAAGCGTGGCCAGCTTGGCCAGGCCCTGGCACGCGGCTGGCGCACTGCGCTGTGGGCCGGGCTGATGAATCCGGTGGCCTACTATCTGGTGTTGTTTGCCGCCTACGACCGCCTGCCGGGCCAGGAGGCCATGGCGCTGAACTACACCTGGGCGCTGGCCATGGCCTTTCTCGCGGTGCCGCTGCTGGGCCAGCGGCTCACCCGCAAGGATGTGGCCGCCGGGCTGATCGCCTACGCCGGGGTCTGGGTCATCGCCACTCGGGGCGCCGTGTTCGACGTCGCCTTTGCCGATCCGCTGGGGGTAGCGCTGGCGCTTGCCTCGACGCTGCTGTGGGCGCTTTACTGGCTGCTCAACACCCGCGACGCGCGCGAGCCGCTGGTCGGGCAGTGGCAGAACTTCAGCGTCGGCCTGCCGGTGCTCACTGCGCTGATGCTGGCCGGGCCGGGGTTTGACTGGCACGGCTGGCGGGCGCTCTCTGCCGGGGTTTACGTGGGCCTGTTCGAAATGGGCGTGGCGTTCATCCTCTGGCAGCTGGCCATGCACAAGGTGTCGCGCACGGCGAAGGTGTCCAATCTGATATTCCTCTCGCCGCCGGTATCGCTGCTGCTGCTTTACGCTGTCGTCGGCGAGCCGATCCGCGCCTCGACCCTGGTGGGCCTGGCGCTGATCCTCGGCGGTCTGTCGCTTCAGCAGCGCCAGAAGAGCTGACCCGGCCCGCTGCTCAGCTTGCAGAGGCCTTGACCAGCGGCTTGAGCACCGGCCAGACGTTGTCCAGCACTCTGGGCTGAGCCTCGGCGGTGGGGTGAATGCCGTCATCCTGCATCAGCACCTCGTCCAGGGCGATGCCGTCGAGGAGAAACGGCACCAGCGCCACGTGAAAGGTCGCGGCCAGGCGCGGGTAGACGCGGGTAAACGCCTGGCGATAGGTTTGGCCGTAGTTGGGCGGGATATCGATACCCAGCAGCAGCACCCGGGCGTTTGCCGCCTGGCTTTGTTCGATCATCTGCGCCAGGTTGGCATGGAGCGTTTCCGGGGGCAGGCCGCGCAGGCCGTCGTTGCCGCCAAGCTCAAGCACCACAAGCTCGGGAGAGTGCTTGTCCATAAGCCCCGGGAAGCGCGCCGCGCCGCCGGCGCTGGTTTCGCCGCTGATGCTGGCGTTGATGACCTCGGCGCTACCGTCGAGCCGCTCGCGCAAAAGGTTCACCCAGCCGGCGTCTTGCTCGATGTTGTGCGCCGCGCTTAGGCTGTCGCCCATGATCAAAAGCGTCGGGCGCTCGGCGGCGCCGGCGGGAGCGATGGTGAGCGCAGCGATCAGCAAGATACCGGGCCACGCCGGAACGCGCCGTTTCCCGCTTCGCTCTTGCCGGGGCCGCTGGCCTCTCGGGTGTCTCCCTGTCTGTTTTCGCCATGCTTGCCGCAGCCGTTTTAACCGGGCGGCAGGGGTGCTAGCGTGCATGTCCGTCTCCTCTTGAAGCGCAGCGGGCGTTATTCTGGCGCTATGCCGCTGTGAAACCGCCAATGATTCTGTCACAAGGAGTCTCCCATGAGTTCATCGAGCGAGCCTATTGCTATTATCGGCGCCGGTCCGATCGGTCTGGCAGCGGCGGCGCACCTGCACGCCCGGGGGCTGACGGCGCTGATCCTTGAGCGCGGTCCGTCAGCGGGGCACAATATTCGCGCCTGGGGACACGTACAGCTGTTTTCGCCGTGGTCGATGAACATTGATGACCGCGCCGCCGAGCTGCTTCACGCCGGCGGCTGGACGGCGCCTCCCGACGATGTGTGCCCTACCGGCGAGGCGTTCGTGCGCGATTACCTGGCGCCGCTTTCCCGGGTCACGCCGATACGCGACTGTCTGCGGCTTGGCACTCGGGTGGCGGCGGTCAGCCGTCTGCACCACGACAAGATGAAAACCCCCGGTCGCGAACAGGCGCCCTTTGTGCTGCGCGTGGTAGACGCCGACGGCGAGCACGACCTGCACGCGGCAGCGGTGATCGACACCTCGGGTACCTTTCACAACCCGGCGCCGCTGGGCTGTCACGGCATCGCCGCGCGCGGCGAAACGGCGCTGGCCGAGCACATTCGCTACGGCCTGCCGGACGTGCTCGGCGAGGCGCGTTCGCGCTATGCCGGCCGCCGCGTGATGGTCGTTGGCGGCGGCCATTCGGCGTTCACCGCGCTGCGCGATCTGGCCGAGCTTGCCGAAAGCTCGCCCGACACCCGGGTGCTGTGGGCGATCCGGCGCGACTCCATCGAGGGCATGTTCTGCGGCGCGGCCAGCGATTCGCTGCCGGAGCGCGGCCGCCTGGCGTGCACCATCAGCGATCTGGTCGACAAGGGCGCCATCGAGGTGCACTGCGGCGTGCGCATCGACGCCGTCGAAAAAGTCGCCGGCGGGGTGCAGGTTCATAGCGGGCAAACGCCGTCCAAAGAAAAGCCCGTGCCGGCGGTGGACGAGATCATTGCCGCCACGGGGTTTCGTCCGGACAGCGCGCTGCTGGCCGAGCTGCGCCTTGCGCTCGACCCCGCCACCGAAAGCCCGGTGGCGCTCGCGCCGCTGATCGACCCCAACGTGCACAGCTGCGGCTCGGTCGGCGCCCACGGCGCGGAGGAACTCAGCCACCCCGAACCCGGTCTGTATATTGCCGGCATCAAGAGCTACGGGCGGGCGCCCACGTTTCTGCTGCGCACCGGCTATCGGCAAGTGGCATCGATTGCCGCGGCGCTGGCCGCTGAGAGCGAGCCGGCAGTTTCCACCGGGGCAGCGTAGCGCGGCCATGCCTCGGCCGCGCCTGGCTCCACTGCGTTTGTCTACACGTTTGTCTACACGATAGGGATATAGCCTCATGTCTAACGCCCCAGAGGCGAGCGTTACCGAGAAAGCGCCGCTGATCCATGCTGCCGGCCTGAGCAAGCAAGTGGCAAGCGGGGCGGATACCCTGGTTATCCTGCACGAGCTGTCCCTGAACGTGGCGCCAGGGGAAAGCGTGGCGATACTCGGGAAAAGCGGCTCTGGCAAGTCCACTTTGCTGGGGCTTTTGGCCGGGCTGGATACCCCGAGCGCCGGGGAGCTGGCGCTGTTCGGCGAGCCGCTAGGCTCCCTCGACGAAGACGCCCGGGCCGCGCTGCGCGCCGGTCGGGTGGGCTTTGTGTTCCAGAACTTCCAGCTGCTGCCGACCCTGAGCGCGCTGGAGAACGTACGGCTGCCGCTGGAGCTTACCGCCCGGCAGGGTCGCAGCGACGCCGCGCGGCAGTGGCTTTCCCGGGTGGGGCTTGGCGAGCGCACCGCGCACCTGCCCAAGCAGCTTTCCGGCGGCGAACAGCAGCGCGTGGCGCTGGCCCGGGCGTTTGTCACCGACCCCGAGCTGGTGTTTGCCGACGAGCCCACCGGCAATCTTGACCCGGAAACCGGCGCGTCGGTGATCGAGCTGCTTTTTACCCTCAACCGCGAGGCCGGCACCACGCTGGTGCTGGTGACCCACGACTACGCCCTGGCCCGGCGCTGCAGCCGCTGTTTGCGGCTGGAAAACGGCCGTCTGGCAGCGTTTGACCCCGCCACCCGGGAGACTCGGCCATGATGCCCGCCCTGCGCCTGGCGCTGACCAGCCTCAAGCGCGACCTGCGCGCCGCCGACGTGCGGGCGCTGTTCATGGCGCTGGTGCTGGCGGTGGCCGCTGCGACCATGATCGCTTTTTTTCTCGATCGCCTGGAGCGCGGGCTCGAGCGCCAGGCCGGGCAGCTGTTGGGCGGTGACCTGGTGCTCGAGCAGTCCGAGCCGTTCGACGATTCGCTGGTGAAACAGCTCGAAAACGCCGGCCTGGCGGTGAGCCGCCAGGTCGAGATGGCGTCCATGCTGCGCCGGGGCGAGGCTTTTCAGCTGGCAAGCCTCAAGGCGGTGGACGGCGCCTGGCCGCACTACGGCAGCTCCCGGGTGGCGCTTGAGGGCGGCGCCGAAAGCCTCGAGCGCCCGCCCGAGGCGGGCAGCGTCTGGGCCGACCCGCGGCTGAGGTCGCTGCTGGGCCTGGGGCTTGGCGATACGCTCCAGGTCGGCGAGGCCGAGCTGCGCGTCAGCGGTTTCATCCAGCGCGAGGCCAACCCCTCCGGCGGCTTTGGCAGCTTCAATCCGCGGCTGCTGATCAACGCCGCCGATCTTGGCGCCACCGGGCTTGAACAGCCCGGCTCGCGCATCGACTACTCGCTGCTGGGCGCCGGCCCGGTTGATGCGCTCGAGCGCCTGTCGCCGCTGCTCGAGCGGCTGCGCGAAAGCGGCGTTCAGGTACGCGACGTGCGCACCGACCGCCCCAGGCTGGGCTCGGCGCTGGCTCGGGCGGAAAGCTATCTGGGCATTGCCGGGCTGGCGGCGGTGCTGCTGGCCGGGGTGGCCGTGGCCATGGCCAGCCGGCGCTACGTGGAGCGCCATCTGGACACCGCCGCGCTGCTGCGCTGCTTTGGCGCCGGCCAGCGCCAGCTGACGCTGATATTCGCCGGCCAGCTCCTCGGGCTTTCGCTGGCGGCCTCGCTGCTGGGCGCGCTTGCCGGGCTTGTCGGCCAGGCGCTGCTGGCGCGATTGCTGGCGGGCTTTTTGCCGCTGACGCTGCCGGCGCCGGGCATGGCGCCGCTGTTTCTCGGGGTTTTCACCGCGCTTGCCGTGCTCGCGGGCTTTGCCGGGCCGATGCTGCCGCGCATCCGGCGCGTCAGCGCGCTGAAGGTGCTGCGCCGGGAGCTTGACCCGCTGCCGCCGTCGGCCTGGCTGGTAGCCGGCGTGGCGGCCGCGGTGTTTGGTGGCCTGCTGTGGCTCTATTCGGGCGATCTGCGCCTGTCGTTGGCGCTGCTGCTGGGCGGCAGCGCGGCGCTCGGGGTGCTCTGGCTTTGCGCTGCGCTGCTGCTCCGGGCGGTGCTTGCTCTTGCCGGGCGGCTTGCGGGCAGCGGGCCCTGGTCCCGGGCGCTGCGGCTGGGCGGCGGGCAGCTGGCCCGGCGTCGCCGGGCGGGGCTGGGGCAGCTGCTGGCCTTTGCCGTGACGTTTTTTGCCATGGCGATGATGGTAACGGTGCGCGGCGATCTGCTCGCCACCTGGCAGGCCCAGCTGCCCGACGACACGCCCAACTACTTCGCCATCAACATCCAGCCCGGGGAGCGCGAGGCGTTCGCCGAGGCCGTTTCGCCGGTGGTGAAAGCCCAAAGCGCGCTGTATCCCATGGTGCGCGGGCGCGTCAGCGCGATAAACGGCGCGCCGCCGGACGAAGCGCTCGCTCCCGAGGCGCAAAACGACAACGCCCTGCGCCGGCCGCTGAACCTGACCTGGCGCGCCACCGTGCCCGAGGGCAATCGCGTGGTGGCCGGCGAGTGGTTCAGCGAAGAAGAGGGGAGCAACGGCGACGCCGAGCCGTCTGCCTCGCCGAAGGACGTCCCCGGCGGCTGGCTAAGCGCGGTGGACGCCGTGCCCGCCGAGGCTCCGGTGCCCATCTCCATGGAAGACGGCCTGGCCGGACGGCTGGGGCTGGGGCTTGGCGACACTCTGACCTTTCGCATCGGCAGCGAAACCCTCACTGCCCGGATTACCAGCCTGCGCAGTCTCAGCTGGGACAGCTTCACGCCCAACTTCTACGTGATTTTTCCGCCGGGGGTGCTCGAGGACTTCGCCCACAGCTACATCACCGCGTTTTACCTGCCCGACGACGACCAGGGCCTGGCCAATCGCCTGGCGGAGCGCTTCCCCGGGGTGTCGCTGCTCAACGTCGACGCGCTGCTGGGGCAGGTGCGCGAGGTGCTGTTTCAGGTGACTCGCGCCGTCGAGCTGATACTGGCGCTGGTGCTGCTCGCCGGTATCAGCGTGCTGTACGCCGCGCTGACCGCCAGCCAGCCGGTGCGCGCCCACGAAAGCGGGCTGCTGCGCGTGTTCGGCGCCGGCAACCAGTTGCTCTCGCGGATGCAGGGGGCGGAGTTTGCGCTGCTGGGCGGCGCCAGCGGCCTGCTGGGCGCGGCGCTGGCCGAACTTGCCAGCGCCTACCTGTACCGCTACTGGCTGGACCTGCCGCCGCAGCTGCACGGCTGGGTGTGGCTGGTATTGCCGCTGGGCGGGGCGCTCCTCATCGGCGTGATCGGCCACGCGCTGTTCCGGAGGCTGCGTCGCCAGGCACCCATGGCGAGTCTCAACCTGCTGGAGTGATGGCCCGGCGCCTTGCGAGATGCCGGTTTTGCGGGAGGCTGGTTTACCGGGCGATGCGCGGCAGCAGGCAGATGCCGGTTTTGTGGGAGGCCGGTTTACCGGGCGATGCAGGCCGAAGGCCTGCCGATCATGGCGCCGGGCCTCCTCAACCCCGGGCGCCTGACGGCGCCGTCGCGCGGCAAAGCCGCCCTCCCACAGGTTCAGTAGCCAACTTTCCATAGGTGCAGCAGCCCTGTCGGTCTTTGTGGAAGGTAGGTTCACCGGACGATGCGCGACAGCAGGCAGATGCCGGTTTTGTGGGAGGCCGGTTTACCGGGCGAAGCAGGCCGAAGGCCTGCCGATCATGGCCCGGGCCTCCTCAACCCCGGGCGCCTGACGGCACCCGTCGCGCGGCAAAGCCGCCCTCCCACAGGTTCAGCAGTCAACCTTCCACCAGGTGCAGCAGCACTGTCGGACTTTGCGGAAGGTCGGTTCACCGGACGATGCGCGACAGCAGGCAGGTGCCGGTTTTGTGGGAGGCCGGTTTACCGGGCGAAGCAGGCCGATGGCCTGCCGATCATGGCGCCGGGCCTCCTCAACCCCGGGCGCCTGACGGCACCCGTCGCGCGGCAAAGCCGCCCTCCCACAGGTTCAGCAGTCAACCTTCCACCAGGTGCAGCAGCACTGTCGGACTTTGCGGAAGGTCGGTTCACCGGACGATGCGCGACAGCAGGCAGGTGGCGGTTTTGTGGGAGGCCGGTTCACCGGGCGATGCAAGTCCGTGGCCTGCTTCAAATCGACAAATATTCCACAAACCTTATGAATCGGTAGCAGCAGAAACGGCGCGGCGTTATCATGAACACCGTTCGATAACTTCCATACCAGCGAGGCGTGCCATGTCAGAGCATAACGAGACGGCAATAACCCCTGATATCCATCGCAAGCGCCGCCGCCGGCTGCTGGCCGCGCTGGGCACGGGGCTTGCCGGCGCCTATGTGGCCCCGACGCTTTTTAGCGTGGGCCAGGCCCAGGCGGGCGGGCGCTGGAGCAGCTATTCGCGGCCGAGCTACTCGCGCCCCAGCTATTCCCGGCCCAGCCGCTACCGCGGGCCTTATCGCCGCGAGCGCCGGCGGCTTCGCGAATACGAAGACGAGCCGGTGCGGATTCTCGAAGACATCCTGCTCGGCCCGCCGCGGCGTTGACGGTGTCGCTGGCCGCCGACGCGGCGCCGGTGGACGTGACCCTGCCGCGAGTCGGGCGCTGTCTGCGGGTTTATAACGCCCCGGAGGTGCTGGAGGCGCTCGGCCGCGCCATGCCCGGCTGGCCCCTGCGCTGCGAGCCGGCCGCGGGCTTCTCCCCGGAGCTCTACGTCTACCGCGACGGCGCAGGGCTGTGGCAGAGCGACCCCGGCACCGCCGAGGAATTCATGCTGCCCTCAGCGGCGTCCGCGGCCTGTAGCCTGGCGGCGGATCTTTTGTCCCTGCGCCTTGAGCAGGAGAGCGAGCTGGTGGGGCTGCACTGCGGCAGCGTCGAGATAGGCGGCCGGCTGGCGCTGTTTCCGCAGAGCAGCCGGGCGGGGAAGAGCACCCTGGCCACGGCCTTCGCCGCCGCCGGCTATCGGCTCTTCGGCGACGACGTGCTGGGGCTTTCGCCCGAGGGGAGAGGCGTGGCCATGGGCGTGGCGCCGCGGCTGCGTTTGCCGCTGCCGGCGTCTTTCTCCGCCGAGTTTGCCGACTATACCCGGCGCCGGGCCGGCCCCGAGGACGAGCGCTACCGCTTTGTGGTGCCGGCCGACGGCGGCCTGGCGCGTAGCGGAGAGACTTGCCCGCTGGGGGCGCTGGTATTGCTCGAGCGCCACGATACGCCGGTATCGCCGGAGGTATTGACGCTGGCGCCGGGGGAGGGGCTTTTGCAGCTGCTGTGCCAGAACTTTGCCCGCGCCGACCTGTTTCAGCAGCCTCTGCCCGAAGCGCTGATGGCGCGCTTTTTGTCGCTGATGGAGCAGCTGCCGTGCCTGCTGCTGCGCTACGGCGAACCCCTGGCCGGCGCCCGGTACCTGGCGCGGGTGCTGGAAGGCGGCGAGGCGGGCACGCCGGCCTCGCCACCCAGCGGCAGCGCGGCGGCGGATAGCGCTGGGACCGTGGACCGAACGGTGCCGTGGCGGCCGGGGGCCGGCGTCAGCGTTTACCCGCTGGGCGAGGAGCTGTTCTTGATCCACGCCCCGAGCGGCGATATTCATCGCCTCAACCTCACCGGCCGTCTGGTGTGGCAGCTGTTGCAGCACGAGGCGCTGGCGATTGCCGAGCTCGGGGCGCTGCTCGCCGATCACTTTGCTGCCCCGGCGGACGCGGTGACCGACGATGTGGCTGGCCTGATTCAGGCGCTCTATGGCGCCGGCCTGGTGGCGCCGGCCGGCTGAAGACCAGCTGCCAAGGGCGAGCTCGGCGTCAGTCGCGCAGGGAGATGATGCGCCAGCCGCGCTCCCGGGCGGTCTGGCGCAGGGTATCGTCCGGGTCCACGGCCACGGGGTTGTCCACCATTTCCAGCAGCGGAATGTCGTTGTGCGAATCGCTGTAGAACCAGGCGTCGTCCAGGGTATCGCTGCGATTTTCGAGCCACTGGTTGAGCCGGGTGATCTTGCCTTCGCGAAAGCTGGGCGTGCCCGAAACCCGGCCGGTATAGCGGCCGTCAGCCACCTCCGGCTCCACGGCGATCAGATGATCAATGCCCAGCCGCTCGGCGATGGGGTCGGTGATAAAGCGGTTGGTGGCGGTGATGATCAAAAGCGTATCGCCCTGGGTGCGGTGGCGGGCGATCAGCTCTTCGGCCCGGGGCAGAATGCCGGGCTCGACCTTGGCCGCCATGAACTGCTGATGCCAGGCCGCCAGCTGCTCCGGCGTGTTGTCGGCCAGCGGCTTGAGCGCCATGTCGAGAAAAGCGTCGATGTCCAGCGTGCCGGCTTCGTAATCCGCCATGAAGCGCTCGTTGGCCTCGCGGTATGCCTTGGCATCCACGGCGCCCTGCTCGAGCAGAAACTCCCCCCAGGCGTGATCGCTGTCGATGGACAGCAGCGTATTGTCCAGATCGAAAATGGCCAGGCTCACGGCACTCCCCTTAACGTTGATGGCTTCCATGGCGCGCGCCGTACCGGCGGCGGGCGGGATTATGGCAAAAGCCGCCGGGTTTTCCCAACGCCTGGACGATGCAGGGCCAAACTCCCAACGGTATAACGAATGTATTGATAGTGCTGTGGCCATTGTGGAAAAATGATGCCAACTACAGTTTATCAAGGTGACGTCCGTGATCGACGCAGACGGCTTTCGCCCCAACGTTGGCATCATCATTGCCAACGCCCAGGGGCAGCTGCTTTGGGCGCGTCGGGTCGGGCAAAATGCGTGGCAGTTTCCCCAGGGAGGCATCAAGGCAGACGAAACACCGCAACAGGCACTTTTTCGTGAGCTGCACGAAGAAATCGGCCTGACCGCCGATGACGTAGCCGTTGAGGCCTGCACTCGGGGGTGGCTACGCTACCGCCTGCCGCGACGCATGGTTCGCACGCATTCCCGGCCGGTGTGTATCGGCCAGAAGCAAAAATGGTATCTGCTCCGGATCCGCTGTCAGGATAGCCGGATCTGCATGACGGCCACGTCCGAGCCGGAGTTCGACGGCTGGCGCTGGGTGAGCTACTGGTATCCCCTCGGGCAGGTTGTGTCGTTCAAGCGGGAGGTGTATCGGCGTGCGCTGCGCGAGCTCTCGCCGCGGCTGCAACGCATGGCCCGGGACGCCGCCCGCTAGCCGCAGTGGACGGCTTGAACCCCAGCGAGGCATGAATTTGTGAACAACAAGACGTCCATGCTCGAGGTGCTGCGCCGCATCATCCAGGAAGTCAACGGCGCGCGCAGCCTCGATGCCGCCCTGGCAACCATGGTGCGCCGCATCCGCAAGGCCATGCGCACCGACGTATGCTCGTTTTATCTCTACGATGAAGCGCTGGAAACCCTGGTGCTGATGGAAACCATCGGCCTGCGCACCCACGCCGTGGGGCGGGTGATGCTGCCGCTGGGCGAAGGGCTTGTCGGGCTTGTGGCCAAGCGCCGGGAGCCGCTCAACCTGGAAGACGCCCAGGCCCACCCGCGGTTTCGCTATTTCGAATCCACCGGCGAAGAGCGCTATTCGAGCTTTCTGGGCATCCCCATCATTTACCAGCGCCGCATGCTCGGCGTGCTGGTGGTGCAGCAGGCCGACAACCGCCGCTATACCGATGAGGACGAGGCGTTTCTGGTCACCATGGCCGCGCAGCTGTCCGGCGTGCTGGCCCACGCCCTGGCCACCGGCGATTTGACGCGCCCGGCGCCCGACGGGCGGCAGATGACGTTCAGAGGTGTGCCCGCCTCTCCGGGCATTGCCATGGGCGAGGCGGTGGTGATTACGCCGCCGGCGGATCTCAACAGCGTGCCCGACCTGATTCCCCGGGACGAGGCCTTCGAAGTGGCCCGGCTCAAGGAGGCCATCGACAAGACCCGGGAGGAAATCGGCGCCGCCGGCCGCCGGCTGGCCAAGCGCATTTCCGCCCAGGAGCTGGCGCTATTCGACGTCTATCAGCAGATGCTCGGCGAATCGGCGCTGTCCCGGGAAGTGGAAAAGCGTATCCGCGAAGGGCAGTGGGCGCCCGGGGCGCTGGCCGACGTGGTGCGCCGCCACGTGCAGTACCTGGAACGGGTGGACGACGACTACCTGCGCGAGCGCGCCGCCGACGTGCGCGATCTCGGCCGGCGGGTGCTCGCCCACCTCCAGCGGGACGCCTCGGCAACGCCGGACGCCTACCCCGACAACACCGTGCTGGTCGGCGACGAGATCAGCGTGGCGCTTTTGGGCGAGGTACCGCGCGGCAAGCTCAAGGGGCTGATCTCGGTGCGCGGCTCGAGCACCTCCCACGTGGCGATCGTCGCCCGAGCCATGGGCATTCCTACCGTGCTGGGCATGATGGATCTACCGCTGCCGCGGCTTTCCGGCGCCCCGGTGGTGGTGGACGGCCACCGCGGCCGGCTGTTTGTGCGCCCGAGCGCAGAGCTCGACAAGTACTACGCCACCCTGGTCGAAGAGGAGCGCGAGCTAAGCGAGCTGCTGGAGCACGAGCAGGATCTCCCCAGCGTGACCACCGACGGCCACGAGATGCCGCTGATGGTCAACACCGGCCTGGCGGTGGACGCCGTGACCCTGCTCAAGAGCCGCATCAGCGGCGTGGGGCTTTACCGCACCGAAGTCCCCTTCATGATCGCCCAGCGCTTTCCCGGCGAGCAGGAGCAGACCCGGCTTTACCGCGAGCAGCTCGAGGGCTTTGCCCCGCTGCCGGTGGTGATGCGCACCCTGGACATCGGCGGCGACAAGGATCTGCCTTACTTTCCCATCGACGAAGCCAACCCCTTTCTCGGCTGGCGCGGCATGCGCGTGACCCTGGATCACCCCGAGGTGCTGATCGTGCAGCTGCGCGCCATGCTCAAGGCCTCCCGGGGGCTGGATAACCTGCACGTGCTGCTGCCGATGATCACCAACGTGGCCGAGGTGGACGAAGCGCTGGGACTGCTGGAGCGCGCCATCGTCGAGCTGGGCGAAGAGGGGGGAACCGTGGCCCGCCCCCGGGTCGGAGCGATGATCGAGGTGCCGGCCACGCTCTACCAGCTGGACGCGCTGGCCAAACGGGTGGATTTCTTCTCGGTAGGCAGCAACGATCTGACCCAGTATCTGCTCGCCGTGGACCGCAACAACCCCCGGGTCTCGGACCTGTACGATCCGCTGCACCCGGCGCTGTTGACCGCGCTCGACAAGCTTTCCCGGGACGCCCGACGCCTCGAGCGGCCGATTTCGCTGTGCGGCGAGCTTGCCGGCGACCCGGCCGGGGCGCTTCTGCTCATGGGCAT
This sequence comes from Halomonas piscis, assembly GCF_031886125.1. Classification (NCBI taxonomy): domain Bacteria; kingdom Pseudomonadati; phylum Pseudomonadota; class Gammaproteobacteria; order Oceanospirillales; family Halomonadaceae; genus Halomonas; species Halomonas piscis. Next base: position 1,159,781 of record NZ_CP119391.1, read on the forward strand.
GGGCTTTGCCGGGCTGTCGATGAACGCGCCCAGCCTGCCCAAGGTGCGTGCCGCCATTCGCCGGGTGGCGCTGGGCGATGCGCGGACGCTGCTGGCCGAGGTCATGGAGCAGGATACCCCGGAAGAGGTGCGCCGGCACCTGCAGTCGCGCATGGCCGACTGGCAGCTGGCGCACCTCCTGCCCCCGGAAAACTGATCGCCGGGCCGCGGCTGCGCTCAGCCGATGCGGCCGGCCGAACTCCCCGCCAATACGCCCTCCGCGCCGAAGCGCTGTTCGGTCATGCTCACCCGGCCATGCCGGCCAAGCGTCAGCCAGGTCGTGGCCCGGGTGCCGTAAGCCGGCCCGCGGATGAAGGCCGCGGAAAGCTCGCGCTCAAGTTCCAGGCCAACGCCGGTTTCCGGCAGGGCGGCGTCGTCAGCGCGCCGGTCATCCTGGATTGCGGCCAGCGTCGGCCCGGGGAACTCTTCGCTCTGCCGCGCCTCTTCCATGACTCGGCACAGCGCCCGGGTCTTGGGCCAGGGCGTGTTCAGGTCGGCGTTGGAGACGCCGTGAATGCCCGGGGCCACCCGGGTGAGGGCGGTGCGTTCGCGGCTGCGGTGAAGGTGCCACAGCCGCTCCGGGGTGGCGACGAGCAGGTTGAAGCCGGCGTAGCGGTGCGCGGTGGCGGCAAGCGTCTCCAGCCACGCAGGCAGGTCCCGGCAGGCAAGCGCCCGGCAGACAAGCTCGCCGCGGCTGGGCGCACCCGCCGGCGTGGCGTCCCGCGGGTCGCGCACGTTGGTCAGCGCCGCGACGGTGCCAAAGGCGTTGGCGGCGAGCCAGGTGCCGCCGGCCCGCTCGTCGCGCCCGCCGAGCAGGGTGACGCCGGGCGCGTTCTCCGGGGCCCAGCGGTGCAGCGGCGCAGCGGGGCGGGCGTGAAACTCGTCGCGGTTGGCGATCAGGCGCAGCGGCACCGGCGCGCCGGGCTGCCAGTCAAAGCCAATCAGGCACATAGGCAAGCTCCTGGGGGGTTAAGGGGGAGTTTGGCAGCGCAGGCGATGACAGCCTGCAGGCGGCAACGTAGAATGCCGCCAGCGCTGGCGCGCGTTGCGTCGTTTTATTGACCTTATCGCAGCCTGGAGGCACCGCTATCGCTGACTAAAGTCAGCTCCCACCATGTAGCTTGCCAATAGCCAGCTACGGCTGGGACTTGATTCAGGGTGGGAGCGCACTTCAGTGCGCGAAAGCAGGCCGCAAGCCTGCCACAGGATAGCGGCAATTCTATCGCTGACTAAAGCCAGCTTCCGCCATGTAGCTGGCCAATAGCCAGCTACGGCTGGGACTTGATTCAGGGTGGGAGCGCACTTCAGTGCGCGAAAGCAGGCCGCAAGCCTGCCACAGGATAGCGGCACATCTATCGCTGACTAAAGTCAGCTCCCACCATGTAGCTGGCCAATAGCCAGCTACGGCTGGGACTTGATTCAGGGTGGGAGCGCACTTCAAGTGCGCGAAAGCAGGCCATAGGCTTGCCACGCCTTTTGAGACGAGAGCTTTGACCATGAGTATTGCCTTGACCCTGCTGGGGTATTTGGCGCTGGGCGCGGCGGCCGGTACGCTTGCCGGCCTGTTCGGCGTAGGCGGCGGCATCATCATCGTGCCCGCGCTGGTGTTTGCCTTCGGGCTGCAGAATATCGCCCCGGAGGTGGTGGTGCACCTGGCCGTGGGTACCTCGCTTGCCACTATCGTGGTCACCGGCACGTCGTCGGCGTACGGCCACTGGCAGCGGGGCAGCATTCATCTGCCCTGGCTCAAGGCGCTGCTGCCGGGGCTGATCCTGGGCGCGGTGCTCGGCGTCTTTGTGGCCGGGGGGCTGTCGGCGACGGTGCTGGGCACCCTGTTCGGGATATTCATCGTTCTGGTCGCGATCAGGATGCTGCTGGGACTGTCGCCAAAACCCGGCAGCACGCCGCCGGGAAATGTCGCCATGGGCGTGGCCGGCGGCGTCATCGGCGGCATTTCGGCGCTTTTTGGCATCGGCGGCGGCACCCTTAGCGTGCCCTGGCTGTCGCGCTGTGGGGCGAGCATGACCCGAGCCGTGGGCACCTCGGCCGCCTGCGGGCTGCCCATTGCCCTGGCCGGAGCGCTGACGTTCATCGTCGTGGGCCGAGGCAACCCGATGCTGCCCGACGCCGCCACCGGCTTTGTCATGTGGCCGGCATTTTTTGGCGTGGTGCTGGCAAGCGTTCCCTTCGCCCGGGTGGGCGTCAGGCTGGCCCACGTCTTGCCCGCCAGGCTGATGCGCTACGCCTTTGCCTTGCTGCTGATCGTGGTCGGCGTGCGCTTCATCATGAGCTAACGCCGGTGAGTCCCATCCCTGTTTGCTGTTTGAGGCCCGTATGATTGCCTACCCCGATATTGACCCCGTTGCCGTATCGCTCGGGCCCTTGCAGGTGCACTGGTACGGGCTGATGTACGTGATCGGCTTTGTCGCCGCCTGGTGGCTGGGCGGGCGTCGGGCGCCGCGCTTTGGCCTGACCCGGGACGACGTCAGCGATTTTTTGTTCTATGCCGCCCTGGGCGTGGTGCTAGGCGGCCGGCTGGGCTATGCGCTGTTCTACGGCCTGGGCCAGTGGGCCGCCGATCCGCTGTGGATTTTCCGCGTGTGGGACGGCGGCATGAGCTTTCACGGCGGCCTGATCGGTGTGCTGCTGGCGGCCGGCTGGTTTGCGCATAAAAAGCGGCTGGCGTTTTTTACCCTGACCGACTTCATCGCTCCGCTGGTGCCTATCGGCCTGGGAGCCGGGCGCATCGGCAACTTCATCAACCACGAGCTGCCGGGGCGGGTGACTTCGCTGCCCTGGGGTATGCCGTTTCCCGGCACGGAAGGGCAGCCGCGCCACCCCTCGGCGCTTTATGAAGCGCTGCTGGAAGGCGCGGTGCTGTTTGCGCTGCTGTGGTGGGTCTCCGCCAGGCCGCGCCGCCGTGGGCTGGTCTCGGGGCTGTTTCTCCTCGGCTACGGCGTTTTCCGCTTTGCAGTGGAGTTTGTCCGCCTGCCCGACGCCCACCTCGGCTTTATCGCCTTCGGCTGGCTGACCATGGGGCAGCTGCTCACGCTGCCGATGATGGCCTTTGGCCTCATGCTGGTGGCCTGGTCGCGCCAGCAGCCGGTGGACGCGCGCCTGCCCGAGCCGACCGAAGAGAAGGGCCGCTGAACGGCGGGTGGAGGGTGAAGCCTTGTGGCCTGCTCTGCGCCGGCAGGTTCAGCTTCCACCAGGGCTGTCGAAAAGCCAGGCGGCCTTTCTCGGCAAGGGCGATGAAACACATACATCCATACCGGAAATAAGCGGATGCTGGAAATCAACAGGAGCGCCTTGTGACCGCCAACCAACCGGCTCTTGAACAGCCGTATCTCGACCTGATGCGCCACGTGCTGGAACACGGCACCGACCGCAGTGATCGCACCGGCACCGGCACGCGCTCGGTGTTCGGCCACCAGATGCGCTTTGACCTTGCCCGGGGATTCCCCGCGCTGACCACCAAAAAACTGCACCTGCGCTCGATCATCCACGAGCTTTTGTGGTTTTTGAGCGGCGACACCAACATTGCCTACCTGCGGGACAACGGCGTGCGCATCTGGAACGAGTGGGCCGATGACAACGGCGATCTCGGCCCGGTATACGGCTACCAGTGGCGCAGCTGGCCGCGCCCGGACGGCGGCCACGTGGATCAGATTCGCCAGGTGGTCGAACAGATTCGCACCCACCCCGAATCCCGCCGGCTGATCGTATCCGCCTGGAACCCGGCCCAGGTCGACGAGATGCAGCTGCCGCCGTGCCACTGCCTGTTCCAGTTTTACGTGGCGAACGGCCGGCTGTCGTGCCAGCTTTACCAGCGCAGCGCGGATGTCTTCCTCGGCGTGCCGTTCAACATAGCGAGCTACGCCCTGCTGCTGTGCATGGTGGCCCAGGTCACCGGCCTCGAGCCCGGAGAGTTCATCCACACCCTGGGCGACGCTCACCTTTACAGCAACCACCTGGAGCAGGCCCGGGAACAGCTCGCGCGCACGCCCAAGGCGCCGCCCCGCCTTGCGCTGACGCCGGAAGTGGACGATCTTCTGGCTTTCACCTTCGACGATATACGGCTGGAGGGCTACGATGCCCATCCGCCCATCAAGGCACAGGTAGCTGTATGAGTGACGTTTCGCCCGCCGTTTCGGCGCCGCTGGTTCCCGTGGCCATGATCGCCGCGATGTCGCGCAACCGCGTCATCGGCGTGGATGGCGGGCTCCCCTGGCATCTGCCCGAGGACCTTAAATTCTTCAAGCGCATGACTCAGGCCAAGCCGCTGGTGATGGGACGCAGGACGTTCGACTCCATCGGCAGGCCGCTGCCCGGCCGGCGCAACATCGTCATCAGCCGGGACAGGGCGTTTGCCCCCGCGGGCGTTGAGGTATGCCACAGCCTGGCCGAGGCGCTGGCGCTGGCCGACCGCTACGCCACCGTGGAGGCGGCCGAAGAGATCATGGTCATGGGCGGCGGCGACGTCTACGCCCAGGCAATGCCCCTGGCTCAGCGGCTCTACGTCACCGAGGTGGACGTCGACGTCGAGGGCGACACCCGCTTTCCCGCCGTTGATTCGGCGCAGTGGCAGGAAACCCGGCGCGAGGCCGGGGCGGCAGAAGAGGGCCAGCCCGACTACGATTTCGTCATCTATCAGCGCCGGGCAGAGTAGCCGTCCGGCAGGGCGGCCGCCTGCCGCGCAGCGGCGCCAATACGAGTGACACCACAGACCCACGGCTCAAGAACAAAGAGGAAGCGACGGATGCCTGAACGCGTGACGCACCTGCTGGACGACCTGGAAGCCCGGCTGGGAGAGGCCCGGACCGAGCTTGCCACCCTGCGCGACGAAAACCGGCGCCTGAAAAGCCGCCTGGCGCAGCGCCCGGTGGACGATACCGGCGAGCCCAGCGAAGCGACGACCCCTTCAACGGCAGCGGCGGAAGACACGCCGGCGCCGGAAAAAGCCGCGGCCCCAGTAGCCAAAGCCGCCCCGGAAGAGCATGCCGCGGCCCCGGTAGCCAAAACTACCCCGGAAGAGCACGCCGCGGCCGGCGAAACGCCGCCGGCGCCCCAGGCGCTGCTCAAGGCGTGGCAGTCGCGCTACCCCGAGGCGTTTGCCGCCGCCGAGGTTCGCCCGCTGAAGGTGGGCATCCATCACGACCTGGCCGCCCGGGAGCCCTGGTCCAACAAGCTGATCCGCCGGGCGCTGGCCGGCTACGTCAACCGCCCCCGCTACGCCAAGGCGCTGAAGGAAGGCGCGCCGCGTATCGACCTGGACGGCAACCCCGCCGGCACGGTGGACGCCACCGCGGCCCGGACCGCTCGGGAAAAGTACCGCCGGCAGGCCGAGAGAAAAAATCGCCCGGCAGGCGCAGAAGCGCCCGGCGGCAAGCCGCGCCGCCCGCGCCGGGACAAGGCTGCCGGGCCCAAGGCGCCGGCCGGCAAAAAGCAGGGCGGAGCGGCAAAGCCGCAGCATGACGAAATGTCGCAGCGGGACGCCAAGGCGCCGAGCCTGGAAGACAAGCTTGCCAGCCTGCAGCGCCGCTTTGGCGGGCGGGATTAAGGCGTTAATCCGCACCTGAGACAAGGCAAAGCCGGCGCGGGTTCCGCAAAAAGTGGTCAAAGCATAAAAAAACAGTGTTTTTTTCTATTGCGTTCCCGCGAAACCCGGTATAGAGTTCTTCCTGCGAGCATTGGAATATTACCCGGCTTGAGCAAGAACATGAGGTATTTCGGCGCTTCCAGCGGCGGACATAAAAGAACAGCATGCTTTCAAGCCAGTAGCGGGCCGAGCGCCCACAGACGATCAAAACAGTAGGCTAGTAAGGAACCGATCCCATGAAAAAGACACTCTTGGCGACTGCTATCGCGGGTGCTGCCTTCGCTTCTGCCGGCGCCCAGGCTGCCACTATCTACAACGAAGACGGCACCAAACTCGACCTCTACGGCAACATCCAGCTTGCTTACAAGGACATCGAAACGCGTCAGGCCGACGGCAGCGTTGAGTCCAACGACGAGCTCTTCGACAACGGCTCTACCGTGGGCTTTGCCGGCGAGCACCTGATCACTCGCGATCTTCAGGGCTACTTCAAGGCCGAGTTCGAGCACGAAGCCGACGAAGCCAAGGGCCCGGGCAACGGCCTGACCGACGGCGACCAGGCCTACCTGGGCCTGAAGGGCAACTTCGGTGACCTGCGCGTGGGCTCCTGGGACTCGCTGATCGACGACTGGATCCAGGATCCGATCACCAACAACGAATACTTCGACGTGACGGATTCGTCCAGCCGCATCGTCGGCAAGAACGACCTGTCCAACCGCGAAGGCGACAAGGTGACTTTCACTTCGCCTTCCTTCAGCGGCTTCCGCTTTGCCGTGGGTACCCAGTTTGACGGCGACGCCGAAGAGCTAGGCAATGCCACCGTAGAACTGTCTGACACGAATGCAGGCAATGCTCGTCAAGCTGATATTCGTGCCAAGGATTCCAGCAGCGCCTCCTTCTTCGGCGGCGCCGAGTACACCGCCGGCGCCTTCTCCATCGCCGCGGTCTACGACGACCTCAACAACTACGATGGCAATTACACGTCCACAGACGTTAATGGAAACGCTGTTGCTGGCGACTTTGACCTGGGCAAGCAGTACGGCATTACCGCCCAGTACACCGTCGACACCCTGCGCATGGCGCTGAAGCTCGAGCGCTTCGAGTCTGACAACGACTTCCTGGCCGACACCAACTACTACGGCCTGGGCGCGCGCTACGGCTACGGCATGGGCGACATCTACGGCGCCTACCAGTACGTCGACGTGGGCGGCGACAGCTTCTCCGACACGCTCAAGGATGCAGCAACACACGGCGACTGGCCCAGCGAGCGCGACGACGAGAGCTACAACGAAATTGTTCTCGGCGCGACCTACAACATCTCCGACGCGATGTACACCTTCGTCGAAGGCGCGATGTACGATCGCAACGACGATGAGGACGACGGCGTAGCCGTGGGTGCGGTTTACCTCTTCTAAACCGCTGCCCGAACCCGCCAGCCGTATGCGGTACCGTGAACGCCAGAACGCCCGCAGGGTTGACAATCAGGGTTTAAAAAAAGCGGCTTAAAAAGCCAAGCCGGCCCCCGAGGGCCGGCTTTTTTTGTTAGGTTAAGCCGAACGTTCTCTTATCCGTGACCCGACAAGCGAGTACCGCCCATGAAACCCGCAGTTATCATTACCCTGGCGCTGGGCCTCGGCGTGGCCAGCACCCAGGCCCTGGCAAGCGACGTGCAGGAGCGCTTCCGCGAAGAGGGCAGGCAGATGGACCTGACGCGCTATCTGCAGGCCGACAACGACGCCCGCAGCCACAACTTTTTCTACGGCCGCGCCCACGAGCACGACTTCAGCGTGGAAAAGGACGGCACTTACGTATTCAAAAGCCAGGTACCGGGCGGCGAGTCCACCGACTACCGCGTCTCCGCCACGCTGCTCGACGCCAGCGGCAGCGTCATCGCCCGTGAAAAGGGGGTCGGCAACGCCGGCGGGCTTGACCTTACCCAGCGGCTGGAGAAGGGCGACTATACGCTGCGCGTGGAAGGCCACAAGTTCGGCTCCAGCGGCAACGCCGAAGGCAGCAGCTTCTACGTGACGGTAGAAGGGGCCGACGTGGAGGACGGCGTTTCCCGGGGCGAGGGCATCGCCTTTGCCGGCCGCCGGCCCGGCGAGAGCAAAACCGCCATGGTGCGCCGCTCCGACGCGGTGGCCGCGGTGGCGCCGCCGTCGTCGCGCTCGCCGCAGGCCGAGACCGAGGCGCCGGCACCGGCCAGTGCTGATGCCGGGGTGACCACCAGCGCGCCGGCCGCAGCGGCGCAGAGCGAAGCGGGCCAGGCCGCAGCCGGCGGCGCCGATCAAACGGCGTCAGCATCGTCGCGGCAAGGCTTTGAAGAGGTCGTCGCCGACGTCAAGATTCGCGCCAGCGGCGAGGTCATGACCTTTGAGGTGCTGGAGAAAGGCACCGTGGCCGTTACCACCTCGACCTTCCCCGGCAACGAGGGCAGCTACCGCATCGAAGCCGAAGTGCTCGACAGCGACGGCAAGGTAGTGGCCCGGGACGCCGGCGAAGGCTTCGACGGCGATGTGGACCTGCGCACCGAACTGGCGCCGGGCGAGTACCGCGTCCGCGTCAAGGGGCAGAAGTTCGGCGGCGCCCGAAGCGGCGTCAACAACTACGAGCTCAAGGTGCGCCAGCTCGACTGAGGCCCTCAGAAGCTTTGCGCCACCGGCTTGCTGTCGGCAGCGCAGTAGCGGACGCTCGCTTCCGGGGCGGCGCGTTAGAAAGCGTACTTGACCATGCCCTGCAGGCGCAGGGCATCGCCGTCGCGGCCGTCGGCCACTTCGCGAGTGTGATAGCCGGCTTCCACACCGTAGGCGACGCGGGTGGCCGGCGACCAGATATAGTTCAGGTGCACCGCCTCAAACTGCTTGTTGGCGCTTTCGGCGCCGGGCAGACCGGCGTCACGAATATCGTCCAGGTCGGCCCGGGAAATGCCGTATCCCAGATTGATGGCGCCCGGGCCCGCGGCCAGGCTGGCGCCCAGGTTGGCCCCCCAGGCGCTGACGGTATCGACCGAGTTGCCGTTGACAAACGCCGGCGCCGAGGGGTTGTTCTGCAGATACTCGCCGATGCCGTCGCCGTAGGTCAGCGCACCGCGCAGGGTCAGCATCTCGCTGGCCTTAAAGCGTGTCGCGGCGCTGACGCCCCAGCCGAGGGCGCTGTCGTCAACGTCGCCGTCGACGCTCAGCCGCCGGCCCATGGCGGCAGCGGAGTAGGCCAGCCGATCGCCGGCCGTCTGGTAGCGCAGGGTGAGGTCGGGCATGGACTGCCGAGCGTTGTCATCGACTCGGTAGACACCCCGCGCGGGATTGAAGGCCGATGCCACGCCGTCGCGGAAGTCGTCCGGATCGGGGTTTTCCAGCGCTGCGTGAAAGCCGCCGGCGGAGTAGCGCAGCTGGGCCTTGCGCCCGCTCTTGCTTTGTCCGGGGCTGGGCGCAAAATCGATAATCGGCGTGCGGCTCAGGCGGCTGCCGAAGTTGGTCCAGGTCTTGCCGGCAAGCACTCCGTTCCAGCTGCCGTAGGCGTGGCGCAGCCGCAGCTCGCCGCCTTCGGGCGGGTTTTGCATCCAGTCCACTTCGATCCGAGTGGTCAAGGAGCTGCCGTCTACCGGAGTTTGCGTCTTGAAGCCCAGCCGGCTCTGGTAGGCGTGGGCGCGAAAATGATCGTCGCTGCCTTGCTGGCCGTCGATCAGAATCTTCGGCCGTGCGGCCAGATCGCCCAGGTCATTATCGGTATCGTAGATCAGATCCAGCTTGGCAAAGCCGTAAACGCTGGCCTGGGTGTCTCCCAGGGTAAAGTCCACCGCGGTGGCGGGCGAACTCAGGCACAGCGCAAGCAGGCCGGCGGGAAGGGCCGTACGGCGCAGACGAGAACGGTGTGGCATAGGGCATGTCCTTCTGGTAGGGCGGTCGACGCCACCATGGCGTAATCAAGCGTGGTCGGTATGCTGTGGCCAGCTTAGAGGCAGTCGGGCTGCATAACGTTGATCGGGATCAAGGCCGCCTGTGTTGCTGCTATTTCGCCCGTACCGCTATGGTTTTCATTGGTCTGGCCAGGATAAATAAAGCTATCTTATGGCTTTTGTTCATGCTCTATTGTCGGTGATGGCCCCGTATCGGCGCTTGTGGTGCCGGGCAGAAAGTGGTGTGTAATGGTCCGAAAGGATGATAAAACGCGATGGCTGCGGGGGATTTGGCAACGTCATGCCCCCGGGATATTTCGCTCTCTGAAAGGGCGAATGCTATTCGGCCTGGCCTGCACCTGGCTTTTGGTCGTGGCGCTGGCGCTGGGCATCGCCTGGTACCTGGGTAAAAGCATGGTCCAGGAAACCAGCGTCGCGCACCTGCGCTATGAGACGACCATGCTGGCCGACGAAATCACCCAGGAGGTGCAGTCGCGCATCAGCGCCCTGGAGCACGTCGCCAACGTGGCCGATACGCCGGATGTCTCGGCCTCTCTCCAGCGCCAGCTTCGGCACAACGATGCGCTGCTTGAGTGGTTCGAAGGGGTGGTGATCATTGATGCCGACGGCAACCTGAAGGCTGACTGGCCGGTGCTTGAAGAGCGCCGCGGCTTTAATATCAGCCACCGGGAATATTTTCGCATGATCAAGGGCACCGGAAGCCCCTACGTCAGTGAGCCCCTCATCGGCCAGGCCAGCCGGGTGCCTCTGGTGCTCATCGGCGTGCCGCGCCACGATGACAGCGGCGACTTTGCCGGCATGGTCGGCGGCGTCATGAGCCTGGACAGCGGCGAGCTCTTTACCCGCCTGGACCGGCAGGTGCGTCGCGGCAGCTACGTGGGCATCTTCACCGCGTCGGGCAAGGTGCTTTATCACCCCGACCAGGCGAAGATCATGGCAGACTCCGACGTTTTCAGCGACAACGCTGCGCTGGTTAACGCCATGTACGGCTGGGAGGGCGAGGCAGTGGGCGAGCTGTACCGCGGCAAAAGGGGGCTACAGCTCTACAAGCAGGTATGGCCGGCAAACTGGGTAGTCGGACGCTTCATCACCCTTGAGGAGATCCGGGCGCCGCTTGCCGGGTTTATCCGCCAGCTGTGGTGGGTCTGGGGCTTAATGGGGCTTTGCATGCTGCCGCTGCTGTGGTGGGTGCTGGGGGGGATGCTAAAGCCCCTGTACTACCTGCAGCAGCAGATGGGCGAAGTCGGCCGGGCGCATCGCGAGCGCATTGAGCTGGGGAGTGAGGTAAATGAGTTTCAGGATATTGCCGGCACGTTCAATCAGGTCGAGGCCGAGCGTAAAGCTCTGCTTGACGACCTGAAAGAGCGCGGCGCCTTTCTGGACGAAATGCTCAACGCTACCCCCGAGGGCATGTTCGTGGCCAATCTCGACGGCGACATCACCTACATGAACCCGGCCTTGCTGGCGATGCTGGGCCTTTCGTCCACCATCACCACGGCCCGCTGGCTCAGCCATGTTCACCCCGATGACCGCGACGGCATCGTCAAGCTGTGGCGCGAAAGCCTGGCGGCGCGCAACGACTTTGTGCTTCAGCTGCGCTTTATCCGGTCGGACGGCATTCTTCTCTGGCTGGAGATTCACTCCCGATTCGTGGTGCTGTCCCGGGGCGAGCAGACGCTGGACCTGGTGGGCACCATGAAAGATATTACCCAGAGCCGCGAACAGGAAGCGCTGACGCGCTGGGAGGCCGAGCACGATCCGCTTACCGGCTTGCTGAACCGCCGCGGGTTCGAGCGCCGGCTGGACGAAGCCTTTGCCGAATACAAGAAAACCGCCACGCCTTCGGCGCTGCTGATGTTCGACCTTGACCATTTCAAGCCCATCAATGACCGAGGTGGCCATGCCCTGGGCGATGAGATGCTGCGCCGCATTGCCCGGGTGTTGAACCTTAAGGTACGCCGCAGCGACTACGCGGCCCGCCAGGGGGGCGATGAGTTTGCCGTGCTGCTGCCCAGCTGTACGCTCTCCCAGGCGCAGCCCATCGCCGAGGCCCTGCGCCAGGCCGTGGCCGATATTGTCGTGACCGCGCGCGACAGCGATTTTCGCGTGACGCTGAGCATGGGGGTCACGGCCTTCAGCGCCGGCGATCAAGAGGTGAAGGAGGCGCTTGCCAGGGCGGATACCGCCAGCTATGAAGCCAAGGCGTTGGGGCGTAACGCCCTGATTGTCAGCATGCCGGACGAAAACGACATGCCGGAGCAGCCTGACTGATGCCGCTGCTGGAGATACTGACCCGCACGCTTGAGGTGACGCTGCCGGTTTTCGTCATGGTGTTTGCCGGTATGGGGCTGAGGCGCATCGGCTGGATTGACGCCGCCTTTGTGGGGACTGCCTCATCGCTGATTTTCAAGGCCACCCTGCCGGCGCTGGTGTTTCTCAGCCTGATACGCGCCGATCTGGGCGTGGCGCTGAACCTGCCGCTGCTCGGCTTTTTTGTCTTGGCCACCGCCGTTCAGTTTACTCTCTGCTGGGCATGGGCACGCTACCGCGTGAGGCCGGCCGACCGCGGCACTTACATCCAGGGAGCCTTTCGCGGCAACTGCGGCATCGTCGGACTGGCGCTGGCGCACGCCATGTACGGCGACTACGGCCTGTCAGCCGGCAGCGTGCTGCTCGGGCTGGTGATCGTGATCTACAACAGCCTCTCGGTGGTCGCCCTGGTCGTACACCAGCCAGAAACCTCCAGCAGCGCCACCACCCTCGGGCGCAATATTGCCACCAATCCGCTGATTATCGCCGTGGTCGCGGCGCTGCCGTTTGCCGCGCTGGATATCACCCTGCCCGGGTGGCTGATGCACACCGGCGATCTGTTTGCGTCGCTTACGCTGCCGCTGGCGCTGATCTGCATTGGCGGGACGCTCTCGGTTTCTGCCCTTTACACCAGCGGCCGCGCCGCTGTTGGCGCCAGCCTGTTCAAGATGCTCTGGCTGCCGGGCCTGGCCACGCTTGCGGCGCTGGCTTTCGGGTTTCACGGCCGCGAGCTGGGCCTGTTGTTCTTGTACTTCGCCGCGCCCACGGCCACCGGCAGCTTTGTCATGGCCCGGGCGCTGGGCGGCAATGCGGCGCTTGCCGCCAACATCATCGCCATGACCACCCTGGCCGCAAGCGTCACCGTCACCCTCGGCATTTTTGCCCTGCAGCTTGCTGGCTGGGTATAAGAAAAGGCCTTCAGCGGTTGGCGCGCGCCGCCCATGGCGTTATACTGCCCGCGCTTTTTCAAGCCCTCGCCCTTTGCCCCTATAGCTCAGCCGGATAGAGCGTCCCCCTCCTAAGGGGAAGGCCCCAGGTTCGAATCCTGGTAGGGGCGCCAGTTTCTCTCTCCGCATTGTTACAGATCTCAGCAAAAGAGCAGCAGTCCTGCGGCCTGCATCGCCCGATAAATCGGCCTCTCACAAAACCCCGATAGAGGCGTTGGCGCAGATAGCGAAGGTAAACGTCCACCACCTTGGCGCCGGAACAAAGTCGATATTCCAGACGTGCCTAGGGTGCGCCCGTTAGACCAGCGCCACTTCAGGAAAGTCGATGGCCGGGCGAATCATGTTGTTCATCCAGTTGCTCAGGCTGTTGATGCTGACCAGCCCGACGATTTCGACTAGCGTTGCGTCGTCCAGTCCGGCGTCGCGGGCGGCGTTCAGCGCGCCATCGGTAACGTGGCCGCGCTGTTCCAGCACCGCTAGTGCCAGGTCCAGCAGCACTTGGTCCTGAGGCTTCTCGGCCTTGCCTGCCTGAGCCTGCTTGGCTGCCTCGGCGCTAACGCCTGCCGCCCTGGCGCTGAGCGTATGCCCGCTGACGCAGTAACGGCAGCCGTTGGCGTTGGCCACGGCGAGGGCGATGATTTCGCGCTGGGCAGCGGTAAGCCGGCTGCCTTCGGTGATGGCCTGCTGGGCGGCGAGAAAAGCGTTGAGCGTACCCGGGTGGTGAGCCATGCCAGCAAAGAAGTTGGGCAGCATGCCGAGCTGTTGCTGTACGGCCTGAAGCGCAGGCGCTACGTCATGATCGGCTTTTTCCATGCTGATGATGGGGAGTCGTGACATGAAAGCTCTCTTGAAAGGGGATGTCTTGAAAGAAACGGGCCTGACAACGGATTGGCCGAGTTAGTGCGGGCGGGAGTATTGCCTCCCGCTTGTCGCTGCGTGGCTGTGATTATCATCAACCCAGCCACGCAAGCCGGGTTATATGGCCACTATTTACGCTGGCAGGTATTCAAGCCCAGCAGGCGATAGGCCGGGCAGAAGCTGAAAAAGCCGGTGGCCAGCGGCACTATGCCAACCCAGCCCCAGGCGCCGATGATGCCGGTTAGCGCCAGCAGAATCAGCGCAATGCCGGCGGCGATGCGTACGGTTTTATCGATCTTGCCTACGTTGCGAGTCATGATCTTCTCCAGGGTATCAGTGTGATGGCGTTGGTGGTGTTCCTTTATGCCGGCCGGCGTTATAATTCCGGCTGCCAGGCGACGTCAGAATCTACGTTATAGCTCCAGGGCAGCCCACCGTTGCGCCAGCCGCTGACCGCACGCACACCGGCAGAGTCGCCATCCTTCAGTTGACTACCTTCAAAGCCATCGGTAACCGAATAGACCTCGCTGTAGCCCATTTCATGAATAGCATCTGCCGCCGGTGCACTACGGGTAGAGCCCGAGCGGCACATCACAATGATGGGGTCATCCTCGGCAACGTGCTGTGCCTCCAGCTGTGCGCGCACCTGATCGGCAAAGTCCGTGTTTTGGGTCATCGGCCATGTTTGCGCCTCGGCGTTGAAGTGCTCCCGGTCTGCCAGCAACCAGGGCACATGAATATCAGTGGGCGTGGCAAAGCCGGTGAATTTGATTTCTATCGGGTCGCGCACATCGATCAGCACCGCGCTATCGTCATCCTGCATCAGCGCATAGGCATCCTGGGCATCAACGTAAAGCCCCAACTGGGTTTCCCGATATTGGTCGGGTGAGTTGGCCAGTGTCGGACCGGCGCTCAGCGTTGTTACCAGTAGCCCCAAGGCAAACGTGTGGTGAACATTCATGGGCAAGCCTCTCGAGTCATGATGAAGCAAGGAACAGCCCGGACGGCAGGTTGGCCGGGCGCTGTCTTGACGGGCCAAGTTTTTATAGGCTAGCCGTAATGCCGTAAATTTTCAATAATAATATAATATTAAAAACTAAAATGTATTATGATAAACTGAAGCCATCCACGAAACTGAGAACCCAAGCGCTATGCCCGACGCCACACACATCGAGCTATCTCTCCTGCGTGAGCGAGCCGGCGAGGCCCACAAGCTGCTCAAGACATTGGCCAATATCGACCGCTTGATGCTGCTGTGCCAGCTTTCCCAGGGCGAGATGAACGTCGGCGAGCTGGAACGCGAGCTGGGCATCGAGCAGCCCACGCTCTCCCAGCAGCTGGGCGTGCTGCGCCGGGAAGCGCTGGTCGCCACCCGGCGAGACGGCAAGCAGATTTACTACCGCATCGTCGATGACAAGGTCATGGCGGTGATCGAGACGCTTTACGCGCAGTTCTGCGCGGATGACAGCGACTGACGTTGCGCTTCCATGGAGGATATTTTATGCCTGACCAAGCCCATCAACGGCCGGCGGTTACCGCGTTTTTTGACGAGCCCACTCGCACTTTCAGCTACGTAGTGCGCGACCCGCAAAGCACCGCCTGCGCGATCATCGACTCGGTGCTGGACTTCGACTATGCCGCCGGGAAAACCGACGTGCGCTCCGCCGATGCCATCATCGAGTTTATCCGCGCCGAAGGGCTGACGGTGGAATGGGTGCTGGAAACCCACGTCCACGCTGACCATCTTTCCGCCGCGCCCTACCTGCACGAGACGCTTGGCGGCCAGACCGGCATTGGCGCCAATATCACCGTGGTGCAGGAGGTGTTTGGCAAGGCGTTCAACGCCGGCGCCGAATTCGCCCGGGACGGCAGCCAGTTTGACCGCCTGTTTGCAGAGGGCGACACCTTCGTCATCGGCGGGCTAATGGGCCGGGTGCTGCACACCCCGGGCCATACGCCGGCGTGTTTGACCTACGTCATCGGCGACGCCGCCTTCGTCGGTGATACCCTGTTCATGCCCGACTACGGCACCGCCCGGTGTGACTTTCCCGGCGGCGATGCCCGGGCGCTCTATCGCTCCATTCACAAGGTGCTGGCGCTGCCCGACGACACCCGGCTTTTCCTCTGCCACGACTACAAGGCCCCCGGGCGCGATACCTATCAGCATGAAACCAGCGTCGCCGAACAGCGCGCGCACAACGTGCATGTGCACGAAGGCGTCAGCGAAGCCGAGTTTGTCAAAATGCGCACCGAGCGCGACGCTACCCTGGGCATGCCGCGGCTGATTCTGCCCTCGGTACAGGTCAATATGCGCGCCGGCGAGCTTCCCCCGGCGGAAGATAACGGCCAGGTCTACTTAAAAGTGCCGCTCAATCGCTTCTAGATGTCGGGTCCCGTGTGATTGATCATCCACCAGGCAGCACGCCGCGTTAGTTCTTGTTTGTATTAGCGATAACCCAGTCGACCAGCTGAGTCGCGAGCTTGTCGGCAGCCAGGCCGAAAGCGTCGACTACCGACTCAAGTTGAGGAGAATCGCTTTGCTGACGGACGTCGAAACGCCGGCTGGCGACCACTTTGCGGTTGCTTTCGTCGAGCAGCTGCACGTCTAGGCGGATGACTGCCTGCGGAGCCTGGTCACCGTTGTACTCGCTTTGGAAGGCGCCGAGATCGCTGCTTAGAGTGAGGTCGCTCTGGACTCGACTGCCTTCTCTTACCACTGTTGCCAGGCGTCCGTCCTGGCGAAAGGCCTCGATGAGACGATCGCGCAGCAGCGCCGGCGCATCGTCATTCCACCGTGTTCCGGCGTAGACGCTTATTTCCTGACGGTTGGGACGTACCAGAATGCGTGGACTGGCGAGTAATTGGGCGGCGCGAGGCGTTTCCAGGCGCAGCGTCGTATCAAGCGCTGGCGCTGGCGCGGCAGGCTGCGTCGTGGCCGGCAGCAGGAAGGTACGCTGCGGTGTTTGATCGGGTAGCAGACTGCAGGCCGGCAGGGTCATTAACACGGCGAGGAGAATACTGAGGCGCGCGGGCAGGATCATGGCGTGAACTCCTGGATTGGGTCGCGGCCAAGCAGGAAATCGGCCGGGCTTTCTTCAAGACGACGTGTGATGCGGTTTAGCTGGCCCAGGGTGCTGCGCAGCTCGTGCATGGCGGGGGCAAGGTCGCCGACGCCTTGCAGGCCCTGAGAAAGCGAACCTTCATGAGTGGCGGTTAGCGTTGACAGGCGTGCGGTGGTGGCTGCCAGGTCGCGCATCGCCTGCCGTGCTGCTTGTAGGGTGGGGCGGCCTTGTTCGTCCAGTAAACCCTGAGCGGACTCGCTCAGACGAGTGAAACTTGCCAGGCTTTTTTCAGCCTGTACGCTGGCGCGACTGAACTGGGTCAAAGCCTGATCGATGGCGCCACGCTCGTCGACCAGCGTCTGCGAAGCGATTTCGACGTTCCCCAGGATGCGCGTCAGGTGCTCGGCATTTTCCTCGGAGAGCAGCCGATTGGCTTTTTCCAACAGGGTGTCGACCTGGGCGAAGAGTTCCTCGCTGTTAGAGAGCAGCGAGTTCAGTGGCGAAGGCTTGGCCTCGATCATCGGCGGATTGTTGCGGTTGCCTTGCAGGCGTGGGCTTTGCGGGGTTCCGCCAAGTAGCTGGATATTCATGCTACCGGTGATGTTCGCCAGAGCAAGGCTTGCGCTAGTGTCTTGTTTGACGGGAATATCGCTGTAGACACGGATCAGCGCGCGCACGTGCCGTGGATCTTCGGGGTCGAGACTTAGCCTGACCACATTGCCCACTTCGATACCGCTGTATTGGACTTTATTGCCTTCAGAGAGTCCGCTGACGGCACGGTTGAAACCGACTTCGTAGTAGGCGTAATCGCGCTCGACGCTGGTCTTGCCGAGCCACAGAGCAAACAGCAGAGCGCCACCCAGAGTGATTATCGTGAATAGTCCGATCAGCACGTGGTGGGCGCGGGGTTCCATGATCAGCTCTCCTCGGTAGTATGGGAAATATGGCGGGCAGCACGCCCCCGTGGACCCTGAAAGTAGTCGCGAATCCAGTCGTCATCGAGGGTCGCGACTACATCGAGCCGGCCGCTGGCCAGCACTTTACGGCGTGCCAGCACAGCGACCCGGTCGCAAGTCGCATAAAGGGTATCCAGGTCGTGGGTGACCAGAAAAACGCTGAGCCCAAGGGCGTCGCGCAGAGTCAGCAGCAGGCGGTCGAAGGCTTCCGCGCCAATGGGATCAAGACCGGCGGTGGGCTCGTCGAGGAACAATACCTCGGGATCCAGCGCCAGGGCGCGAGCCAGGGCCGCGCGCTTGACCATCCCGCCGGAGAGTTCGGCGGGGTAGTTGGCCGCCGCCTGGGCGGGGAGGCCAGCCAGTGCCAGTTTAACCTGCGCTAGCATCTCTGCATCGTCCCGGGCAAGGCCGGCATGTTCGATCAGTGGCAGAGCCACGTTCTCTGCGATTGTCAGGGAGGTGAAAAGCGCACCACGCTGAAAGAGCACCCCGAAACGCCTTTCCACTCGCGAGCGGTCCTGTGCGGTGAGCCGTTGTAGGTCCTTGCCGAACACCGTAATAGCGCCGGCTTTGGGGCGCAACAAGCCAATAATACTGCGCATTAATACCGACTTGCCGCTACCCGAGCCGCCCACCACTCCGAGTATTTCACCCTGCCGCAGGTCCAGATCAAGGTCCTCATGGACGACATGGCTGCCAAAGCTGTTTTCCAATCCACGTACCCGGATCAGTGGGTCTTCTATCTGAGCGTCTGCGGCCTGATTCACCAGCCCATCTCCATAAAGAAAAGCGCCGCGGCGGCATCAAGCAGAATAACCATAAAAATCGACTGTACCACGCTGGACGTGGTGTGCTCGCCTACCGACTGAGCGCTGCCGCTGACCTTGAAGCCTTCCTGGCAGCCGATCAAGGCGACCACAAAGGCGAATAACGGCGCTTTGCTTAGCCCGATCAAAAAGTGCTTCAGCGGGATGTCTCGCTGTAAGATGGCAAGAAACTGGGTAAGCGAGATGTCCAGTGCCAGCAGACAGACCAGGGCGCCACCGATCAGCCCGCAGACCATGCCGACGAAGGTAAGGATCGGCATGGTCACCATTGTTGCCAGCACCCGGGGGAGCACCAGCAGTTCCATCGGATCAAGCCCCTGGACGCGGATGGCATCGAGTTCCTCGTGGGCTTTCATGGCGCCAAGCTGGGCAGTGAAGGCGCTGGCCGTGCGGCCGGCAACCAGTATAGCGGCCAGCAACACGCCAAACTCGCGAAGGAAGGCGAAAGCGACCAGATTCACCGTATATATCGTGGCGCCGAAGTCGCGCAGCACCGTGGCGCCCAAAAAGGCCATCACGGCGCCCACCAGGAAGGTCAGCAGGGCGACGATAGGCAGGGCATTGAGGCCCGTCTGATGGATCTGTGCGACTAACGACGTCAGACGCCAGCGACGCGGCCGCCAGATACCGGCGGCAAGCGTTGCCAGCGCCAGGCCCATGAAGCCCAAAAGCTGGCGCTGCTGATGCCAGAGGGTTTCAACCCGCCGGCCGGTTTCGGCCAGGAAGTCCTTTACCGGTTGGGCAGGGCGGGGTTGGGGAGGGGCGCTTTGTGCCATGGCATCGGCTACGGTACGCAGCAGGGCCCGGCGCTCAGCCGGAAGCTCGGGGGCCCAGTCGTCGATGGCCGCGAGTCGCTCGGCGCCAATGAGCTTTGCCAGCAAAGCGGCACCGGCCGTATCCAGGGCGTCAAGCTGCGAGAGATCCAGCGCTGGATGGTTTTTCGTTTGCTGCTCAACCTCATTTCTCAGGCGGGAAAAATGCGCCAGCGTCCAGTCGCCAACAAGGCGCAGGTGGCCGTCTGACGGCGAAATGTGTCCGGGTTGTGTCATGCCTGTACTCCTCGCCGAGCCATGTGGCTGTGACGTTAAGCAACTTGCCGTTGAACGATTTATTTTGCGCATTGCCCACTGTTTCCAGTCCAGGAGGACGCTGGAATGGTGTCTGTCCCTGCCTTGGGCCGCGAGCTGCGGATCAGGTCTCTATTCCTGTCCAATTATACATACAATCATGTACTTAAATAGCAGCGTTATCGTTCCATCAGGTAATCGCCCACGGCGCGGTAGGCGGGTAGCGAGGTCGCATCGCTGGCCGCGTTGGCCGCGTTGGCGGTTTTGGCAAAGGCATCTGGATCGCCGCCCTGGCGAATGCTCTCGATGGTCTTGGCGGGGATCAGCTGCTCACCATCGAGCTCGCCGCGATCGAGCACCAATTGCCCCCGGCGGCCCATATCGCGCAGCGTGGCGTTAAAGCCGCCGCCGGCAAACGGTGTGCCGATCGAGTCAACGGTGTAAAAGGCTTCGCGCTCGGTGCCCGGGTGCGACCATACCCGCTCGGCCAGCCAGTCGGCGACGCTTTGCCCGGTGCTGCGAGCAATCAGCCAGCCCAGCGCATCGGCGCCTGATCGTCCAGCGCACCTTCGGCCACCAGCGTTTCGCCCACCAGCCCGGTGATGGATTTAGTCACCGACATCACCCCCGTGCAGTCCACAGTGTCGCAGTTATTCTATGAATCCAGGTTAACGTTCGTCGCTCTCGCTGGTTTCGTCCGTTGCTTTCATCAGTGTTGGCAGCACCAGTACGGAACAAGGTGCGTTAGTGACTACATATTCAATTGTGGCCCGGCGCATTGGCCAGCGGCTACTGCCGGCTCCCTTGGACACCAGAATAATCAGGTCCACACAGGTCTTGGCCGCCAGCGCCACTAGCTTTTCAGCAGGTTTGCCAGCTGCTACGTGGAGAGTGACGCCATCCTGCATAGCCATAGGCAGATACTTGCGCACCAGCAAGCGAAGGTTTTCCCGGGCTTCTTTTTCCCGCTCTTCCGGCTTTTCCGGGGTAACATGGGGGAAAAAACCCGCCCCACCTGGATTGCATACCGTGCCAAGAAGCAACTCACCGTCCTCACTCAGTAATTTCACGCCTTCTTCCAGTGAGCGCTTGCCTTCGCCATCATCTTCAGAGTCTATGGCTAGCAGTATCTTATGATACATCTTGATTCTCCTTTTTCGGTACGGCAGTCGCCTTCACTTCCGGGAATGCACGCCCCTGCACGAGTTCATTGACGGAATATCCTCGATAATCGGCTCTCACTGCCCGAAATAGCGAAACCGCCATAAATATCAGCAACAGGCAGAACGGTAGCCCAAGAGATGTGATCACGTTCTGTAACGCATCCAGTCCGCCAGCAAGAAGTAGCGTTGCCGCAATAACGCCCTGAGCTGCTGCCCAAAAAATACGCTGGCGCACCAGCGACGGCTGATCGTCTCGTCGGGTCAGCATATCAATGACCAGAGACGCTGAGTCAGAAGACGTCGTGAAGAAAATGACGATGATGATAATGCTGAGCAATGACGCCACATTCGCCAGCGGGAACGCCTCAAGAAACGCAAAAATCGCCACCGAAGGGTCCTGCTGCACTTGTTCTGCCAGTGCCACCTGTCCGTTTATTTCAACGTGAATGGCGGAAAGTCCAAACACGCCAAACCAAACCAGAGTGAAAGCGGTCGGTGCAAACAGCACACTGATAACAAACTCTCGGATAGTCCGGCCCCGGGAAATCCGGGCAATAAAAATACCCACATAGGGCGCCCAGGAAATGGTCCAGGCCCAGTAAAATAGGGTCCACTGGCGCTGCCAGCCAGACTCGGTGAATGTCTGCGTCCAGAAGGAAAGCCAGGGCAGGTTGTCAAAATAATCACCCGCCGCCTGAACCATTCCCTCGGCCATGAACACCGTTGGGCCCACAATCAGTACAAAAAGAATCAGTAGCAGCGCGAGAAAAATATTGATCTGAGACAGGTGGCGCACGCCTTTGTCCAGCCCCAATGCCACCGACATGGCAGCGATACTGGCGATCACCGCAATCAGTACCACCTGTACCCACCCTGTTGAAGGAACACCAAACAGATAAGATAGCCCGCTATTAAGCTGCAAGGTGCCAAGGCCAAGGGAAGTGGCCACACCAAACAGCGTGCCCAGCACGGCTATCACATCTACCGCCCAGCCCAGGGGTCCGTATACCCGCTTACCCAGAATCGGATAGAACAGGCTGCTGATGCGCATAGGCAGATTGTGTCGGTAGGCGAAATAACCGATGGCCAGCCCGGGCATGGCAAATATGGTCCAGGTGTGCAGGCCAAAATGATAAAGCGCTAACGTCATGGCATCACCGGCCGCCCGTTTACTGCCAGCACTAACTCCTTCAAATGGCGGGTTGGCAAAGTGTGAAATTGGCTCAGCCACACCCCAGAACATAAGAATTGTGCCTATGCCGGCGGCAAACAGCATGGTGAACCAGGTAAGGTTGGAGTAGTCCGGCCGGGAATCATCACCGCCCAGGCGGATAACACCATAACGACTGACCGCCAGCCCGAGCAGAAACACCAGTAGCGCGGAAACCGACACTATGTAGAACCAGCCCAGGTTCCTGGC
Organism: Halomonas piscis; assembly: GCF_031886125.1. Classification (NCBI taxonomy): domain Bacteria; kingdom Pseudomonadati; phylum Pseudomonadota; class Gammaproteobacteria; order Oceanospirillales; family Halomonadaceae; genus Halomonas; species Halomonas piscis. Next base: position 1,181,942 of record NZ_CP119391.1, read on the forward strand.
GACCCACCCCGTGAGAACACCGAACGAGTCAGCAACAGCTTGGTCGAAAGGAATAGCCAGTATTACAAACAGCGAAGCTATTGCCGCAGATGTAAAAAAGACACCGGGGATGGTCTGAAGCCCAAGCAGGCGTTGTAACCGTTCCAGCAAGGTGGTTCTCCCTGTTAGTATCCGAAAAAATTAGCAATGTTGCATAAAAGTTCGCTTCAGCTTCAGCCGGCGGACCAGCGAGCGGAATGCGCCTTGGCAGCGCGAGCGGTCCAACCAGCGCGTCTGCCCTAACGCCGCCGCATACTGCGCCTCGGTCCCATAGCGTTCGTCACATCAACAGGACGCATTTCCATCAGATCCAGCCGCGCCGCGCCAGTACGTAATAGAGCAGTGGCACCACCAGAATGGTCAGCAGCGTGGATACGATCAGGCCGAAGATCAGCGAGATCGCCAGGCCGTTAAAGATCGGGTCGCTCAGGATGAAATAGGCGCCGACCATCGCCGAGATCGCGGTCAGAGCGATAGGCTTGATGCGTACCGCGCCGGCCAGCACCACCGCGTCGTCCAGCGCCACGCCTTCATCAAGTAGTTGCTTGATGAAGACTACCAGCAGGATGGAGTTGCGCACGATGATCCCGGCCAGCGCGATCATGCCGATCATGCTGGTGGCGGTGAACTCCCGACCGAGCAGGGCATGCCCCGGCAGGATGCCGATCAGGGTCAGCGGAATTGGCGCCATGATCACCAGCGGCAGCACATAGGAGCGAAACTGGGCCACCAGCAGCAGGAAGATCATGAACACGCCCACGCTATAGGCCGCCCCCATATCGCGGAAGGTCTCGAAAGTGATCTGCCATTCGCCGTCCCACTTGAGTGCGCCAAGCTCCGCCAGGGGCGGCTGGCGGATAAAGTACTGGGCTGGGCTTTCCGGTTCACCGTTCAACTCACTCACCAGCGCGAACATGCCATACAGCGGCGAGTCTATCTTGCCCGCCATGTCAGCGGTGACGTAGGTTACCGGCAGCAGATCCTTGTGATAGCGCGCCCCCTGCCAGGCCGGCTCGCGGAACTCGGCGATACTCGCCAGCGGGATCAGCTCGCCGCCGCGGCTTCTCACCGCGAGCGACAGCAGCGCCGCCTGCTGCGCCTTGTCGCCTTCCCTGAGGATGACCCGGATGGGCACCGGGTACTTGGCATGCTCATCGTGCAGATAGCCGAGGCTGTGCTCTCCCAGCGCGGTCTGGATCGTTTCCACCACCTGGGCCTGGGAAACGCCGAGACGCGCCGCCCGGGCCCGGTCCACCACCAGATCCCACTGGCGGGTGGGTGCGGTCAGGGTGGTATCGATGTCCACCACCCCCTCGATGCTCGCCATGCGTTCGGCCAGGCTTGTGGCGAGTTCCGCTCGGCGCCGGTGATCCGCGGCGTAGACTTCCGCCACCAGCGGTGAGAGCACCGGCGGCCCCGGGGGTACTTCCACGATCTTTACCGCCGCATCAAAGCGTTCGCCGATGGCCTGCAGCGCCGGGCGGATGGCCGTGGCGATCTCGTGAGACTGGCGCTCCCGCCGGGATTCCTCCGCGAGGTTGATCTGGATATCGCCCTGGTAGGGGTCGGCTCGCAGATAATACTGACGCACCAGGCCGTTGAAGTTCAGCGGCGAGGCGGTGCCGGCATAGGCCTGCCAGTTGGCGACCTCATCCACGGTTTCCAGATGTTCGCCCAGGGCCAGCAGCACCTGCTGGGTGCGTTCCATGGGGGTGTGCTCCGGCATGTCGACGACGATCTGCAGCTCAGACTTGTTGTCGAAGGGCAGCATCTTGAGGATCACCGCCTGGAATATCGGCAGGGCGGCGGCCAGCAGCATCAGGCCGATCACGCCCAGGGCGAGCCGCCGCCGACGCCAGCGATGCGCGCCAAGAAACGGCGTGAGCAGCCGACCGAACCAGCGTCGGGTCGTGGGATTGACGCCCTCGGCGGAATTGGTCGCCTGCTCCTCGGCCTGGGCGGCGACGCCTTTTTGATGGGCCAGCAGGCGCAGGGCCAGCCAGGGCGTTACCATGAAGGCGACGATCTGCGAGATCACCATGCCCGCAGAGGCGTTGATGGGGATCGGGCTCATGTAGGGCCCCATCAATCCGGTGACGAAGGCCATGGGCAGCAGTGCCGCCATGATGGTGAGGCTGGCCATGATGGTCGGCGTGCCTACCTCGTCCACCGCCACCGGGATGATGTCCTTGACCGGATGGCGGCTGGTGCGGATGCGGCGGTTGATGTTCTCGGTGATCACGATGCCATCGTCCACCAGGATGCCGATGGAGAAGATCAGCGCGAACAGCGATACCCGGTTCAAGGTAAAGCCCCAGGCCCAGGAGAAGACCAGGGTCAGCAGCAGCGTGACCAGCACCGCCACACCGACGATCAGCGCCTGGCGCCAGCCCATGGCGGCGAGTACCAGCAGCACCACGCCCAGGGTCGCGGAGATCAGGTCCGAGATCAGCTGGCGGGCCTTCGCCGAGGCGGTTTCGCCGTAGTCGCGGCTGACCACCACCTCGATGCCTTCCGGTAGCGCTCGATTGCGCAGGCCTTTCAGACGCCGCTCGATGGCGGTGGTGATATCGATGGCGTTTTCCCCCGGCTTCTTGGCGATGGCCAGGGTCACGGCGGGGTACAGCTCGCCGGCGGTTCCGGGCCGTTCGCTTGCCGCCGGACCGAAGCCCATCATCACGCTGTGATCCGGATTGCTGTCGCCTCGGCTGACCTCGGCCACGTCGTCGAGAAACACCGCCGCCCCTTCGTGCATGCCGACCACCAGCCGGCGCAGGGTCTCGACATCGGCAAGTAGCGTTCCCGTCTTGAGCGGGATCGATACGCCGTCGCGGGTGATGCGGCTCTCCTGGGTGCTGGCGTTGGCGGCGCGCAGGGCGTCCTCGATATCCCCCAGGGTGAGGCCGAAGCCCTTGAGCAGCGCGGGATCGAAGCGCACCTCCACCCGGTCCGGGGTACCGCCCACGGTGTAGATGTCGCGGGTACCGGGCACCCGCTTGAGCGCCACCTCCAGGGTGTGGGCGAGCCGGGTCAGCTCCGCGCCGGTGCGACTGCCGCTCGGGTCGTACAGGGTGAGGGTCATGATGGGCACGTCGTCGATGCCCTGGGGCTTGACCAGCGGTTGGCTGGCGCCGAGATCTGCCGGCAGCCAGTCCTGGTTGGAGTAGACCTGGTTATACAGCCGGACCAGCGCTTCCTGACGGCTAAGGCCCACCTCGAACTCCACGGTGATCACCGCCTCACCCTGGCGCGACACCGAGTAGACGTGCTTGATGCCTTCGATCTCGCTCATTACCTGCTCCGCGGGAATGGCGATCAGGCTTTCCACCTCGGCGACGCTGGCGCCGGGCAGGCCGACGAAGATGTCCGCCATGGTGACGTCGATCTGGGGCTCTTCCTCCTTGGGCGTGATCACCACCGACAGGATACCCAGCAGGATCGCCATCAGCGCCAGCAGCGGGGTCAATTGAGAGTTCTGGAAGACGCGAGCGATGACGCCGGAGGGGCCGACCGAAGGCAAGGGATGACTCACTGACTGACCTCTCCCTCGGCGATATCGAGCCACTCGCTGCCGAACAGAGCCTCCGGGGCCGTCGCCACCCGTTCGCCTTCGTCGAGCCCGGCCAGCACCTCGACCCGGCCGTCGCGCTCGATGCCGGTGCGGACCTGGCGCAAACGCGGACGATCGTCGTCATCCAGCACGAAGACCGCGGTCAGCTCGCTGTGGTGGAAGACCGCGCCGGCCGGCACCCACAGCGCCTCGCGAGTGGCCACCGGCACGTCCACCTTGACCAGCATGCCCGAATAGAGCCCTTCGCCGGGCTCCGGCAGCGCCAGGCGCAAGCGAAACGTGTGGGCCTGCTCACTCGCATAGGGATAGAAGGTCATCTCGCCGGTCTTCAGGATACGGCCGTTTGCCAGCGTCACCCGGGCCTGGCGCTGGACCCTGACCAGGTCGGCGTAGCGCTGGGGGAGATCAACCACTACCCGCAGCTTCTTCAGCGACAGCCCGGTCAGCAACGGCTGACCGGGACTGACCGACTCGCCTACCTCGACGTGTCGTTCGATCAGGATGCCGCTATAGGGAGCGCGGACGCGAGTGTATTCCAGCTGCTCCCGAGCCTCGGCTAGAGCGGCCCCGGCGCGACTCACGCCGGCCCGGGCGCTGGTCAACGCATTACGGGCCTGGTCGAAGTCCTGTTGCGAGACCAGGTTACGTTTGCGCAGGGACTGCGACCGAGTGAAGCGCTGACGAGCATCTTGCAAACTTGCCTGGGCGTCCTCAAGGCCAGCCCGGGCCTGATCGCGCCGGGCACGCTGTTCGCTGTCCTCCAACTGCACGATCAGCTCGCCGGCGGCCACCCGGTCGTCCACGTCGAAGGGCAGGCGCATCACCGTGCCCGAGGTTTGGGCGGAAACCGTGCTCTGCTGCACAGCCTCGATCATTCCGTCGAGTCGCAGCGACTCGTGCAGGGCATCCCGCTTGACCTCTGTGACGGGAATTTCCGCCTGGGCGCCGAGACTGAACAGGACGACGGCGAAACCGCACAGCAGAAGGCGACATACAGGGATCATTTTGAAGGATTACCTCCTGCTGGGCGGGCGCCGCGTCTCGACGAATTCTCGGCCGGACACGCCTTTTGCGGGCGGGCGCTCCCGGGTGTCTTCATAGCCGGTGATCATGGGCTTGACCATGCTGAAAACCGTCTTGCCCATGGTGGCCATATAAACGTGGCCGATCACGAAGATCAGCATGGCAAAGGCCGCTGCGGTATGTACCAGGGCTACATTGCCCAGGGTAATGCTGTCTTGCAGCCAGGCGGGCCAGTGATTGTAGAAAAGATACAGCAGCCCCGAGACCCAGATGGCCGGGGAGATCACCAGCTTGAAACCCAGATAGGCCAGGCGCTGCAGCGGATTGTGCTTGGCCTGGGTGGTCTGGCGGAAAGGGTGTTCGGCGCCGGTGAAAGTGCCGATCAGATAATAGTGGATCACCGCGCCCAGCCTGTCGGCGGTGGGGATGTACTGGCGCCACTCGCCGGTAGTGAGGTGCCAGAAGATCGCCAGGATCCACAGGCCGATCAGCGCGTAGGCCGCGAACCCGTGCAGCCGGGCTGCCGGGCCGAAGCCCAGCGCCTGGTAGCTGCCGTGAATCTCGAAGCCGGTGAACATCAGAAAGAAGATCAGCGCCGCCTGGCTCCAGTGCCAGAAGCGTTCGAAGCGCTTGTAGATCATTTCGCGTTTCATGAGCGTTTCCTCCGACGCCGAGTCACGATTCGTCCGCCGGCGTGGGTCAGGCTGCCGGCCAGCACCAGCAGGGCGGCGCTCCAGCCCAGGCGATCCAGCCAGATGCTGCGGTCCCGGGCGGGAAGATAAAAATCGGACAGCGCCGCCAATCGCCCGTTGCGGGAGTGGCATTCACTGCACGCCAGGGCGTCTTCGCTGGGCGCTACCATATGGGTGATCGGCCAGTGCATGCGGGTTTCCACGAAGTTGAATTCGCCGCTGTAGGGCTGATCGGCGTATTCGGTGCCGGCCTTCAGCGCTTTGGCCCAGTCAAAGTTTGTCCACAGTGCGGTATCGTCGTCGGCGCTGTAGACGTGGTTGACCAGCAGATGCTTGTTGATCGGATCATAGGGCTGCTTGCCCTGCATGATCTTGAACGGCCAGATGCGCGAATCCGGATCTTCGTGGCTGCCCTTGAGGCTGTTGATCTCGATGGGCTGCTGGCTATCGTCGAGCGGATCGGTGCGCAGCGTATAGCGGACGTCACCGTCGAACCAGCGATACTCGGGCACTACGTTCTCATCATGGCGGAAGTTGCCCTTGGTGCTTAGGTATTCCAGATTGCCGTCCTCGTCGCGTATCTTGAGCGGCTCGCCATCCTCGCCGAGCCGTCCGGCAGTGGACTAGTCCCACCAGGTCCTGGTGGCGACGCCGCCGCGAGCGAATTCGGGGATATGGCAGCTCTGGCAGGCGACCTGATCGACGTGTTCGTTGAGCTTGGTGGATCCATGCGGTTCGACGCCGTGACAGGATTCGCAGGAAGCCCGCGAAAAGTCGGTGTGGCCCGGCACGTCGATGCCCTGGGTATCCCGGGCCGTAGCCAGATAGCGGCTGCCGCTAACGCTGTGCGCCGAGGTGGTGTGGCAGTCGGCGCAGGCAAGGTCGGCGCCGTTTGCGGACATGTGCACGTCCAGCGACAGGGGAGCATTGATCAGCGATGAATCCAGATCGCCGTGCTTCACGCCGTCGTCGCCGCCGCCGTAGAAGTGGCAGCTGCCGCAGTTCTGCTTGTCGGACGGGCCGATGTGTTGGGCAACCCGGGCCAGATCGGGCGGCTGTCTGGCCCCTTCGTCGGCAGGGTCGAGGAGTTCGTAAGCGGGATGCCCGGCACCGGTGGGGGATTTCCAGTAGTCGCCGGTGGTGTCGTGGCAGACCAGACAGTCGACGCGGTTATTGGCAATCGGTGGCTCCTGGCGCATGTCCTTCCAGCCGTAGCCGGTGTGGCAGCTGGTGCAGAAGGGCTCGTTGGAGGCCACCGAGCCGCAGAAGCTGTTGACCACGTGGCGCTTGCCGAGGAGCTGTCGAGTCTCGGGGTGCAGATACTCCCAAGTCCAGTGAGTGGTCGCCTGGAGTTGATCGGCGGCTTCGGTGTGACAGCCAAGGCATGCTTCGGTGACGTCGGGCCCCGAGTCGAAAGGGCCTTGCAGCTCCTCGAAGCGTTTGTGATCTGCCGTTGAGGGCACGGTGCGTTCCAGCGCTGGCGTCGCGCTCGACACAAGCGCCAGTAAGGTAGTCGCGAGCCCCCACAGGATTCGCCGTGTCAATGCTTTATTCATGCTCCCCCCCCTTTGAGCCGCTGTCCCGCTTTGTCCGCGCTCTCCCGAAACCGGTCAATTTCCAGTGCGATCTCTTGTCGCATTGTCGTTGGGGTCTATTTACAATGTTATAGAAAATATTATATTAAAAAATAAATTAAAAAGCTATAGTGTAACGACCTTCTCTACATTCGGGGAGGAGCGCTCTCCCGCCGGGAGACACATATCAAGGAGAAAACCAATGAACTCATCACGCTTAACTCGTTTCTTCCTGCCGCTGGCTACTCTCGCTTTGGGGCTTGGTGCCAGCCTTGCTTCCCACGCAAGCTCCGAAGCATCCGCCGAGCAAGGTGCCGCAGAGAAAGCCATGGTGATCGTCACCAGCGATTCGCTGCAGACCCAGGGCATGGCTATGGTGCTGTCCCGCACCATGCAGCAGCAGGGCGCGGAGTTGAACATCCTGCTCTGCGACCAGGCCGGGGATCTGGCGATCGCCGACTACCAGAGCGAATCCGCCCTGGCGCCCAAGGACATGAAGCCCGAAGGGTTGCTGCAGATGATCATGGACGACGGGGCGAAGGTAGCGGTCTGCGCGCTCTACCTGCCCAATAGCGACTATCAGGAAAGCGATCTGCGCGAGGGCGTGAGCGCCGCCGAGCCCGGTCCCATGGCCGAAATGATGCGCGATCCGGATACCAAGGTCTTCCACTTCTAGTCGCTACGCCGGCGGCCGCGCTCGATCGGCGTCTTCGTGACGAGCAAGCCAACCTGAAGCGAGGTGCAAGCCATGAACAAGAAGCAGAGCTATCGAACCATCCTGTCCGTCGCGATGCTGGCGAGCCTGGCAACGAGCGGCGCGGTTGTCGCCGCGCAGCCCGTGGGGCCTGATTTGACCGATAAGCTGCGTGGCCTGCTGGTCAAGGAGATGGTCGAGATCGAGGCGGCGATGCAGGAGACCTACAGCGCCATCATCCAGGGCAAGCATAATGAGGTGGCGCAGAAGGGGCAGGCCATCCACGACAGCTTTATTCTCGAGCAGTCCCTGACCGAGCAGGATGAACAAGATCTGGTAGCGGCGGTGCCCCAGGAATTCCTGCAGATGGACGGGCGCTTCCACCGGCTGGCGGCGTCGCTGGCCGAGGCGGGCAAACAGCAGGATACCCAGGCCCAGGTCAATACCTTCAACCGCATGACCGAATCCTGCGTGGCCTGTCACAGCCGCTACGTGACGGATCGTTTCGAGGGGCTGGATAACCAGTCATTCCCCGCGGCCTGGGGACATGACGCAGGCGGTGACTCTCAAGGCTGATTCGCGCCCTCCCCAGACCGATCTATCTCCAGGACACGGCGCAGGGTGTCCAGACGATCCCGCTGCCACCGATCATGGTCGTGCAGGAAATCGGCGCCAAACCGGCGAGCCTCCTGGGGAGAAAGAGTTTCCGCGAAGCGGCGGATGTCCAGGTCCTCCAGCGGGAACCGCTGGTGCAACGGGATCCACGCCGAGCCGTCGCGAAGCTTCAGGGCCGGGTTGAGCGCGTAATGGCCGCGTTTCAGGCGCAGGAACAGCTTGCGGTTGTAGCGATCCTCGCGCCGGAGCTCGTTCTTGGACAGGATGCTCGAGAGATACTGCCGTCGCTTGCGGCGCGGCGGCAGGACCCGGTCGGGAAGCCGGGCCACCCAGGCCTCGATATCCTGGGCGGTGTAGCCCTGGTGCCATACCATGGCCGGGCCGAGATGGCGATAGAACATGGCCTGAAGGAGCTCAAGAAGGAAGGTCTCCATCAGTCGGCGATCGAGCTTTACCAGGCGGCCGTCGACCTGCACGCCAAGGCTCGCCGGCGCCAGCAGGGGATAGAGGCCGGCCAGGCGCTGGCGGGCGAAGGCGTCGTCGAGCATCGCCTGCTCCAGGGCGAAGTGCAGGGCGGTGAAGCCATTGTTAGCGGTCAGCATCGGGTCGGCGCCCCGCTCGATCAGCTGCTCCACCAGAGTGGCGTTGCCCAGCCGCGCCGCGATCATCAGGGGTGTGAGGCCGAAACGCGTGCGATGATCCACGCCGTAGCGCTGGGTATCCCGGAACACCGCCGTAGGATGCTTCATCTCGTAGCTCATGAAATGGTTACGGTGGAGCTGGCGCATCGCCTTGCTCTCGGCGTCCAGGGCGGGCTTAAAGCCGGCCTCGGCAAGGGCGTTCAGGGTGGGGCGGTGATGGTGAAGCAGGGCGTATTCGAAGAGCTCGAGGCGCTCCTTCTTGCCGCCCTCGGCGAGGACCCGATCGCGTAGCGCCTCGAAGCCGGCGCGGTCCAGCACCGTCCAGGGCACCGGCTGTTCCTCCAGTATCTGCTCGCGAATCGCCTGGGCCTGCTCGTCCTTGCCCTGAAGCTCGAGGCGCCTGGCCTCATGCTGCCAGTCCTCGAGGGAGGAGTCGTCCTGCTCCAGCTGGAGTTCACCTTCCAGGCTTTCCACTTGCAGGAGTTTCAGCACCGGATGGTCGAGCCGCGTCTCCACCAGGTAGACATGGCGCACCGCCCGGGTCACCGCCACGTAGAGGGCATTGATGAAGAACTTGTAGATCTCCAGCGATTTATCGTGCTTGTCCTTGGCGCGGCGGTAGCTGAGCTCCTCGCGCTCCAGCGCCTCGGAGTCCACGCCCCTGGCGATCTTCTGGAACATCTCTGCATCATCGCTGATCACGTTGTAAAGGATGACGCTGTCGTATTCCAGCCCCTTGGCTTCCTGGATCGAGAAGACCAGGGGGGTGCGGAACCAGCGCCTGGCCTCCGCTTTCTGCTCAGGATGCAGTACCACCACCGCGAAGCGCGTGGAGCGCGCGGTGCGGCTGTCGAGCTCGTGCTTGAGCGCTTCCCGGTTCTCCAGCAGCTGTACCTGCCCCGACTGCTCGACGGCGCTGCGCACCAGGTAGTTGCTCTCGCGATCCACCGAGCCGAAGCGCGCATGCTTGAGCTTGAGGATGCGGTTGGCCAGCGCCGTGACCAGCGGCGCGTTGCGATAGTTGGCGTGCAGGATGCGCACCACTTCGCCGTGACCGGTCAGGCCGCGCTCATGAAAGAACAGCGACTTGACGCTGGCCCAGGAGAAGAAGTTGGGGTGCACGATCTGGTTGGCGTCGCCGCTGAGCAGGAACTGACCGGGCTCGCGCAGGGTGTGCAGGATCAGGTAGAGCTGCACGTTGGTGATGTCCTGTACCTCGTCGACCACCACGAAGTCGTAGCTTGGCCGCACGAGGGCGAGGTGATCGTGGGCGACCAGGTTGGGATCATAGAGCCCCTGCTCATCGAGGAAGACGAGGTAGCGCTCGAAGAGGTCATAGACCCGGGGTCGATCGGTTTCCGGAAATATCGATTGCTTGACGCCGAGCTCCAGGTACTCCTCCCGGGAACGCCAGCCGCCCTCGGTGACCGGCCCGGTGATCACGCCGCGGATCTCCTCGTAGAGCTTGTGCGGATCGCTCAGACCGCTGCCCTGGCGATGGCGCTGGAACCAGGCCTGGAAGTCGCGGGTCTCGACCTGCCGCCCCTGCGGCACCTGGATGCTTTCCAGCAGCTCCTGAAACGACAGGAAGTCCACCGACTGGTCTGGGTTGTCGTAGCCGTGGGCGTAGTAGAGATCCCGGGCGCTGGTCACCAGATAGGAGGAAAGGCTGACGTAGAGCACCTCGCCAATGGCTTCCTTGAGCTTCTCGAGAATCAGCGCCGTCTTGCCGCTGCCGGCGGAACCGACCACCACCAGCGGCGGCGGGGAGGCGAAGATATCTTCCTGCTCATCGTCGAAGGTCAGGATCTTGTCGAGCAGATGGAAGCGTTCGCGGGTTGGATGCAGATAACCCAGGGACTCAGCGTCCGCTTCTTCCGGGGTGGCAATGCGCGGAATCTTGTCCTCGTCGATCACCGCGTCGCCGGCCAGGAAGCGCGAGCGCTCGTAGGCGTGGTTGCGCAGGTATTCGAGTATCAGACAGCAGGTCTCGCCCGCGTGCCGGTAAAGCGAAAACAGCACCCGGTCGCGCTTGTTGAGCCGTGCCCGATAGAGGTTGTCGCCGATCTTGCGAACATCGGCCTGGCGAAAGTTGTCCGCCTCCAGGGCGGTGCGCAGCTTCCGGAAACCGGGAATCGATTCCGCGTCTAGATCGCTATAAAGCAAGACTCGCATGGGGGTATGGGCCGTGTTTGTCTGGCGGGTACGCCAGGATGCCGAGATGTCCTGCCGCGCAGGAGCTGGTCGTTGCAAAGCACGATTGTTGCAGAGGTCCGATTAGAGAGCAAAGAGGGGGTAAGCAAAGCTCAGGGAGCAGCGGCATAATGCCGAGGCGTCGCGCCAGCCACCAGCGCAGCAGAAGGCGCTCATGGCTTGCTATGCTACGACTTTTAAACCGACGGCACCACAGATGATAAAGGTCAGGAACACAAGGCGGAGACGGCTCATGGGCTCCTGGAAGAATACCACGCCCATGATGACGGCCCCTGTGGCTCCCAGCCCGGTCCAGATCGCATAGGCGGTTCCCAGAGGGATCTCGCGCATCGCCAGGGCAAGAAAGTAAAAGCCCAATGAGAAGACGACGATAACCGTCAGCAGCCATTTCCATGAGTTTCTTTTCAGATACATGTTGATGCTGGCAACGCCAAAGATTTCTCCGAAACTGGCAATAAACAGGTAGATCCAAGCCATTTATGCACGGCCTCCCTTTGAGGTCGGAGCCTTTTCAAGTGGCTTCTGGTCAGCTCCAGTGGTGAGCTGAACCCCGACAACCCCAACAATGATAGACAGGATAAACAGCCCCTTGAGGAAGGTAAACGGCTCGCCGAGCAGGGTGAAGTCGATAATGGCGATGGCGGCCGCACCGGAGCCTGTGAAGGTTGCATAGACCGCCCCGGAAGGCAGCACGGCGCAGGCCTTGATGATGAAATAAAAGCTGAAGATGAGAGCGACAACCGTTCCAGACCACATCCAGAGATTGTCTGAATACTTCAATCCCAGGACCCAGAAAATTTCTACAAATGCCGCCCAGAAAACATAAGTCCAACCCATTAATCGCACCCTGAAAAGCTAGCTATCCTTTAAGCGTAGTGAGAGCTCATGCTACATGATTGAAGGTGTTACCCTGTCATGAAGGCATTTATTCAGTGTTTTCCTGACTTGTTATGCCACTATATTACTTGAACTCAGGGGACATGAGGAAATCATGACGGCTCAACCCGAACCGCTTGCCGCTGACCGGCTCTACCGACATTGCGACCCGGATTCGCTGGATTTCGAGACCAGCGACGAACTCAAGCCGCTCGACCAGCTGATCGGCCAGGATCGAGCTCTTGGGGCGCTGCGCTTCGGTACCGGCATCCAGGGGCAAGGCTACAACTTGTTCGTGCTCGGGCCAGCCGGTGCGGGAAAGCACGAGATCGTGAAGCGTTTCCTGCATGAGCGCTCAAATCAGGCATCAACACCTTCTGACTGGTGCTACCTGCACGATTTCAAGCAGGGCAGGCATCCGCGACTCATTGAGTTGCCGGCGGGGCAAGGCAAGCGGTTTCTCCGAGATCTCGAGCAGCTGGTCGAGGAATTGCAGCACGCCATTCCCGCCACCTTTGAAAGCGACGAGTATCAAAGCCGCCTGCACGAGATCAAGCAGGAGCTCGGCCAGCGCCAGAGCGAAGCGTTTCGCGAAATTGGCAAGGAAGCCGAGCAGGACCATATCGCCCTGATCCAGTCGCCCAACGGCTTCAGCTTCGCTCCGCGCGACGACGAAGGCGAGGTGATGGAAGTAGAAGTGTTTCAGGAGCTTCCAGAAGAGCGTCGCGAAGCCATTCAGCACACCATCGCGGCGCTGCAGGAGAAACTGCAGAAAGCGGTCCAGCAGATGCCACGCTGGCGCAAGGAGGTGCAGCAGCGCATTCAGGAGCTCAACGAAGAAATGGCCGCAGCCTCGGTGGGGCCGCTGCTCGAGGAGCTGCGCGAGACGTATCGTGATCACCCCGGAGTTGTCGAGCACGTCAATGCCGTCCAGAAGGACGTAACCGAGAACGTCAATGCGCTGATCAGCCAGGAATCGCCCGGCGAAGGCTCAATGGCATCGGTCTTCAGCCGCTATCAGGTCAGCCTGCTGGTGGACAACGCCGAGCAGCAGGGCGCGCCGGTGATCTACGAGGACATGCCGACCTATCAGCAGCTGGTAGGGCGGGTGGAGCATCAGGTCCATCAGGGGGCGCTGCTGACCGACTTTCGCCTGATTCGAGGCGGTGCTCTGCACCGCGCCAACGGTGGCTACCTGATCCTGGACGCCGCCAAGGTGCTGACTCAACCCTTTGTCTGGGAGGGCCTCAAGCGCTCTCTCTACGGGGCACGCGTCAAGATCGAGTCCCTGGAACAGCTCTACAGCCTGGCCAGCACCGTTTCCCTGGAGCCTGAGCCCATGCCGCTGGACCTCAAGGTCGTGCTGATCGGCAATCGCATGCTGTATTACCTGCTGTGCGCTCATGACCCGGACTTCCTGGAGCTGTTCAAGGTGCAGGCGGATCTTGAGGAAGACGTGGAGCGCGACGCGGACACCCAGCAGCTCTATGCGCGCCTGTTCGCCACCCTGGCCCGGGAAGCCGAGCTCAAGCCACTCGGGCGCGATGCCGTGGCGCGGCTCATCGAGCACGCCAGCCGCCTGGCCGACGACAGCGAGCGACTGTCCGTTCAGCGCCGCGCTTTCCGCGATCTGCTGCGCGAGGCGGACTATTGGGCCGCCGAGGCAGAAAGCGATCGCATCGGCGCCGCGCACGTGCAGCACGCCATCGATCAGCAGGTCTATCGCGCTGCGCGGATCCACGAGAGCATGGAGCGCTCGATCCTGCGCGATATCATGCTCATCGATACCGCCGGGGAGGCCCTGGGGCAGGTCAACGGCCTGTCGGTGATTCAGCTTGGCGGCCAGGCCTTCGGGCGTCCCACTCGCATTACTGCCACGGCGCGTCCTGGGCGCGGTGGCCTGGTGGATATCGAGCGCGAGGCCAAGCTCGGCGGCAACATCCACTCCAAGGGGGTGATGATCCTGTCGCGCCTGCTGGCCTCGCGCTATGCGGGTGAATCAGCCATGTCGCTGTCGGCGAGCCTGGCCTTCGAGCAGTCTTACGGCATGGTCGACGGTGACAGCGCCTCCGTGGCCGAATTTTGCGCTTTGCTCTCGGTGCTTGCCGAGGCGCCGCTGCGCCAGTCCCTGGCGGTGACCGGTTCCGTCAATCAGCACGGGCAGGTACAGGCAGTGGGCGGCGTCAACGAGAAGATCGAAGGGTTTTTCGATATCTGCCAGGCGCGGGGGCTGGACGGCAGTCACGGCGTCCTGCTGCCCAGGGCCAACGCGGTGCACCTCATGCTGCGCAGCGATGTGGTAGAGGCGGTGCGCGCCGGACAGTTCAAGGTCTATGCCATCGATAGCGTGGACGAGGCCATCGGCCTGCTGACCGGCCTCGTCCCCACCGATACCCTCAATCGGCGCGTCGCTGATCGCCTGACCAAGTTCGCCAACATCGGTCGCCAGCAGAGCGACGGCGACAACCGACAGGATGCGAACCGCCATGACGACTCACGATGATGATCGCCTGATCCAGCGGGTCGTGGTACTGCTCGACGGCAGCCGTCGCGCCCAGCTGCTGCTCGACGAGGCCGCGCGGCTGGCCAAGCGCGAAGGGGCGGAGCTCGTGGGACTCTTCGTCGAGGACACGGAACTGCTGCGGGCCGCCAGTCTGCCCCTCGGCGGCGAGATCGGCCTGGTGTCGGGAAGCCTGCGCCCCGTAGCACCGGAGGCGCTGGAACGCCGCCTGCGCCAGCAGGCGGGTCGTCTGCAGGCGCTGCTTGCCGCCACGGCAGGCCGCCATGCGCTGCGCTGGCGTCTCGAGGTCAATCGCGATCGCCTCGAGGCGGCGGCCTTAGCCGCCACCATGGCGGACGATTTGCTCGTGCTTTATCGGGCTGGCTGGCGGCATCCGCCCGAGGGAGGCTTCGCCAGTCGAACCCTTAGCCGCATGCTTGGCGCCGCCCGCTGCCGGGTGATGATGCTCGGCGAGAGGGTCTCGGCGGGCGCGCATCCCATTCTGGTCTTCCAGCCGCCGGACGAGGCCGGCCAGCGCGCCATGAACGAAGCGCTGCGCCTAGCGCAGGCTACGAACCAGGAACTGCTGGTGCTATTGCCTCCTGGTGTCGAACGAGACGAACGCACCCGAGCGGCCATCGAGGCCTGGAGCGCGCGTCAGGACCGACGTCCGCGCTATCTGGCCTTTGAGGGCGATATCATGGCGCTGATCGCGCTGTTGCAGCGGGAGCGCGCCGGTGCGCTGGTGCTGCCCCGGGGGCATGCGCTGCTGCGCGGCGTGGCCGGCGAACATTTGCTGGAGGCGAGTGATAGTGCGCTGATTGTCGTTCCTTAGGTTAAAACTGTTGAGGAGGAAGCACCATGACACGACACGTGAAGCTGGTGATTCTGGGTGCCGGTACGGCAGGGTTGACCGCGCTGAGCGAGGCACGGCGCTACACCGACGACGTGCTGCTGATCAACGCCGGGCCCTACGGCACGACCTGCGCGCGAGTCGGCTGCATGCCGTCGAAGGCGCTGCTCGAGGTGGCCCATGCCTACGGGCGCCGCGACTGGCTGGCGGCCAACGGTATGCAGGGCAGCGAGTTGCTGCGCATGGATCTGCCGGCGGTCATGACGCATGTGCGCACCCTGCGCGATCGCTTTGTGGCCGGGCCGGTGGGCACGGTCGAGTCACTCGGCGAGCGCAGCGTCCACGGGCAGCCGCGCTTTCTCGATCCCACTACGCTTGAGGTCAACGGCGAGCGTATCCAGGCCGAGAACGTGATCATTGCCACTGGTACTCGGCCCAATCTGCCCGAGGCGTGGCGCAGTCTTGGCGATCGCGTGGTGACTTCTGATGAGGTCTTCGAGCTCGAGGCGCCGGGTAAGCGCCTCGGGGTGGTTGGTCTCGGGCCGATCGGCGTGGAACTGGGGCAGGCGTTTGCCCAGCTCGGCTGCGAGGTGCATGCGTTCACCCGCGGGCCCAGCGTGGCGGGGCTGAGTGACCCACAAGTTAATGCCAGCCTGATCGAGGTGCTTGAGCGCCAGATGACGGTCGCTACGGAGGCGGATGTGTCGCTGCACCAAAGTGATACGGGCGTGATGGTTCAGAACAGCGGGAAAGAAGTGGAGGTTGACTGGGTACTGGCCTCGCTGGGGCGGCGTCCCAATATCGAGGGTCTGGGACTCGAAAACCTGGGGGTAGAGCTCGACGAGCGGGGCGTGCCTCTGTTCGACGAATCGACGCTGCGTATCGGTGAGCTGCCGGTCTTTATCGCCGGCGACGTGGATGGCCTGCGCCCGCTGATGCACGAGGCGGCGGACGCGGGAAGAATCGCCGCCTATCACGCCCTGCACCCGGACGCCGAATGCCTTGCCCGACGCACGCCCCAGGGCATCGTTTTTACCGAGCCGGGTGCGGGCCATGCTGGCCTGACGTCGCGGCAGCTGCCCGACACCGGCATCGTCACCGGCAGCGCCGACTTCAGCAAGCAGGCCCGGGCGCTGATGGCCGGCCGCAACGCGGGCTGCCTAAAGCTATACGCCGACGAGAGTGACGGGCGCCTACTCGGCGCAGAGCTGGTCGCCCCCGACGCGGAGCACCTGCTGCATCTGCTGGCCTGGTCGATTCAGCAGCAGATGACCGTCGACCAGATTCTCGAAATGCCGTTTTATCATCCGGTCGTCGAGGAGGGCATGCGCACCGCCTTGCAGGCCGCGCGTCGCGAACTCGGCAAGCGGCGTACCCAGCCTGACCTGCCGCTGTGCCACGAACCGGCGGACTGGGCGCTGGGTGGAAGCGCTCGGGTCTAGCCGGTATTGACGAGAGGTGACTGAAAGCAGCACAAGGCAGGTCAGATCAATTGCTTTGGATCAATCAACCAGGATCAATCGCCTGTTATTCTTATAGCGCTGGGAGGTAGTAAACGATCTGACGAGAGGTAATGGAAATGAAGAAGCAACGACTGACAATTGCTCTTGCGGCGGCAGCTGCCGTTTCGCTGGGCGCTGCGGTGATGTTCACTACTTCGGTGCTGGCCCAGACCGATGATCAGCCCATCTTTGGTAGCCAACTCATGAATGACCAGGAGCGTCAGGCGCACCGTCTGCAGATGCGTAATGCCGATACCCCGGAAGAACGCCAGCGTATTCGCGCTGAGAATCATGAAGAGATGCAGAAGCGTGCTGAAGAGCAAGGAATAACCCTGCCCGAGGTACCGCCAGCGCGCGGAATGGGACAGGGTATGCAGCAGGGTCAGGGTCAAGGCATGCAGCAAGGCCAGGGCCAAGGACGTGGTCAGGGTATGCAGCAGGACCAGTGAATCGACCGGTTGGGTGCTGCACTTATTGCTACTTGAATTCAGGGGTCGTCGTACGTACCACAGGCGCTCCCACGATGGCGTGGCACGGTATTGACTCTGCCCAGCCCCTTGTTTCTCCCGGATGTGAGCCTGCAGCTGGAGGGCCAGCTGCTGTGCTGCCTCGCTGGGCCGCCCGGGACTACGATGCAGGGTAATCTTCTAGAACGGTAGCTTTGACAACCCCTCTTCGCTGCCCAGCTGCCAGGGTGAAGCCACCCTTATCCACCACGGCGACGAACGTCTTGAGCGCTGGCGTGAACCAGGCCAAAGCCCTGCGCCAGTGGGAAGCGGAAAATTCTGGCTGATGGGCGTTGGCGGGATCACCGGCGCGCTCTACTTTTATTTTCTGGCGCTGAGCGAGGGCGATCCCGCCAAGGTGACCCTGGTGACCTATACCTGGCCTGTGGGATTCATGCTCGTGGCCGACTGGCTTGCCGGGCGTGGGTTGCGCTCTTGCCGCCAACCAGGCATATGACGCCTTTCCCCCCGGTTCCCATGCCCGCCATGCCGCCGCTGGGTTTGCTGCGGTGGTTCCCCACCTCACTCGCCACCTGCTGTGGTCATAGCCCTGGTGGAAGCAGGATGTGGTGGGAGCTGGATGGCATGCCCACCCAAGCCCGGGCAGGCCTGCGGCCTGCATCGCCCGATCAATCGGCCTCTTACAAAAGCCGTTAGAGCCGTTGAAGCTGTGGGAGGGTGGCTGTGCCGCGCGACCGGCTTGAGCGCAGGCCTTCGGCCTGCTTTCGCGCACTGAAGTGCGCTTATATGGACCCGTCCTGTTGTGCAAGCCAGAAGCAACAACGCATAAGAGTGAGGACTGCACGCTTATATCCGGCCTATTGATGGCACTTGCCGTGCCTGGCCCTGATGGAATACGCGCTCTCTGCTCTGATCTCCCACTCGGCCTCGTGATGGGCCTGCGCACTTTACAGAGTGACAGAAAGCCGGTCTGACCCGTTATGCCATCGAAGCATCTCGCCTGCGCAACCTCGGGGTTGGGTAACTTATCGCATGCTAAGCTATATTCCCTGTTTGTTCGGTATCATCAAGCGGCCTCCTGTGGCTGATAGCGCCGTTCATGGGCCAATAGCGACCAGCAAATCCGCGCCATCTTGTTCGCCAGGGCCACAATGGCCTTGCGTTGCCCAAGACGCGCCGCTAACGAGCAGGCCCAACGGGACAGCCGGTCGGGATGTTCCTGACGTTGGAACTGGCGTAATGCCGCGCGGGCACCGTGCACCAACTGCTTTCGAACCTCGCCATTGCCGCGTTTGGTGATCCCCATCAACTGGTTGCGACCCCCGCTGGAATGCTGGCGTGGCACTAGCCCCAACGAGGCGCTGAACTGACGTCCGTTGGGGAATCGCGCCGGATCGCCCAGATGGCTGAACAACAGCGTCGCATTGATCGGGCCGATGCCGGGCAGACTCATCAGCCGCTGCATGTCATCTGATGCCCTGGCCAGACGCTGCAGACGCTTGTCATAGCGCGCGATCCGGGCATCGTTCTCGAGCCATTGATCGAGCAGGTCGTTCAGCAGGGTGTAGAGTTCTTCCCCCAGCCGCGCCCGTTGCTCGTCCAGCCGCTCACGAATAACGCCCTGGCGTATCACCGCGTGCCCCTGCGACACGATTAGACCAAACTCGCCCAGCAGGCCGCGCAGCTCGTTGCCGACGGCGGTGCGTTCGCGCACTAACCGACTGCGTACTCGGTGCACTGCTTGCAGGGACTGTTGTGCTTCCGTCTTGATCGTCACTCGAGGCGTGGCCGGGCGCGCCGCAGCCTCGGCGATAGCCGCGGCATCGCGCGCATCGTTCTTGTGGCCCAGCACGAAGGGCTTGACCGCCTGCGGTGGCAGTAGCTCGGCCTCATGGCCCAGCGTGCCAATGTCTCTCGCCCAGTAATGAGCGGAGCCGCACGCTTCCATGGCGACGTGGCAAGGCGGAATTTGGGCCAGCGTCAAGCGTAACTTCTCTCGCCGGACTTGCTTGCTGAATACTTTGTGACCGTGCGCATCCACGGCATGCAGTTGAAAAACGTGTTTCGCCAGGTCAATGCCTATAATGCTAATCTGTTTCATGGATGGATCCTCCTTCACCGATGCCGTCAGTGTTCTGTGCACTGCTGGCTAGATGTTATATCCAGCTTGGCACAGAAGGACGGGTCCATCCCATTTCCCACTCTGCTGCTGGGGCTGTGGTCATAGCACTGGTGGAAGCAGGATGTGGTGGGAGCTGAATTTATTCAGCGATGGCATCCCCACTCAAGCCCGGGCAGGCCTTCGGCCTGCATCGCCCGATAAATCGGCCTCCCACAAAATTCTCAGTCCGTATACACCGGGAACTGCGCGCAGAGCTCGGCGACCTGTTCTTTGACGCTGGCTTCAATGGCGGCGGTGTCGTTGCCGTTGGCGAGCACGTCGAGCACGTCGCAGATCCACCCGGCCAGGCGGCGGCATTCGTCGGTGGTGAAGCCGCGGGTGGTCACCGCCGGCGTGCCGATGCGCAGGCCCGAGGTGACAAAGGGGCTTTGCGGATCGCCGGGCACGGCGTTCTTGTTGACCGTGATGTTGGCGCGGCCCAGCGCGGCGTCGGCATCCTTGCCGGTCACGCCCTGCTTGATCAGCGACAGCAGAAAGAGGTGGTCCTCGGTGCCGCCGGAGACGATGTCATAGCCGCGCTCCATGAAGACGTCGGCCATGGCCTGGGCGTTTCTGACCACCTGCTCCTGGTAGGTCTTGAACGCCGGCGCCATGGCTTCCTTGAAGCACACGGCCTTGGCGGCGATGGCGTGCATCAGGGGGCCGCCCTGGCCGCCGGGGAAAACAGCCGACTGGAGCTTTTTCTCCATGGCCTCGTCGTTCTCGGCGGAAAGAATAATGCCGCCCCTCGGGCCGCGCAGGGTCTTGTGCGTGGT
Source organism: Halomonas piscis (assembly GCF_031886125.1). Classification (NCBI taxonomy): domain Bacteria; kingdom Pseudomonadati; phylum Pseudomonadota; class Gammaproteobacteria; order Oceanospirillales; family Halomonadaceae; genus Halomonas; species Halomonas piscis. Next base: position 1,202,140 of record NZ_CP119391.1, read on the forward strand.
GGAGGTGACGACGTGGGCGTGGGGCATGGGATTATCGTAGAGGCCGGCGGCAACCAGCCCGGCGACGTGGGCCATGTCGACCAGAAAGTAGGCGCCGACCTCGTCGGCAATCTGGCGAAAGCGAGCCCAGTCAATGATGTGGGAGTAGGCCGAGAATCCGGCAATGATCAGCTGCGGCCGGTGCTCCCGGGCAAGCTCGGCCACCTGGTCGTAGTCGATCAGCCCCTGGTCATCCAGACCGTACTGAACGGCGTTGTACTGCTTGCCGGAGAAGTTGGGCCGGGCGCCGTGGGTGAGGTGGCCGCCGGCATCGAGGCTCATGCCGAGGATGGTGTCGCCGGGCTTGAGCAGCGCCTGAAACACGGCGCTGTTCGCCTGGGAGCCGGAGTGCGGCTGGACGTTGGCGTAGGTTGCGCCAAACAGCTCCTTGGCATAGTCAATGGCCAGGCGCTCGGCGATGTCGACGAATTCGCAGCCGCCGTAGTAGCGCTTGCCCGGGTAGCCTTCGGCGTACTTGTTGGTCAGCTGGGAGCCCTGGGCTTCCATGACTCTGGGGCTGGCGTAGTTTTCAGAGGCGATCAGCTCAATGTGTGCTTCCTGGCGCTGCACCTCTTGGGACATGGCATCAGAAAGGGCGTCATCGAACCCGGCAATGGTCATGCTGCGGCTAAACATCGGCGCGAACCTCGTAATGAAGGGCAAACGGAAAACCAAACGATCATTATGGTAACGCAGCGCCAGACGGGTTTCATCGCATGTTTCGCAGCGGGCGGATGAAAGGGGCTCATGGCCATGCAGGCGCATCGTTCATGACTTTCTGCCGCTCCGTGGATGTAGCATTCACTCGCCCATGCCCATACACTACGTGCGGGCGTTTTCGGGAGGAAGACGCCAGTAATTTAATGTAGTCTATTGTATCATTTTGCAGCCAAGCATCGTCATATCGGTAGGGCAAGGGAATGCGCCCGGTACAATCCCCGGGCGGTAGCGTGCCTTTTTGATGGAATCCCCCGCATGTACAAACACAACCTAAGGTCTTCACCGGCGCACCGCCTGAGCGTGCCCGCGTCCGTTTATCGCCTGGCGAGCGTGCTCGCTGCCGGCGCGCTGCTGGCCGGCTGTGCCCAGGTACCTTACGACGCCTCAGACGGCGAGCGCGGCTATGTGTTGAGCCACGACGGCGCCCGGCCGATTCAGAATGCGACGCTTAACGGCTTTCTCGACCAGACGCCGGGCAACAGCGCCGTGACCGTCGCCACCAGCCCCTGGGGCAACAACGTGGAAGTGGTGGCCGAATCGCGCTACTTTGCCGCCAGCGGCCGTGAGTGTCGTAAATTACGCATCGTGACGCCATCCCGGGAAACGAACAAAGTGCTGGTATGACGCACGGACAACGGCTGGGCAGAGCAGCGTCTGGTCACGCAAACGGCAGAGGGGCGCCCGTAAATGTTATCGCGTTTATCAAGAGTTTCGACGGGCCAGGCCACCGACGGCCGGCCAGCGGCCAGCGCGTGCAAGGCCGCCGCACGGCTAGCCCTTGTCGCTTTGGGCTGTGTACTGCTCCCGGCGACGGCAGGCGCCCAGACGCTAAGCCTCCCCGACAGCATTGTGCCCCAGGAGACCCAGCGCGATAGCACCGGGGAGGCGAGCAGCACCAGACAGAGTCGCGAGGGCCAGCGCGGCGGCCAGCAGGAAGAGGCGGAACAGCCCAGAGCGGACTGGCGCAGCGGCACTTACGGGCCGGTGTCCCAGGAAAAGCAGGACGAGCTGATCGACAGTTTGAAGCCGTTTGGTGCCAACCTGTTTGAAGGTGGGTTTCGCGGCGCCATGGGGGATGGCCTGAATCCGAGCTATCGCGTCAAGCCCGGCGATCAGGTCACCGTCAGGGCCTGGGGGGCCATGAACATGGATCGGGCTCTGCCGGTCGACGTTCAGGGCAATATCTTTATCCCCAGCTACGGGCCCTTGGATATCGAAGGGCAAAACAGCGCCCAGGTCGATGCCAGCGTGCGCCGGGCCATTACCTCGGTCTACCCGGAACAGGTGCAGGTGTATACCAACCTGCAGGGGGTTCAGCCGGTGGCCGTCTACGTCACCGGGTATGTCGAAAACCCCGGCCGCTACGCCGGCACGCCAAGCGACTCCCTGCTGTACTTCCTCGATCAGGCCAACGGCATCGATGAGGATCTGGGCAGCTCACGACGACTGCCTTTCTCCCTATGCGCTGTTTCATGTGGCCGAGACGCTGCAGCGTCATCCGGACGCCGGGCTGCTATACAGCGATGAAGACAAGCTCAGCGAAAGCGGCAAGCGCTTCGATCCGCACTTCAAGCCGCAATGGAACCCGGACCTGCTGTTGGCGCAGAACTATATGGCCCACCTGGGCGTGTATCGCACTGAGTGGGTTCGCGCGGTTGGCGGCTTTCGCGAGGGTTTTGAGGGCAGCCAGGATCACGACCTGGCGCTGCGCGTAAGCGGGCGGCTGGCCGCCGAGCAGATTGTGCATATACCCCGGGTGCTCTACCACTGGCGGGCCGGGAAAGGCTCCACGGCGCTGGACAGCAGCGAGAAAGACTATACCGCGCAGGCCGGACTGGCAGCGGTGCGCGATTACCTGGCGTCTCGGGTGCCCGCCGCAGAGGTAAGCGTGGGCGACTATCCCAATACCTACCGGGTACGCTGGCCGTTTCCCGAGCGCCTGCCGCTGGTCAGTTTGCTGATACCCACCCGGGATGGGGTGGATATACTCAGGCCCTGCGTAGATGCCATTCTTGAGCACACCCGCTATCCCCGATTTGAAGTGCTGATCCTGGATAACCAGAGTCGCTGCAACGACACCCTGGATTATATGCGCGATATTTCCAACCGGGATCAGCGGGTGCGAATACTGCGCTGGGATGAGCCGTTTAACTATTCGGCGATCAATAACTTCGGCGCTCTGTACGCCCGGGGCGATATTATTGGGCTGGTCAATAACGATATCGAACCCATCAACCCCGACTGGCTAAGCGAGATGGTCCGCCAGGCCTGCCGGCCGGAGATCGGCTGCGTGGGGGCCAAGCTTTACTATCCCAACGATACGATTCAGCACGCGGGAGTGATTCTTGGGCTTGGCGGGGTGGCGGGGCATTCGCACAAATACTTTCCGCGTCGGCATCCGGGGTATTTTTATCGCCTGCATTTGGCGCATAATCTCTCAGCCGTGACCGGCGCCTGTCTGCTGATGCGCAAGGCCCTGTTTAAAGAAGTGGGCGGCTTGAATGAAGAGCACCTGGCCATTGCTTTCAACGACGTGGATCTGTGCCTGAAAGTGCGTGAGGCGGGCTACCGCAATCTGTGGACACCCTATGCCGAGCTCTATCACCATGGGTCGGTCTCTCGGGGGGAGGATGATAATCCTGTCAAACGCGCCAGAGCACGAGCCGAACAGGATTATATGCGTCGCACCTGGCGTGACGTGCTTGATCATGACCCGGCTTACAATCTGACGAATCCCCACGAATATGTTGCTACTCGCCGCATAGGCTCTGCTCCCTGACTTCCTCGCGAAGTCGTGCTCGGAGGGTTGTCCAAGCAGGCCAAGGCACGGCGTCGGGTAGATGACGACGAAGACATTCCAAGCCCAGGCGCCACACGGAAAGCACGCTCCGGTGCCGGATACTGTTGCTCTGATAGCGCCGCTGTTGCCCCCGGGCTCGGACATCCAGGCCGGCCACCATCATGGCCACGTTCGCCAACATGGCGATCAGCAGCAGGACCTCGATGCGCTTGCCCTGGCGAGACTGATGCATGCCGAAGCCCAGCCCGAACAAGGGACTTTTGACATCGCGAAACCCTTCCTCAATCTGCATGCGCTGTCGGTAGATCGTTACCACTTTATTCGCCAGCGTTGAGCGGTCCGGCAGATTGCTGACCAGCACCCAGGGCTCCTGCTGACGCCGGGCGATCGTCCGGCTGCCGCCGTCCCGAGAGATCCGGCCTTGTTTATTGCGATGCTTACGTCCCCGTGGCGGTCGATAATAGAGCACCATCTGAGCGCGGAACGGATGGTTTTCGGCGATCCGGACGGAGCCCCACGCCTGCGGTTCCGATGTCGCGTGTTGAAACAGGGTCTTCACGGGTTGCCATGCTTCGCCTGACGCCTGGTAACGGGCGGGCTGACGGACCCGTCCAACGATATACCAGCCGCGCGCTTCAACGGCCCGAAACCACGGGTTACGAAAGCCGGCATCGGTCACCAGGATCGGCGTGGCCTTGTCGGGCAGGATCCTTGCCAGCGCATCCAGCAGATAGGCTTCACAGTATGGGCATCCTTCCTTGTGATGAACCTTCTCGAAGATGGGCAGCGATCGCCCGGCGAAGGGCACCGCCGCACGCAGCAGGAAATGCCTGCCGCGGTCATCAATCGGCGACCAGTCCACCAGAATCAGTGGGCGCGTTGTATGGCCGATCAGCAGCGAGGCCATGAGCCAATAGAACAGCGGTCGTTCCTGATGAAGGTGAGGGTTGCCTAATAGTCGATCGACTCGTTTGATGGCGTGCTTGGCATCCGTCGAGCTCGGCAACGCACGGCCAATGGCCGTTAATCCCAGACGTCGCTCGCCCAGCAGAGCGCCAACGGTATCGAGGACGGTCTGTAGCCGCTTGGCATGGATCACGGAGAGTGAAGACGTCAGCAAGTTATGCAAGAATCGAGGGGCCTGCATGGGTCTCCTTCGCATGTTGTTGTGTGTCGTAACTCACAACATGCATGACTCATGCAGGCTTTTTCAATCCTATCATGCTGATTTTATTACCCATTTCATGGGGATTCCTCAGGCTTACAATCCAAATTTAACGCTGGCGCACGAAGATTTTTCGCTGCGTTGAGAGGAAGCTGCTGCGTTGAGGCGAAGAAACGTGAAACGATAAGGAACGGGGTTAGCAGGATTCACGCTGGCCAAAATTGAAGCGCATGAATATTAAAAATAGCCGGGGGAGAAGAACAATGCAGAGCGCAGAGCATTATTGGAAAAGAACCGGCTGCGTGGCCGGCATCGCCGTATCAGCGCTGGCGGCAGGGCCGGCGTTTTCCTGGCACGAGCCGGAAAATGCCGCTCGCTGGGCGAATGATGGCTGGTCGCTTGGGGTGCATACCGGACGATCAGTCGAGGAAAGCGTGCACTCGGGAGAAGCCTTCCTTCCGTTTAAGTGGAATTTCGAAGATTACTATCTGACCAGCGTGGGCTTGCGCAAGGAGATGGTGCGGCTATGGCAGCACTCGCGCATTTTCACGGAGCTGAATCTGTCCTGGGTCAGCGGTGATCAAGACTACGGCGAGGTGTTTCTGACGCCAACCATTACCTGGGATACCTTCCCCTGGGACAGCAGCGTGGACACCACGGCATCGCTTGGGGTGGGGGTTTCTTACACCACCCAGGCGGTCGAGATCGAGAATATCGACCAGCGCTGGCTGGCGTCGATGATATTCGAGCTCGATATGCAGCCGGCCAGCTGGGAAAGCTGGTCCGTCTTCACTCGCCTTCACCACCGCTCCAATGCGTTTGGTCTCTTTGGCGACGAGTCGAGTCAAAAGGGCAGTAATTTTCCTTCGATCGGGGCGCGCTACCATTTCTGAGGCGGCTGAATGATCGAACAGTCACGCTGGCTGCTGTTAAGCGACGGGGCACGGCCGACCGAGGATATCTATTTTCTCGCCTCGGTCGTGCCCCTTTTGCGTTCTGCAGGCCACGATGCGGGCCGGCTGGACGTGCGCGGTTGGCGCTGGCGGCTGGCGCGCTGGGTGCTGACGCGCCAGCCCGGCGCCCATTTGGTACTGTGCCGCACGCTGCCGGCCCATGCGCTGCGCTGGCTGGAACGCTATCGAGAAGCTTTTGGGCGCATCGTGTATGTGATCGACGATGATTTGGCTGCCGCGAGCGAAGATCCCGGCCTGCCGCCGGCCTATCGCAAGCGCATGGCTCGGGCCGCCCGGCAGCAGCCGCGGCTGCTGGCGCTGGCCGACGAGGTGGTAGCGTGTAGCCCCGCGCTGGCCGGCCAGCTACGTGAGCGGCATGCCAATGTGCGGATAATGACGCCGCCGTTGATCGCGCCGCTGCCGGATCTTACCCATTTGGCCCATGGGCCGTCGCGGGCACGCCCCTGGCGCATCGGCTTTTACGGCACCCGGGCGCACGGGAACGACCTGAATCGCATTGCCCCGGCCCTTGAGGCGATACAGCGCGAGCGTCACGATACCGAGCTGGAACTGATGCTGGGCGAGCACGCGCCCGGGGAACTGGCGGCGCTGCCGCGGACAGTCTGCCCGGCGCCGCTTTCGTGGAAAAAATTTCGTGCCTGGCAGGCGCACCGGCGGGTGCATATCGGGCTGGCGCCGCTTTTGGGGACGCCGTTCAATCGCAGCAAGTCGTTTATCAAGTTTCTGGATATTGCCGCCATGGGCGGGGTTGGCATCTATTCCCGCCGCGCACCCTATACCGATATTGTCGAGCACGGCGTCAACGGATTGCTGGCGGGCGATGATCCTGGCGAGTGGCAGCGTACTATCGAGTGGCTGCTGGATAATCCTGGAAAGGCGTGCCATATGAGCGCGCAAGCCGCCAGTGATGCCAAGCAGGTTGGTGACTTGTCGCGTTCCACTACTGTATGGCTGCAACGATCGCTGCCAATTGTGCGGCCCTGATAAGCGGCTGTTCATTTTGTTCTGCTTTATGCTGTACATCTGCGATGTTTTTGGGCGAGGCTGGCGGGCGCAACTAATACTCATTACTGGTAATCTTGGATAACGCGAAGCTATAACTATATGATATACGAATCTCTTTCTATTCCTGATGTTATTCTATTAACCCCGCATGTTTTTAGTGACGAGCGCGGTTTTTTTCTTGAAACCTTTCGCCAATACGACTTTGAACAGCATTGCGGCCAGTACACGCTGGTGCAGGATAATCATAGCCTGTCAACGCGGGGTATACTGCGCGGCCTGCATTATCAGTGGGAAAGACCTCAAGGAAAACTGGTGCGAGTGACGCGTGGCGAAGTATTTGATGTTGCCGTGGACCTGCGACAGAGCAGCGCGACTTTTGGTCAGTGGGTAGGCGCGAGACTAAATCAGGATAATAAGCAAATGCTCTGGATTCCGCCTGGTTTTGCCCACGGTTTTTATGTCATGAGCGAGGAAGCCGAATTTCAATACAAATGTAGTGATTATTATAATCCAGGTGACGAGTACTGTATTCGCTGGGATGACCCTGGACTAGCCATACGGTGGCCGTTAACTCATGATAATAAGCCCCAGGTATCAACAAAGGACAAGCAGGGCTTCTCTTTTTCCTGTGCACCTATGTTTCCATGATGTTATTCGTTCGGCGCGTGGTTACTCTGCGCTGATCCTGAATTCAAGCAACAAGCGCAGCACCTGCGGTATCCAGGGCTCCTGAATATTCCCCCAGGAACACCTGTGCCGGTGTGCGATAGCCGAGACGCTTTCGGGGTCGGTCATTCAGCTTCTCGACCACCTTGCGCAGCTTGGCATCGGTGACCTGTCGAAAGTCCGTTCCCTTGGGGAAGTACTGTCGTATCAAGCCATTGGTGTTCTCATTGGTCCACGCTGCCCGGAGCAGTAGGGATCGCAGAAGTACGTCGCTGCCGTTACCGCCTGGGCCACGGTCTCGTGATCAGCGAATTCCGAGCCGTTGTCCAGGGTGATGGTCTGGACAGCACCGCGGCGAGGTTTTAGCAGCCGAATCATGGCCTTTTGCGTCAGCTCCGCCGAAAGCCTCGGCAACCGTGCCGCCAGCAGATAGCCGCTACGGCGCTCGACCAGCGTGACCAAGCCCGACTGCTTGTGCCCCTGGACCACGGTGTCACCCTCCCAGTGGCCAATGAAGCGCCTTTCATCGATCTCAGCCGCGCGATGCTCGATGCCCACGCGGTTGGGAATCTTGCCGAGTCCTGCGCTCTTGGCTTGATCCTGATGCTTGCTGCACCGTTTGGGCTGGCGGAGGTGCTTCCAGAGATCGCCACCGCAGGCCTTGTCATCCCAGATTAAGGAATAGATCCACTGGTGACTGACGCCGCCGCCAGACAAGGGCCCCATGAAACCGCTTATCTGCTCTGGGCTCCACTCCTCTCGCAGCCGGTCGACGACAGCGGCAATCATGCTGGGCAAGCGCTTTGTCCTCTTCCAGGCAGTGCGTCGCCGATGATCACTGCAGGCCTGCGCCTGCTCAGGCTCGTAACCGCTGTCGGTAGCGTTGCGGCGCAGCTCCCGGCTGACCGTGCTGTTGTGGATGCCAAGCTCTCTGGCGATCTGACGTCGGCTCATGCCCAAGTCATGACGGGCATAGATCTGGTACCGTTGGGTCTGGGTCAGCTGTCGGTATCCCATGCTCTGCTTCACTTTGGTAGGTGAGCCGAGAAGGGTACCGGCGCTGCCCCTCCCGCCTCTACCTCGTGGTCCAAAGTGCTGCGGTTATTCTATGAATCCAGGATTGAGGGGCGCGATATCGCTGCTGAAGGAGTGTTGCCATGTTTCGCGATCGTCTCGAGGCGGCCGAACGCCTTGCCCGCCAGCTTTCCCCTCTCCGGGGGCATGCCCCCCTGGTGCTGGCCATTCCGCGTGGCGCGGTGCCCATGGGGCGACATATCGCCGACGCCCTGGAGGGCGAGCTTGACGTGGTGCTGGTACGCAAAATCGGAGCGCCGGGAAGCCCGGAGTTCGCCATCGGCGCGGTCAGCGACAATGGCAGCGTCGCCCTGGACGACGCAGCGAGGCATTTTCCCCAGGCGTCGGTGACCCGGGAGGTGGAAAAGCAGCAGACCCTGCTCGACGAACGCCGCCGGCGCTATACGCCGGTGCGAGCGCCCCTCGATCCGCGCGGGCGTGAGGTCGTCGTCGTGGATGACGGGAGCGCCACGGGCGCTACCATGGCGGCGGCGCTCACGCTTTTGGGGACGCGCGGTCCGCAGCGGCTGACTGCCGCCCTGGGGGCGGCGTCGCCCGATGCGCTGGCCCGGCTCGAGCCGCTGGCCGACGAGGTGGTCTGCCTGACGTCGCCTTCGGACTTTCGGGGCGTGGGTCAGTTCTACGCCGATTTTGCCCAGGTGGAAGATGAGGAGGTCATCGCGCTGCTGAAGGGCGACAGGAATGCCCGCTAAGCCGCCTTGATCGCCGTCAAAACGGAAAGACCCAGGGCGTGAGAATCAGCACGCTGGCGGAGTAGGCAAGGCTCACCGGCAGGCCGGTCTTGAGAAAGTCAGCGATGCGATAGTGGCCGGGGGAATACACCATCAGGTGCGTCTGGTAGCCAAAGGGAATCAGGAAACAGGCGCTGGCGCCGTACGCCACGGCCAGAATGAACGGCAGCGGGTCGGCGCCAAAGGCCTGGGCGGTGCTCCAGGCCACGGGAAAGGTCAGCGCGGCGGCGGCGTTGTTGGTGACGGTTTCGGTGAGCAGCAGCGTAAGCACATAGCAGCCGGCGAAGGCGGCAAAGACGCCGTAGCCGCTGAATAGCTGCTGCATGCCCCGGGCCAGCAGCGCGGCGGCGCCGGAGTTGTCCAGCGCCTGGGCCATGGCCAGCGCCGAGCCGATGATCAGCCACAGGGCAAAGGGGAAGCGCCGGCGAAGCTCGTCGACGGTGAGAATGCGGGTGGCCAAAAGCCCTGCCATCAGCAAAAGCAGGCCATGAAACAAGGGGATAAGCCCCAGGCTCGCGCCGCCGATGACGCCGGCGAAGCCGCCCAGCGCCGCCAGGCTTTGCCACCGGCCAAGCTGGGGGCGGGTAAAGCTGCCGCTTAGCAGGTGAAAGTTGCGGTCGAGGTTGCGGTGCTGGCGGAAATCGGCGCTGACGGCCATCAGCAGGCAGTCGCCCACGCGCAGCGGTATCTGCCCCAGCTGGCCTTCCAGCCGTCTCTCCCCCCGCCGGATGCCCACCACCCCGGCGCTGAACATGCTGCGGAAATCGACCTCCTGCAGCGTTTTCCCGGGCAGCTCCGACTGGTGCGACACCACCACCTCGACCAGGTTGGTCGCGAGCAAATCGCTTGCCTGGTGGCCAAATAGCCTGAGCCCGGGAAAGCGCTTCAGCGCCTGCACCTTGTTGACCTCGCCGGTGAAGACCAGGGTGTCGCCGGGCTGCAGCAGCTCTTCCGGCGCCACCGGGCTGAGTAGCCGGCCGTCGCGTTCGATTTCCAGCAGGTAGAGACCGTCCAGATTGCGCAGGCCGTTGGCCTCGATGCTTTTGCCGGCCAGCGGTGAATCGTCGGTGAGCTCGGCGGCGAGAAAGTAGGCCAGGCGATCCTGGATGTTTTCCGCCGGATGGCTGGGCAGGCTGCCCGCCCGCCAGAGCAGCACCCCGAGCGAGATCAGCGCAACGGGCAGACCGACCAGGGCAAACTGGAACATGCCCAGCTCCTCGCTGGTGGCGTTCAGGTAAAACGAGTTGACCACCAGGTTGGTCGAGGTGCCTACCAGCGTGGTGACCCCGCCCAGTATCGAAGCGTAGGAAAGCGGGATGAGCAGCCGCGAAGGCGCCAGCCGTTTCTGCCGCGAAACGGCCCCCAGAAACGCCGCGACGACGGCAGTATTGTTGAGAAAGGCCGACAGCACCGCGCCGGCCCCCATCAGCTTGGCCGTCGCCAGGCGCGGCCTGCCGCTCAGCAGGCGGTCGGACAGCCAGTCAAGCAGCGGCGAGCGCTCCAGCGCCAGAGAGACCAGCAGCAACAGCAGCAGGGTGGCCAGCGCCGGGTTGGTGTATTGCCGCAAAAGCGTCGCGGTATCCACCTGGCCGGTGAGCAGATAGAGCGTGGCAAGGCCGGTGAAGGCGGTCGCGGGCTTGACGCGCCCGCTGACCAGCACGGCGAGGAAGACGCACAGGGAAACAAGAACGGCCCAGGCCATCATGACGATATCCTTAACAACGGTAGGCTGGCTTGCCGTATGTTACGCGGGCTTTTATGATGGCGTCCATGAGGGCATCAATAGCGCTGCACTAAATTTTTTATAAGCGTTTATAAACAACAGGTTATAATTTGGTTGAGCATAAAACATTTTTCGCCTGAATCGGTTAGCGAGCGCCGTCTGGAAGCCGTCAGGCTGCGCCTGGACGGTGTCACGGTGGCCGAAGCGGCGCGCCGAACCGGCCTGTCGGCGCCCACGGTCACGGCGGCGTGGAAGGCGTTTTGCCAGGGGGGTTGGGCCGCCGTGCCGGTGCGCGAACGCGGGCGCCGCCGGGGCCGGGCGCCGCGCTTGACGGCGGGCGTGCAGCAGGCGCTTTGGCAGCGGATGGAAGCGCCGCCGCCGGCAGACGAGCCGGGCTGGACCGGCGCTGCGCTGGCCGCGGACGTTGGCACCGAGCAGGGCGTTACGCTCACCCGGCGCAGCGTGGAGCACTGGTGGGAAGACGAGGGGCTGAAACTCCCGGCCTGGCCGCTTGAGCAGTGGGGCGCCGAGCGCTCGTCCCGCGGGCGCTGGTTTCGCCAGACGGTGGCGCCGGTCTGGCAGCGCCTGCCGCGCGCCACCCAGCGCTGGCAGGGCGGCGTGCGCCGCGTTCGGCATCCGCGGCGCCGAGTGTATCAGCTATATTTTCACGGCCCCCGCGGGCGGCTGTGGATGCGTTGCTTCCCGCAGCCGCCGGGCGCCGATGACTATCTGCTGGCCTTTGAAGCGCTGGCGCAAAACGCCCCGGCAGGGCTGGTTTTCCACGGCGCGGACCTGGCGGCGAGCCCGGAAATTCAGGCCTGGCTTGCCGAACAGCCGGAATTTTATGTGTTCAGGCTGAGGGGAAGTGAGTGAGGTCGTACTGCGGCGGCCAGTCCTCTACCCGGTGGGAGCCGGCTGGCAGGCCTGCGGCCTGCATTCGCGCACTGAAGTGCGCTCCCACCCTGCCGCTGGGACTATGGCAATAGTTTCCCCACCCTGGTGCCGGGGGAGAGCAATAGTTTTCCACTTTGGGAATAGGTTATGGCAATAGCCCTGGTGGCAGCAGAAGGTGGTGGGAGCTGACTTTAGTCAGCGATGGAAGTGCCGCCAGGCGGATGGCAGGCCTGCGGCCTGCATTCGCGCACTGAAGTGCGCTCCCACCCTGCCGCTGGGGCTATGGCAATAGTTTCCCCACCCTGGTGCCGGGGGGAGAGCAATAGTTTTCCACTTTGGGAATAGGTTATGGCAATAGCCCTGGTGGCAGCAGAAGGTGGTGGGAGCTGACTTTAGTCAGCGATGGAAGTGCCGCCAGGCGGATGGCAGGCCTGCGGCCTGCATTCGCGCACTGAAGTGCGCTCCCACCCTGATATCGAGGCTGGGGGAACAGTTTCCCCACACTGCCGCCGGGGCTGGGGCAATAATTTTCTATCCCGGTGCTGGGGCAATAGCCCTGGTGTAGCAGACTGCGAAGAACGCTTTATCAATCAAGGAAATCCATGACATGACATCGCTGACCCACTTACAACGGCTGGAAGCCGAAAGCATCCAGATCATGCGGGAGGTGGTCGCCGAGACGGAAAATCCGGTGATGCTCTATTCCGTGGGCAAGGACAGCGCGGTGATGCTGCACCTGGCACGCAAGGCCTTCGCCCCGGCGCCGCCGCCGTTTCCGCTGCTGCACGTGGATACGCGCTACAAGTTCCGCGCCATGTACGAGTTTCGCGACCGGATGGCCAGGGAAAGCGGCATGGAGCTGCTGGTCCACGTCAACCCCGAGGGCATCGAGAAGGACATCAACCCCTTTACCCACGGCTCCGCCATTCACACCGACGTGATGAAGACCGAAGGCCTCAAGCAGGCGCTGGACAAGTACGGGTTTGACGCCGCGTTTGGCGGCGCCCGGCGCGACGAGGAAAAGTCGCGCGCCAAGGAGCGGGTATTTTCCTTTCGCACCGCGCAGCACCGCTGGGATCCCAAAAACCAGCGCCCGGAGCTGTGGAAACTGTTCAACACGCGCCGCCACCAGGGCGAGTCGATCCGCGTGTTTCCGCTATCCAACTGGACGGAGCTGGATATCTGGCAGTATATCCACCTGCAGGGCATTCCCATCGTGCCGCTTTACTATTCCGCCGAGCGACCGGTGGTGGAACGCGACGGCACGCTGATCATGGTGGACGACGAACGCCTGCCGCTGGAGCCCGGCGAAGTGCCCATGATGCGCAAGGTGCGCTTTCGCACCCTGGGCTGCTATCCGCTAACCGGAGCGATCGAGTCCGACGCCGATACGCTGCCGGCCATCATTCAGGAAATGCTGCTCACCCATACGTCAGAACGCCAGGGCCGCGTGATTGATAACGACAGCGCCGCGTCCATGGAGAAGAAAAAGCAAGAGGGGTATTTCTAATGGCGCATGCATCCAACTTGATCGCCGACGATATCGATCAGTACCTGAAGGCCCACGAGCACAAGGGCCTGTTGCGATTTATTACCTGCGGCAGCGTGGACGACGGCAAGAGTACGCTGATCGGCCGGCTGCTTTTTGAGTCCAAACTGCTGTTTGAAGACCAGCTGGCTTCCATCGAGGCGGATTCCCGCAAGTTCGGCACCCAGGGCGACGAGCTGGACCTGGCGCTGCTGGTCGACGGCCTGGCCGCCGAGCGCGAGCAGGGCATCACCATCGATGTCGCCTACCGGTTTTTCTCCACCGACAAGCGCAAGTTCATCGTCGCCGACACCCCGGGGCACGAGCAGTACACCCGCAACATGGTGACCGGCGCCTCGACCGCCGACGCGGCGATTCTAATGGTCGACGCCCGCTACGGCATCCAGACCCAGACCCGGCGCCACAGCTTTTTGATGGCGCTGATGGGAATGCGCCACGTGGCGGTGGCGATCAACAAGATGGACCTGGTGGACTACGCCGAAGAGCGCTATAACGCCATCGTCGACGAGTATCGCGCCTTTGCCGAGCAGCTGGGGCTCGAGAACATCACCTTTATTCCGCTGTCGGCGCTCAAGGGCGACAACATCACCGAGCAAAGCGCCAACATGCCCTGGTACCACGGCACCACGCTGATGGGCTACCTGGAAACCGTCGAGATCGAGGACGAAGCGCTGCAGCAGGCGCCGCTGCGCATGCCGGTACAGTGGGTCAACCGCCCCGACCTGGATTTTCGCGGCTTCAGCGGCATGATTACCAGCGGGCTGGTAAGGCCCGGCGACGCCATTCGCGTTCAGCCCTCGGGCAGCGGCAGCCGGGTGTCGCGGATTTATACCTTCGACGGCGACCTGGACGAAGCGGTAGCCGGGCAGTCGGTGACGCTGCTGCTGGAAGACGAAATCGACATTTCCCGCGGGGACGTGATTTCCGGGGTGGATCAGCCGGCTCACACCGCCGACCAGTTTGAAACCACCCTGGTATGGATGCACGACGAGCCGCTGCTGCCCGGCCGGCCCTACCTGATGAAGCTGGGCACCCAGCTGGTGTCGGCCACCGTGACCGACATCAAGTACCAGATCAACGTCAACACCCTGGAGCACGCGGCGGGCAAGCAGCTGGAGCTGAACGGCATCGGCGTGTGCACCCTGAGCGTGAATAAAGCGGTTGCCTTCGACGCCTTCGAGCAGAGCCAGGATACCGGCGGCTTTATTCTCATCGACCGAATGACGAATAATACCGTGGGCGCGGGCATGCTGCATTTTGCCCTGCGGCGCAGCGATAACATCCACATGCAGCACGTGGACATCAACAAGCAGGCGCGCGCGAGCGCCAAGCACCAGAAGCCGGCGGTGCTCTGGTTTACCGGACTGTCGGGGGCGGGCAAGTCGAGCATTGCCAACCTCGTGGAAAAGCGGCTTTACGCCCAGGGGCAGCATACCTATCTGCTGGACGGCGATAACGTGCGCCACGGCCTTAACCGCGACCTGGGCTTCACCGATGTCGACCGCGTGGAAAATATCCGCCGGGTCGCCGAAGTGGGCAAGCTGATGGTGGATGCGGGGCTGATCGTGCTGTCGGCGTTTATCTCGCCGTTTCGCGATGAGCGCCAGCTGGCGCGGGACTTGCTTGACGACGGCGAATTTATCGAGATACACGTGGACGTGCCTCTGGACGTCGCCGAGTCCCGGGATCCCAAGGGGCTGTATCTCAAGGCCCGCCGCGGCGAGCTGAAGAACTTTACCGGCATCGACTCGGACTACGAGGCGCCGGAGGCGCCGGAAATTCACCTGCCCACCGCCGGCATGAGCGAAGAAGAAGCGGCCGACGCCGTGATCGCCGTGCTGCGCGAGCGTGATCTGATACGCTAGGGTCTGTTGACGTTTCATGGCAGGGGTATTGGCAGGATAGGGGCAAGCTCACAGAATAAAGGTTCCTAAGCCAACAAACTGCAAGCCTGCCATGCCCCGACAAATGCTCACGGATGAACACTGGCCGAAGCTGAAATCTATCCTGCTTCAACAAGGTATTTATGACAAGACCGATCTGCGTACCACGGTGGAAGGCATCCTTTATCGGATGCGAACCGGCTGCCCGTGGCGGGACCTACCGGAGGCGTTTGGCCCCTGGAACACGGTCTACAAGCGCTTCAACGCCTGGTCAGCGAGTGGAAAGCTGATGAGGATTTTCATCTCTCTGGTGGAAGATCCTGATGTCGAGTGGCTATTTATTGATGGTTCCTACGTCAAGGCTCACCAAGATAGCACTGGGGCTGCCACGGAAGATGCAGAAGCCATTGGCAAAAGTCGTGCAGGCAATACCAGCAAGATCCACTTGGCCGTGGATGCTTATGGGTTGCCGATCGCCTTCAGAATAACCGGGGGTGAAGTGCACGACAGCACGGAAGCCCAGGCATTGATTGACGGTTTGCCGGCAGGTGACGCGCTGGTGGCTGACAAAGGCTATGACAGTGAACGTATCCGTGAGCAGGTCGAAGCCAAAGGAATGGCTGCCGTCATTCCACGCAGGCGTAACTCGAAAAAAGGAAATGCCAATCTGGACAGAGGGTTATATCGCTACCGGCATCTGGTTGAGAATGCCTTTGCTCGATTGAAACCGTATCGCGCCATTGCGACGCGCTACGATAAGCTCAAACGAAATTACGAAAGCATGGTGGCCTTGGCATGCGGCTTTTTATGGCTACCAATGTGAAACGTCAACAGGCCCTAGTCAGTAGAAGAAGCAAAAAGCCCCGCAAGGGGGACAACGCAACTGCCGTCGGCGAAGGACAATGCCGGCGGATTCGGGGACCTGACGAGGCATCTGACGTCAGCTACCTTTCCCTGAAGGGAGAGGCTTGTGAAAGCAAGCCCGGCTGACCAGGGAAAGCGGTAGTCAACCCGCTACGTTGGTAACAGGTCGCCAAGACCCACCCCGCCGTGCTTCCTCAGCGGCGGGCTCTGGAAGGTCAGGATCATGCTGGCGCAAGGTAAAACGCCGAAGGTCTTGATCGCTGCCGCCAGGCAGGAGCCGGTTATCGACATTCCCGAGGGGAGACGGATCGAATGATCCGCGACACCAGGCCCGTAAGGGCATTAATACAGGAGAAAATCGCATGGCGGTTTTCGTATTGGACAAACAGAAACGGCCCCTGATGCCGTGCAGCGAGAAGCGCGCCCGGTTGTTGCGGGAACGCGGTCGCGCTGTGGTGCATAAGCGCTATCCGTTCACGATCCGGCTCAAGGATCGGGTGGAGGGTGACACCCAGCCGCTGCGACTCGGCATCGACCCCGGCAGCAAGACCACCGGGCTGGCGTTAGTGCGCGAGGATGCCGAGGATCGTCACCTGCTGTGCCTGATCGAGCTTGTCCATCGTGGCTTTCAGATTCGCAAGGCGCTGGAGCAGCGCCGAGCCTTTCGTCGCCGTCGTCGCCGTCAGAACCTGCGCTACCGGGCGCCACGCTTCAACAACCGCACCCGACCCAAGGGCTGGCTGGCTCCCAGCCTGCAGCACCGTGTCGATACCATCACGGCTTGGGTGAACCGGCTGACTCGTCTGGCGCCGGTCACTGCCATCAGTCAGGAGCTGGTGCGCTTCGATACGCAGAAGCTGGACAACCCGGAGATCAGCGGTGTCGAGTACCAGCAGGGCTCGCTGCTCGGCTACGAGGTGCGCGAATACCTGCTGGAAAAGTGGGGGCGCGAGTGCGCCTACTGTGGTGATACCGACACCCCACTGGACGTCGAGCATGTGGTACCTCGTGCTCACGGTGGCTCGCACCGCGTCAGTAACCTGACGCTGGCCTGCCACGCCTGCAACCAGGGCAAGGGCAACGGCACGCTGGACACTTTCTTCACCACCGACAAGGGGCTCAAGAAGCGACTCAAGGCTAACAACCTGTCGGCGGATGCTCGACAGGAGCGCGTGCAACGTGAGCTCAAGCGCCCGTTGCGGGATGCCAGCGCCGTCAACGCGACCCGTTGGGTGCTGTTCGGTGCTCTCAAGGCCACCGGTCTGCCGGTGACAGCAGGTAGCGGCGGGCGCACCAAGTACAACCGCCAGCGCCTCGGCATTCCCAAGACCCATGCCCTGGACGCCGCCTGCGTCGGCCCAATGGACGCCCTGCACCATTGGCAGGTGCCGACGCTGACGATCAAGGCCACCGGACGCGGCAGCTATCAACGCACCCGATTGACCCGGCACGGTTTCCCGCGTGGCTATCTGATGCGGCAGAAGCAGGTGCACGGTTTTCAGACCGGCGACATGGTGAAAGCCATCGTGCCCACCGGCAAGAAGGCCGGCATCCATACGGGCCGTGTCGCTGTGCGTAAAACAGGCAGCTTCAACATTCAGACCGAGCAGGGGGCAGTGCAAGGCATCTCGCACAAGCACTGCTTGCTGATCCAACGCGGTGATGGCTACGGCTACCGCCTCACCTCATCCATTCAACCAAAGGGAGGAGCGGGGCAGACGGTGGCGTAACAGGTCGCCCTGCGGGCGACGCGCTATCCCTCCCGGCACTGAAAATACCGGGTATCCCGCGCAAAATCTGATGAAGATAGTAGACCAGAGATTGCTGGAGTCGGTTGAAGCCATTGCCCGCCGGGCAGGCAACGCCATCATGGATATCTACGCGCGCGACTTCAGCGTGGAAGAAAAGGACGACAAAAGCCCGCTGACCGAAGCAGACAAGGCAGCGCACGACATCATTGTCCGGGAGCTGGCCGAGCGGCAGGACGGCATTCCCGTGCTTTCCGAGGAGGACGTGGACGGCTTTGCCGGGCCGGACGCCAAGGGCCGCTACTGGCTGGTGGACCCGCTGGACGGCACCAAGGAGTTCATCAAGCGTAACGGCGAGTTTACCGTGAACATCGCGCTGGTTACCCAGGGGCGCGTGGTGCTGGGCGTGGTGGTAGCGCCGGCGCTGCAGGTCGCCTACGCGGCCGCGCTGGGGCTGGGCGCGTATAAAAGAAAAGCCGACGGCACGCGCCAGCGTATTCATGCCGCGACCAAGCCGGCCCCCGGCGAGACCTGGCGCGTGGTCGGCAGCCGCTCGCACCCCAGCCGGGCACTGCAGTCCTGGCTCAACAGGCTGGGCAGACACGAGATGCAGTCCATGGGCAGTTCGCTCAAGTTCTGCCTGGTGGCAGAAGGCAAGGCGGATGCCTACCCGCGCCTGGGGCCGACCTCGCTGTGGGACACCGGCGCTGCCCAGGCCGTGGTGGAGCAGGCCGGCGGCAGCGTCGCCCAGCTGGACGGCACGCCGCTCAACTACGCCAACCCCGAGCAGACGCTGAACCCGCACTTTGTGGTCTGGGGGCGGTAGAAGAGGGCACAGCAAGGAGATCGCCACGTCGCTTCGCTCCTCGCGACGACAGTAGTGGGAAAGAGCGCACGCCCACTACTCCATGGCGAGTGAAGTACTTGACTCCCTGGGTCATGGCGAGCGAGGCACTTTACTTCCTGTGTCATGGCGAGCGAAGCACATTACTTCCTGTGTCATGGCGAGCGAAGCACTTTACTTCCTGTGTCATGGCGAGCGAAGCACTTTACTCCCGGCGTCATGGCGAGCGAAGCGTGGCCATCTCGGGTTTGCCTGCCAGTGGCACAGCAAGGAGATCGCCACGTCGCTTCGCTCCTCGCGACGACAGTAGTGGGACAGAGCGCACGCCCACTACTCCATGGCGAGCGAAGTACTTTACTCCCGGCGTCATGGCGAGCGAAGCGTGGCCATCTCGGGTTTGCCTGCCAGTGGCACAGCAAGGAGATCGCCACGTCGCTTCGCTCCTCGCGATGACAGTAGTGGGAAAGAAAGCACGCCCACTACTCCATGGCGAGCGAAGCACTTTACTCCCGGCGTCATGGCGAGCGAAGCGTGGCCATCTCGGGTTTGCCTGCCAGCGGCACAGCAAGGAGATCGCCACGTCGCTTCGCTCCTGGCGATGACAGTAGTGGGAAAGAAAGCACGCCCACTACTCCATGGCGAGCGAAGCACTTTACTCCCTGTGTCATGGCGAGCGAAGCGTGGCCATCTCGGGTTTGCCTGCCAGCGGCACAGCAAGGAGATCGCCACGTCGCTTCGCTCCTGGCGATGCCGCCTGGGAGGTGGTGCGATGGTGCCTAGGGAATCAGGTGGTCGCTGGGCACTTCGACCGGGCGCTGCTGCTGCAGCATGTTGAGCAATACCACGGCGCGCTCGGTGCCCTTGGCGTACTGGAAGACGGCGTCCAGGCCTTTGAACGGCCCGTCGGCAAGATTGACGTGGTCGCCGGCGGCAAAGCGGCTGTGGGGGCCGTCGGCGTCGTGGGGTGCGATGGCCAGCTGCTCGACCAGGGCGTCCGGCACGGCGGCGGGTATATGGCCGAAGCTGACAATGCGTAGCACCCCCCGGGTGGAGCGGATCGGGCGCCAGTTGCTGTTGATCTGATCGAGCCGGATAAACAGATAAAACGGAAACAGCGGCTCGCACACCGCGGTCAGCTTGCCCCGCCGGCGGCGCTTGCGTTCAAGCACCGGATGGAAAATCCGATAGCCCTGGTAGGACAGATGCTCGGCGGCGCGAAAGGATTCGCCGGCCTTGCATTGAATGACGTACCAGGCGGCCTTTGGGGCGTTGGATGACCGAGTATCGTCGCACATGAGCCGTCTCCTCTCACCGTCCTTGTTGAATTCAGCGTAGCGTGCCGGTGCCGTCGAGCTGCTGATGGACAACGTCCAGCGTGCGGTCGATCTGCTCCTGGGTATGGTCGCAAGAGAGAAAGAAACGCAGCCGGGCGCTGTTCTCCGGGACGGCAGGATACACGATTGGCTGAACGTTGATACCCCGGTCGTAAAGCGCCTGGCACAGCCGGGTGGCCAGGGGGGAGTTGCCGACGATGACGGGGACCACGGCCGCGCCGATGCTGTAGCCGGTATCCAGCCCGCGCCGTTGCGCCTGGGCCAGAAAGTAGGCCGAAACAGCGTGCAGCCGGGCCACCCGCTCGGGCTCGGCGCGCATCAGCTCGAGCGCCCTGAGCGCCGGGGCGGCTACCTGAGCCGGCATGCCCACGCTGTAGAGAAAGCCCGGGGCAAAATAGCGCAGTATCTCGACCAGCGGCCGGGTGCCGGCAATGTAGCCCCCGCAGCCGGCCAGCGTCTTGCTCAGGGTACCCATCCAGATGTCGACGTCGCCGGGCGAGGTGCCGCAGTGCTCGTAAAGGCCGCGGCCGCGCTCGCCCAGCACGCCCAGGGCGTGCGCCTCGTCGACCATCAGCCAGGCGTCGTGGCGCTGCTTCAGCGCCACGAAGCGGTCAAGGTCCGGGGCGTCGCCATCCATGCTGTAAAGCCCTTCGATGATGATCAGCACGCGCTCGAAACGGTGGCGATGGCGCTCGAGCAGCGCGTCAAGGCGCTCGGCGTCGTTGTGCGGGAAGGGCATGCGTTTGGCGCCGGAGAGCTGGGTGCCGACCAGGGCGCTGTTGTGGATGTACTCGTCGTGGAGCACCAGGTCCCTGGGGCCGAGCAGGTAGCCAAGGGTCGAGACGTTGGTGGCGTGGCCGCTGACAAAGGCGACCGCATCCTCGGCCTCGTAAGCCTCGGCCAGGGCCTGCTCCAGCGCCTGATGAATGGGGCGTTCCCCGGACACCGCGCGGCTGGCGGATACCGAGGTGCCGTAGCGCTCCACGGCGTCCCGGGCCGCCTGGTTGACCCGAGGGTCGCCGGAGTAGCCCAGGTAGTTATAGCTGGCAAAGTTGATGAACGTCCGGCCCTCGAGCGTGCTGGTGGCGCCGGCGGTGCCTTCGTGCACCTTGAAAAACGGGTCCGTGAGCCCCAGCCGGCTGGCGCCCTGGCGCATGAGGGCCAGGTGGCGGTAGCCGGGATGGGCGGTGAAATCGGTCCAGCTGCCGGCGCTGCCCGTCGCGGGCCTGCCGTCGGCGGCCTGGCCCGGGGGAGCCTGCCCGGCCGTCTCGGCGGCGCGCGCCGACGAGCGGCGCTTGGCCTGGGCCAGCAGCTTCTGTTTCAGCGTCGAATCGTCCATGTTGCGTGCCCGTTAATCAGAGGATGTCAGGCCGTTGTCGGGCGCTGGGAGCGTAGCGACGCCGTGGCGCTCGGCCAGGGTCTCCAGGTCATGAGCGTTTGCCGCGGTGGCTTCGCCGTCGCCTTTTTGCTGCACCTTATGCTGTAACACCGTGGCCAGCCGGCCAACCGTCGAGGCCTCGCCCAGCACCATCACCGGCAGCTGAACGCCCAGCCGGCTTTCCAGCGCGGTCATCAGCTCGACGCCCATGAGCGAATCAAAGCCCATGTCGTAAACGGAACGATCGACGTCGATATCGCTTTCGTCAAGCAGCAAAATGCCGGCAAGCTCGGCGCGCAGCACCGCCACCAGGGTGGCGTACTGCTCCTCCGGCGGAAGCGTCAGCAGCAGAGCGCCGATGTCTTCCCGCGCCTCCTGACCGGAGGCATCTTCCCCGGTGCGGGAGAGCTCGTCAAAGCGCGCGGCCCCTGCGGTGGGCAAAAAGCGGGAGAGCGCGCCCCAGTCCAGCTCCAGCACGCCAAGGCCGGCGCTGTCGGCCAGCAGCATGCGCTCGAGTACCGCCAGGGCCTCGTCGGAGTGGAGCGCCTGGCCGCCCAGGCGCTCCTGCAGCGCGTCCCGGGTGCGGGCGTTGCGCGCGAGAAAGCCGACGTCTTCGATGGCGCCCCAGCGGACGCCGGTGGCCGGCAGGCCGGCCTGCCGGCGGGCGGCCACCAGGCCTTCCAGCCAGTGGTTGGCGGCCACGTAGCTTGCCTGCCCGGGGTTGCCGAACAGCGTGGTCGCCGACGAGTACACCACGAAGAAATCCAGCGGCAGAGCGCGCGTCAGGGCGTCCAGATGCCGGGCGCCGTCGATCTTGGGCGCGAGCACGGCGCTGAGCGTCTCGGCTTCCAGATGGCGGATGAGGCCGTCATCGATCACCGTGGCGGCGTGGACGACGCCGGCCAGCGGGCCGAGCTCGTCCCGGCCGCGCTGGATGACCCGGGCGAGCGCCTTGCGGCAGGTGACGTCGCAGGCCTCGGCGAGCACCTCGACGCCCCGACGGGCCAGCGCCGCCAGGGCGCTTTGCGCCTCTTCGCTTTGCGGACCGCGGCGGCTGAGCAATATCAGCCGCCGCGCGCCCTTGTCGACGAGCCACTGCGCCGTTTTCAGGCCAAAGCCCGACAGGCCGCCGGTGACCAGGTAGCTGGCATCGGCCCTGAGCTCGAGCGAAGCGGGGGGCCGATCCGCAGGGGCCTGGCCGGCGGGCGTTGGCGCCTGCTCGTCGTAGGTAACCACGACCTTGCCGATTTGCCGGGCCTGCTGCATGTAGCGGAAGGCGTCCACCACCTGGGACTGGGCAAAGCGGGTATACGGCAGCGGGTGCAGCGTGCCGTCGTTGAACAGCGCCATCACTTCGTTGAACAGCCGCCGGGTCAGCTCGGGCTTGAGCTGCATCAGCTGGTCCGAATCGATCCCGAAGTAGCTCAGGTTGTTGCGAAACGGCCGCAGGCCGACCCGGGTGTCGTCGTAGAAATCGCGCTTGCCAAGTTCCAGAAAGCGGCCGAAGGGGCGCAGCACCCGCAGGTTCTGGCTGATCGCTTCGCCGGCCAGCGAGTTGAGCACCACGTCCACGCCTTCGCCCCGGGTGTCTTCCAGAATGGCTTCGGCAAAGGTGAGCGAGCGCGAGTCGTAGCGCCGGGTGACGCCCGCCAGCTCCAGGAAGTCGTGCTTGTCCGGAGAGCCCGCCGTGGCGTAAATCTCTGCGCCCAGCCAGCGGGCAATCTGCACCGCGGCAATGCCCACGCCGCCGGCGGCGCCGTGGATCAGGACTCTTTCGCCGGGTTCCAGGCGCGCCAGGTGCTTGAGCGCGTAGTACACGGTGAAAAACGCGGTGGGAATCGTGGCCGCCGCGGCGTGGTCGAGGTGCTCGGGCAGGGGGGCAACGCTTGCGCGCCGGGCGATGAGCCGGTCGCTGAAGCTCGACGGGCCGAAGCCGACCACGGCCTGGCCGGGGGAGAGGTCGGTGACGTCCGCGCCCACGCGGGCGACTTCGCCGGCAAACTCGAGCCCCAGGGTCGGCCCGGCAAAGCCGTTTTCGATGGCCTCGTCGGCGAGCAGCCCCAGGGTATACATGACGTCGCGGAAGTTGAGGCCGGTGGCCTTGACCCGCACCTCGACGTCGTTGGCCCCCGGCTCGGGAAGCGTCCGCGACCGCCACGCCAGATTGCGCAGCTGGCCGGGCAGCTCAAAGCCGAGCGTCGTGGCCTGGCGAGAAGCGGGCGCCGCGCCGGGGCGCGCCCGCTCGGGCGACGGCTGCGTGCGCAGGCGGGTGGCAAAGCGCGCGCCGTCGGCGGTAATCGCCAGCTCGTTGTCGTCGTCCGGGCGGAGCAGCGTGGCGGCGCAGGTCGTCACGGCGTCGGCGGTCAGGGCGGCGGGCAGGTCGAGCAGCATGACGCGCTGGCCCTGAGCCTCGTTGGCCAGGGTGCGGCCAAAGCCCCAGAGCGCGGCGTCGTTTGGGGCCGCCGGTGCCGGGTCGGCCTCGGCCGGGTGGCTTTCCTCCCAGAGGGCGGCCACGCCCCGGGTGGCAAGCCACAGCGTCGGGGGAGCCGCATCGCTTTCCGCCAGGGCCTCAAGCGCCAGCATCCACCGGCGGGCGCGCAGGCAGCGCTCGGCCGGGGCGTAATCGCCGGCCGCCATATCCACCACGTGCAGATCGCCTGAATAGGGCTGGCAGCCGGGCGATCAGCTGGCGGCTGGCTTCGGGGCGAGTCACATCGATGCTCACAAGCGCCAGCCGGGCCCGCTGCGCCGGCGCCAGCAGAGGAAGATCGTCGGCGCCCGTGTCGTCCAGCGCGTGCTGGTCGATCAGCGGAAAGCGCTCCTGCAGCTGCTGGGCCTGGTGGCGGGCGCTGTCGTGGGTGGTGACGGCGCGGTAGTGCCAGTCGGCGGAGGCCGTGGGCAAGCGCGCCAGCAGGCGCTGGCCGAGAAGCGGCGCGCAGGGCCCGGCTTCGAGCAGGGTCAGCCGCTGGCCCCGGGGCAGGGAAGCAAGCGCTTCCCGGATCAGAAACTCCAGCGCCTCGCTCAGGGCCTGCCAGCCAGGCTCGCCGGGGATAGCCGCGTTGAGCCGGCTGAGCTGATCCCGGCTAATATCCAGGGATTCCAGCGTCCGGGTGCCGCGCGCCAGGGCCTGGCGGTTGAGGCCCAGCCGCCCCACCAGCTGGGTCAGGGCAAAGTAGCCGGGGTAGTCGCGTACCAGCAGCTGCCAGACGGCCTCGGGCGGCAGCGCTTCGTCTTCGCCTTCAAGAAGCAGCCCTCCGCTGGAAAAGGCGTCGCTCAGGCTGTCCAGCAGCGGCGCGACCTCGCGGGCGTAGCGGCTGCCCGTGCGTTCGGCGTAGGTCGTGCCCAGGGCGAGCAGCTGAGCCAGGGCGGCCTCGTCTAGGGGAGGCGGCGCGGCGGCCAGCGGCGCCGGGGTGAGCGCGACATCCAGATAGCGGATCGCCGCCCCGGCCGCGCGCGTCAGGCGCACGGCCTTGAAGCGCGCTTCGCTTGCCGCAGCGACGGCGTTGCCCCGGGCATCGAACAGCCAAAAATCGGCGCTGAAGGAGTGCGGCGAGCGGCGGCGCATCACCGCCTGGGCGAGCACCGGCGTGCCGGCCTCCGGGTTCAGTTGAACGCGCTCGATGCGCACCGGCACAAAGGCCAGCGGCGTCTCGGCGTCGTGGTGCTCGGCGAGCAGGGGAATGAACAGCTGAAAGGCGCTGTCCAGAAGGCCCGGGTGCAGGTGAAGGCTCTCCTGCTGGGCGCGCGTGGCGTCGTCAGGGTCCAGCTCGCCGATGACGCTGTCGCCTTCCACCCAGCCATGGCCAAGCGCCCGGAAGGCGCCCTCGTAGTGAAGCCCCAGGCGTTCAGCCAGGGCCAGGTGGTCGGCGCGGGTGAAGTCCGGGGCGCGAGCGGGAAGCGCGGGAGCGCGGTGCCTGAGCAGCGAGCCGCGGCTTTCCTGCAGGCGCCGGGCAACGGCGTGGCGCTGCCATTCCCGGCCGCTTGCCGGCTCCCGGGAGGCGATGTGCAGGCGGCCGTCCGCCGGGTCCAGGCGCAGCCGCAGCGTGCGGCCGTGGGCGCCGTCCAGCAGCAGCGGCGCGAGGATGTCGAGCGCTTCCACGTCGAGCGGCGACGACGGCGCCTGCTGCCAGGCGGCCGCCAGCGCCAGTTCGACAAAGCCGGCCCCGGGGAAGACGGCGCCTTCGCCGACCACGTGGCCGGCAAGCCAGGGGAGGCGCTGGGTATCGAGCTGGCTTTCCCGGGCGTTGTCCTGCTGAGCAAGCGGGTAGCCCAGCAGCGGATGTTGATAGTAGCGCTTGAGCTGCCCCAGGCTGTCCGCGGTATCGGCAACCCAGTGGGACGTTCGCTGCCAGGCGTAGTGCGGCAGCGCGACGCTTTTCCCCGGGACGGGGAAAAAGCGCCGGGTATCCGGCACGCTGCCGCTTAGCAGCAGCTTGCCCAGGCTCTCCCGCAGCGCCAGGGGGCCGTCTGCTTGGCGTACCAGGGTGGCGATGACCTGGCCGCTCTGCTGCTGCTCGTGCAGCGCATCGCTGAGGTAGCGGCGCAGGATCGGGTGCGCGCCCACCTCGACAAAAACGTTGTAGCCCTGCGGCACCAGGCTTGCCGCGGCCGAATGAAACAGCACCGGCCGGCGGATGTTGTGCCACCAGTAGCGGGCATCCAGCGCGGTGCCGGCCAGCGCCTCGCCGGTCACGGTGGAGATGAACGGCAGCCGCGTTGCGCCGGGAGCAAGGCCGTCCAGCGCCCGGAGCAGGCCTTCGCGGGTGGGGTCCATGGCCGCGCTGTGAAAGGCGTAGTCCAGCGGCAGCCGTCGGGCCACGATGCCGCCGTCGTGGAGGCGCTGCTCGAGCACCTTGAGCGCGTCGGCCGGGCCGGCGAGCGTGACCCCCTTGGGGCTGTTGATGCCGGCCAGGGCCACGGCGCTGAATTCGGGGTCGTCAAGCCACTCGCGTATGGCCTCGGCGCCCAGGGCCACCGCGGCCATGGCCCCCGTGCCCCGGGTGGTCTCTTGGTAGTGGCTGCGCAGGTAAATGACCCGGACCGCATCGGCGAGGCTCAGCGCGCCGGCGGCCCAGGCGGCGGCCACTTCGCCGACGCTGTGGCCCGTGACGGCAGCGGGCTCGACGCCCTGGTGCGCAAGCCACTCGGTCAGCGCGACCTGGAGCGCAAAGAGAGCAGGCTGGGCGATATCGGTATGGTCCAGGCGCTGGCTGCCTTCGCCCTGGCCGTCGTTACGGCCTTCCAGCTCGGCGCGCAGGGAAAAGCCCGCGTGCGGCTGAAACAGTGCGTCGACGCGGTCGAAGTGTTCGCCGAATACGGCGTCGTGGGCCAGAAGGTCGCGGCCCATGGCGGCCCACTGGCAGCCGTTGCCCGAGTACACGAACACCGGGCCGGCGGGGGCTTCCTGGCGCTCGCCGGTCACCACGCCGGCGGTGTCGCCGGCGGCCAGCCGGCCAAGGGCAGCGGCCGCTTCTTCGGCGCCAGGGGCAAAGCACAGCGCGCCGTGGGTCAGGTGCTCGCGATGGTGGCTCAGCGAATAGGCGATATCGTAAAAGGCGTCCGGCGAGCGGCGCAGCGTTTCGGCCAGGCGCTCGGCGTTGGCGGCGAGCGCTGCCTGGCTGCGGGCCGTCACGCGTACGGGCAGCGCCGTTTGGGGCTCGGCGGCGGGCGCGTTTTCATCGGCGGCTGCCGGCGTGGCGGGGGCGCTGCGCAAAATCACGTGGGCGTTGGCGCCGCCAAAGCCGAAGGAGTTGACGCCGACGGTCAGCTCGCCCCGGGGCTTAAGCGGCCGGGCCGCGGTGACGATATCCAGGTTCCAGTCGCGGACGCGAATCGCCGGGTTGAGCTCTTTGATGCCGATGGTGGCCGGCACCCGGCGATGCTTCAGGCTGTAGAGCGCCTTGGCCATGCCGGCGACGCCCGAGGCGGTTTCCAGGTGGCCAAGGTTGCTCTTGACCGAGCCAATGGGCAGCGGCCGGCGGCGCTGTTGAGCCAGCGCCTCGCCAATGGCCCGCGCCTCGATGGGATCCCCCACGGCGGTGCCCGTCCCGTGGGCTTCGAGATAGTCGATCTCGTCCGGGGCGATGCCTGCCTGGCGGTACGCCCGGCGCATCAGCTCCGCCTGGGCTTTGGGGTTGGGCACCGTCAGGCCGTTTTTGTGGCCGTCGGTGTTGACCGCCGAGCCGGCGACCACGGCGAGGATGCGGTCGTTGTCGGCGACGGCCTGGTCATAGTCTTTCAGAACGAAGAGCCCGCCGCCTTCGGAGCGCACGTAGCCGTCGCCGTCTTTATCGAAGACCCGGCAGCGCCCGGCGTCGGAGAGCATGCCGGCCTTGGAGAAGATCAAAAAGCCGAACGGGTGCAGGTGCAGGCTGATGCCGCCGGTGACGGCCATGGGAATGTCGCCGTTGCCGATGGCCTGGCAGGCCTGGTGAAACGCCACCAGCGAGGAGGAGCAGGCGGTGTCCAGGGTAAAGCTCGGGCCGTGAAGGTCGAACACGTAGACATCATGGATTGACCTGCCCCACCTCAACGTCGTGGGTTATGTTGAGGTAGGGCAACAACACAGAGCCACTATTGAGGGAGGCAGGTCATGAAACAGTCTAACGCAACTCAGCCAGCTATTGTCGAGCGCACTGTTGCCCAGCCAGGGCTATCGCAGTTGAGCGAACTGCCGGATGAGCGCCAATAGGTAGTCGTCGTTCCAGCCTGCTTGTTTCCGCTTGCCTTTCATTGAGCCCTTGGAAGGCTCCAGTTTGGCGACGTTAAGCGCCAGTCGACGTAGCAACGCCAGGTTTTCGGCACTGTGCCCACGCCGGCTCCGGTTCTGGTCTTCCTGCATCGTGACGTCGAGCACCCAGTGAAGGCGATTCTCGATGCCCCAGTGCTGGCGTGTTACCTCAATGAGCTGATCTGGTGACAGCGCATCGCTCAGCAGGTAGTCGGCGGTCTCCTCTGTGGCCTGCTCAGCCAGCTCACGGCGGCGAGTGATGCGCCCCACGGCCTTCAGGCCTGGCCACTGATGGGCGCTCTGCAGCCAGTCAATATCGGTGATCACCGTCGCCTGGCGTGACTCGACACGGCCATGACCGCTGTCAACGTGGGGCTCACCGGCGCTTGCTGTCTCCATCATGAATTGAACGTCGTCGAGCAAAGCCCTCTGGTTGTCTTTGACCGCCAGGGCATAGTGCCCGCCTTCCTCCGTAATCTGCTGGGAAAGGGCCCGCTGGCAATGCATGGCGTCGGCCGTCACCGTCACGCCAGAGAGAGACAGAAGCTTGAGCAGCTCCGGTACCGCCGTGATCTCGTTGGATTTTTCATCGACGGCGCGCTGGCCCAACACCAGGCGCTGATCGGCGGCCCAGACGCTGACAAGGTGGAGCGGCGACTTCGCTGCCGCTCGATCGTAGGAGCGCCGGAGTGTCTTGCCATCCACCGCGACGACTCCTTCTACCTGTTCCGCGAAGCGTGACATGAAGGAGAGAAAATGGTCGTGAAAGGCCGCCGGATCCAGGTGGCGAAAGACCCGGCTGAACGTGTCATGGCTGGGGATACCATGGGGCAGCGACAGGAAACGGCGCAGGAACGCTTCCTTTGACTGCCCGAACAACGCCATATCTGAACAGTCCTCCGCCCCGCAGAGGACCGCACACAAGGCAATGAACAGGATCTCATCAAGCTCGTGACGGGCGTTGGTGCCCCTGGGATCGGGCAGATCAGAAAAGCAGCTGGTGACAGATGCCATATCACTCCTTGATGCCGGCACAGAAGGGATACTGGTCAGAGTGCCTATGGCGTGGGCTGCGTGTCTATGGATGACTGCTTATCTAACTGCGATAGCCCTGGTTGCCCAGCGGGTTAGTGCTGCCAGCAACGTCCACGCCGCTTATATTGGCCTGGACGTGCACAAGGCGAGTATCTCCGTGGCAATCGCCGAGGCCGGACGCCAAGCTCCCGAGTTCCGCGGCGAAATTCCGAACGAGCCTCAGGCCATCGATAAGCTGGTTCGTCAGCTGAGTCAGCGTTTCGATGGGCAGCCGTTGTTATTCAGCTACGAGGCTGGCCCCTGTGGCTACGGGGTCTATCACCAGATTCAGGCCAGCGGCCATGATTGCGAGGTCGTTGCCCCGACGCTGATTCCTCAGCGCGCAGGGGATCGCATCAAGACCGACCGTCGCGATGCCAAGATGCTGGCTCGCCTGTCGCGCTCAGGAGAGCTGACACCGGTCTGGGTGCCAACGCCGGAACAGGAGGCGATTCGCGATCTGACGCGTGCCCGGGAAGACATGAAAGCCGCTGAGCTCCGCGCCCGACAGCGACTCAACGCCTTCTTGTTGCGGCACAGCAAGATCTACCCCGGCAAGAGCAAGTGGATACCGGCACACTTCCGCTGGCTGGAGACGGTGCGCTTCGACACCCCGGTTCAGCAGGTTGTGTTGCAGGAGTACGTCGACAACGTGAAAGATGCCCAGCGCCGTGTGGCGGGTCTCGAAAAACAGATGAGAGCGGTGTTACCAAACTGGTCACTGGCTCCGGTGGTCGAGGCCGTTCAGGCGATGCGGGGCGTGAGCCTGATCACGGCGATGACGGTGCTGGCCGAGCTGGGTGACATCAGTCGCTTCGACTCGCCCCGCCAGCTGATGGCCTACCTGGGCCTGGTGCCCAGCGAGCACTCGAGCGGGGGCAGTCGGCGCCAGGGCGGCATCACCAAGACCGGCAACGGCCATGTGCGACGAGTGCTGGTGGAGGCGGCCTGGAGCTACCGGTTCCCGGCCCGCAAGACGCGCATTATTGAGCAGCGCGCCGAGAAGACCTCGCCAACGGTGCAGGCGATCGCCTGGGAGGCGCAGAAGCGACTGTGCGGGCGCTACCGCCGCCTGGCTGCCACGGGCAAGGCCAAGCAGCAAGTCACCACGGCGGTGGCGCGAGAAATGGCCGGCTTCCTGTGGGCGATTGCCTGCGAAGCGATGGGCAAACCGCACGGCAGCCGGGCCACCGCATGATGATCGCGCCTCAGTGCCTACGATTCAGGGAGCGTCGGGCCGGTGGGAGAACCCCTGACGCTCCTATGAGGCCCCCGCCCTGCGGGGCGGGGTGACCCTCGCTCGTAGACCAGGGTAGCTCCGCGACGAAGTGATGACAGGTCGGTAACCAACCCACGAATACCAGAGAGATCCACCGTCGCTGATAGCCCCTCGCTTCCTGATCCGTAGGCATTGAGGACAATCACACGTAGCAGAGTCAACCGACCCCTTGACGGGTCAATCCATACCAGGAGAGACGGTTGGCGACAATGCTCGCCGTGTTGCCCGTGGCCGACGAGGCCTCCAGCGCGGAGAGGTCGTCGGTCATGCGGTAGGCGTAGTCTAGGCTGGCCACCCCCAGATAGACGCCGCACTGGCTGCCGCGCAGAGCGGAGGGCGGGATGCCCGCGTCTTCAAAGCCCTCCCAGGCAAGCTCGAGCATAATGCGCTGCTGCGGGTCCATGTGGGCCGCTTCCCGGGGAGAAATACCGAAAAACGCCGCGTCAAAGCCACTGACGTCGCCCAGGCTGCCGGCGGCAAAGCTGACGCTGGTGCCGGGGTGGCGGCGGTCAGGGTGCCAAAAAGCTTCCTGACTCCAGCGCTCGGGGGCGACCCTTGTGACGAGATCCTTGCCGTCTTGCAGGGCCTGCCAGAACGTAGCCGAAGCGGAGCCGGGGAAGCGATAAGCGGCGCCAATAATGGCAACGCGTTTTTTCATAAATCGTTCTCGATAGTGACGTTATGGAGATGGTGGCGACGTTATTGGTAGCGCCGTGGCCGTAAGCGGTGACGGGAGCTCAGCCGGCGCCTGCGTGCCGGAGCAGCGCGCGGCCAAGCTCGTGTGCCGCCAGCCGGGTGGGGGCGGCATCTATCGCGGACGTTTGCCGGGTTGACCATATCATATACGGCGACTCGCCGGCGGGTCGCGAGTAGTAGGCGTAGGCCTCGGGCAGAATGGGCACGTGGTCGCCGTAAAAGCCGAGAAGACCGGGTCGCGGGGCTTGCCCAAGCGCCCGCTTGAGTGCGCCGAGCATGGCGTCCGCTTCGCGCAGATGGCGCAGATATACCGCAAGGTGGCGCTGATGCTCGGGCAGTGGCCAGCCGGCCCCGGGCAGGGTGTCGGCCAGCAGATCGCGCCGGGGCGGCTCCAGCCCCAGCGGGCCATGGTTTTCCATGGTGATGACAAAAATGAACAGCGGCCTCTCGTCAGGCTCGGCAAGCAGCTGCGAGATTTTTCGGGCCACGGCGGCGTCGCCGATGTACTGGCCGTTTTTGTCTGCCGCGCTGAACGCCTGGTCGTCGATGAAGGTATCAAACCCCAGATGGGGCATCACCCGGTGGCGGGAGTAAAAGCGTGCCGGGTAGGGGTGCAGGCAAACGGTGCGATAGCCGGCCTCCCGGAATGCGGCGGCAAGGCTGGGAAACGCGCGGCGCGAAAGCGACCGGTAGGGGTTGAACTGGTGAATGCCCCAGTCGGCCGGGGCCAGGCCTGTGAGCACGGCGCACTCGGTGCGGACGGTGTTGGCGCCCCAGGCGGGGACGCCAAGCAGGCCGTGCTGAAGGGCCCGGCGGCGGGTGTCGTCCCAGTGGGAGAGGACGCCTTGAGCCACGTCGGAACACCAGGTCCGCGGGTCGGAAAACGATTCGTTCTGTACCAGCACCACGTGGGGGCGCTCGGCAGCGGGCAGCTGGGGGATGGCGGCTTGTTGACCGCGGCGAAAGGCGACGCCTCGGCCGGCGGCGGCGCCCGGCGCAGCAGCGCGACGCCGTAGGCCCACAGCGACGCAAAAAGCCCGAGCGCCTCAAGGTCGCGCCCGGGGCAAAGCGTAAGGCCGGGCAGGCGGGCAACGCCGGCGGCGACCAGGGCGGCACCGAGGGCGCAGAGCGCAACCCCGGTCGCCAGAAAAGTCGTCAAACCGGCCGCGTATAGCGAGCTGCCCTCCAGCAGAAAAAACGCCGCAATGGTCACCAGCCCGGCCAGGCTTGCGCCCGCTGCCAGGGCAATGCCGAAAAACGGCACGTACAGGCGCGGGTGGCGGACGGCGTCAATAAAATACTCGAAGTCCTGGCAGATGAAGGGCTCGTTCAGCGTGCGCGTTTTGGTATTGCTGGACTGCACCACCACCAGCTGCAGAGACAGGAGCGTCACCGTGGCGAACCAGGGGCGCTGCAGCAGCAGAAAAGCGATGCCCCAGAGCAGGCACCAGCTGCCCAGATGGACGGCGCCGGCCGCCACGCCGCGCCGCCAGAAGGGACGCGGGCGGGGGGCAAGCAGCGCCTCCAGCCCCAGGGAGGCCACCAGCCCCATGAGCAGCGGCCCCAGCGGGAGGCTACTCATCGTCGGCGCTCGGCAGGCGCTGATAGCCCAGAACCTTGAGCAGCCGCTGGGAGAGGCCCGCGGGCAACAGCCCCAGCCAGCGCGTGCCCCAGCCAAGCCAGAAGGGAAAGGCAATGCGCGCCCGGTTGGCCCGAATGCCGCGCTGGATGACTCGGGCGGCGCGCTCCGGCGGCCACTCGCCGGGCTTGGGGCCGGGCATG
This sequence comes from Halomonas piscis, assembly GCF_031886125.1. Classification (NCBI taxonomy): domain Bacteria; kingdom Pseudomonadati; phylum Pseudomonadota; class Gammaproteobacteria; order Oceanospirillales; family Halomonadaceae; genus Halomonas; species Halomonas piscis. Next base: position 1,235,113 of record NZ_CP119391.1, read on the forward strand.
GCTTGACACATGGGAGAGCTGACGTAGCCCGGCATGACCACGCTGACGCCGATGCCGAAGGGGGCAAGCCAGCCGCGCAGCCCTTCGCCGTAGGCCTTGATGCCGGCCTTGCTGGCGCTGTAGGTGGGCGTGGTGGGCAGCCCGTACCACGCCGCCAGCGAGCTGACGAACGCAAGCTGGCCGCTGCCCCGGGCGCGCATGTGGGGGACCAGGTGCTGGGCCATGGCCACGGGCACGGCCAGGTTGAGCGCCAGCACGGCCTGGGCATCGGCGGCGGGCTCAAGGGCACCGGGGGTGGCGGGGTGGGTGTTCTGGCCGGCGCAGGCAATGACGATGTCCGGCACCGCCACCGCGCATACCTCGTCCTCCAGCCAGCGGGCCAGCGACTCGGGGTCGGCCAGGTCGATGCGGGAGGTGGTGACCCGGGCCCCTCGGCGGCGGCAGCGCTCGGCCAGGGCCTCGAGCGCCTCCTGCCGGCGGCCGTGCAGAATCAGCCGGGTGCCGGCGGCGGCGTAGCGCCTGGCCAGAGCACCGCCGATGGCGCCGGTGGCGCCGGTGATCAATACGCACGTATCCGGCATCTCAGGTATCGCCTTGGGGGAGGGTAAGGCCCAGCTGCTCAAGCGGGGAGGTTCGGGCCGTCAGGCGTTGGGCGGCGCCCTCGACGGCCAGGTCGATGCCCGGCTGATTGTAAAAGCCGCCGTTGATCTGGGTGGCGTGCATGACGGTGCGGCGAAAGCAGGCAAAAAGCGTGGCGGATGGCGGCGTCGGCGCGCGCCAGAACGCGTCCAGCGAGCCCTGAAACGTCAGCCCCGGGAGCTGGTAGATCGGGTCGCCAAGGGCGATGGTGGGGCAGCCGTGGCCCAGCGCGACAAGCCCGGTGGTGCTGTTGACGGTAACGGTGCCGGCGGCGTGACGCGTAATGCGGTTGAGGTCGCCCGACTCCAGAAAAACCACCCGTGGCGCGATGTCGTATTCCCGGGCAAGCCGGTTGACCAGCCGCTCATAGCCGCAAAGGCCCTGGTCCAGCGGGTGGTTCTTGATGCATAGCACGGCGTCGCTCGGCGCATGGCGGGCAAAGGAGGCAAGCGTCGCGGCGATGACTTCCTGCATGTTGGCGTAGGCCGAATGATCGCGGATCTGGGCGTCGGTGTTGAGCTGCAGCGGCAGGATAAAAAACGGCCGGCGGCTCAGCAGCAGCGAGCGAATGCGGTTGTGATCCTTGACCCGGCGGTAGCGCAGCCAGGTAAAGCGACGTATATAGCCGGCGTATTCCCAGGGGGCGGTCAGCGACGAATGGTTGCGGTAGTGCGGGGCGACCAGCGGATTGGCCAGGCCCGCCAGGTGGTAGCAGACGTCGTGCAGCGCGCGAACTTTAAAGCGTGAGGTAAAGTGCGTCGGCGCTTGCGGTCGGGGCAGCGCCGAGGCGGCGTCGCGGAACCACGCCGGGTCCCGGGGGAGCAGCGAGTGGCCGTTGACGCCTTCGCGCTCGAGCGTGACCCAGATAAGGGCGAAAATAGCCTTCCTCGAACACGTGGGTGCGTATGCCCGCTCTTGGTGCGTTTTCCACCGCCGTGCGGTGAATCGGGCGGCGGTCGCCAAACACAATCTGGTCGGTGACGCCGTAGCGCTGCCATAGCGTCTGGACATAGTCGCCCAGCGCTTCCAGGCGGCCGCGAAAGAGGTGGCGGTGGTGCCCCTGACGCCCCCAGTAAACGATATCGCCGGCGTTGAAGTGCAGTTTGATGACCCGGTGCCCCTCGTGCTCCAGCCGCGAGGCCAGGCGCGCATTGAAAGGCGAGCAAACGCCCTGCAAAAAGAGAAATGTGCGCGTATCGGAGGCCAAATTCAGTACCTTCGGGTTAACAGACGGCGATACAGGCGGTAGCACTGCTGCGGCCAGCTCAGGCGGGTTGATTGTTGCCGCGCGATTTCCAGCAGGGTCACGACGGTTTCGGCGTTGCACAGCTGCCCGCTGGCCGGGTCCACGTAGCCGGGATAGAGGATCAGACTGCCGGCGACCAGGTCGTCCAGGTCAAGGCGCCGCGTGCGCCTTGAGCAGCTCAGAAGATCCTGGGTGAGCCCCCAGCGTATGCACGCGCCGGCCCCGCAGCAGCGCTTCAAAGCCGGTAAGCGAGCTCATGGTGTGGACGCTGTCCACGCGCTCGAGCAGGCTGGCGATCTCGGCGTCGCTGACGTCCAGGTCGTAAAGCTGGCCGGCATGGCGGTCCAGCTGGCCCAGGCGAATGCCGGATACTACATCAGGGTGGGCCTTATATAAAATGCAGGCGTCGGGTCGCGCCGCGCGGACGGCCTCGAGCAGGGCGCTGTTGGTGCGGACCTGCGGCGAGCCGGCGGCCACGGAGGCGTCGGTTTCCACCTGGCCCGGCACCAGAATCAGCTCCCGGCCGTCGTCGGGCAGCGGGCAGGCTGCTGGGCCGGCCGTGACGTTGTATTTGGACAGCTTCAGGGCCACCAGGCGCTTTCGCAGCGCCCGGGCGCGCTTGCGCAGCTCCTCGTCGAAGGCGGCGCGATTGAGCAGGGTTTCCAGATCGCTCGGCCGGCGCGGGTCGTAGTAGATTCCTCGGCGGTCGAGCACCAGCGAGAGCGGGCGCGCCAGGTCAACGCCGAGCCCGGCCGAGCGGATAAAGCCGTCTTCCATGCGCCACAGCGGCGCCTGCTGGCGGTGAGCATGGTCGATCAGGGCGGCATCGATGCCCGAGGACCAGGCCAGGAGCGGCGCCCGGGAGGCCGGCAGCGCCTGTTGCCGAGGGTAGTGTGTCAGCGTGCCGGCGTCGCCGATAAAGTCGCCGACAAACTTTTGCTTCCAGCCGGAAAAGCCGCAGGCCAGCCAGTGACCCCGGCCGCGCTCGCGCTGGCGGCGCTGATCGGCAAGCAGCGTAACGGTCTCGTGAAGCGTTGCCGGTCGCCCGGTATAGGGGTTGGCGTAGCGGCAATAGCGCAGGTACGCCGCGGTAAAGATCTCGACCAGGGTGCGCTTGCGGCGGCGGCGCGAGCAGGTTTGGGTATCGTGGGTGAGCCCCCAGCCGGCATAAAAGGGCAGGCCGTGGCAGTACACCCGCTTGCCGGCCATGAGCGCCTCGAACCCCAGCTGGCTGGTCACCGTATGCACCTCGTCCACCCGGTCAAACAGCGCCCAGGGATTGACGTCCTCGCCGATCACCCGGCAGCGAGGATGCGCCGCCGCTGACGCCAGGTGGCCCCGCCGGGTGCCGGCAATGACGTCGGGGTGCGTCTTGATCCACAGCGTGGCGCCTGGGTGTCGCGCAAGGGCCGCGTCGAGCATGGCGTGAAAGGTGTTAGCGTCGGCCCGGCCGTATTCAATCGAGGCGTCGCCTGCGGTCTGGTCGATCAGCAGTACCCGGGAGGCGGGCAGATGATCCAGAGCGCTCTCGGGGGCGTGATTGTACTTGGACAGCCGGTAGCGGCGCAGCAGGGCCATGCAGCGCTCGGCCTCGGTGAGTTCGGCGGCGGAAAACGCGGCTTCGTTGAGGCAGGTTTCCAGATCCGAGGGGCGCGAGGCGTCGTAGTAAATGCCCTGCTTGTCGACCACCAGGCTAAGCGGCTGGTAGCCCTCTGCCGCCGGCGCCAGCGAGCGCAAAAAACCGTCTTCAAGCGCTATGTAGGGAATGCCATGCTTCAGCGCGTAGCGGCGCGCCCGGCGAGCGGTGGGCTTGAGCCCCCAGCCGAGCACATGGTCGGCCGGCTGACCCGGGCGGTAGCGGCGCAGCGAGAACTCGGGGAGAAACGTCGCCAGGGCGCGGATTCTGCCGATCCCCGAAGAGAAGTAGCACGCGGTGGGTAAGGCCATGAAGGCGCTCGGAAAAGCAGAGACAAAAAATGCCGCCCCCCGGAAGCGGGGCGCGGCACTGTATATAACGCATGTCAGGCGACAGCGCTAATGCCCGCCTGGCAGCGGGCATAACGTCAGTGGCGAGCGCTGACTGTCAGAAGCGGTAGGTCAGACCGGCGCCGACGGTGACCGGGTCCAGGCGAACGGTGCCGCTGCCGGTGCCGGTACCGTTGACGTTTTCTCTTTTCCAGTCGACGTCGGCGTCAACGTCGGACCAGCGGGCGTAGCCGGTAGCGCTCAGGTTATCGGTGAGGGTCAGATCCAGACCTGCCTGGCCAACCACGCCGTACTCGTCATCGATGTCGATGTCAAAGCCGTCGATGGCGTGGATGTTGGAGTAGCGAGTGTAGTTCAGACCCACGCCGACGAAGGGCTGCACGCGCGCTTCATCAATACCGCCCAGCGGGTAGTAGTTAAGCAGCAGGTTGACCGGCATGCGCTTCATGGTGCCCAGGTCGTTGCTGGCCAGCCCGAAAAAGTCGTGCTTGACCTTTTCCCCGATGCCCAGCTCAACGCCCATCTTGTCGTGGAAGAGATAGCCGCCGGAGAGGTGGAAAGAGTTCTCGTCGGAGATATTGTCGGTTTCGATATCGGCCTTTTCAAAGCTGGCGCGGACATAGGTATCGCCCGCCTGATAGGCCATGGCCGCCTGGCTGGCGAGAACGGTAGTCGCTGCAACGGCGAACATCATCTTGGTCTTGCGCATGGAACAACCTCCTGAAAGGGGCGATCTTTAAACGGTGCCGTGGCAATAATGCACTGGAAAACAAAAAGGGAGCAAATTTCCCTGTAGGGTACCAATGCATTGTAGGGAACACTGTTTGCAATTACCACTCAAAAAACGATTGAGGCTTGTCTGTCGTGCCTGCCGGCTCTGACGGAAGCAAGCTTCACGCAAGATTCTTGCAGTCGAATGAAAGTTCCCGCGCGCGGCGCAGCCGGCGTTACCCCGTTAACGGCGTTTCTGTTATGCTGCGTCGATTGTTTTTTCGGCTTGAATTTTCTCCCTACGATGGTGACCCCCTCATGGCAAAGCAACAGGAAGCAACGGATCTGCAGCGGGCGCTCAAGGCCTGCAAGGGTTCGTTTGTTGCGGTGGGTTTTTTCAGCATGTTTGTCAACCTGTTGATGCTGGTTCCGCCGATGTACATGCTCCAGGTGTACGACCGCGTTCTTTCGACCCAGAGTGAAGACACGCTTTTGATGCTTACCCTGCTGGTGATCTTCCTGTTCGCCATCATGGGCGGGCTGGAACTGGTGCGTTCGCGCATTCTCGTGCGCGTGGGCAATCGCCTGGATACCATGATCAACGAGCGCCTTTACAGCGCCATGTTCCGGCGCAGCCTGATGGCCCCGGGCGGGCAGAGCGCCCAGCCGCTCAGCGACCTGACCTCGCTGCGCCAGTTTCTCACCGGCAAAAGTCTGTTTGCGTTTTTTGACGCCCCCTGGGTGCCGATTTACATCGGCGTGATGTTCTTGTTTCACCCCTGGCTGGGGATTTTTGCCATCGGCGCCGGGCTGATTCTGGTGGCGCTTGCGGTTGCCAACGAAAAATCCACCCAGAAGCTGCTGTCCGAAGCCAACAGCGAGCACATCCAGGCCCAAAACCTGGCCAATTCCAACCTGCGCAACGCCGAAGTGCTGCATGCCATGGGCATGCTGCCCGGCATCATGGGCTGCTGGTCGAAGCGCCACCACGAATTTCTGGCCAAGCAGTCCAGAGCAAGCGACCGCGCCGGCGCGCTGACGAACGCTTCCAAGGTGTTCCGCATGATGGCCCAGTCGCTGATATTGGGGCTGGCCGCGCTGCTGGTGTTGAAAGGCGAGCTCACCGGCGGCATGGTAATCGCCGGCTCGATTCTCATGGGCCGGGCATTGGCGCCCATTGACCAGATGATCGGCGGCTGGAAAGGGTTCGTCGGCGCCCGGGGTGCCTATCAGCGCCTGAACGAGCTGCTGAGTCAGATTCCCGACGAGCAAAAGCGCATGTCGCTACCTGCGCCCGAAGGCTACCTGAGCGTGGAAAACGTGGCCGCCGCCCCTCCCGGTACGCGCATGGCCACTATCCGCGGCGTCAACTTTGCCGTGGACAAGGGGGAGCATATCGGCATCATTGGCCCCAGCGCGGCGGGGAAGTCGACGCTTGCTCGGGTGCTGCTGGGCATCTGGCCAAGCCAGGTGGGCGATGTGCGCCTCGACGGCGGCGACATTACCCAGTATAACCGCGACGAGCTGGGTCCCCATGTGGGGTATCTGCCCCAGGACATCGAGCTGTTTGACGGCACCGTGAGCGAGAACATCGCCCGCTTTGGCAACGTGGAACCGGAAAAGGTCGTCCGCGCAGCAAGGAAAGCCGGTGTTCACGAAATGATCCTGGAGCTGCCCAACGGCTACGACACCGTGATTTCCGGCGGCGGCGGAGCGCTTTCCGGCGGCCAGCGCCAGCGCGTGGGGCTGGCCAGGGCGCTCTACGGCGATCCGGTCTTTTTGGTACTGGACGAACCCAACGCCAACCTCGACGACGCCGGCGAGCGCGCGCTGGCCGAGGCCATCGCCCGGCTCAAGGCGGAAGGCACCACGCTGTTTGTCATCAGCCACCGCCAGAGCGTGCTCAAGCACATGGATAAATTGCTGGTGATGAAAGAAGGCCAGGTCAGCATGTTTGGCCCGCGCGACCAGGTGCTGGCCCAGTTTGCCAAAAAGCCCCGGAGCAAGGTGGGGCAGCAGGGCTCGGCCCGGCTGTCTGCCGTGAACGGCGCGCGCGGCGGCGAGGAGTCATGAAATGAGCGAGAACCAGCAGGAACAAGGGCAGAAGAAAGACCATCTGCCGACACGCCAGGAAATCGACGTAACGCCCAGAGGGCCGGCCACGATTGAAGGCGAGGCCAGCGAGCCTCTGCCCACCAGCGATAAAGGCTATCGCGGCCTGGGGTTTGCCATACTGCTTATTGCGCTGGGCGGCTTTGTGCTCTGGGCCACCACGGCCACGCTGGCCGTTGCCGTAGTTGCCCCGGGCGACGTCTCGGTGGCCTCGTTCAAGCGCACGATCAAGCACCTGGAGGGCGGCGTTGTCGACAAGCTGCCGGTGGAAGACGGCGACCAGGTGGAAGCCGGTGATCCGCTGCTGGTGCTGAGCGATACTCAGGTGCGCTCCCAGCGGGATATTGCCCGCTCCAAGTATCTCATCAACCGCGCCATGGAAGTGCGGCTGCTGGCGGAACAGGAAGGCGCCGAAAACCTTGACGTCCCCGACGAGCTGAAAAACGCCGATAGCCCGCGCATCCAGCAGATTCTGGCCGTGCAGCGAGGGCTGTTTCACGCCCGGCGCCAGTCCTACCTCAGTACGCTGGAATCGCTGGACGAGAAGCACAAGCAGATGAAAGAGCAGATCGGAGGGCTCAAAGAGCGCATCAGCGTCAATAAGCGCCGCCTTGCATCGCTCGAGGACGAAGCCGACGATTTCCGCTCGCTATACCGCGAAGGGCTGGGCGACAACCAGCGCCTGCGCGAGCTGGAGCGCCAGGTCCTCGAGTACGAAGGCAACAACGCCGAGTTCAACTCCAAGATCGCCCAGCTCAGGTCCCAGATCAGCGAAAACCGCGCCGAGCGCGAGATCCGCAAGCAGGAGTTCCAGAAAGAGGTCGGGGAAAAGCTGCGCGAGGTTCAGTCCAACATCGCCCAGGCCGAAGAGCAGATCACTTCGCTTTCCGACCAGGTCAGGCGTACCGTTATCCGCTCGCCGGTGGCCGGCACCGTGGTCGGGCGCAAGGTGCACTCCGTGGGCGCGGTAGTTCGCGGCGGCGACCCGATCATGGAGGTGGTGCCCTCGAGCGACGGCTTTGTGGTGCAGGCCCGGGTACCCACCAAAGACATTGACAACATCTATCCCGGCCAGTATGCCGAGATCCGCTTCTCGGCGTTCAACCAGAAAACCACCACGACCATTGCCGGCGAGGTGATCCACGTCAGCGCCGACAGCTTCAAGGACGAGGCGACCGGCCAGCGCTACTACAAGGCCCGGGTCGAGGTGACCGATAAAGGCAAGGAAGAAATGACCGATAAGATGCATCTGCTCTCGGGCATGCCGGCCGAGGTGATGATCCGCACCGGCGAGCGTACCTTCGCCAGCTATATTGCCAAACCCATTGCCGACATGCTGTCGCGTGCCATGCAGGAGGACTGATGCAACGCTATCCCACACGCACGCCCAGGTGCGGCAACGTCGCGCTGTTAACCCGGGCCGTGGCGCTCGCCGGCCTGCTGGCCAGCACGTCGCTATATGCCCAAAAGCCCCAGAACGCCCCGGACTCCGGCAGTGTAAAGGCCGGTGACGCGGCCATGGCCGAATTCAACGCCCTGGAGCAGGCCGCCGGCGAGGCCCGGGCAGCGCCCAGGCTTCCCTCGCTGCCCGACCTCTTTGCCAGGGCCCTTGAGTATGATGCCAAGCTTTCCGAGCAGCGCTACGAGCTCGAAGCCACCCGGGAAGAAAAGCCCATTGCCCGTTCGCAGCTGCTGCCCCAGCTTAACGCCAGCGGCGGCTATATGTGGCAGGACACCACCAACGTGCAGACGGAGCGGGACGACGATCCCCGCACCACGTCCCGCCCCGGCGAGTTCACCGAAGACTACTGGCGCGTTCAGCTCTCCCAGCCGCTGTTCAGCCTGGAGCGCTGGCGCAAGCTTGACGTGGCGGAGGCCCAGATCAACGCCGCCGAGCTCAAGCTGGCCACCGCCGAACGCGACCTGGCCCTTAGCGTGAGCGAAGCCTACGTCAAGGCGTACCTGGCCTCTCAGCGGCTGGGGCTGCTGAATTCCCAGCAGGAATCCCTGGAGCTGCAGCAGCGCCAGGCCAGCCGCGCCTACGAGCTGGGCGTGGGCAACCGCGTGGATCTGCTTGAGTCCCGCTCCCGGCTGGACCAGGCTATTGCCGACACCGTCGAGGCGCAAAACGAGCTGGACAACGCCCTGAGCGAGCTGGAACGCCTGACCGGCACCCGGCCGGACATGAGCCGGCTGGCGCTGAGCGAGCTGGATGAGGTGGTGCTCAAGCGCCAGTGGGAAGACAGCGACGAGTGGATCGAGCGTACCGGCAAAAACCTCGACGTGCGGCGCGCGCGCAAGGAGCAACAGGTCACCGAGGCGGATACTTCTACCCGTCGTGCCGGCTACTATCCCGAACTCAATATGAACCTGAGCTATAGCGACCGGCACAGCGAAGACGATCTGCGCACCAGCGAAGACTATACCGCCCAGATGGAAGTCAGCATGCCGCTGTACCAGGGCGGGCGCACCAACGCCCGGGTACGCCAGGGGGAAAAGCGTATTCGGGCCGGCCAGGCCGCGGTGGACAACCAGCGCAACCTGGCCGTCCAGCAAGTGCGCAAGAGCCTGCGTTCGATCAACGGCGGCGTGCGCCGGCTGGATGCGCTCAGAGAGGCCATCGAGTCCAGCCAGCTGTTCCTCGAGGCGGCACAGCGCGGCGAGCAGCTGGGCCTGCGCGACCTGGTCGACGTGCTCGACGCCCGGGCCAGCCTGTACGATCAGCGCATCAAGTACGTCGATACCCTGGGCAGCTACGCCCTGGACCGGCTCCGGCTGCAGTCCGCGGTGGGCGATCTGAACAGCGACGACCTGGCGGACATCATGGGCCTGCTGGCCTCCATGACCACAGGCGCCGAGTCATCCGGCAGCTGACAAAAAGCCTGTCGTGAACAAGGCCTGTCGTGAATATAGCCACCATCGAAGTGATCCTGTCAGGACTGAGTAAGTGACAATGAATAAATATCAAGACGAAATGAGTATCGGCGACGTACTGGCCTTGCTGGCGGCTCGGCGCCGCCTTGTTATGCTGTGTTTTATAGTGCCTATCATCCTCGCTACCGCTTACGCTGTCCTGCGCGATGAAACCTACGAGTTTCAGTCTGTCTATCAGCTGGCGGAAGGCTACCTTAAGGAAAGTGAGGCGGAGGTGGCGCCGCTGGAAACGGGTGAGTCAGTCATTGCCAAGTCAAAGTCGTTATTTTTGCCACAGGCAGTCCGTAGCGCAGCGAAAGACAACGCAAGCGCGTTATCGACCCTTGATGTGGAACTCACGGCGCCCGAAGACACCAAGATCATTACCCTCACCACCGTCGACGTCCCTGAGAGGCAGAAAGAGATCGCCCGGCTTCACGACGCCCTGCTAGAGCGTATTGCCTCGTCCCAGGCAGAAACGCTGCAGGAAATAGAGTCGCGCGTGAAGAGCCGTCTGGCGTCAGCAAAAGCCAACTATGAGTCGCTCAAGAAAAGCGAATCACGCAATGCGGCAGAGCTTGCAACACGCTATATCGAGCTCATGGCTGACTACGACAATCGTCTGATGGCGCTCAAGGATGGAAAAATTCTATCGGTTGCGGAGCCCTCATCCAAACCGGTCGGCATGAGCAGCATTATGTGGATATTGGCGGGTGTCATGCTGGGGTGTGTCTTTGCACTGCTCGGCCCGCTTCTTGTCGAGGCTATGGCCCTTGTGCAGCGCACTTATCGTCGCGCTCACGCTGAGCCAGCAGCCGATAAACGAGACAATGCTGAGCGAGAACGCACTGAATGAGTCGTTCGGGTGGCTGGCTACGCGGTATATCCCTACTCTGGCTGGGAGCCTTTGGCGGGGCAGGTTGCGCTTTCCTGATGCAGGTGGTGCTGGCCAGGCAGCTGGGGCCTGAGCTCTTTGGCGTGTTTGGCGCCGGCCTGGCCATACTGATGCTGTTGACGCCACTGGCAAGCTTTGGCACCGGCCCTTACTGGTTGAAAGTCTTTGGCCAGGAGGGCTGGCAGGGAATGCGGTGGATTTCACCCTCTCTCAGGCTTGTCACCACAGGTACGCTGCTTTCCTTTACGGGCTTTGTGGCATGGGTTCAGTGGGGGCCGAACAACTTGCCCGGCAAAGCCATGCTGTTTCTCATGGCATTTCACCTGGTCAGCCAAGTGGCCGTAGAGCTCGTCAGCAGCAAGCTCCAGCTTGAAGAGCGCTTCAAGGCGCTGTCACTTTGGCAGCTATCACATCACGGCCTTCGCCTGTGCCTTGTGCTATTGCTGCTCCCCTTTATTGATGCGGAGCATGCCTGGCTGGTCGGGCTGGCATACGCAGTCACTGGTATATTGCTGCTTAGCGTGGCGGCAGGGCAGCTGAACGACATGCGCCGTGGAAGGTTCGCGCTGCAGGGGCATCGGGAAGAAGATGCGGCTGATGTGACCGAGCTCATAGCGATACGTGAGGTGGCTCGAAAGGCATGGCCTTTCGGCATGGCTGCCCTGGCGTACCTGGTGTATTTTCAAAGTGACGTAGCGCTTGTCAAACACCTGATAGGCGAAGAAACGGCAGGTTATTACAACGTCTCCTTTACTATCATGGCCGCCGTATATCTCACTCCTTCGGTCATATTCGAACGCTTCCTGCTACCCAAGATTCATCGTTGGGCCCACCAGGATCGTGCCAAGATGCGCAGCGTATACAGAATGGGCAATCACGCCATGTTCTGGGCCGGATGTACAGTAGCACTGCTGATATGGCTCCTTTCCGACTGGGGAGTTGTGCTTGTTTTTGGAGAGGGCTATCAAGCCTCCATTGCGTACCTCAAGGTGTTCTGCTTTTCGGTTCCAGCCATGTTCGTGTCATTTTGCGCGGGCGCTTTGCTGGCATCAGGCAACACAGCCAAGATGAAAGTCTACGCAATGATGATAGTGGCTGTATTCAACGTGGTGTCTAACCTCATATTCATTCCCCTGTACGGTGCATTGGCAGCCGCCTGGACAACGGTAGCAAGCCAGTTCCTGCTTGCACTTTTATTCATGCTGTTGGTCAGGACGTTTATTTTCCCGTCTACCGCGCCTGGTTTGCCACTAGCATCTGGCGAATGATGCGTCTATCAGCAAGCCACCAAGTCATCGTTTTTTCGGGTGTAAGGAATGGAAAGTAATCCAGGCACGACCTTCCTGACGCCGCGCCGTGATGGCCGGCTGATTGTTTCCATGGCGGTTGTGCTGCTACTGCCAAGCTTTCTTTTCGTGGCAACGGGGGCAAGCTCTCTAGCGCCGGGCATGCTGATGGCCAGTGGTCTGGTCTGCCTGCTGAACGTCCGGCATCTGCTCAATTTCCGGTTTTCATTCCCCGTCGTCGTGCTGCTGGCCATTTTCGGGCTGGCACTCGTCAGCGCAGTATTCAGCCTGCTGGATCAAGCGGTACACAAGCCCATCATGTCCCTGGTGATCCTGCTTGTGCTGGTGTCCGCCCTGGTGCTGGGGCGGCGAATCAGCGACATGGAGCCAGAAGCCACCCGGCGGAGCCTCTCGTGGCTGGTTGGCTTTTTGCTGCTGCTTGGCTGGCTGGCCATCGTATGGAGCCCGAGGTTCTCAGGGTACGCACCGCTTGAAAAACCGGTGTTCCCCTTCTCGGAAGAAAGCCATTACGCATTGGCGCTAGGGGTGCTGGCCTGCGGCATGGTCTACGCCGAGACCACCCTGAAAAGCCTGTTCATTCTGGGGAACATGCTGGCGCTGGCGCTGGCTTTTCCCAATCTGACGCTGCTTGTCTTTGTGTTTATCGGCTGCTTTGTGTTCAGCATGCGGTTTCCCAGGCTTGTTTTCTGGAGTATTTTTCTGGCGGGTGGGCTGGCCCTGCTGCTTGGATATTTTTTCGTCCTTCCGCAATTCACCTACTTTGCCGACAGGCTGGACTTTTCCGACACCACCAACTTGACGACGCTGGTCTATCTGCAGGGCTGGGGCCTGGCCTGGCTGAATATGCTGGATACCCAGGGCCTGGGTCTGGGTTTTCAAATGCTGGGCGAGGCCGGCACGCGCTATCCACACTACACGGACAGAATCGTCGAGCTTACCGGCCAGGAGTTCAACATATCGGATGCAGGATTTCTGGCAGCAAAGTGGATAGCTGAGCTGGGGTGGTTCGGCAGCTTGATGGCAGTCGCCTTTCTTGCGTTTCTGCTCGGCTTTGCCTGTGTCGGGAACGCGCTGCGGCGCCAACTGAAATACCTGCCCGAGGTGGATCGCGCCCGCCATGTTCGCCGGCTATGGCTGTTAGGATCCATATTTGGCTTTGTTGTCGAAGTGTTTCTCAGAGGCTATGGATACTTCTCACCCGGCGTCTTCTGGATAATAGCTTCGCTGTATGCCTTGCACTGTGATCGAGCCCGGAGCCTGACATGAGCCATCGTTTCGCATCAATCAATGTCGTCATCATCAACGACTTTGCCCATGTTCAGGGCGGGGCCGCAAAGGTGGCGATAGAAAGCGCTATTGGGCTGGCGGAGGCAGGGCATCGGGTGTTTTTCATCTATGGCGACGGCCCGGCCAGTGAGGCACTTTTTCATCCCAACATCCAGCTGATTGACCTTGAAGAACAGGAACTGTTGAACAACCCCAGCCGTTTCCTTGCCGCCAGGGAGGGCCTGTGGAACCGCCGCGTCGCTTCCAGGGTGGCAGAGGTGCTGCGTGGACTCTCAGCCGAGCATACGGTTGTTCACTTGCACAGCTGGGTCAAGGTGCTCTCACCCAGCGTCATCCACGCTATTCGCCGTGCGGGATTGCCGCTGGTCACGACGCTTCATGATTACTTTTCCGTATGCCCCAACGGCGGGTTTTACAACTACCGTACACAGTCGACCTGTCCGCTTAGGCCTCTGTCGGCCGCCTGCCTGGCAACGAATTGCGATGCGCGAAGCTATCCGCAAAAAATCTGGCGCTCGGCGCGTCAGTTCCTGACCTCAATGGCTGGCATGCCGAGGCATCAGCGACATTTCATCTATGTCTCCGAGTTCAGCAGGCGCGTCGTGGAGCCTTACCTGCCGAAAGCGGCCAATCTATGGCACGTACCCAACCCCATCAAGGCCAACAAAGAGGAGCCGGTGCTGCCTTCACGCTCCACGACAATGAGTTTCATCGGTCGGTTGACGCCGGAAAAAGGCGGCGATGTCTTCGTTGAAGCTGCGCGGCTTACGGGCATTCACGCCAAGCTGGTAGGCGCAGGAAGCATGCAGGACACATTGGAGGCCAGGCTGCCCGACGCCCAGTTTACCGGATGGCAGCCTCATGCGGCGGTGATTGACCATATGAAGACATCACGCTGCGTCGTACTTTCCAGCCGCATTTATGAGACCCAGGGCATGGTGGTAGCCGAAGCCGCGGCATACGGGGTGCCCAGCATTGTTTCCAGCGATTGCGCCGGCAGCGAGTTTATTGAAGATGGCGTGACCGGTCTGCTGTTCAGAAGTGGCGACATCAACGATCTGGCAGAAAAGATGCGCCGACTCGCCAATGACGATGCCCTGGTCAATCGGCTTGGCAAGCAGGCCTATGCGCGCTTCTGGGAGGCGGATCTGACAGCGCAGCGTCATGTCGATAACTTGATGACCTGCTACCGCCACATGCTTGCCACGCAGCGCTGATAAGCCAAAGCCAGCTTGATATCATGCATCAGCCGACGCTGACACCACTCGACAACAGAGATATGTTCCGTGCCAACTGAAACCGCGCAAAGCCTGATCGTTGTGCCTACGTGCAACGGCCTTCGCGACCTGAGGCGTCTCGTTGCCAGCCTGCCCGAGGACATCGATCTCTTCGTGATCGATTCCTCCTCCTCCGATGGCACCGGCGAGTATCTGCAGGCGCAGGGAATCGACCACCTGGTCATTGCGCAAAGCGAGTTCAACCACGGCGCCACTCGCCAGCGCGCCCTGCGTGAGCGCCCCGGGTATGCGTACTATATCTATCTGACGCAGGATGCCTGCCTGGCAGAGCCGCAGGCGCTTGAGCGCCTGCTGGCGCACTTTGAAGACCCGCAGGTGGGGGCCGTCTGTGGTCGCCAGCTGCCACATCCCGATGCTAATCCTCTGGCCGCTCATGCACGGTATTTCAACTATCCCGCCCCGTCTCGTCACAAGCGTCTGGCCGACGCGGAAGAGCTGGGGGTCAAGGCGGCGTTCATGTCGAATTCCTTCTCCGCGTATCGTGCCGACGCCCTGCAGGCAGCCGATGGCTTTCCGGCTCATGTCATCCTGGCGGAAGACATGTACGTCGCGGCGCGCATGTTGCAGAAGGGCTGGACAGTCGCCTACGCCGGGGATGCCTGTTGCCATCATTCCCACAACTATACCCCCTGGCAGGAATTCAAGCGCTATTTCGATACCGGTGTCTTTCATGCCAGCGAGCCATGGATTCAGGACGAACTGGGCGGCGTCAGCGGTGAAGGGCGGCGTTTCGTGCTGTCGGAGCTTCGCTACCTTGGAAAGGCTCACCGGGTCTGGTGGCCTGCGTCGATGCTGGCCACGGCCATGAAACTGGTCGGCTATCACCTGGGCAAGCGGCACAGCTATCTGCCACCACGCCTTCGCCAGGCGTTCAGCATGCACAGAGGATACTGGAATTGAACAAGATGCCTCACGCCGATCCGTCAGCATTGCATCAGGAGGACTGCGCCCATGCCATCTAGTCTGCACACGCTCAGCGGCTTTTCCGCCTATACGACTCAGGCCGTGCGGCTGGTGGACCTTACTATCGTGCTGCTGTGCGGCTGGCTTGCCTATTGGCTGCGGCTGGGCACGTTCAGCATGGATGAACGCTATCTGTGGCTGCTCACCCTGGGCGCTCTGCTGACGCTGCTGGTATTACCCAGCCTTGGCATTTATCAGTCGTGGCGCGGGCGCATGCGCGGGCAGCTGATGCTGCGCCTGCTGAGTGGATTTTTCCTCATTGGTGCGCTGATCACGCTGATCCTGTTTCTGGCCAAATCCGGCATGGCCTACTCGCGACTATGGCTGGTCGCCTGGATGCTGAGCGCCGCCGGTGGCTGCATTTTGATTCGCGCAGTGGCATACCCTATTCTCAACCGGCTGCGCGCCAGCGGGCGCAATCGCCGCACCCTGCTGCTGATAGGCGACGCCCATTCGTGCGCAACCGCCTGGCGGCAGCTGCAGCGCGTGCCCACCGCCGGCTTCGAGGTCGAGCGCATTCTGCTGATAGATGATGATCATCAAGAGGAGCTGGCGGGCATCCATCACGAGCGCTATACGCTGGGCGATCGGTTAGAGCACACGGAAGAAGAAGTGTGGATCTGCCTGCCGCTGGCCGAAGGCGATTGGGTCAAGGAAATACAGAACGCTCTCAGCCAGTCCACCGGTAACGTGCGCTACATGCCGGATCTAAGAGACTTTAGGCTGATCAACCATAGCGTTTCACAAGTGGCAGACCTGTACCTGCTCGACCTGAGCTGCTCGCCGATGACCGGCAGCAACCGCCTGCTCAAGTGGCTGGAAGACAAGCTGGTCGCCGCCCTGATACTGCTGCTGATCTCGCCCGTGCTGGCGGTGCTGGCCGTTGGTGTCAAGCTCAGCTCGCCGGGGCCGGTGTTCTACCGCCAGGAGCGGGTGGGGCTCAACGGCGTGCCGTTCATGATGCTCAAGTTTCGCTCCATGCCGGTGAATGCTGAAAAAGGAGGCGTTCAATGGGGCGGCGCGCGTAACAAGGAAGTGACCGCTTTTGGTGCCTTTCTGCGCAAGACCAGCCTGGATGAGCTGCCGCAGTTTCTCAACGTGTTCAAGGGCGACATGTCGATCGTCGGCCCGCGGCCCGAGCGCACGCAGTTTGTGCAGACGTTCAAAAACGAGATTCCCGGCTACATGCAAAAGCACATGGTCAAGGCCGGCATCACCGGCTGGGCGCAGATTAACGGCTGGCGCGGCGACACTGACCTGACCAAGCGTATCGAATGCGATCTCTGGTACATCAAGAACTGGTCGCTGTGGCTGGATGTGAAGATCATTCTACTTACCGTGCTCAAGGGGTTCGTTCACCGTCACGCCTATTGACGGCGCGCTACCCGCCCTGACAGCCTGAAGGACATGAGTGAAGGATGTTTTGCCATAGGCATCCAGGCATGGAACATCGCAAAAAGTGCCATGATGCGGGCCATGCGCCCGTAGGTTCATTGCTACCAAGCGGCGCAGGCTTGGCCCCTACCGCGCCATGTATAATGAACTAGGTGCTTGCACCGGAGACGAGTTAGGCGCTATGGTCTCATGCGGATAGAAAGTATGACGAAACGATGCGCCCATCGTTACACTGCCGGCTGGCCAAGCAGGCCGTGCAACACATTGTTAATGAAGGATGAACTTAGTGTTATCTCACTGGCTAACGCAGCAGCAACAATGTATTTTGCACCTGGGCAGGCCAAAACCGCTCTCAAAGTTGCTTGACGAGCAACTCTGAGAGCGGTCATGGCGCCATGGTCGCTTGCTTGGTATGGCCAAGCCTCGGTCGTTCCATTGGTTCAGTGAATATTCACCACGAGGAAGAAAACGATTATGTCTATGCAATTTAACGAAACGTATTACCTGGCACAGAACCAGGACGTTGCGACAGAAGTCGAAGAAGGCCTGCTGTCTGCCGAAGAGCACTGGCTTGAGTACGGTGCCAACGAAGGGCGTAACCCCAACGAAGTCTTCAACACCAGCGAGTATCTGGAAGCTAATCCGGATGTTGCTGAATCCGACATGAATCCGCTGACTCACTTCCTGGAGTACGGCGCTGCCGAAGGCCGCGCGCCGAACGCCGCCTACGCTGACGTTGCTGAAGGCTTCGACGAAGACGAGTATCTGGCAGCCAACGAAGACGTGGCCAATGCCATTGATGCCGGCGACTTCGAAAACGGCTACCAGCACTGGGTCATGTACGGCCAGTTTGAAGACGACCGCCCGGAAGCCACCGTCAACGGCACACCGGTCAGCGAAGTTATCGATGCCGGCGCCGGCACACCTTCAGACCTCACTGAACCTCTAAGCCTCGAAGAAGCACGTGCGGCGAAGGATGCGGACAACCTGCCGGCTGAGTACACGCTGCAGGACAGCGTTGCCAACATGGAGACAGCAGCGCGTGATCTGTACGACGACGCTGAAAGCATTATTGTCGTGGGTAGCGTTGATGAGCTGACCGATGGTGGTGAGCTGGTTGACATTGCCGGTGCAGCCGATACCACTTACCAGATCGAAGACACGCTGGCCAACATCGTGGCGGCGGATGACTCTCTGGTAGACAACGCTGAAGAAGGCTACGTCCTGACCGACGACACCGAAGGGCTGATCTTCGAAGATGCGAAGGCTGACAGCGAAGAGGTGGTTGTTCTGGCCGGCGCCAAAAACTCTGACGACTACAGCTACACGCTGCAGGACACCGTCGAGAACCTGAAGAACGCTGAAGACGGCGTAGTCGAAGGCGCGGAAAGCGTTGACATCACCGACTACGAAGAAGGCGATCTGGGTGGCGAAGTGACCGTGGCCGAGGCGATTCTGATTCAGAAAGCCGACATCGACGTTGACTACACCGTCAAGGATACTGCCGAGAACATCCTGGCAGCCCAGGACGAGCTGGAAGGCGTTGAGTTTACGGTAAGCGATGATGGCATCATCGAGGACGTGTCTGTTGAGGACGCAGAGTTCCTCCAGAACGCTGAAAACGCCCGCGACATCGACTACAGCATTTCCGGCACTGTTGACGAACTGACCTCCGACAGCGGCAACCTGCTGAGCGTTGTAACCGGTGCTAAAGAGTCCACCATCGTTGACAGCATGGCGAACATCGCCGGTGCTAGCGCAGGCGTAATCAACGCGGTTAACAACTACACCATCTTTGATTCGCTGGAGAACCTGGCGGCTGGCGAGAGTAGCTTGGTTCAAGATGCAGAAGAGCTTCAGCTGACCGACGGCGAAGGCGAAGAGATCGCTGAGGATGGCTTTGACCTGGGCACCCTGAGCGTTGCCGAAGCGGCGATTGTCCAGAAAGCCGTTTCCGACGGCAACGTGCCGAAGGATGCCGGCGGCTCTGATGTCACATATCAGCTCGACATTCAGGACAGCTACGAGGCGTTGACGACAGAGGCGAGCGATAACGACGATCTGTTGGGCGAAGACCTTTCCGATGTTCTGGGTCAAGGCGACGTCACGCTGGTGAACGACACCGTTGACGGTAACGGTGGCACAGGCATGGGCACTGACAATCCACAGCCGAACGAAGCCAATGAAAACGGCGAAACTCGCGACAGCGACATGGATCTGGACAAGATCGGCAAGTCCGATCAAAGCAGCGTTGTTCCTGCCGACGTTGTCTCCGACTTTTCCGGCCTAACCGTTGAATCTGACTGGAACCAAGGCTACGCGAACTACACGAATGCCGACGGCGAGACCACTTTCACCATCGCCAATGTGGCATCGCAGGTGAAAGATGCTGAAGACAACTTTGACGTCTTCAAGGCTGGCATCACCGTCAACGATACCGTCAACGATACCGTCAGCTTTGACGACCCGCTGAAGCTGAACCTGTCCGGCAACGCCGAAGACAGCTTCTACAGCGTTAAGACTCCGGCTACTGTCTTTGACATCACTGCAGAAGAAGGCAACAGCGGCGTCGTTTCGCTGGATAGCACGACAACTAATGTCGGCGACGAGGTTGCTAGCATCACCGTCAAGGGTGCTGGCGACCTGTCGTTCCAGGACCTCGCATTCAGCAACCTGAGCACGCTCGATGCCAGCAAGTCTGAAGGCGACATCAGCTTCGGCAACATCGACAAGACCACTAACGGTGACTTCTCTGGCGATGACGGTGCGAACCTGAAAGTGGCCGACGACTTCACCGCCACCACTGGCTCGGGCAACGACACGATCGACCTGACCAACGTGGGCACCGGTGGCCTGAACGGCGAAGTTGCAGTCAGCACCGGCGCAGGCAACGACGAGATCACTGCTAACGTAGGCCTGATTGAGAGCAACGAAGGCAGCAAATCGCTGGAACTGTCCGGCGGCAAGGGCAACGACAGCTTCGTGCTGAGCGGTTCCAACAGCGACAGCGAAACCGTCACCATCACGGACTTCTTCCGCGGCGATAATACGCTGACGCTGGAAGGCGTAGAGGGTGCTCTGAAGCTGGGCGAAAATCTCGGTGAGGACGGCGTCAACGTTGCGTTTGATGATGCTAGTGGCAACAACACTACGCTGACCGTCAACACTGACGACAGTGGCTCTGATGCCAACATGACCATCGAGCTGGCCGGCGTCTCCGGCGACGATCTTGCCGTAGAAGATGGCAACATCGTCATCGCGTAATCTCCCTCCCTGAGCGAGATGCCTATCGCCTGATAGGTCAAACGCCAACCCCCGCTCCGGCGGGGGTTTTTTGTTTCCTGCCCCCTTGAGGAGAGTGTTATGCCCCAATGGACCGCGTTATCCGCCACCGCGCACCGCGACAAGCGCCTGTTGCCCCGGGACGGCTACCGCCATGCCGCGCACGACCCGGTGGTGCCCGTGCTGCTGGCCGAGTTGAACCGGCTGATTCCCCATTACGCGCTGGGCTTTATCACCCGCGCGGACGCCTACCTCCCCGTGGCCCTGCTCAGCCTCGACGGGGAGCGTAATCTCTACGTCGCCCCCGACGGTCGCTGGATCGGCTCCTACGTCCCCGCGCTGATGCGCAGCTATCCCTTTGCCCTGGCCGACGGCCAGGAGGGCAACAAAATACTAGCGGTGGACGTCGAGCGCCTGAGCGACGACGGCGGAGAGCCGCTGTTCGAGGATGGTGAGCCGAGTGCCACGGTGCAACAGACCCTCGACTTTTTGCAGCAGTGCGAAGCCAACCGCCAGCAGACCCAGGCCGCCACGCAGGCGCTCCAGCAGGCCGGGGTGATTGCCCAGTGGCCCCTGACGATTCAGCGCCACGGCGAGGATGCCGAGCCGAAGGCGGTAAAGGGCCTGTACCGTATCGACGAAGCCGCGCTCAATGCCCTGGACGCCGAGACACTGGCCACGCTGCAAGGGGCACCCCTGGCATTGGCCTACGCCCAGATGTTCTCGACGGCCCAGCTGGAGCAGCTATCCGAGCGTGACAAGCGCCTGAAAGACACGGGCGATGTGCCCGAGAATCTGGACGGTTTTTTCGGGGAGGATGACGACGAGCTGAGCTTTGATTTTGACTGAGGCGCAGGGCGTTTTGCCAGCTACACTCCGGCATAATGGACAGGAGGTAGCCATCCTGCGGTAAGAGAAGGCACGTATACCGGAACCGGGTGGGTTACTGAACTCGCACCCAGCCGACTGCCGTGCGTTGCACAGTATGACCTGAACCCTGGTACCCACGCGCACGGTGGCTTATCCACCGAGGCAGGGATAGCCTCGGATACCCGCACAGGCGGTCCACTGCCCAGCTGAATCATGCGATAACAAGCCAACGACGCCCCGTGCGGCGTTTTATGCCGCTACCTGACTATTGGCCCGGATGAGTAGAAAAAGACCCGCCACAACGCCCTGACGCGCTTACAGCCTGCTATGATTCGGCCATGACCGATCTTATTAACCCCGAGCCCTCAACGGCGAGCTACGACATGCCCGTGATACCTCACGATACCCGCCAGGCGCTGATGCTCCAGCTGGAACGCTACGAGCACCTTCTTTTCGAGCCCATGAGCCAAGCGGATCTCGACAGCCTCTACGCGCTGTACGACCACTGGCAGGCCACGCTGGGCGATAGCCCCGAATCCATCGCCCTGAGCGACGCCCTGGACGACTTTATCAGTGCGGGGATAGAAGACGACGGCCAAGACAAGGACGGCCTCACACGCGCTTATATGGCGCTGTTTCAGACCGTGCGAGAAGGGGGAGAGTAGGGAAGAATGTCAAAAATGATTATTTTCGATGAGAAGGTCAGTTTTCGGACGCAGGTACGTGTGGCTCAGGTACACGCCATGATAAAAGCTTGCCGCCAGCTGCAAAGCGCTTATCGTGCTTTTCAGAGTGGAGCAATCCGTATAACGCTGCCTGGTCAAGTCGGCACCCAGCAGATGCAGGAAGCCTGGTTGACATCAACAGAACCCTTTCTCCTTGATATCCTGTCCAATTTTCGGCACGTAGCTTTATCGAACCATTTTGTCTGCGGTAACTGGGAGACATGCGACAAGCTTGAAGCGGATGACCCAAACTACTTGAGCCGCGATGCCTTGCGGCACCCAATCGATACGCGAGCAAGAATCCCCATTAGAAGGAGCGGCCCGAATCTTCTACCTCAAGCACCGGACTTTATGTGGCTGCGCCGGTTCATTCATTCTGTTGTGACTTGGGATATTACGGCAGCAGAGGGAGAAATGCCGATCAGGGATGTCGCGCTGTGTACCGATAACTGGGACGTTATTGCCGACCAGCTGGAGCATGAGCTGGATAAAGCCGTTGGCCCCGACCATGACCCTTGGCACTGGGTACGCCCACAAAACTCATCCTAGCTGGCACCCACGGCATTACCAAAAACTGGGCAGCCGCTTGTTTTTGCGATGCCCCAGCCACATGGAAGACGCCTCATCCTCGCCGGGTGAGGCGTTTTGCGTTGCGCTACGGGAAAGGCGGTGCCTACCCCTACATGACGGCATAAAACGGCCTGACGGCCCTGCTAGCTCTTCTTATCGGGTTTAGACGGCTCGGTAGTGTCATCACTCGCCTGGGCAGGTTTCTTCTCGGTCTTCGGGTCGAACTCCCAGCCCTCAACGGTTTCTCGACCGTATTTTTTCGCCCATTCTTTCAGCATGGTATTTTTGAAGCTCCGTGCTTCTACTACCTCCTCCGTATGTGGATTGCGGTAGTGCTTGAGCGGCAGGGATTTTTTTGCTTTTTTCGGGGACTTGCTGGTTTTTTTGGCGTCGCTGTCGCCATACAGCTCAAGCAGATCTGTTTCTGTCTTGCCATGCTGCTTCATGACTTTCTCAATCGCTTCCTTGAAGGCAATAGCGTTTTGATAGCTATCACTGTTCTCCAGATCCTTTCTTTCCTTCTGAATACGTTCCTGTTCCTGTACCAGGTTCTCATGGCGTTTGATGGGGTTGGGCATGCTTGGGCTCCTCGGGTTGATTATTGTCCGTAACGTACCACGCTTCACCCGCGCTATCGAACGATGAGGTCATGCGTCAGCATCAGGTAAGTGCCTATGCAGATATTTTGATGTATAGAATCACTAGCTGGCCCTAGAAGCTTATCGATCGCCTAGACGCCTCTGTAATGGGGTTCACCGGCTGCTCAGGGCTACGGCAAAAATGCACGATTAATTATGCATAGCTACTTACCGGCTTATGGTTTTCCTTTGTCTTTTTTTGGGAGGTGGTTGTTTTTTTTCTTTTTATTGGTTGTTTTTTTAATACTGGATGTGCCAAAGGTGTGCATGTTTTTAGGGGATTCGGGCTTGACGTACATCTGGTATAGACCCATGAAGCGAGCTAGGGCATCAATGCCGCGTTGAGCTTCTTCGCTATCTTTTTTGAGTAGGCCAAAATATTGTTCTTGTGCCCTCTGGTTGCTGTTCAGAATGGGCGTTTTGTAACTGCTTCCCTGACCTGCGACAGATTCCCAATATTTTCCAAGGGCATGAGTCAAGCTGTATTGCTGGGTTTCCAATACAGCATTATAGATAAGGAGCATCATGCAGGTGATGCCCTCACCGTGTGTGTATCGGTATTTCCATACGTAGTTGATGAGCCCATTGAACAGCGGGTGGTGATTTCGTTTTTTGAGGAAGTTTTTTCTGGCTTCATTAATTGAATGGTAGTCAATATATTTTTTTCCTTTCATTTCATTCAATATTCTATTAGCTTCATCAACGTAACTTGAAGTGCTGAGGTCAAGAAAGATAAATAAGACCTCTGGTGATTTTTTGAACGATTGATTGAATACATTTTTTATCGTTTCTTCATGTTTTTTGGATTGATTTTTACGTAATCGATGGTGTTTTTTTACGTCAGAATGTCGTAGCAATTTAACGAGATAGGAAAGGTGTTCGTTAATTACTAAGAGGTGATGTTGGGCTTCATCAAAAGTAAAGGTTTTTGTTCTTATTTCTACCCATGATAAGTGTAAATATGAGTGTTGAGGGCGACTTATTTTTTCATGTATTAATGTCGCTGTGGCATTCTGTATTGATGCGTGATGTGGGTGTTTTTCTTGCAGCGTTTGGCTTGTCATAAAAGCGCGATGAAACGCCTGGGTGTGAATAGATAGGTGTTCTACAGGAAGTGCTTTCAATGCGTCGTTGATTTTTTCCAGGCAATAATGAATCTGCCAAAGCCTTCCACGATTGTTGATGCCGTATGAGGCATCTTGAATATTTTGATGAAAACTTTTGGGTAGAAATTCATCCTTCAGGGAAAGATTCAGCGCAGCACCCTCTGCAAGATTTTGAGTGAGTTTTTCAACCTCTCGTAATGAATCAATGATGGCCAGTTCATACTGATCAAAAGGGCCCATATGCTTGCCTTGCCTGAGTGCGAGTATCGGGCTGGTATCGCTTGCTCTGAGCTGATCATCACGGCGAGGGCGCTTCATTATGTCGTTCCTTATAGGCAAAAAATGTAGCTGTATAGTACCCTCATAAAACTCAAAAAAATAGATATTTTTTAGTGGAAAGTTATTTTCCCACCCCGCTTCCATGGGGCTTGCGGCCATAAAAGCGGGGGCTAGGCGTTTTCCTGGTGCTGCGCGAACCAGCGCTCAAGCAAGGTCGCTCCCGGCCTTTTGGGATATCGTCGAAACTGCAACCATTCCTCCAGCGTGCGACGGGGGACACCCAGCTCGGCTGCGACCTGTGCCTGGGTGATACCGCGCCGTTTGGCCAGTGCCTTTACGTCCCGGATCAACCGACGCTTGGGTTCGTTCTGTTCCATCCTGGCGAGTCGTTGCAGGTCGTCATCGACATCCTGCATGGGGGGTTCAGAAGACGTCTGTACGGCATTGTGAGACGTGGAGAAAGAATCCCGGGGGATTGGTCCGGATGAATCATTCGCGTGGCTGTGTGACGCCTGTGGAATGATAGGCGCGATGTTGAACGGGTTGGGTCGTTGAAACATGATCAAGCTCCTTGGGCCAACCATAAAAAAGGCCTGCACCAAAAGCGCAGGCCATCTCGACAGTAAGGGAATCACCGGCTTCTTTTCTCCGTCATTGGTTGGCGGCGGTGAGTTATTCCATGTTTTTTACGTGGGTGCGGTAGATGTGCATACCATAGGCACAACAGGCTTACTTTTTGCTGGTCATCAATCCGCGCTGCCACTGCCCGAAGTGTTTGGTCTGCGCCTTGCATAGATAACTGACCCGGTGAAAGGCTTTCGGGAGCTTGTCGTAGTCTTCCAGGGGATCGAGGTAATATTGGCAAACGCCAGGCTTGAATCGGTACTGCACGCTGTTAATCGCCTCTTCCAGTAGAATACCCAAGGCACTGGCCCACGCTTCACCAATCATCCAGAATAGGTTAGGCATCTCGGAGTCCATCGTCCCCAACTGACGATAGGCATGGCCGTTCACCAACAGCATGACGTGGAAATGCACACGTCCGTTACGCGGACCGATCTCCCGGGCCACGATGTAACGCAGGGGACATTGATGCGGGCTCTGCTTACGCTTCAGGTTCGCGTCAATCTTGCTTTGTATGGAAGCAAGAAACCGGCGAATGATCTGGCTGCTTTCCTTGTGGTCAGGCAGGGTCATACTTCGCGGGATATGCAAATCAAACCGCACGGCAAGGATACGGCTGTGATGCTCCAGCGCCTTGCGAAAAACCGCGTAGGCCTGATCCAGATAACTGTCGACCAACGGTCCTTGCTTGGTCATCACCGGATACACCACGCCTTCGGCAGGGGAGTATTCGGGGGCGTAATGCAGGCTGTGGTTACGGTTGTCTTTGGAACGCTTGGGGTGGGACATGACGATATCTCCATTCGTGTCAGAAAGAATCGGCGAGGCTTGTAACCTCGCCGTTATCGCCACGTTGCGACGTAGAGTAGGGCGGTATGACGAGATGGCTGGCAGAGGCGAAGTGAGCAGGCTTCGCCCTCACTGTCCCCGACCGTATCAGGATCATCACATGCAGCCCTTTTGGGGGCTGCATGAGTGCCTGGCGTCATCGGTATCAAGTCCTTGACAGGACTACGGTATCCGCCTTCATGGCTGAGCTATTGTCGTCCCTCTTGAAGGGGACGATAGACACCTTGTCGGTCTACTGTTGAACTACTGTATATTAACATATACCTAAATGGACGCTGAGCCGAAAGGCCGGAAATGACGGGTCAAGGGAATCCCATTATCCGGCAGGGGCTATCCGTCCTTGTCTGTCAACCACTCTAACGAGAAATGAACGTGGCATCACATGATACGCCTACGTAAGAAATGACATCAGGCCTTCCCATGACGCGAAAAGTCGTGATCTTCTTTCACCCCGCCTAATCTGCTTCCCTTCTCGATTTGATTCAAAAAAATCTCAGCCCTGTATTACCAAGGTGAAGCTAGTGCACACCACTGGCCTCACACAACCACACGTACAGGAGCACATAGCCATGTCGGTATATTGCCCGAGCTGCGGCTCGCATCAGGTGATCACGCGCAACGTCGGCCGCAAGGTCGGTGGGGCCACGGGAGCCGCTGCCGGTACGGCGTCAGGCGCAGCAGGGGCGTTTAGCGGCGCAGAAGCCGGCGCGCTGGTCGGCGCCTTTGCCGGCCCTGTGGGTATCGGCGTTGGCTCGCTTGCTGGTGCCGTGTTCGGCGGCCTGGTGGGTGGCACGGCCGGTGGCGTAGCCGGTGCCAGGCTGGGCGACGAGCTGGACAGCAAGGTACTTGATAATCACGAGTGCCGCGCCTGCGGCCATGCCTTTGGCTCGCCAGTGGAGTAGGGCACAGCCCGTCACCCCACCAAAATTTACCACAGCGCCTTGCTGTTATATCCGTCCTTCATCAGCGGCCCGTTGCCCCAAGGCACGGGCCGTTATGCCGTGAGCGGAAGAAATATTATCAGGAGAAACATCATGAGCCAGAAAGCCATACACGCTAAAACGCCGCTGTTTCCGGTCACGCAGGAAGAAATCGAGCGCAGCACGCTGATTCCGTTTGAGCAGGCCGGTCAGGATATTCACGCGGATACAGCGCCTTCCATCGATACAGCGCAGGACAAGCCGCTCTCGTCCAAAGCCAGGCCTGGGAGCGTGACGGCGTCTGTACTGGACGCCATCGAGCAAAGCGGTATGCCGGAGCCCGTGAGTCGTGATGCCCGTGTTAAACGCCCACAACCGCAACAACGTCGCTATCGCGCTCACGCCCGCCGTCTGGTGGATACTCGAGCTCTAGATCGCAGTGCCTGGCTGAACATTCGTCAGGGCGGTATCGGCAGCTCAGATGCCGCCGCGGCCATCGGCCTGCATCCGTACAAGTCTCAGCTGGAACTCTGGCTGGAAAAGACCGGCCGTCAGCCGGGAATGACTGAGCCGGATAAAGAAGCTCAACTCACCAGCCCGCTTCACTGGGGGCAGGTACTGGAACCGATTGTGGCTGACCATTACGCCAAGCACACCGGTTATCGTGTTCAGCGGGTCAACGCGATTCTGCAGCACACGAAGTATCGGTGGATGATGGCCAACCTTGACCGTGAGGTGGTGGGCAATGCCGATGTCGAGGTACTGGAGTGCAAGACGGCGGGTGTGCACGGGGCACGCCTCTGGAAGGACGGCGTGCCCGAGTACGTACAGGTACAGGTGATGCATCAGCTGGCCGTCACGGGGCAGCAGGTAGCCGACGTGGCCGTATTGCTGGGCGGCCACGAGCTGCAAATCCACCGCATCGAACGCGACGAGGCCATGATCGAGCAGCTGATTGCCCTGGAACGCCAGTTCTGGGACTGCGTGGAGCAGGACATACCCCCGCAGGCCAACGGCACGGAGTCCGACGACCGCGCCCTGCGTCAGCTGTTTCCCCGGGACGACGGCGAGATATTGGATTTCACCGAGGACGGCGAGCTAAGCCAAGCCTTTGCCGCTTTGCAACAGGTACGCCAACAGCTCGACACGGCAAAAAAGCAGGAAGCCAAGCTCAAGCATCGCCTTCAGCAAGCGATGGGTACCGCTACTCAGGCGACGTTCCCCAGCGGCAGCCTTAGCTGGAAACAATCCAAACCCAGCACGCGACTGGATGCCAAGCGGCTGCAGCAGGAGCACCCCGAGATTTGCGCGGACTATCTCAGGACCGTGCCCGGCTCGCGTCGCTTTGTGGTGCGCCAGTAGGGCGGTGACGACCCGATACCCACGCCAGCGGTGAAGCGCATCAAGGCCGTTACAGCGGCGATGACGTCATACCCGCACCTATATCAACTCATACCACGCAACGCCTCAGCGCGGCTTCTCTGGCCGCTCTGGGGCGTTTTTTTATGTCAGGAGCACTCTCATGCTTAAAGGACTCGCCATTACCCCGCCGATACTCGGGCGGATCGCCATCGGTAAGGTGGTCGAACAGAACGGTAAGCGCCTGCCCCGCAAGGACGATCAGTTCACTATCACCTCCCAGCTTCAAACCAAAGAGGGCTGGATACCGCACCCCATGGACGAGCTGCTGCGTGGCAAACAGGACGGCAAGCTCCGCGAAATCCCCATCCGCTTTTTGTTCAACGACCCCGACCTCAATCTGAGGGCCGAATACACGCTGTTTGATCGCCAGACCGCACGCCCGCTGTGCGTAGGCGACGGGGAACAGTGTAAACGCCGCACCCGCGACGGCATGGAGACGCTGCCGTGTCCCTCGCCAGATATGTGCCCGCTGGCTCAGGGCGGTGCCTGCAAGCCCTACGGACGGCTTAACGTGCTGATAGGCGACGACGACCCGTTGGGCAGCTTTATCTTCCGTACCACGGGCTTCAACTCGATCAGAACGCTCGCGGCTCGCTTGGCCTATTTCAAAGCCGTAGCCGGCAACCGGCTGGCCTGTATGCCGCTGGCTCTACGCCTGCGCGGGAAATCCACCCGGCAAAGCCGGGGTACTCCGATCTTCTACGTGGACATCACTCTACGCGAGGGCTGGACGCTGGAAGACACCCTGGCCGAAGCCCGGCGTATCGACGAGGAACGGCAAGCGATGGGCTTTGATCAGAAAGCCCTCGATAAGGCCGCCAAAAGCGGTTTTGCCAACGGCGCGTTTGAAGACAGTGCGGAGGAATCCGCCGACGTGGTGGAAGAGTTTTATCCCGAAGCCACCCAAGCGAACGATGCCGGGCAGCAGGGCCAAGCGGCCAATGCCCCCAACACGCTGGCTGACAAGCTCCAGGCGAAGACCGAGCAGGCGCATAAGCAGGAAGGGCAAGGCCAGAACGGCCAACAGCCAAAGCCCACGGGAAAAGGGCTGACCCCGGCGGATAAAGATCCCCGGAAAAAGTAAGCCTGACTCACTCCACCCAACAAGCTGTTATCACGCCATTTTTTACCCCTACGCCATAGCCCGCTCCCCGCTGCCTGAAGGGGCGCGGGGCGCTATGCCGTGGTGTGGGTATCCGAATGAGAAAAACATATCAGGAGATAGACCATGCAAATTTTGACCCACGACCGCCTGCACCGTCATGCCCCCGCGATCTTTGCCCAGGAGCCCGATAACGCCGTGTCCGAGCGCTACGGCTTTGTGCCCACCATCAACGTGGTGGATGCCCTGCAGGCCGAAGGTTGGTATCCGGTACGCGCCCAGCAAACCAACGTGCGCGACATGAGCCGCCAGACCACCGCCCGGCACATGATCCGCTTTCGGCAGGAGCCTGACCGACAGATAGACCTGGGCGACAGCGTGGCCGAGTTGGTACTCACCAACAGCCACGACCGCAGCGCCGCCTATCAGCTGGATCTGGGCCTGTTTCGGCTCATCTGCTCGAACGGCATGGTGGCCCCCGTCAGCGACATGGGCGGGATACGGGTACGCCACGGCAAGCATGTGGTGGACGAGATACTGGAAGGCTCCGTTGCGCTTAGCCATCAGGTGCCGCGTATTGCCGAGGGCATGGAGGTGTTTCAGTCGACGATGGTGCATAGCGGCGAAGCCCGGCTATTTGCCGAAGCCGCGCTCGCCCTGCGCTATGGCGATGATTGGCAGCAGCACAGTCCCATTCGCCCGGACAACGTTCTCCAGGCCCGACGCACCGAGGATGCGGGCGGCACGCTCTGGCAGGTATTCGGGCGAACCCAGGAAAACCTGTTTAAGGGCGGCGTGCGTGGCAAGTCGGCTAGTGGCCGTCGTACTCGCACTCGAGCCATTAATAACGTCACCGAGGACGTGCGCCTCAACCGCGCCCTCTGGACGCTCACCGAACGCTTTGCCGAGCTGAAAGGCGCGACGCTCCCCGCGTTTCCTGAATAACCCTCGGCAGGCGATCCCCAGCCTGCACGGCCCAATTACGCCCATTTATCCCGGTCTGGTTTTACGCGACCGGCTTATCTACTGGAGGCCACATGTCTCAACCACAAGCCCACCAACCACAGCCCAAGCTCATGGCCGGCGAGCAGCCCGGCACCTATCAGCTGTCGCAGGACGTGACCGCCGAGGAACTGCTGTATCTGGCCAAGATGATCGCCCGCCGCAAGCTGCGCAAGGGCAACAAGCTCACTGCGCCCCACACGGTGCACCGCTGCCTGCAAACCCTGATGCTCGACTACCCGCATGAAGTCTTTGGTGTGCTGCTGCTCGATAGCCAGCATCGCCTGATCACCTTCGACGAGCTGTTTCGGGGCACGATCGATTCGGCAAGCGTCTACCCGCGCGAAGTGGTCAAGCACGCGCTCCACCATAACGCTGCCGCCGTGATACTGGTTCACAACCACCCCAGCGGCGAACCCGAGCCCAGCGACGCTGATAGACGCATTACCCGCCGCCTGCAGGATGCCCTGGGGCTGGTGGATATCCGGGTACTGGATCACGTCGTGGTAGCTGGGGAGGGCTTTACCTCGTTTGTCCAGCGGGGGTGGCTGTAAGGCTGACGCCAACGCCACTGCCCGCTTTTTCTTCCATCCTTTTTATTACCGCTCTGTCTCACGGTCGTCCTTAACGACACTGTGGGACAGGGCACGGCGATGGGTATGCTTTTTTTTTTGGTTTTATATCGGACGTACTGGGCGCACGGCATGACCCGGCGGGGCCTGGCAGGTGGTGTGCTATAATGGTGGCATTGAAACAGGAGCACGCATGGCCAGTCACTCGCACGATATCGCCTACAAGGAACTGTTCAGCCATCCCGAGTTTGTGCAGCAGCTGATCGAAGGCTTTGCGCCTGACGACATCGCGGCGCTGATGGACGTCACGACGCTCAAGCAGCACAACGGGCATTACGTGACGCCGCTGAATCAGGAAAAGATCGAGGACGTGGTGTGGTCGGTGAAGGCTACGTGGGAAGGCGTGACTCAGCGGGTCTATCTCTACATCCTGCTGGAGTTTCAGTCCCGCGTGGATTACATGATGCCCGTGCAGATGATGCACTACGTGGCGGGGTTCCACGATCAGCTGATAAAAAACGGCGTGACGACCCCCAGCAAGGGGTTGCCGCCGGTATTTCCTATCGTGCTGTATAACGGCGCTCAGCGCTGGACAGCCGAGCGGGACGTGTCTGACATGATCACCCCGCAGCCCCCCGGTTTCTTGCAGCCGTATCAACCGCATCTGCGCTACTACCTGGTGGATGAAGGGCGCTATAGCGACGAAGACCTGGCCGAGCGTAACAGCGTGCTGAGCGGGATTTTTGGTATCGAAAAAGCAAAAGATGGTCGCGAAGCGCTGCAGAAAGCCGTCGATCGTATCGTGGCGATTATTCAAGCCGACCCGGACAAGGACCGCATCGACCGCATTGTCACGCGCTGGATCAAGCGGCATTTTGAACGTTTGGGGGCGAAGGTCGATCTAACAGAGCTGAATAGCCTGGTGGAGGATAGAAATATGTTGGCAGATAATCTGGAAAATTGGGCGAAGCGCGAGCGTGAGGAAGGCGAGAAGCGCGGCGAGGCCAAAGGCCGTACAGAAGGCCGTACAGAAGGCCGTATCGATACGCTACGCAAGCTGATCGAGCTCAAGTTCAATCAAGTACCGGCGTGGGTCGATCAGCGTCTGGAGCAGGCCAGCGAGCACGAACTGAATCATTGGGTGGAGCAGATATTGGTTGCGGATTCGCTGGACGTGCTGTTCGGCGACTGATTAACGTAGCCCGGTGGAGAACAGGAACATGCTGGCAGACAACCTGGAGAATTGGGCGAAGCGTGAGTGCGAGGAAGGCGAAGCTAATGGCGGCTAATTCACCGCTGGATTGGCTGTATCGCGTTGCTCGACAACCTTTGGAACAGCCTCTTGATAGCGTCACAGACTTGGCTGAAGCCGTTTGGTATCACGGCTATGTACCGACGGCCAAAGAGCTGAAAGGCCTCCAGCGTGCTGTGGAGCAAGAGCAGTTTCAGCGTGTGTTATGTGCCTTGGAACTCATCAGCCAGTACCCAGTATGCCAGCGTAAAACGGCGCGTTATTTGCAGACGCTAACAGACCAGTTTCACGAGCAGCTGTTTGGGCCAGCCGCCAAGCCGACACAGGGGCGGTACTCACCAAGCTTACGCTGGGGGCTGAAAGAAAGAACTGAAGTGGACCCCAAAATTTGGACAGGGGCCTAAGCTCTGATTCACCATCTCCATGAGGAGAAAAATCATGAGCAAAAAACGCCAGCAGTACAGCGCATCATTCAAGTCAAAAGTCGCTCTGGCCGCCCTCAAGGGCGAGCAGACCACGTCTGAAATAGCCGCACGCTTCCAGGTTCACCCCACCATGGTGAGCACCTGGAAGCGTGAGCTGATGGAGAACGCAACCGATCTCTTTGAGGGCAAGAAAAAGACGAGCAAGCCGTCCAATGAGCCCAGCAGCGACGAGCTTTACCGCGAGATAGGCCGACTGACGGTGGAACGCGATTTTTTATCGCGCAAGCTCGATCAGTAAGCCGTCAACGCCGATTGACGATGATCGAGCGTGGCCACCCCCAGGTCAGCACTTCACGCCAATGTGAGCTACTCAAGCTGAGTCGTTCCTCGGTGTATTACATCTCCCGTGCGCAACGCCACGAGGATCTCGACATGATGTATCTACTGGATCAGCAGCACCTGGAAACGCCGTACTATGGCTCTCGCAAGATGCGAGTTCACCTGCAGCACCAGGGCTACCGGGTGAATCGGAAGCGGGTGCAGCGCTTGATGCGCACCATGGGCATTCAGGCGGTGTATCCGCGTCCGAGAACCAGCACCCCGGGCGATGGGCACAGGATCCATCCGTATCTGCTGAAAGGCCTCAGGATAGATCGGCCCAACCAGGTGTGGGCAACGGATATTACCTATCTTCCGCTGGCTCGGGGCTTCATGTATCTGATCGCCATCATCGACTGGTACAGCCGCAAGGTGCTGTCCTGGCGGGTCTCCAACACCATGGACACGGACTTCTGTGTTGACGCGCTTGAGGAAGCGCTACAACGCCACGGAACGCCGGAGATCTTCAACACCGATCAGGGCGTTCAGTTCACCAGCGACGCCTTCACCAGTGTGCTCAAGGAGCATGGTATCCGTATCAGCATGGACGGCAAGGGCTGCTACCATGACAATATTTTCGTGGAACGGCTCTGGCGTAGCGTCAAGTATGAATGCGTTTACCTCACCGCCTTCGAGGACGGCCATCACTTGAAGCAGTCGCTCAGCCGATACTTCCGGCATTACAACCGGACTCGGTATCATCAGGGCCTTGATTACCACACACCGAATCAGGTGCACTACCAACAGGTCACGACCCTGGCAGCTTGAGCCGGGAATACAGCCGAAACAGAGCTTAATGGCGCCTTCAAGCTGTCCAACTGATTGGGTCCACCTCAAACAGGCCCGCTGCGTAAGGCTCTATTGCCGCTACAGACTCGTACCTATGCGGATGCTACAGGACGTACTCATGGGCTGAGCGCATAGCTGCTTGCTAGAGGATAAAAATATGCTGGCAGACAATCTGGAAAATTGGGCGAAACGTGAGCGGCAGGAGGGGGGGTATAACTGCACTGGAAGGCGCGTTACGCAACCAAATCAAGCTAAAGTTTGGTGAAGTGCCCGCGTGGGCAGATCAGCGCATTCAGCAAGCCGGTGACACTGAGCTTAGCGAATGGGTCGTGCAGATCCTGTCAGCAGATTCACTGGAAGCGCTGTTCGCGCACTAAATCTCCGCTCATCCCGCCTGTATCCTGAAGCACCACGCATAAAAAAGGCAGCCCGTTGAGGCTGCCTTTTTCGCACTGTAGCGTGGAGAAAAAACGCTTGACAGATGGTCGTGTGCTATAATAAAGGCATTGAAACAGGAGCCCCCATGAGCGACGCGGACACATCCCGAAGCAGCGATCACGACAGCCCCTGGAAGATGGCTCTGGACGCCTATTTCCAGGAGTTTCTGGGGCTGCTGTTCCCCGACATCGAAAAGCAGGTGGACTGGTCGCGGGGCTACAGCTTTCTGGATAACGAGCTGCAGAAAATTACCGCCGACGCCAACAGCGGGCGGCGCTATGCCGATAAGCTGATCAGGGTCTACGCCCGGGACGGCTGCGAAACCTGGGTATTGATTCACGTTGAAGTGCAGGGCGAACCGGAAGACGACTTTGCCGAGCGGATGTATACCTATCAGTACCGGCTACGCGACCGCTACGGCATGGATGTGGTGAGTCTGGCGGTGCTGGCCGATACCCGCGAGACCTTCCGGCCCACGACGTTTCACTACGAGCGTTGGGGGTGCGAGCTGACTTACACATTCCCCACGGCCAAGTTGATTGATTGGGAGCAGCACTGGGAAGCGCTGGAACAAAACCCCAACGAGATGTCGCTGGTGGTGATGGCCCAGTTGCACGCCAAGCGGTTGAAGGACGGCGCGACACGCAAGGATACCAAGGTTGCGCTGACGCGCCTGCTGTTTGAGCGGGGCTATGAGCGCGCGGAAGTCGTGCGTCTATTCAACATCATTGACTGGATGATACAGCTGCCGTACGGGTTGGAACCGATATTTTCTCATGAGGTCGATGAGATACAAGAGGAGAAGAAAATGGCTTATGTAAATACGTTGGAGCGTCAGGCGTTGGCCAAAGAGCGTATGAGCGTGCTGGAAAGCACGCTGCGCAATCAGATTAAGCTCAAGTTTGGTGAAGTGCCCGCCTGGGCAGATCAGCGCATACAGCAAGCTGATGATACTGAGCTAAGCGAGTGGGTCGTGCAGATCCTGTCGGCAGATTCACTGGAAGCGCTGCTGAACACTTGAGTTATGGGGCGGGCCGGAGAAGAAAGTGGCTTATGTGAATACGTTGGAGCGCCAGGCGTTGGCCAAAGAGCGTATGAGCGCGCTGGAAAGCACACTGCGTAAACAAATGACACTCAAATTTGGTGATATACCGGCATGGGCGACTCAGCGTCTGGCTGACGCCAGCCAACAAGAGTTGGAAGTGTGGGCGGAGAAAAACATGACGGCCGATAGTCTGGAAGCGGTATTCGCGCACTGACTCTCAGCTGATACCGCCCGTATCCTGAAGCACCACGCATAAAGAAGGCAGCCCCTGGAGGCTGCCTTTTTCGTATCTGTCCGTTTTATTCCTGCGGATCTTCCGTCTCCGACCCGATGCGATCCCTTGCCCGGGGCAGTGTTCTGTCTGCCTGTGCCCGCTGCCGTCGGGTTTTATCCCACGGCACGGACTGGGCCGCTGAATCTGCTGCTGATACCAAGGAGTCATGGCTCAGGTGGGCATAGCGCTGAGTGGTAGTGATCTGGTGATGGCCCAGCAGTCGCTGCACCTCGTAGAGGCTGCGTCCGGCGTTGACAAGCATACTGGCGAAGCTGTGGCGTAAATCGTGAATGCGGAGCTCGGGCATCCCCGCCTGACGTCGTGCCGTATCCCAGCTGTAGAAAATGGCGGTAAACGGCTTACCTGTTCTCGGGTTGGGAAAGAGAAATCCTTGCCCCTCCTCCCTCGGAATCTTGGCCAGTAGCGACAGCATCCCGTCCGACAGCGGCACGAAGCGCGTTTTCCCCGTCTTGTTGAACTTGATACGCCAAATTTGCTTTTCCTGGTCCATGTCTTCCCACCGAGCCGTCAGCACCTCCCGTCGCCGTGCGCCGGTGAGTAGTAGCATGGCAACAATGAAAGGCAGCTGTGTATTGCGCGATGTCTCCAGCGCCTCGAACAACCTTACCGATTCTTCCTCCTTCAGATACCGATCCCGCTTGTTATTCACCGGGTACAGGTCAATCCCGGTCGTCGGGTTGCGCGTCACACCTTCTACCTCCCATCGCAGCGCACAGTTATAAATGTAGCGACACAGCACCAGAGCGCGGTTAGTCGAGGCAGGCGCATGGGTCTGGCGGTGATAGGCCAGCATTTCGATCACATGCTGCTTTTTCACCTGGTCCATATGCAGTTTGCCCAGCCAGGGCAGGATATGCAGACGCAGGAAGGTTTCATCGGTTTCCCAGCTGCGCTTGCGGCTTTTGATGTGGGGCATGTACCAGCGCTCCACGAAATAGCCGAGCGTTGGCACTTTCTTCAGGGTTTCGCGCTTCTCGAACGGATCGTCGCCGGTCGCCACTTGAGAGAGCACGTCATGGGCTATTTTCCGCGCATCAGCCAGCTTCATTACGCTTACGCTGCCCAGCTTGCGCTCTATCAGCTTGCCGCGTGCATCACGGTAGCGGATATAATAGGCTTTGTTGCCTGACTTCAGCACCTTGAGGGAAAAGCCCACGAGCTTGGTATCGTAGTAATCCATCCGGGCTTTATTGGCGGGGCAGGTAGCGGCGCCGTCGACAAACTGCTGGGTTAGTGTCATTTTGGGCATATAGGCATCCTTCAGCTATTTAAGGCCTTTTTTTGTCACAAAAGTCAGCATCGATAACTTCAGTGTATGCTAGCTGGCGAAAACCCGGAGCACAAGCCCTGTATGTACGACACAACGCGATTGGCTATTGCCCTGCGCATGTCGCGTGCCGTCACGCGGATGACGCAGCAGGAACTGGCCAAAGAACTGGCCGTGAGCAAAACCGTCATTGCACGGAATGAAAAGCCTGACATGGCCATGCGAGCTGACACGTTGATGCGGCTTGTTTATGTGATGAACGCGAACGGTATCCAGGTCGATGTGTTCAGCACTCTTGACCAGGTGGAGCTCTATGTTTGGGGCGAAGACCTTTCTTCTATCAGCATGCGAGTGGCACGAGCCGCACTAAACCTCAACCAACAGGAATTTGCTGACCTTATCGGTGTGCCCAAGGTAAGGGTGACGCGAGGAGAGCGCCCGGGCTCGTCAGTACGGGCGGATGTGCATGGATTGCTCAGGGAAAAGATGCGACAAGAGGGCGTCACGATAGAATGGTCGCCGACGACCCAGGAATTGGCTGTCACGGTGCATCCCCAGGCACTTCAACGGCAGGAAGCGCTGCGTAAGGGAGAAAGCCTCCCGGGCGAGCCTGACGAGGACCTGGTGCCGACGCCACTGCATGAAAAGCTCAGTAATGATGCCTTACCCCGTTATCGCACGGAAAAGCGAAATACAGGGCTAAAGCCACCTTCCTCGCCGGACAAAACGTAAATGGTCCAAGTGAATATTTGATGGAAAAAGTGGAAAATATAAAAAAACAATAAAATCAGTGGCTTAAGTGAAGGCGGTGGAGTTGGCTCATGCAATGTCCATCAGGAGAAAGTGGATATGTGATGGAAAGCCATAAAAGCGGGGAATAGGGAAGGAGATAAAGTCATTAAAAACAGTGAGTTATCAAGGTGCCCGACTCGCATGCTCACTGCAGACATCATCGACACCCTTGCCGGCGACAGCGGCAACAACGTGTTCGACGCCACCGAGCTCAACAGCCTCGCATCCGGCGACTCCATCATTGACAACAACCCCAATGATAACGACGTGCTCAACGCCGAGATCAAAACGGCCAACCTGACCGGCGTGACCATCCAGAACGTCGAGGAGATCAACCTCAACGCTCAGACGCTGGGAGCAACCCAGTTTGATGCGGGCAGCGTCACCCACACCAACGTCGGCGGCACCACCATCACCGTGAGCAACCAGCGCGCGGCGTTCGGTGACTTCACCGTTTCCGGCGCGGATGACAACAACGTCACCGCCGGTAACAACATCACCAAGCTGACCGTTAACGACCTGACAGGCGGCGTGGTAGACGCCGGCCAAGCCGAGACCGTCACCGTTTCCGGCTCTGGCGATACCGACGGCGCAGCGAACGTGATTGCCAACGGCGAACTGACGCTGAACGTGTCTGGTTCTGCCACTGGCCTGAACCTCGAAGCTACCGTCGACTCTACCGTTGACCTGACTACTGCTAGTGTTACCGACATCGCCGGCTCCGGCGAAGGCGCGCTGACGCTGGAAGGTGATTTTTCTGGCGCCACCAGCGTCACCGGCGTTGATACCGTCGTTCAGGATACTGACGCATCCGTTAACGCCTCCGAGTGGGAAGTGGGCACCATCGACCTCGCAGCAGCTGACTACAGCGGCTCGCTGACCGTTGCCGACGGCCAGGACGTGACCATCTCCGAAACGCTTTCCGGCGACGGCTCCGGCGGTACCATCAAGGGCGACGCCAGCAACACCGCTGATACCGTCAACGTCACAAGCGCGCTGGCAAGCCTGGGCAACCTGACGTTTGCCGACCTCGCCACGGCCAGCATCGAGCTGACCAACGCCGAAGGCGCGGCGCTGGGCACGCTGACCACCGCGGGTGCTGATACCACCATCACCAGCGCGTCTGACCTGGCGATCGACACGCTGGCCTCCAGCGGTGACGAAGTCACGCTGAACGTAGCAGGCGATGTCAACCTGTCTAGCGGCTCCAGTGCAGAAAACCTCGACGCCTCCGGCGTGACCGGCGCACTGCAGAAGAGCACCGACGGCGGTGCTGATGGTGCACAAGAAGCGGCTGACTTCACCGCTGACAACGTCGTCGTCACCGGCGGCCAGGGCAACAACAACGTCTCCTTCACTGGTGACTCAGGCTCCGAAGATACGGTCGAATACACCGGCTTCGCCGGCGACGACACGATCGAGCTGGGCAGCTCCGGCGGCACATCAGCCGTCAGCCTCACCGGCGGCGAGAACACCGTTACCGCAACGGCGCTGACTACCGGCACGTTAGCCGTAGCTACCGAAGGCGGCAACACCACCGTTGAGCTGGCTGATCTGACCGACGGCGGCACCGTGGTGTTTGACGCGCTGGGCGCAGGCAACGACACCATCAGCATCACGTCTGACGATATCGGCACGTCCAACATCATCGGCACCTTCGCCAGCGGCACCAACACCCTGGAGCTGACCGAATCTGGTAGCGGCAGCGGCTCCGATGTGTCCAAGGCCAACCTGCAGCTGGAAGGCCTGACCGACATCGCACTGGGCAGCGACGCGACGTTTGCGGTTAGCCAGCTGAGCGGCGAAACGCTGAACGTGTCCAACGTTGCAGACAGCAACAACAACGTGCTGAAAGTCGGCGATGCTGCCGAAACAGCCGCTCAGACCATCGACCTGTCCGGCCTGACGCTGCAAAATACCGGCGGTATCGAAGATCTGGAAGTGACGGCTAGCGTCACCGGCGGCAGCGGCGATGACACCATCACCGTGGGCACCGGCACGTTCGCTGTTAACCAGTCTGAAGGCACCGACAGCTACACCTTCGGCGCAGGCGCAGACACCTACGTGGCTGCTGCTTCTGCCAAGAGCGAAATCGACGTCATCAGCGGCTTCGATGCCAGCGAAGACAAGATCGACTTCAGCGATGCCTTCTCTGGCGATGGGTTCACCGACCTGACTGAAGGCAACGGTGCCATCGAGTTCTCCACGGCGGACTACGCCAACGTAGACGCGGTGCTGGCGACCTTTGCTGCTGAAGGCAACGATCTGGCCACCGGCGCAACCGTGTTCGAGTTTGACGGCAGCACCTACGTGGTCGGCAGCGCTGATGGTGAATACGGCGCATCTGCTGACACCGTCATCGAGCTGACCGGCGTTGACCTCGGCCTGACGTCTGCCAACTTCGAGCTGGCTACCAGCGGCACCTAATCCCTCTCTCTGAGTTGGATGCCGGCGCATGAATTAACCATGCGTAACGGATAAAGCCTCAAACCCCCGCCTCGGCGGGGGTTTTTTTATGGCCTCTAGGTTGCCCCGGCAGGCCTTTGGCCTGCGTCGCGCACTGAAGTGCGTTTCTGTGGCAATCTGTGCATGGTGTCGGTGGCGTTGCGCCGCTGCGCTCGCTATCCTTGCGCTTTGTTTTTCTCCGCCTTTGCAAGGATGTGTCATGCCTTTGTGGATAGCGTTATCCCGCCCCTGGCGCTGCGGCCGATGCCGGCCGTGCCGTAGCCCGAGCCGTCGTCTTGATTGAGCGTGGGCGTCAGTGGGGCTGGGCGGCGGGTGCCGTGGCCGTGGCGCTGCTGGCGGTGTGGCTGCGGGCCAGCCCGGCGCTGTTTATCCACGGCGCCAGCGGTCTGATTGACTGGAACTATACCCAGCTTCTGTTCCGCTATGATGCCGGCTTTATCAAGCGTGGCCTGCTGGGCACGCTGCTTGGGTGGCTGCCCGGCACGCTGGACTACGCCACGGCAAGCCGGGTGGCCTATGCGCTGCTGGGCGTGCTCGCCGTGGCGTTTTTGCTGCCGTTTGTGCGGGTGTGGCGCGCAGCCGAAGGGCGAGCGGGGGCGCTGTGGCTGCTGCTGCTGGCGGTAACGTCGCCGGCCACCCTTGGTCACTTTGCCCGGGACGTAGGGCGCACGGATGCCGTGGTGCTGGCGCTCGCTATAGCGCTGCTGCTGGGGCTTGGCCGCTTGGGCGGTGCCCGGCGCGGCGCGGCGGCGGCGCTGGTGCTGAGCGTTAACGGCGCGGCCATACTCATTCACGAGGCGGCATTTTTCATGGTGGTGCCGCTGACTCTGGCCTTTTGGCACTATCGCGATGCAGCCCGCGCGGCGCTGGCATGGCAGGGGGCGTGCCTGGCAGCGTTGACGGCGCTGACGTATCTGGTGTCGACCCGGGGCGGGTTTGACGCCGTGCCGCTGGCCGAGCGCTTTGCCGAGCTACAGAGCGCTTATGGGGCGCATGTAGATAAGGGTTCGCTCAGCGTTTTGTACCACACGGGCCTTGCCGAAAACGTGCGCCATACGCTGGCAGAAGGGTTTCGTCCGGCGCGGCTGGCGCACCATGCGGTGCTGTTAGCCGCGCTGTTGCCGTTTGGCTATGTGGCGGTGCGGGTGCTGGCGGCGGTGCGCCGAGACATGAGCGTACGGGCCTGGCTGCTGCTGGCAGCGGCGTTTTCACCGCTGGCGCTGTATCCGCTAGGGCATGATCATTTTCGCTGGTGGTCGCTTGCTATCACCAACGCGCTGGTGGCGTTTGCCCTGCTGTGCCGGGCCGAGGGAGCGGTCGCTGAGCGGGCGCTGGCCTGCCTGGAAGCCAGCCGGCGCTGGGTTTGGGCTGCGCTGCTGCTGGCGCTGGTCACCGGCCCGCTTGGGGTGGTGACCAGCGTGGATGTGGCCGCCGCACTGCCCTGGCTGGAAACGCTGCGTTAGCGGGTAAACACGCCGCGAAAGTCTGCCGTGTGCTTCATGTCAAGATAGCTGCGTCGGGCCTCGGGGGTGAAGCTGTGGCCCAGTGCGCGCAAGAAGTCGTCCACCGCCAGCCGGCCGCTCCGCTTGACCAGATACAGATGATCGTGCCCGGCGTAGTAGCGCACGGCAAACACTCGGTAGGCGTCGGGGTGCTGCTCCAGGTGGGCGAGTACCGCCAGCGGCGCGCGGGACACGCCATAGTTGACGTCCTGCCAGTGTGCGCCGTGGCGCTTGCCGGCCAGCGCCCGGGCGGGGGTCAGTTCGCAGATGTCTTGCTGGCACATGCTGTCGTAGTGGGCCATACCGGCGGTATGGGTAAAGATCAGGTCGGGGTCGAGCCGCTGCAGATAGCCGGGCGATACCTTGTGGCGCGCGGTGTGGGCGGTGTTGAGCCCGACCAGGTCGTATTTCTTGCCCTGGGCCCAGTAGGCAAAGCGCCCGGCTTCCGTCAGGGCGATGGTGGTGTCCGGGGGCAGGTAGCGGTCCAGATAATAGGAGAAGTAGTAGATATATTCATTGCCCTGCAGCGCACGGATAATCCGTGCCCCGCTGGAGGCCTGCTGGGCGGTGGCAGCCAGTGCCAGCACGGCAAGGCCGACGATGGCCGCCCGGCGCAGCAGCGTGGGACGCACGCGGTGAGCCAGGGCCTGGGGGAGCAGCGCGGCCCACATGATGAGCACGATTGTCCCCGGTGCCTGAAACCGAAAGGCGGCGTTCTGGCTTTGGGTGGCAAAGGCAAAGGCCAGCAGCAGGACCAGCATCGGCACCGCGGCGGCCAGCATGCGGCCGCGGCGGGGGTGCAGGGCCAGTGCAGCCAGCGCCAGCCCTGTTAGCAGCCGGTTGCTCCATAGCCAGTCCAGATGCGGGCCAAGCCCCGGTAGGCTTTCCACCGATGTGCTCTTGACGTATAGCGGCAGCGGCAGCAGCTGGCCAAAGTAGGCGTAGCGCCAGCCAAAGTAGGCAAGCCCCACGGCAGCGCAAGCCAGCGCAGCGGCCAGGTAGGGTTTGAGCTCGCGCTGGCGCCAGGCGATAACGGCGCCC
Organism: Halomonas piscis; assembly: GCF_031886125.1. NCBI lineage: Bacteria > Pseudomonadati > Pseudomonadota > Gammaproteobacteria > Oceanospirillales > Halomonadaceae > Halomonas > Halomonas piscis. The sequence goes on from NZ_CP119391.1 coordinate 1,277,516, forward strand.
AGCAGCGTGGCCGTGACGCCCATCAGCACGCCGTCCGGGCGCAGCAGCCCAAGAACAATGCCCACCGCCGGTATCAGCCATGTCCGCCGGCTGGGAGCGGCATATAGCAGGCAAAACAGGGCGGCGGTCAGCGCGCCATATAGTGCGGTACTGAACCCGGCCAGCGCGGCCTGAGCGATCTGGGAAGACAGCATGTAGAGCGTCACCAGCACGCCGGCCAGAAGGTAATGGTACCCCCGGTCGGCGGGGGCCAGCAGGCGCATGGCCAGCCAAACGATGCCGGCAAGCCCCAGGCCGTTGAGCAGCCCGGCGGCCTGGGCGACGTCAAGCCCCAGGTAGCGAGCGCCGGCAAGCATGATCATCCAGAGAAAGTCCGTTGCGCCTTCTGCCGGCGGGCCGCCGGGGAAGTAGGCGATGCCGTTGCCGTGAGCCAGGCTTTCGGCGTAGATGTACAGGATATAGGCGTCTTCGTGCAGGTGGCCGGTGGTCAACAGGTACTGCGTTAGCCCCCAGTAGGCCACCATGGCGACAACGGGAAATAGCCAGGCCGGTAGGCGCGGCGGATTATTCGGCGGAGTGTGTTCCAGAGACATGAGCAATTCGCTGCCAGCAGTGGGGTGAAAAGACATCGGCCGAATCGGCGTCGGGCGGCGGCCGGCGGCGCTTGCGCCGCATCAGCCCGGTCTCTACCAGTTGCAGCATGGGCAGGTCGCCTTCGGTATCGCCATAGGCGTAGGTGGTGGCCGGGGCGGCCCGGGCCACCAGCGGCGCGATGCGGCGGGCCTTTTCGGCACCGTGGCAGTTGCGCCCGGCCAGCCGCCCGGTGACCCGGCCGTGAGCGGTTTGGGCCAGCGAGCTGCATATCACCCGGGAAAATCCCGCCTGAGCCGCCCAGGGGGCGAGGTAGATATCCAGCGAGGCACTGACCAGCACGCATTCATGCCCCCGGGCCTGGTGCCAGTCAAGCTGTGCCATGCCGCTGGGGCAGAGCATGGCGGGGATGGCCTCGGCGGCAAAGCGGCGGCCGCATGCCTGCAGTTCGGCCATGGCATGACCGGCGAGATAGCGCTTGAGCACGATCTGCTTGGCGATGTCGTTGCGCAAAAGCCCCGCGGCATAGGCTCCCAGCACCGGCGACAGCCAGGCCAGCCTGGCGTAGTAGGCCGGCGCGCCGACGGCAAAGCGCAAAAACGGCATCAGCGTATCGCCCCAGGTCAGGGTGCCGTCAAAGTCAAAAAAGGCCACAGGTTGCGGGGGCGCCTGGTTCATAGTGACAGCCGCTTGAACAGCGTCTCGGGAATATGGCGAATAATCAGCATGATGGGATGCCAGAACCATGGCAGGTAAACCACGCTTTTGCCCCGCTGCATGGCGCTGACGATGCCGCGGGCAACCTGCTCGGGGGTGGCCCAGAGCGGGCCGCCCTTGTTGATGTCTGCGGTCATGGGGGTGTCCACAAAGCCGGGCTTGACGGTCACCACGGCCACGCCGGCACCGGCTAGCCGGTTACGCAGCCCCTGCAAGAATACCGAGACCATGCCCTTGGCGGCACCGTAGACGTAGTTGCTCTGGCGGCCGCGGTCGCCGGCGACCGAGCTTATCACGGCCAGCACGCCGTGGCGGCTGGCTTCCATGCGGTTGGCCAGGTGCGTCAGCAGGCTGACGGTGCTGAGCGCGTTGGTCTGGCACTGGGCCAGGGTCAGGTCGGCATTGCCCTGGCAGGCGGCCTGGTCGGGCAGCGAGCCGTGGGCGATGAGCGCGGCGTCAAGGCTGCCCAGATGGGCTTCGGCGGCGTCGATCAGGGCGCCGTGGCCGTCGGTGTGATTCAGGTCTGCGTGGCAGCCGTCAATTCGCCGGGCGTCGCCGGCGCGGACGCGCAGGTCGTCCAGCAGGGCCTGTAGCTTGTCGGGGTCGCGGCCTATGCAGTAAAGCGAGGCTCCGTGCGCAACCAGTTGTCGGGCGGTCTGCTCGGCAATGGCTGAGGTTGCGCCAAAAATCACCACGCGCCGTAACGGCCGGGCAGATGCGGTAAACGAAAGCAGGCTCATGGGGTGACTCGCTGCCAGAAACGGGAAGAAAAGTCGGGGTCGATAAAGCGGCTGAACGCCTCCCACTCGGGGAAGCCGGACTGAAACAGGTGGGCCGGCATGCGCGCATCCTTGGCCGGGTACAGTGCGCCGCCTGCCGCGCTGACAATCGCGTCCAGGTCAGCCAGCAGCCGCTGAGTATCGCGGCCGCGGTTGGGGAAGTCCAGCGCCAGGGTGGTGCCCGGCCGGCAGAACGACAGCATGCCCGGGGCCGGCGCATGGCCCAGGGTCTTGAGCACGGCCAGAAAGGAGCCGTCGCCGCGCCGCGCTACGGCGTCTAGCAGGGCGGCTATGGCATCTTCGGCACTTTCGGGCGGGATGACGCACTGGTACTGATAAAAGCCGCGCCGGCCGTAGATGCGGTTCCAGCGCTGAATGGCGTCCAGCGGGTAGAAAAACGGCACGTAGTGGCCAAGGGTGCCGCCGGGGTGGGTCGGCTGACGGTAGTAAAGCGCGTTGAAGGCGCGCAGGCTCAAGCCGTTGACCAGCGAAAACGGCGGGTCGAACGGTATGCGCCGGCGACGCTCGTGAAACTGGGGGAGGCGGGGTTGAGGGGCGGCATGGCGTCCGGCCATCAGCAAGCCGCGCCCTCGTGCCCGGCCCCGTGCCAGGCAGTCAATCCAGGCGACGGTGTAGGGCCAGTCTGCCTCGGCCTGACGGCTGAGCGGCCAGAAAGCGTCCAGGTTGCCAAAGCGCCAGGATGCGGTGTGCAACCAGGGGTTGTGTATGGGCAGAAGGGCAAGCTGTACTTCGAGAATCAGCCCGGTCAGCCCCAGCCCGCCCACGGTGGCGGCAAACCAGCCGTCGTCGTCGGGGCGGCAGTGAAGCACGCTGCCGTCGCTGCGCGCCAGCGTGAGCGCGTGAACGTGGTGGCCAAAGCTGCCGGCCACGTGGTGATTCTTGCCGTGGACATCGTTGGCTACGGCACCGCCGACGGTGGCAAGGCGGGTACCCGGGGTGCAGGGCAGGAACCACCCGCAGGGCACCGTCAGCGCCAGCACCTCGGCCAGGGTGGTGCCGGCTTCGCAGCGCAGCAGGCCGCGTTCGGCGTCAAACTCGATGAAGCGATCCAGCCCCCGGGTCAGCAGCAGGGTGCCGCGCTCGGTCAGGCAGACGTCGCCGTAGCTGCGGCCGTTGCCGTGGGCCAGCAGCGGGCGCGGCAGCCGGGCCGGCAGCCCGGCGTGGCGCTGGGTCAGGGCGTGGGTGGCGTCCGGCGTCACCCGGGGCAGGCGGTTCCAGGAGCCGGGGGCATTCATGAGGCGGGCTCCGTCAGGCGTTTCTCGAGGCGGCTGCCCATCAGGCAGCCAAGGCCAATGGCCACGGCAAACCACAGGGTGGCTAAACGTGTAAAAACGGTGGCGGCCACTGCCGCAGCGGGGGGCATGCCGGCCACGGTGAGCAGCGAGACCATGACCGCCTCGGCGCTGCCCAGTCCGCCGGGCAGGAAGCTTAACGCGCCGGCCAGCATGGCCAGCGCGTAGATAAAGCAGGCAAGGCCCAGCGACACGTCGGCGCCCAGCCAGCCCAGCACCCAGTGAAAGGCCAGGGCTTCGGCACCCCAGGCGACCAGGCCAAGCAGGGTGGCCTGTGCCAGCATGGCCGGCTGGTGGCAGCGCCGCGCCCGCAGGAGAACATCGCTGGCGTGGCTCAGTAGCGTCATCAGTCGGCCGCGGCGGCGTGCGGCAAAGCGGTAAAGCGCGGCCGGCAGGGCCTTGCTTGTCAGGCAGCCAAGCGCCAGCAGAAGGCTCGCGGCACCGGCCAGTACCAGCCCGTGGGCCTGTGGGTATTGCGCCAGCCCGAACAGCGTGAGCATGAGCACGGCCAGCAGGTCCGACAGGCGTTCGCTGATAAAGGCGGCGAAGGTGGCCGGGTAGGGAACGCCATGGGGCTTGAGCAGCACGCCGCGAAACGCCTCGCCGGCCTTGCCCGGGGTGGTAGTGAGGGCGAAGCCGCCGAGGTAAATGCGCAGGCTGGCAGGCCAGGTCACGGCGTGCCCCAGCTGTTTCAGATACCGCTGCCAGCGCACGAAGCGCAGGCCGTAGTTGACCAGCGATAGCCCCAGTGCTGCGCCGGTGCCGGCAAGGCCAATCTGCCCGAAGGCAGCGGTGACGTCGTGCCAGCCGCTCCAGAAGGCAACGCCCAGGTAGCCTGCCGCCGCCACGCCGATGGAGAGTACCAGGGCGCGCAGCGGCCAGCCGCGGGTGACGGTACGGCGGGTCATGCCAGTATCCACAGGGTCGCGATGAGCCAGATGCCGAGGGTGGCAAGCATGTGCCGATCCTGAATCAGGTCCCGGGCGGTATCGTTGCCTCGGGCACGCCGATGGAGCAAGAACACGTAGCGGAAAATGCCGTACACCACCAGCGGCAGGGTGTAGACCAGCGCGGTACTGCCGTGAAGCTCGACGGCCTGGGGCGAGACGGTATATAGCCCGTAGGCCAGAATGGTGCAGGCCGCCGTGACGCCGATGAACTGGTCCAGCATGGCCGGGCTGTAGTCGTCCAGCACGCGCCGCGCCAGGCTGCGGTCGGCGCGGGGGTCGTCGAGCACCAGCAGTTCGGCACGGCGTTTGGCAAAGCCCAGAAACAGGGTCACCATCAGGCCGCAGAGCAAAAGCCAGGCGGAGGGTGCCAGGCCCAGCCCGGCCGTGCCGGCGAGGATGCGCAGCATAAAGCCTGATGAAATCAAAAAGACGTCGAGTATGACCACGTGCTTGAGCCGCCATGAGTACAGCACGTTCACTCCGAGGTAGGCCGTCAGGCAGAGCGTGACGCCGGGGCTGACCCAAAGCGAAAGCGCCAGGGCGCTGGCCGCCAGTATCGCCAGTAGCTGGATGGCACGGCCGTGGGAGAGCGCCCCGCTGGGCAGCGGGCGATGCTGCTTGACCGGGTGCGCCCGGTCAGCCTCGATGTCCATGAGGTCGTTCATCACATACACTGCGCTTGCCATGGCGCAGAAGGCGGCAAATACCAGCAGAGCCTGACCCAGCGTGTCCAGGCTCCACTGGTGGGCGAAAAGCGGCCCCAGAAAGACAAAGCCGTTTTTCAGGTATTGGTGAGGGCGCATCAGCGTGAGAGTCGGCCGCATGGTCACAGCATCCGGTACGGGCATAGGCTTGAAAGGGAGCCGATTCTACTCGACTCCGAGCAAAAATGCTCGCCATCGCCGGGCCGGGTTCCGGTAGTGGCGTCGCACCGTGACACCCGATACTCTTGGAGCCCGCTGACTTTTCTGTAACCGCAAGGACTTCTTCATGCCTCAGTGGATCGCGTTATCCAGAACCGAGCATCGCCACAAGCGCCTGCTGCCCCGGGACGGCTATCGCTTTGCCGCCGCCGAGCGCGCGGTGCCCGTGTTGCTGGCCGAGCTCAACAAGGTGATTCCGCATTATTTGCTCGGTTTTATTGCCCAGGGCGAGGCGTTCGTGCCGGTCGCGCTGCTGGGCACCCGGGACAATGCCTATCTGGCACCGGACGGCCGCTGGCTGGGTGCCTACGTGCCGGCCACGCTGCGCGGCTATCCCTTTACCCTGGCCGGTGCCGAGGACGGCAGCCGGGTGCTGGCCGTGGAGGCCGGCCACCTGACCGACGACGACCAGGGCGAGCCGCTGTTCGACGGTGATGCGCCGAGTGCTACGGTCAATCAGACGCTGGAGTTTCTTCAGCAGTGCGAACAAAGCCGCGAGACCACGCTCAAGGCCACCCGGGTGCTGGCTAAACACGGCCTGCTGGCCGAGTGGGATCTGGCCGTCCCTACCGATGCCGACGGCGGCACGCCAGTCAAGCTCGACGGCGTCTATCGGCTGGATGAAGCCAGGCTGAATCAGCTCGACGGCGAAGCGCTGTGCGACCTCAAGGGCGCGCCGCTGACGCTGGCCTACGCCCAGATGTTTGCCACCGGGCAGCACAAGGCGCTGGCCGAGCGGCTGGCGTTTCAGGCCAGGCACGCAGCGCAGCAAGAGGCCCCCGATGATCTGGAGAGCTTCTTCGGTGAAAGCGACGACGAGCTGACCTTTGACTTTGACTGACCCGGCGGTCGGCACAACCCCGGCATGACGTTTCACGGAGGAGACCATGTCACTGAAGGATCAGCATCATACCCCGCGTATCATCCACCACGGCGGCGCTTCGGGCGTCACCGGCAGCTGCCACGAGCTGGTGGCAAGCCCGGAGCACTCGCTTTTGGTGGACTGCGGGCTGTTTCAGGGCGAAGACGCCGCGGCTGACGCCTTCGCCCAGCTTGAGGTGAACTTCGATATCAGCCGGGTGCGGGCGCTGGTGATCACCCACGTCCACATCGACCACGTGGGCCGGCTGCCGTACCTGCTGGCGGCGGGCTTTAGTGGGCCGATTATTTGCTCCAAACCCACCGCCGAGCTTTTGCCGCTGGTATTGGAAGACGCGCTGAAAATCGGCTTTACCCGCAACCGGGCGCTGATCGAGCGCTTTGTTGACCGGGTCCGCGAGCTGACCGTGGCGCTTGGCTACCGCCGCTGGCACGACGTGGTGAATGACGCGGGCCTGGCGCTGCGGGTCAAGCTCAAGCGGGCGGGGCATATTCTGGGGTCGAGCTACGTGGAAGTCGCCGTCAATGACAAGACGCATGGCGACAAGGGCCCTGGCCAAAGGCACCGGGTGGTGTTCTCGGGAGACCTCGGCGCGCCGCATTCGCCGCTGCTGGCGGCACCCCGTTCGCCCTACGGGGCGGACGTGCTGGTGCTGGAATCCACTTACGGTAACCGCCACCACGAAGGCCGGCGCGAGCGCAGCCAAGCGCTTGAGCGTGCCATCGAACAGGCGCTTGAGAACCGCGGCACGGTGATTATTCCGGCGTTCAGCATCGGCCGTACCCAGGCGCTTTTGTACGAGCTGGAGGGCATCGTCCACCGCTACAAGACCCGGGCCGCTCAGGCCGGCCGGCTGGACTGGAGCGCGCTGGAGATCATCGTCGACTCCCCCCTGGCCGCGCGCTTTACCCGGGTCTACCGGCGGCTTGCGCCATACTGGGACGCCGAGGCGCAAAGGCGTTTGCGGTCAGGCCGCCACCCCTTGAGCTTTGCCGGCGTCTACACCGTGGACGACCACGCCGAGCACGAGCAGACCGTCAAGTATCTGGCCCAGAGCGGCCGCCCGGCGGTGGTGATTGCCGCCAGCGGCATGTGCGCCGGCGGGCGGGTGGTCAACTATTTGCGCGCGATGCTGGGTGACCCGCGCCACCAGGTGCTGTTTGTGGGCTATCAGGGCGCGGGCACCCCGGGGCGGGACATTCAGCGCTACGGCCCCGCCGGCGGCTACGTGGTGCTCGACGGCGAGCGCATTGACATTCGCGCCGGTGTGACCACCATCAGCGGCTATTCGGCCCACGCCGGGTGCGACGACCTTTTGCGCTTTGTACGCCGCATGCGCCGCTGGCCGGGGGAGATCCGTCTGGTGCACGGCGACGACCACGCCCGCCGGGCATTGAAGCAGGAGCTTGAGGCCATGGCGCAAAAGCGCGGTGAGAACGCCAGGGTGATGCTTCCGCAAAACGCGGTCTGACCGGCCCGGGGGTTTGCTTTTGTGCCGCGAGTGGTTTTAACTGGCCGCCGATTATCGCTTGGCTGAAACATCGGGGAGTATTTCATGGCAGACACGCAAACGCTGACCATAGACGGTGTCGATTACCGGCTGGAGGAACTTTCCGAAGGCGCGCGCCAGCAGGTGGCCAACCTGCGCGCCGTGGACGAAGAAATCGAGCGGCTGCAGCGTAGCCTGGCCATTGCCCAGACGGCCCGGAGCGCTTACGCTCGCGAGCTGGGCGATGCCCTGCCCAAAAAACACTGAACGTTGGCTGACAGGGCACACGGATGACGCTGGCTGCCGGGCACCGCGAGCGGGATGAACAGCGCACGCGGGCGCTATTCAATGCCTTGAGCCTGATAAAGGTGTTCGGGGCGTCATTGGTGATGGCCTCGCACTATGCCGGGGCGTATTTTTCGACGTCGTTTTATAGCTATGGCACAGGGTGCTTTTTTGTCGTGGCAGGTTACTATGCGCTTAATCAGGAGCGCAGCCGCGGTTTTTACTACCTGCTAAAGCGCCTTGCGCGCCTGTACCCAGGGTATTTGCTCGCAGTACTGATATATTTACTGGCGCGTCCGCTGCCGCTGGCCGAGTGGCCGGAGCTGCTTGGGCATCATTTGGTGTTTTTACTGACGGCGTCCGAGCCGGCGACGGTGTTTGCCCTGAATCCGCCGTTTTGGTCGCTGCCGGTCTTTTTCACATTCTTTGCCCTGGTGGCCTGTCTGCCTCGCCTTGAAGTGCGCGGCTGGCAGGTGGTGGTGCTGATGGGGATGGCTGCAGCGACCGTCATGCTGGGGGCAGATCAGTGGCGTAACGGCTACCTTGAGCTTCTGGCGTGGCCGCTGCACTTGTATGCCTTCTGGCTGGGCGGCTGGCTGGGGCGCGTCGTGCAGTTTTGCCTTGAGGGCATGCGCCACCGCTATACGCTGCTGGCGGGCGGGCTGATGCTGGCCGTCATTGCCTGCGGGATGTTTCATGAATGGCTGACCCAGACGGTATTTGGCGGCGAAACCTATGCCTACCGCGGCGCCATGGTCGTGCTGCATGCCGCACTGTTCTGGTGCGTCAGCCGCAGTCCGCTGATCACAAGGCGCCTGGCTGTGCTCAACTTTCTGGGTACCGTCAGTTTTGGCGTGTTTTTATTCCATGAATTGCCGATACTCTGGCTGAAGTCCGTTTTTCCAGCGCCTATCGCCGTGGTGGGGTCGGCGGCGTTGTCGGTGGTGCTGGCCTGGCTGTCCTGGCGCTGGGTTGAAGTGCCCGCCCAGCGCTTTATTCGGCCTCGGCTGGCGCGGTGGCAGGCAAGCGTGGCGTCATGACGGTGGCCGGGTGACGCAGCAAGCCCTCAATAGACATATGGCGAAAGGAGCCTGACAGGTGAAAATATTGGTAACCGGCGGGGCGGGGTTCATCGGCTCCGCCGTGGTGCGCCACTTGATCCACGATACCGAGCACGCGGTGGTCAACCTCGATGCGCTGACCTACGCGGGCAATCTGGAGTCGCTTTCCGGCGTGGCGGACCATGAGCGCTACGTCTTCGAGCACGTCGACATCACCGATGCCGAGGCGGTGGCGCGGGTGCTGGGTGAGCACCGGCCCGACGTCATCATGCACCTGGCGGCGGAGTCCCACGTGGACCGCTCCATCGACGGCCCGGCGGCGTTCATGCACACCAATATCATGGGCACCTACACGCTGCTGGAGGCCGCCCGCACCTACTGGCAGGGTTTGCAGCAGAGTGCGCCGGAAAAGGCCGCCGGGTTCCGCTTTCATCACGTCTCTACCGACGAGGTCTACGGCGATCTGGAAGACCCCGCCGAGCTGTTCACCGAAGAGACCTCCTACGCGCCCAGCTCGCCGTATTCGGCGAGCAAGGCAAGCTCTGACCACCTGGTGCGCGCCTGGCAGCGTACCTTCGGCCTGCCGGCGGTGCTGAGCAACTGCTCGAACAACTACGGGCCGTATCACTTCCCCGAGAAGCTGATCCCGCTGATGATCTTGAACGCGCTGGCGGGCAAGCCGCTGCCGGTGTACGGCAACGGCCAGCAGGTGCGCGACTGGCTGTACGTGGAAGACCACGCCCGGGCGCTGGTACGCGTGGCCCTCGAGGGCCACAACGGCGAGACCTACAACATCGGCGGCCACAACGAGAAAACCAACCTTGAGGTGGTTCATGCCCTGTGCGACCTGCTCGACGAGCTGGCGCCGGAAAACGCCCCCCGGGGCGGAGGCTACCGCGAGCTGATCACCTTCGTCGCCGACCGCCCGGGCCACGACCTGCGCTACGCCATCGACGCCGGCAAGATCGAGCGCGAGCTTGGCTGGCGGCCGGAGGAGACCTTTTCCACCGGCCTGCGCAAGACCGTGGAGTGGTACTTGCACCACCGCGAGTGGTGGCAGCGAGTGCAGGACGGCAGCTACCAGGGCCAGCGGCTGGGGGTGCTGTAAATGGCGGATACGGTACCGCAGCAAAAAACGATACTGGTGACCGGCGGCAACGGCCAGGTCGGCTTTGAGCTGCGCCGGGCGCTGGCCCCGCTGGGCCGGGTGCTATCACCCGGTCGGCAAGAGCTGGACCTGACCGACAGCGCCGCGGTAGACCGCTGGCTCGAGCGCCACGCGCCGGATCTGATCGTCAACGCCGCGGCCTATACCGCGGTGGATAAAGCCGAGGACGAACCGGCGCTTGCCCGGCGGCTGAACGCCGAGCTTCCCGCGCAGCTGGCGGCTTACTGCGCCGCGCGCGGGGCCTGGCTGGTGCACTATTCCTCGGACTACGTCTACAGCGGCGAGGGCAACACCCCCTGGCAGGAAGACGCCGCCACCGCGCCGGTCAATGTCTACGGCGAGACCAAGCGCGACGGCGACGCGGCGGTAGCGGGGAGCGGCTGCGAGCACCTGATTTTTCGTACCAGCTGGGTGTACAGCGCCCCGGGCGGCAATTTCGTCAACACCATGCTGCGCCTGGGGGCGGAGCGCGAGGCGCTGAGCGTGGTGGCCGACCAGATCGGCGCGCCGACCCCGGCGCGGCTGATCGCGCAACTCACTGCGCTGGCGCTTTCCGCCTGGCCGCGCACCGGCGAAGCGTCCGTGGCGCCCGGCGTTTACCATCTGGCGCCCCGGGGCGAGGCCAGCTGGCACGACGTGGCCGTGGCCACCTTTGATGAAGCCGCCCGGCTGGGCATGCCGCTGACGATAACCCCCGAGGCGGTGGCGCCCATTGCCACGGCGGATTACCCCACGCCGGCGCCAAGGCCGCTGAATTCGCGCCTGAACCTCGCCCGCCTGGAGGAGGCGCTGGGCGTGACGCTGCCCCACTGGCAGGCGCAGCTGGCGCTGACCGTAGAAGAAGCAAGGAGGCACCATGCAACGTAAGGGCATTATTCTCGCAGGCGGCAGCGGCACGCGCCTGCACCCGATTACCCGCGGGGTTTCCAAGCAGCTGTTGCCCATTTACGACAAGCCGATGATCTACTACCCGATTTCGGTGCTGATGCTGGCCGGCATCCGCGAGATTCTGATCATCTCCACCCCGGAGGACTTGCCCCAGTATAAAAACCTGCTGGGCAGCGGCGAGGCCTTTGGCCTGCGCTTCGAGTACGCCGTGCAGCCAAGCCCGGACGGCCTGGCCCAGGCGTTTCTCATCGGCGAAGACTTTATCGGCGACTCTCCGGTGTGCCTGGTGCTGGGGGATAACATCTTCCATGGCCAGCACTTTTCCGACCAGCTGACACGTGCCGCGGAGAAGCCCAGTGGGGCAACGGTGTTCGGCTATCTGGTCAACGACCCGGAGCGCTTTGGCGTGGTGGAGTTCGACGCCGACGGCCGGGCCATCTCCATCGAGGAAAAGCCCGAGGTGGCGAAGTCGCCCTATGCCGTCACCGGGCTTTATTTCTACGACAGCGACGTGGTGGATATCGCACGCCGGGTCGAGCCCTCCGAGCGCGGCGAGCTGGAGATCACCAGCATCAACAACGCCTATCTCGAGCGCGGCGACCTGAGCGTGGAGCGTTTGGGCCGCGGCTTTGCCTGGCTGGATACCGGCACCCATGACAGCCTGCTGGAGGCCAGCCAGTACGTTCAGACCATCGAGCACCGGCAGGGACTGAAAGTGGCTTGCCTGGAAGAAATCGCCTGGCAGCAGGGGTGGCTGAGCGATGAGGACCTGGCCACCGCGGCGGAGGCGCTGAAAAAGACCGGCTACGGCCAGTACCTCAAGCGCCGCCTTCGGGCCGGCTGAGCCGCAGAGGATGTCCTGGCGCAGCCGCCATTGCCGGCACTCAGCCGCCCCGCAAAGCAGCCTTGAGGGCTGCTTTTTTTATGCTTGCCACATACCGGCTCTGGCGCAATTTCACCGTTAGCATGTTAATGTTTAGCGGCCAAGGCAGTGCCGCAACGCATGCCTGGCAGGGAGGAAACGCAGGGCCAAAGAGGTAGCAGGTGAGCAAGGTAAAGCCGTCGGCGCGGTCCGACATCAGACCCCGGGGGCCGGCGGGAGACGCCGCTTTTGCGCCGCTTTATGATCCCAGCCTGCGCTGGCCGGTGCGCCGGGCCTGGCTGGAACTGTTTGTCCGCGAGGGCGTACAGCAGGCGCTGGGGCTGCCCCTTGAGCGCTTGCTGATGGGCGTGTGGCTTGGCCATGCCCCCGGCAGTGCTACCGTCGAGCGGCTGGGCTTGCCGCGGCGGGCGCTGGGCGAGGCCATGGGCGAGGCGCTGACGCTTGCCGTCCCCCCTCGGGAGCTGATTCAGAGCGTGCGCTGGGGCCCCGTGCCGCACCGTCAGCGGCCGTCGTCGGTGACCTTTATCTGGAACGGCGAATGGGATCGCCACCGCGGCGATTTGCGCTTCAGCTCGCGCTATGAGCTGATCCGCGAGCTTGATATCCACCGCGACGCGCTCACCCGGACTCGGCGTTTTCACGAGCTGGCGGCGCGCCTGGCCGCAGGCCGCCCCTGGCAGTCGCACCAGCAGGGCGTGCTGCTCAACACCCGGGCGCGTATTCTCACCTATCTGCAGGCCTACCTGGGGTTTCTTGACGACATGGCGGCGCACGGCTTCAACGCCGCGCGGGGCAAGGATGCGCTCGGCGTGGCGGTGAGCCGCAACGGCGGGCTGCTGAAAATCAACCGCGGCCTGCATCGGCTGGCCATGGCCCAGTACCTGGGGCTGGAAACCGTGCCGGTGCGGGTGCAGGCGGTGCATCGTCAGTGGTGGCATGAGGTGGTGGGCAGCGCCCGGGGCGCAGACGCGCTGGAGCGGCTGCGCGACGCCCTGGGCCGCTGCGTGCCGGAAAGCGCTCCCGGCGTTGAAGGCTTGGCGCCGCCGGCGCAGGACTTTCACTGGCCGGCCCCCAGAGGCTGAGCGGCACTCGGCTTCTGTCCCGAGGCCTGTTAACGTCCGCTTAATCCCGGGTCGTCATGATCTGGCCAATTTGAGGGAGCCGCCCATGCACGTACTGCTGGTCGAGGACGACGCCCTGGTGGCGTCGGGAATTCGCGCCGGACTGGAAACCTTCGACCTGGTGGTGGACGAGGTCGCCACCATGGCCGAAGCGCGCCGGGTCATGGCGTCCATGCAAAGCGACGTCGTCATTCTTGACCGCGGCCTGCCCGACGGCGACGGCCTTTCGCTGGTGGAAGAGTGGCGGGCCGCCGGGGTGCAGG